>NZ_RJUB01000017.1 GCF_024343615.1 Ferruginibacter sp. HRS2-29 | reverse complement strand
TTGCGGGGCTTTCCATCACCAAGCCGGATGGCGCCGACCCTATGGCGAAATATAAAATTATCCTCAGGGGAACCAACACGCTCACTTCCGGCCAGGGGCCGCTCATCATCATTGATGGGGTGATCGGTGGCGACCTCAACAATATCAATTTCAATGAAGTGCTTTCCTTTGATGTATTAAAAGACGGCGCCGCTGCCGCCATTTATGGCACACGTGGTACCAATGGGGTGATCATCATTACTACCAAACGGGCGAAAGCCGGAAGAACGGTGGTGGAGTTAACCAGCCAATTCTCGGTACAGGTAGCTCCTCAGAGTGTAAGTACCCTGAGCGCCGACGAATTTAAATACGCGATCGAAAACTATATGCCTTCAAGGGCCGGCAGTTTGTACGGCGCTAAAACCGATTGGTTTTCGGAGATCACCCGCAAAAACCCGCTCAGCCAAAACTACAACCTGGCAATATCAGGTGGATCGGATTATTTTTCGCACCGCACCACGTTCAATTACGAAAAGACGGACGGTTTGCTGAAAGACAACGGGGTAAAAAAATATCTTCTTAAAACAAATATCAAACAGGCGGTATTCGACAACAGGTTATCGCTCGACTACAACCTGATCCTGCGCACCAGCGAATACACGCCGGCCAACTATAACCTGTTTTACCAGGCATTCATACAAAACCCCACGCAGCCGGTATACGACCCGTCCAACACCAAGGCAGGAGGATATTCCCAATTACAGGCCATCGACTATTACAATCCTGTAGCAATGATGAATGAACGCCAGCGCGAGGGCAAAACATTTGTAATATCACCGAATGTAAGCGCAACGCTGAAAATAATAAAGGGACTTAGCTGGACGAACTTCCTTTCTTACGAAGCGGGTATGTCTAAAGAAACTTCCTATAAAACAAAATACTATCCGCAGATAATCGGCAGGGGCGGTGAAGCGGAGATCAACAACAGCGATAATTTCAACCTGCAGTGGGAAAGTTATGGTAACTACAAGATCTCCCGTGGGTTGCACAACTTACAGGCGGTAGCCGGTTATTCGTATCAAAAATCTGGTTTTTCCAACAACTACCTGATCAACTCAGGCTTTGATTCCGACATTTACGGGCCAAATAATATTGGTGCCGGCGCAGGGCTCCAGGCCGGTACTGCCGAGATGGGCTCTTACAGGGCCGAAAGTAAACTGATCGCCTTCTTTGCACGTGCCATCTACAATTACGATCAAAAATACCTGGCCACGCTTTCTATGAGGCGTGAAGGTTCTTCCAAATTCGGGAACAATAACAAATGGGGCAATTTCCCCTCTGTGAGCCTCGGATGGAGAATGGAGCGGGAAAACTTCATGAAGAATGTTCGCTGGGTGAATGAATTGAAATTACGTGCCGGTTATGGCGTAACAGGCAACCAGGACTTTGGAAGTTATAAATCGCAGATCCTCTTTGGAAGAGCGGGCCGCTTTTATTACAACGGCGAATGGATAAACAGTTACCAGCCCGTTTCCAATCCTAACCCCGATCTGCGCTGGGAAAAGAAACAGGAGCTGAACTTCGGCATCGATTATTCATTGTTCAACAAAAAAATAAGCGGCTCGGTGGAAGTATATTCCAGAACAAGTACCGACCTGCTGTATACCTATAATGTAGCTGTACCTCCTTACGTATATCCCGAATTGTTTACCAATGTAGGCGATATCAGCAACCAGGGTATCGAGCTGAGCCTGAATGCAAGCATCCTGAAGAAAAAGGATTTTTCGTGGGACCTTTTGTTTACTGCCAGCAAAAACGTGAACAAGCTGAAAAAGATATCGAATGCGGAATTCCAGGAAAGATCATATGACCTGGCGTGGCTGGGCGGCAATGTACCCGTGTATTCTCAAAAGCTGCAGGAAGGCAAGAGCCTGGGTACTTTTTATGGCCCGGTATGGCTGGGTTTGGATGAGAACGGCTACGATAATTTTAAAAATGAAAACCCGATCGGTGGCGTAAACGCTGATAAATGGGAAGAGATAGGAAATGCCAATCCGTTTTGCAGCCTGGGGCTGAGCAACTATTTTTCTTACAGGAACTGGAACCTGAGTTTTGCCATCCGGTCCAATATCGGCGGCGATGTATTGAATTCATACCGGTTATATTATGAGAACTGGGCGGCCATCGGTACTAAAAATATTGTACGTACGCAGTTAGAAAATCCGCAGTTCATCGGCGCTACCACCTACTCTTCAAAATACATCGAAGATGCCACTTTCGTAAAATTAGATAACGTGTCGCTCGCCTACAGGGTGCCATCAAAAGTGAAATATTTCTCCTCACTGGTATTCTCCCTCACAGCGCAGAATGTGCTTACGATCACCGGTTACAAAGGATTGGATCCCGAAGTGAACCTGGGCGGGCTGGAGCCTGGCATCGAACCATTAACCTATTATCCAAGAACAACTGCAGTAACGCTGGGCGTGAGTGTAGTATTTTAAAACTTTTATAAACTAACCATAGTATGAAACTGAAAAAATGGCTGCTCCCCGCTCTGTTGATTGTTGTTGGAACATCTTTATCGTGTACCAAGCTGGATGAGGAAGTGTATTCATCTATCCCGATCGATAAGTTCTTTCAATCAGAAAAGGATGTGTTGATGAACGCCGGGCGTTCGTATACGAAACTGCAAAAATATCCCGAAGAATTCAGTATCTGGTCGCTTACCGAATTGTCGTCGGATGAAATGGTAGCGCCCGCCCGCGATGATGGGCAGGTGTGGGATAATGGCCGCTGGAATCAGCTGCAGAAGCACCAGGTAGAGCCAGGCAATAAGATCAATGCCTCTGCATGGCAGTTCGTATTTGAAGGCATCAGCGCCTGCAACGAAGTGCTGTATGAAACAGAAGCTTCTACCATACAATTTGCAGGTAAGGAAAAAATACTGGCTGAGATCAGGATCCTGCGTGCCTATTTTTATTACATCGCTATCGACAACTGGGGCAATGTTCCTTTTTCTACCGATTTTACCAACAGGGATCTGCCCGAACAGAAAAACCGGCAGTTCATCGCTTCCTTCATCATCGATGAGATCAATAGCAATGTAGACAAACTGCAGGCGGAGCCTACTTCCGAATATTACGGCCGGGTTACCCAGGGAATGGCGTATACGCTGCTGGCCAAAATGTACCTCAACGCACAGGAATGGTTGGGAACTAACAAAGCGGTGGAAGCAATTGCCGCTTGTGACAAGGTGATAGCGTTGAACGCCTACAGGATCGAAGACAACTATTTTACCAATTTTAAGGTTCAGAACGAAGTGTCCAAAGAAAACATATTTGTGATACCGATGGATGCCATCTTCACCAGGGACCGCTTTTACTGGCAGCAGCTTACATTGAACGATGCCAGCAGGGCTACGTTCGATTTCGTTGGCCAGATGTGGGATGAGTTTGTGGTAGAACCCGGCTTCCTCGACAAATACAGTGCAAATGATATACGCAAAAAGTCTTTCCTCTTTGGTCAGCAATACGACAAGCAGGGCAACCCCATTTCTTTTGTGGAGGGTGGCGTAACGGTTCCGTTCATTTATACCACTACTATCAGCGACTATATGTCTCGCAAAAGGTGGGAAGGAGCCCGTGGCGCCAAATATGAATACCAGCCAAAACTGGAATACTATGTCACAGAGATGAGCAACGATTTTGTGTTGTTCCGCTATGCGGATGTATTGTACACAAAGTTTGAAGCGCTGTGGCGCCTGGGCCGTGCCGGCGAGATGATCGGCAACCCCGAGCTGCAAAAGATCAGGACCAGGGCCGGCCTTGCACCTTACACCGTGGCAGATATTAACGCTACCGAATTATTGAATGAATTTGCCCGCGAGTTTGCCTGGGAAGGCCGCCGCAGGCAGGATCAGATCCGCTTTGGCGTATGGGGGGATACCTGGTGGAACAAACCAACTTCAGCACCCAGTAAAAAACTATTTCCAATACCACAGGTAGTATTGAATGCTAACCCAAACCTTCAACAAAACCCATAACCTTTTTATGTATATAAAAAATGTTTTAACGCTGCTGCTTGCTGTTTCCATTGCCGGCACTTCCGTAGGCCAGGGCAGATCCTCTGATGCAAAAAAAATGAAGCAGATAAGTGTCGCCGAATTACGCGATAAGATCGCCGGTGCATGGATAGGCCAGATGATCGGCAATATTTACGGCCTGCCGCATGAAAATAAATATGTAAATGCCCCCGGCCCCGAAAAATGGCCGTACGGATATACCAAAAACCTGGATAAGCTGAAAAACTACAACGGCGCTTTTTCGGATGATGATACCGATGTAGAATACATGTACCTCCTGAATATGGAAAAGTACGGCTACGAACCTACGTACGAACAGATGAGGGAAGCATGGATGTATCATATACGCGACCGTGTGTGGCTTGCCAACAGAGGAGCGCTGGGGCTGATGCATTTTGGATATACCCCGCCTTTTACCGGCGACATGGAGATCAACCCGCATTGGTACCAGATAGATCCGCAGCTGATCAACGAAATATGGGCGTACACAGCACCAGGCATGGTGAAGTATGCTTCGCAAAAATCGGATTGGGCTGCAAGGATCACCAGCGATAGCTGGGGTACCGAACCTACCATTCATTATGGAGCGATGTATGCTGCCGCATTTTTTGAAAAAGATATCCCTACGCTTATCAACATCGGGCTGAAAGAATTACCTGCCAATGGAAGATATGCGCAGACGGTAAGGGATATGATCGCCCTCCACAAAAAATATCCCACCGACTGGAAGCTGGCATGGAAGGAAATGGCGGATAAATATTATGTGAACGAACCCGACCTTACCAAAACCATCTGGAACGCCAACCTCAATGGCGCCTGTGGAATATTGGCCATGCTGTATGGCAATGGCGAATTTCAACGCACATTGGATCTGTCCTGCGCCATGGGATTTGATGCGGATAACCAGGCGGCAACAGTTGCTGGGTTGATGGGGATCATCAACGGCTTTAAATCATTGCCTGCCGACCTTTATCTTCCTATTGAAGGATGGAAAAAACCGTTCAACGATAAATACATCAACATCACCCGTTTTGAATTGCCGGATGCCAGCATCCAGGATATGATCGACCGCATGCTGAAAATGACCCTGCGGCTTGTAGAAGCAAAAGGGGGAAAAGTTACAGGAAAACCGGGCTCAGAAAAACTTACGATCAATACCAGCGCCTCCTTTGAAGTGCCGCTGGAATTTTATGTTGGCCCCGCTGCCCGCATGGAGATCAACAAACCCGTAGAGTTTGATTTTTACAGCGATGCCAATAAAAATTACGACTGGAAAATTGTCGATGGTACAGTTCCTCCCGGAACGGCTTTTACCAACGGAAAATTATCCGGCATACCTGCCGCC
This sequence comes from Ferruginibacter sp. HRS2-29, assembly GCF_024343615.1. Lineage (GTDB taxonomy): Bacteria > Bacteroidota > Bacteroidia > Chitinophagales > Chitinophagaceae > Ferruginibacter. Next base: position 37,836 of record NZ_RJUB01000017.1, on the reverse strand, counting down.
GCAGGTAAATACAAGATCACTATCCAGATCAGCAACGGTAAAAAGGCTATTAAAAAAGACTTTGAACTCTTGGTGCGCAACAGCAACATTGCTGCTGATGCAATACATGTTCTTGCAAACGTAACCACCGTAAATAAAGCGGTACTCGATTCCTGCTGGACCACTTTTGGAAAGACCATGTACGCACAAAATGTAGACGTGATCCGCGATGGAAAATTCAACGGCGAAGGCGCTGTCTTTTACAGCATAGCCGAAAAATCTAAACTGCCGAAAGTGGATTATTATGGCTACGAATGGAAGGATGCACAATCGATCGATATGATCGGGTTTCACACCGGTGGTATGGAAGAATTTGGTGGCTGGTTCACCTCCTTGAATGTACAATATAAAAACGAAGACGGTAAATGGGTGAATGTTGAAAAGACAACCATCAATCCGGCTTTACCCAAAACCGACATCGTATTTTTTCAACCGCACTTCGTGGAGTACATCCTCAGCTTTCCGGCGGTAAAAACAAAAGCTATCCGCATCATTGGTGATGCCGCTGTACAGGATCATTGGAACAAGTACACAAAAAATGTGTCGGCCTTCACCTCCATTAGCGAATTAAGCGTGTATAAATCAGGTAAATAAAAACGTATGAAATTGACCGCTGTAATAATATTCCAGGTTGCTTTAGTTTTTTCCGTGGCTGTTTTGCCCGGCTGTAAATCCGGCGCGGGCAATACCGATGTATTGTCTGGCGATACTGTAAGGCTTTCAAAAGAAATATTACAGGATAAGATCAAAGGCGGATGGGCCGGGCAAACCATAGGTGTGGTGTATGGCGCCCCTGTTGAATTCAAATACCAGGGCTCCATGGTCAATGAATCGCATATCATTCCCTGGGATGAACATTATGTAAAATACTGGTGGGATAAAAAGCCGGGCCTGTTTGATGATATCTACACCGACCTGAATTTTGTGGCGGCGTTTGAAAAGCATGGATTGAACGCCAGTTCCGATTCCATTGCCAGCCATTGGTCCAACACGGCCTATCACCTGGCGCATGCCAACCAGGCATCGCGGTATAATATCCTCAACGGCATCATGCCACCAGCATCCGGCAACTGGAAAAATAACCCACATGCCGATGATATCGACTTCCAGATAGAAGCTGATTTTATCGGGCTGATGGCCCCGGGCATGGTGAACCAGGCTACGAAGATCGCCGATAAAGTAGGGCACGTAATGAACAGCGGCGATGGATGGTACGGCGGCGTATTCGTTTCTTCACTATACTCCCTGGCTTTCATTTCCAATGACCCGGTTTATATCGTGGAGGAATCCATCAAAACCATTCCCGCAGGAACCACTTTTCATGATTGTATTGCCGATGTGATCCGCTGGCACAAACAGTATCCCGATGACTGGAAACAGACATGGTTTGAAACACAGAAAAAATGGAACAATGATGCCGGTTGCCCGAAGGGCGTTTTTCTTGGCTTCAACATCGACGCAAAAATAAATTCTGCCTATGTGGCCATCGGCCTTTTATACGGCAAAGGTGATTTTACCATGTCGGTAGATATTGCCGCCCGCTGCGGGCAGGATGCAGATTGTAACCCCGGTACTGTTGGCGGTGTACTCGGCGTGATGCTGGGCTACAAGAACATTCCGGCATTCTGGCTCAAACCTTTACAGGAAATTGAGAAAGATGATTTTGAAGGAACGGATGTATCGCTGGAAAAAGGGTACGCCTGGAGCTTTAAGCATGCGCTGGGTATGATAGATCTGGCAGGAGGAAAAACTACGGGCAACGATGTGGTCATTCCGTTGCAAAAGCCGGTGGCGGTGGCGGTAGAACAAAACTTCATCAACACCTTTCCCATAGAAAGAAATAAGATCGACAAATCCTTTACAGATGAGATCACGATGGAATTTACGGGCAACGGTTACCTGCTCTATGGCAACCTGGTAAAACGTTCGAAGATAGATACCAGCTACATCGACCGTATTGCCAAGCGCACGTATGGTTCCGAACCATTGGGCCTTGCCGAGGTCAGCGATCCCTATGTAGCACAAATGGAAGTATACATCGATGGAAAGCCGGATGGTACTATCAAACTGCCCATGATGAACACGGCCCGCAAACTGGAACCTTCCTGGAAATACCAGATGACAGAAGGCAAACATACGATCAGGCTGAAATGGACCAACCCGGATCCGGGATACGAATACCGCATCAACGACCTGATCGTGTATTCAGAAAAACAACCCGTAAGTAACCTGCCAAAATCTGCCAAGTAAACATGAGAAAAATAATTTGCCATATCGCTGTAATTGCTTCGCTGTTTTTTGTAAATGGTTGTAATACCAAAAAAACGGAGACTGGTTTTTATGACCGTGAGATCAGCATTTCAAAAGAGGTATTAAAAGACAAGATAAGGGGTGGCTGGGCCGGGCAGACCATCGGCGTTACATTTGGCGGCCCTACCGAATTCCGTTTTAAAGGAACGATGATCCAGGAATACCAGAACATGGTGTGGCACGACCATTATATTAAAGAAACATTTGCCGCGGATCCCGGCCTTTATGATGACGTTTACCTCGATCTAACTTTTGTAAATATTTTAGAAAAGCTTGGATTGAATGCGCCTGCAGATTCGTTTGCGGTAGCATTTGCCCATGAAGATTACAAACTATGGCATGCCAACCAGGCGGCCCGCTACAATATCCTCAACGGTATCATGCCTCCGGCTTCCGGACATTGGAAAAACAATCCACATGCGGATGACATCGATTTTCAGATCGAAGCTGATTTTGCCGGCATCATGGCACCCGGCATGACCAATACCGCCACTGAATTTTGCGACCGCATCGGGCATATCATGAATTACGGCGATGGCTGGTATGGCGGCGTTTTTACATCCGCATTGTATACGCTTGCATACACTTCCGATGACATGGATTTTGTGATCAGCGAAGCGTTGAAAGTAATTCCGGCGCAAAGCAATTTTTACAAAATGATCGATGATGTGATCAAATGGCACAAACAATATCCCGACGACTGGAAAAAAACATGGTTTGAAGTAGAGAAAAAACATACCTCCGAAAAAGGTTGCCCGGAAGGCGTTTACAATTCATTTAATATAGATGCCAGCCTGAATGCCACCTATGTCATCATTGGCTTGTTGTACGGCGAAAAAGATTTTTTTAAAACGATGGATATCGCCACCCGTTGTGGCCAGGATTCTGATTGCAACCCCGCCACTGCCGCCGGTATTTTAGGGGTGATGATCGGCTACTCCAATATTCCCGCTTACTGGAAGCCGGCGTTGGAAGAAGCGGAAGACCTCAAATATCCTTACATGGATATCTCTCTCAACCAGGTGTATGGCCTTACTTATAAACATGCGTTGGAACTGATCGGAAAAAACGGCGGAAAAATAGAGAAAGACAGTGTGAGGATCAGGTTGCAGAAACCTGCCACGGTGCGGTTTGAGCAATCTTTTGAGGGAATGTTCCCCACCGAAGAAAGGTACCTGCGCCAGGAATTTACCGATAAGAATATTGAGATCGATTTTACCGGCAACGGCATCGTGGTGCTGGGAAATGTAAAAAGCAATTGCGGCGTAGCCAAAAGCGATTATGTAGCCCTGCTGGATATTTATGTAGATGGTAAAAAGACCGAACAGATACGCATGCCATACGATTACATTATCCGGAAATACGACATCTACCATAAATATTTATTGGAACAAGGCAAACATCATGTACAGATAGTATGGGCAAACAAACACCCGGAGTTTAGCCTGTACATGAAATCGATTGTGATATATGCCGATAAAGCACCTGTGAAATTCAACCCTAAATCATAAGCTGACATGAAAAATATCTTTAAAAAAATAATGTTTTATTTACCGGCAATAGCTTTTGTAATTATCCTTGCCGGTTGTAAAAAAGACAAAGACCTGATGCCGCCGGTAACCGTTCCGTTTGTACGCCTCGTAGAAGGCGAATCGGTACAAAGCCAGGTCTTCGGGCAGCCGGTAAAGTATACGGTTTTGCTGCCGCAGGATTATAAGACTTCCGGCAAATCCTATCCCGTTGTTTATTTGCTGCATGGATTTGGCGATACCTATACCGCATGGTCAAAGGCAGGCAACATTCAATATTTTGCTGATAATACGGCCGGTGTGGAACCCATGATCTACGTGATGCCCGATGGATACAATTCCTATTACGTAAATAATTATAATGGCGCGTACAGGTACATGGATATGTTCACCAACGAACTGGTACCTGAAATAGACCGGATCTACCGTACCAAAAAAGATGCTTCGCAGCGCGCCGTAATGGGCTATTCGATGGGCGGGTATGGAGCGCTTATCTTGCCGGCAAAAAATCCGACTGTTTTTAGCGTCAGTGTGCCTCTCAGTATGTCTTTCCGCACGGATGCACAATATATAGCCGAAACGCAAAATAGCTTCAACGTACAATGGGCGCCTATTTTTGGCGGCTCGGGCGTTTCAGGTGCGGCAAGGCTCACGGGTTATTTTCAGCAGAACAGCCCTTTTTATTTTTTCAATCAAAACGATCTTTCCGGATTTGCCAACCTCAAGCTGATGCTTGCGTGCGGCGATGATGAAGAATCGCTTTCTATTACCACGGGCGCATTGCACAACCTGCTCAGGGATAAAAATTTTAAGCACGAATACCGCTCAGGAAATGGCGGGCACAGCTTCGACTACTGGTACAAAGCCATTCCTGAAGGCCTGCGTTACATCAGTAAAAGCTTCGAGGGTGCGGCATATCCTGCTGAGCCGGACCCCGTAGCCGTTGGAACGCTCATAGCAGCAGAAAAATACAAGCTCGAAACCGTTCCGGCTGCGGGCATACAGGTGGGCATTTTTACCCCGGCAACCTATGCTACCACTACCAATATATTCCCGGTAATATTTTATATCAACGATGCAGCAAGCGCTTCGCGAAACGAGCAGGCGATCAAGACGATCTCTATGCTCAACAACCGGATGGAAAGCGGCAAGATACCTCCGGCGGTGATTGTTGAAATTTCCAACAATGCCGGCTCTATCAGCGCCGCGGCGATGACGCAGATAATAGATCATATCAAAACAAATTACCGTACTGTTCCCGGCCGGCAGGGACGTGTACTAACGGGCAGTGGCAGCGGTGGCAGCAATGCATGGGCGCTCATGCCGGATTGTAAACAACAGGTAGCCGCATGTTTTCTTTTTGACGCAACCGTTCCCGCAACAGCAACCACTGAAACCAGTGTTTTTTATTACATAGATGCCACGGATAATACCATTTCGTACAAAGGAAATTTTTCGCTTTACGTGGATGCCAAAGCAAGATCTATAGAGCATGAATACCGTGTACGCCAGGGCAGCCCATCGTTTCAATCGTTTGTAAATGGATTGGATGCTGCAACCGGTTACCTCACAACCCAATTAAATAAGCGATAATACGAACATGAAAAAAATAATTCTTTTGCTTGCCTTCATTGCCTTCTCCATTGCTTATTGCGAAGCGCAGGACCTGCGTATTTTCGAAAGCCTGAGTATGTACAGCAAAATATTGAAGCAGGAAGTGAAATATTCGGTGGTACTGCCTGAAGGGTATCAGAAAAGCAATAAACGTTATCCGGTAGTGTACCTCTTGCATGGCCTCGGCGACAATGAATCTTCGTGGCTCGAATACGGGGAGATAAGCCAGGTTGCCGGTAAGGCAGTAAAGGATAAAGAGATCGTACCCATGATCTATGTGATGCCGCAGGGCTACAGGAGCTATTATGTGAACGATTATGCCGGCACGTTTCTTTACCAGGATATGTTTGTGAAAGAACTGATACCGTTTATCGACAGTGTATATAAGACCATTGCCGATAAGAAAAGCCGTGCAACGGTGGGCTATTCCATGGGTGGGTTTGGTGCATTGGTGTTGCCTTTAAAACATCCCGAACTGTTTTCCGCCTGTGTGCCGATGAGTATTTCGATCCGCACCGATGATCAATATATGGAAGAGGATAGTAATGGATGGGATGATCAATGGGGGCGGCTGTTTGGCGCACCCGGTGCAAAGGGCAAGGACCGTATTACAACTTACTACCAACAGAACAGTCCGCTGCCAATGGTGGAGCTGCAGGACAAACAACCATGGAAAGACCTGGCAATTTATATCGACAACGGGGATGATGAAGAAACCTTAGCGTATAGCAACGAGGTATTGCACCAGCTGCTTACACAAAAAAATATCCCGCATGAATACAGGGTGAGGAACGGTGGCCATGAATTTTCTTACTGGCGCCAATCGCTTACAAACGGGCTCCGGTTCATCAGCGACAAATTTCAGCAAAAACCTTACAGGGGAGATGTGAAACCTAAAGCGGCTACAACTGCGCTCTTAACGAATGAGCTGCTTAAAAAAGTTACGATCGGCACAAGGGAATATGACATTTATTTTCCCCCGGAATATTCCGCAGGTAACAGGCGCTACCCGGTGATGTATGTGCTGGGGGATATTCCCGGCACACGCCGCAAAGAAATGGCCACGCTTGCCCATGCGCAAATGGCGGGCAATCAGCTGGCGCCTTTTTTAATGGTCTTTTTGCCGCCAAACCAGGACAGCCTGCAGGAAAAGATCGTTAAAGAAATGGAAGAAAAGTACAGGGCGAGGCCGGGGTTTCGTTTCCGCTCGTTGTTACTATATGGCAATGGCGGGCAGGCGCTTCCATATGCTTTAAAAACAGAGCAATTCACTTCCTGCGCTACGATAGATGCTTCATTTGATATGGGAATATTTCAAAAACAAGCCAGCGACATTACCCGGAAATCATTGGAACGCACCTGGTATTTTTTCAGCACTACTGATAAAAGTGCGAATAGCCACGTAAACGGGGACCTGCACATGCTTTTTAAAAGGAAAGAAATATACCATGAATACCGGGTAGGTGAAACGCCCGGGACAACGGCGGATATGACCCCGCTCCTGACCGAGATATTTCAATTTACCGTAAAGAAGATACACCGCTAATATTAACCAGAATTTAAAAACCAAAAACTAAATTATGTATATCGTAAGCAGTTATTCGATCGCTGTCGTTTTTACCATCATCACCATGTTATGCTGGGGATCGTGGGGAAACACGCAAAAGCTCGCCGCAAAAACCTGGCGCTTTGAATTATTTTATTGGGATTACGTAATAGGAATGGTGCTGCTCTCTTTGCTGGTGGGCCTTACCCTCGGCAATCATGGAACACAGGGCCGTGGCTTTGTGGAAGACCTGATGCAGGTAAGTTCTGCAGGTATCCTGAGTGCCATTATCGGAGGGATTATTTTCAACGCCTCCAATATACTTTTATCCGCATCGATCTCCATTTCGGGCATGGCCGTAGCCTTCCCGCTGGGCGTAGGCGTGGCATTGGTGCTGGGGGTGATCGTTAATTACATCAGCGCCCCAAAAGGCAACCCGGTGATGCTGTTCATTGGCGTGGCGCTCATTGTGATAGCGATCATATTGAATGGTATGGCATCAGGGAAAATGTCATCGGGCGAAAAAAAGTCTTCTTCCAAAGGCATCTGGCTGGCTTTGGTGGCCGGCGTATTGATGTCTTTCTTTTATCGGTTTGTAGCCGCGGCTATGGATATCAACAATTTTGAATCACCTACGCCTGGTATGGCTACGCCTTACAGTGCATTCTTCATTTTTTCTATCGGCGTATTGGCCAGCAATTTCCTGTTCAATACCATCCTCATGAAAAAACCTTTTGTAGGTACGCCGGTTTCGTATGCAGATTATTTCAAAGGAAGTGCGGGAACGCACCTGGTAGGGGTGGCCGGCGGGATGATCTGGGGCCTTGGTACTATTTTAAGTTTTGTAGCTGCCGGAAAAGCCGGTGCCGCAATATCTTATGGGTTAGGGCAGGGCGCTACCATGGTGGCAGCACTTTGGGGCGTATTCATCTGGAAAGAATTCAAAGGAGCTTCGCCCAAAGTGAATACAATGTTGCTTCTTATGTTCCTGCTTTTTGTTGCAGGGCTTAGTTTAATAATTACATCAGGAGGAAATTAAAATTTATTTAAAAACACAAAAAATCGATTATGAAAAAGTTCTTTGCAATTCCGGTTCTCAGCCTGCTGTTAGCGGCTACCATGGGTTCATGTAAAAAAGATGACAACGCCGGCGGTGAAGTCGTAGTGGAAGCATCTCCCGTTAAAACCTTAGGTGTAGTGTATACAGATGGTACCGACAGCTACACCTTTACCTACGATGCCAACAAGAGAGTAAGCCAGATCATCAATGACTGGAACGGAACGCTTGATAAAACCATCGTGTACGACTGGTCTACCCCAGGTAAATTGAAAATTGTTACCAATGGCACTCCTACCAACTACGACCTGAATGCGCAGGGCTATGTTTCGAAAGAATACTGGAACGATGCCGGCACCGAATATGCATCGTATGAATATGATGCCAACGGTTACCTGATCAAAATAAACGAATTCTGGGATGGAGTAAACCATTTGAAAATGCAGGCTGTTATCCAGAATGGCAATACGGTAAAACATACAAAATATACTGACGCGGGAGTAGCAAGCACTATTAAAGAATTTTCTTTTTCTCCCGGCGATAACGTAAACGAGATCCAGCAAACCAACATGGTGGATAACAATACCAAGCCTTTGGCAAAATTGTTTGGTAAAGCCAGCAAAAAAATTGTCAGCTCCCTTACTTACTGGGATCCGAGGGAAAACCCCATCGTTACCAAAACAAGCACGATGTCTTACGAATTTGATGCAAAGAACAGGCCTGTAAAGGTCACCAAAACTTTGTTTGACGGATCTAAAGAGATCAGCACATACGCTTATTAATGTATGATCTATGATGTAAGATGTATGATGTCTTCAGGCTTAAACGACTTTCCTGTAACGGGAAAAACTTCAGACCGAAAGATATCATACATCACACATCACACATCACACATCATACATCTCACATCATAGATCATACATCTAAACCAGCTGCGAATAAATTATTATGTCAAAAAAATATATAGGCTTACTGACCGGCATTCTGGTGTTCATTATCATCATGGTGCTTCCTGCGCCCGTTGGTATGAACTTCCAGGCCAAAAGTGTAGCTGCTGTAGTGATGCTGATGAGTATCTGGTGGGTGACCGAAGCAGTTCCTGTATTTGCAACCGCTTTTTTACCGCTGGTGCTGTACCCAATTTTGGAAGTACTTCCGGCGGATAAAACTGCCGCCAATTACGGCCACAATTATGTACTGATGATGCTGGGCGGATTTTTTATCGCCAAGGCAATCGAATCTCAAAACCTGCATAAACGTATTGCGCTTGTAATTATAACTTTTTTCGGCATCAGCCGGCAGAAGATCATTATAAGCATGATGATCGCAACAGCATTTCTTTCCATGTGGATCGCGAATGTTACGGCCGCGGTCATGATGTTTCCTATTGCTTTATCGATCATTGCCAAAGAAGAAACGGGCCACGAAGGCAAAGGTACTTTTGGAACGGCGCTCATGCTGGGCATCGCCTATTCGGCCACCATCGGTGGATTGGGAACGCTCATAGGGTCGCCTACCAACCTGATCCTGATCGGGATACTCGAAAAGCTTTTTCCTGCCGCTCCCCCCATCACTTTCATGACCTGGCTGAAGATAGGGCTTCCTATACTGGTAGTATTTCTCCCGGTGTTCGCTTATTACCTTATCCGTTATTTTAAAGTCAGTGGCAACCTCAGCAACAGCGAGACGATCATCGCCGATGAATTAAAGGCACTGGGCAAAACAACCCCGGGCGAAAAGAGGGTGATATTCGTATGCCTTATCGCCATCATTGGCTGGGTGTTCAGGGAAGACATGATACTGGGTAGCTTTACCATACCGGGCTGGAGTTCGCTGCTGGGCCTTCAGGATTATGTACACGACAGTACCGTATCGATTGCCGCAGCCATGTTACTTTTTATTCTTCCCGCAAATAAGGAAACTCGCCTGCTCGATTGGAAATCTGCCAGCCAGGTGCCATGGGGAGTAGTGATCATCGTAGGTGGTGGGTATGCCATTGCAGCAGGCTTCCAGGATACCGGCCTTGCAGACTGGCTCGGCCATCACCTTGCCTTCATCAGCACCTTTCCTTTTTTGATCGTGCTGATACTGGTTATCGCCTTTGTAATGCTTTTTACAGAGTTCAATTCCAATACGGCCACGGCCAACATCATGCTGCCTGTTATGGCCAGTATGGCTGTAGCAGCAAGTTTCAATCCGCTGCTTTTAATGATCCCGGCTACCATTGCCTCATCGCTTGGTTTTATGATGCCCGCCGGTACAGGGCCCAACACGGTCATACTGGGTAGCGGAAGGGTATCGGTAAAAGAAATGATCAAGTGCGGCGTTTGGCTCAACCTGATCAGCCTTGTGCTCGTCACCATCATACTTTACCTCATTGTAATTCCATTACTGGGGCTCGAAACATCCTTGCCGGAATGGGCCCGTAAAGTGGCCGAAATTGTTCCGGCATAAAACATTGCATCATCAATAGTATACTTTATGGAGATACAAATAGCTACTGCAGGTAATAAGGGAGAAAAAGTAAGATCGGATTGTTTTGTATTCATTGAACTTACCTCTGCTGCAGGCATCCGGATAGAACTTGAAAGTAAAGTGAAAGCTTTATACGGGCCAGCTATTACAAGCCTGTGCCACGAAGTGCTTGCCTGTTTTGATATAAAGAATGCATTGGTAAAAATAGAGGATAAGGGGGCGCTGGATTTTGTGATCGCCGCCCGCCTGGAAGCAGCCATCAAACAATTGGTTCATACCGATAAGGCATTTCTTACCCCCCTGCTCCCGGAAAATGAACAGCCTACCAGCAAGGAGAAATTCAGGACATCCCGTTTATTTATCCCGGGCAATACGCCGGGTTTGATGATCAACGCCGGCGCACATCAGCCGGATGCCATCATCCTCGACCTGGAAGATGCTGTGGCTCCTGCCAAAAAAGAGGAAGCCCGTTTTTTGGTCAGGAATACTTTACGTAGCCTGGCCTTTATGGGTGCCGAAAGGATGGTGCGCATCAACCAGTTACCCATGGGGCTGAACGACCTGGATCATATCATCCCGCATCATGTAAATATGGTGATGTTGCCGAAGTGTGAAAGCGCTGAACAGGTACACCAGGTAAATGAGCGGATCCGGCAGGTGCAAAAAGCCCACGGGCATGAGCATCCGGTATGGCTGATGCCGATCATTGAAAGTGCCATGGGGGTAATTAAAACATTTGAAATAGCTACAGCTGCAGATAATGTGGCTGCTATCGCAATAGGGCTGGAAGATTATACGGCTGACATCGGCGTAACACGCACAAAGGAAGGAAACGAATCCTTTTATGCCCGCTCGCAACTGGTCAACGCATGTAAGGCTGCCGGAATACAGGCAATAGATTCGATATTCTCCGATGTGGCCGACCTGGAAGCTTTACGGGAAAATGCGCTGCGGTCCAGGGCGATGGGCTTCGATGGGATGGGCTGCATCCATCCTCGCCAGATCAAAGTGGTGCACGAATGTTTCGCCCCGCAGGAACACGAAGTAGAAACTGCATTGACTATCATAAAAGCGTTTGATGAGGCTGTTGAAAAAGGACATGCAGTATTTGCCATCGGCAATAAGATGATAGATGCGCCTGTTGTAAAAAGGGCTCGCCGGGTTATTGAACTGGCTGGCAGGATGGGTAAGATCAATTTATAATGTATTGTGCTATTAAGAAAATGAGCATGAGTAAAAGCCGCTTTCTGTCTATGTTTCGACAAGCTCAACATGACAGAAAGCTGTCAGTCTGAGCTTGTCGAAGACGGTTTCCAAAGCGGATTTTACATTGTAATAGCAAAGCACGTAATTCTTAAATAACTATGTTGAAGGATACAGAACTTATTAAAAATGCAGCGGGGAGAATGGTCCCTGCGTCGGTAAACGGTGTACCCGCGATACCCTACAAGGGAATTGGTATGCATCGCCCTGCCGGTAATAAATATGGCCCACCTGTTTCCAGCTGCGTTGATTTTCCGGCTGATGGAAATAAATTACAGCCTTCTTTGAAAGAGGCGCTGATGAAGGCAGGATTGAAAAACGGCGATACCATTTCCACCCATCATCACCTTCGCAACGGCGACCTTGTATCGCAGCAGATATTTGATATTGCCGCCGAACTTGGGATCCGTGACCTGGTATGGTTTCCCTCTGCCTCTTTTGAATGCCATGCACCTTTGGTGAAATACCTGGAAGATGGCACCATCAACCGCATAGAAGGAAGTATGAATGGTATGCTGGGGCGTTTCACTTCGCAGGGTAAAATGAAAGGTACCGGCGTACTACGCTCTCATGGCGGCAGGTATCAGGCCATACAGGATGGCGAAGTGCATATCGATATTGCTGTGATTGCAGCGCCTGCCGCAGATTTTTTTGGTAATGCCAACGGATTAACGGGTCCTTCGGCCTGTGGCTCTCTGGGATTTGCGCTGGGCGATTCGCAATATGCAAAAAAGTCGATCGTCGTTACCGATAACCTGGTCCCATTCCCATGCCTTCCATGGCAGATACAGGGAAATTATATTGACTATGTAGTAAAAACAGACAAACTGGGCATCAGGGAAAAGATTGTTTCGGGCACTACAGAAGTGACCAAAAGCCCTGATAGGTTATTGCTGGCAGAAATGACGGCTAAATTTTGCGATCATGCCGGCATCATTCAGGATGGATTCTCCTTTCAGGCGGGAGCAGGTGGTACCGCATTATCGATAGGAATATATTTTTCCGAAATGCTCCGCAAAAAAGGGATGAAGGCACGCTTCGCAAGAGGGGGCAGTAATAAATACCTCGTTCAGATGTTGAACGAAAACCTGGTGGAATATATTCTCGACGGGCAGACTTTTGATCTGGATGGTGTGGAATCGATGCGTACCAATCCCCGCCATGTCGCCACATCTCCCTTTACCAGTTATAATTATCACGGTAAAGGAAATTTTGCACAGCTGCTGGATGTGGTGATCCTGGGCGCTACGGAAGTGGACCTGCATTTTAACGCAAACGTGGTAACCCATTCAGACGGGTTGTTGTTGCACGGTATCGGCGGGTGGCAAAATTGCCTGTTTGCGAAATGCACCATACTTCCGGTACCGTTATTTCGCAACCGCATACCCGTGATACGTGATGAAGTGACCACGTTATGCGGCCCCGGCGAACTGATCGATGTGATCGTAACCGAACGAGGAATTGCCATCAACCCTTTACGCACCGATTTGCTGGAGAAAGTTAAGAACAGCGGTCTTCCGCTGCGCACGATACAGGAATTAAAAGAAGAAGCGGAAAAGATCTGTGGTATCCCCGCCAGTATTGAATTTGAAGAAGAGATCGTTGCAGTGGTAAAATGGGTAGATGGAACGATACTGGATGCGGTGCGAAAAATTAAAGAGTAAATAGTTGCTTACCGGTTGCATTAAAAAAACAGGAGATGTAATTTGTAAGTACCGGTAAATAACTGCCCAAATAATTGCCCCTGATAAAGGCGTATACAATAATTTTTAAAAAGAAAACAGATGAAAAAAATAATCGTAGTAGGAAGCGCCAACACAGATATGGTGGTAAAAGCCAAATCGCTTCCTTTGCCCGGCGAAACTTTACTGGGAGGAACGTTCTTCATGTATGCCGGGGGTAAAGGCGCCAACCAGGCTGTGGCAGCCGCAAGGCTGGGCGGCGAAGTAACATTGGTAGCAAAAGTGGGCAACGATATTTTTGGCCAGGAAACGACCCTGAATCTTCAGAAAGAAAATATCAATACGGATTTTGTTTTTGTCGATGAAAACGTGCCTTCTGGCACCGCCCTGATCATGGTGAATGAAGAAGGCGAAAACTGTATCGTAGTGGCGCCCGGCGCCAATTCTTATTTGTTGCCGGCAGATATCGTTGCGGTAGAATTTCTGCACGAGGCCGAAATAATTTTAATGCAGTTGGAAACACCGGTGGCTACCATTGAAGCGGTGGCAAAAAAGGCTAAAGCAAATAATCAGAAAGTGATCATAAATCCGGCGCCCGCACAAAAACTCAGCGACGAACTCCTCAACGGTTTATTCCTGATCACCCCAAACGAAACGGAAGCGTCCTTACTGAGCGGTGTTACGGTAACAGATGAGGCGTCCGCAGCGGAAGCAGCAGCCATATTTTTAACCAAAGGCGTACAAAACGTGATCATCACCTTAGGAAAACATGGAGCTTATTTTCAAAACCAGGACCAGCGATTAAAAATAGATGCCCCCGTTGTACATGCAAAAGATACTACGGCAGCAGGCGATACTTTCAGCGGGGCGCTGGCCGTGGCCGTTACAGAAGAAATGGATTGGGACAGCGCTATAAAATTTGCCGTGCAGGCCGCTTCCATTTCAGTAACTAAAATGGGCGCACAGGCCTCTATTCCTTACAGAAATGAAATTGCAGAAGAGATAGAGAATACTAAAAAATCCGGCCTGCTATTGTAAGAAGGTATTTTTTGGAATTGTAAGCCCCGGCTTGTCGAAGGCGATATCCGGAGGAAAATTTAATTAGCCTTTGAAAAACTGTGGCTCGCAGCAAATTAAGTAACATGCCATCCCGAAGGCCTTCCCGGCTGCTTCTTGCAGACATGGGTTATATTAAATATCTTATAATTTAATAGTATACAGGGAATATATAACCATCGTTTTTAGCAGTGCAATCTGGTGAATAAACCACAGCTCCGTATTCTTACGGAGCTTTTTTATGCATCATTCATCTACAGCGGGAGCGTTGCCGCTATATTATATATATTAAATTTACTTGATAAAGCATTTCGGCTTAACTTCGATAACAATTAAAAATCAATCTAAATGAAAAATTTCTACTCCGTAGCCATTGCGCTATTCTGCCTTGCCATGTTCGGTACTTCAACAGTAAGTGCCCAGGCATCTCTGGGCGCCACCACGCCGGATAATTCAGCTATGCTGGATATCGTTTCTTCCAGCAAAGGATTGCTCATCCCGAGAATGGGATTGGCCAACAGGCCGGCATCCCCGGCAACTGGGTTGCTTATTTACCAGACCGACAACACACCGGGTTTTTATTACTACAATGGCTCCGCATGGGTAGCAGTAGCAACCGCGTCGGGAGCAGCTACCAAAGATTCTACCAACCTCGAAGCAGTGATCGTGGGCCCTTATAACGCGACCACTCCAAGGCTTGGCCCATATTTTACCTCGCCTTATTCTTCCACCGTAGTACTGGCAGAAGCAAATACGTCGGCAACCACCTTTACTCCCGCTACGTGTTATGTGGTTCCCAAAACCCTTACGTTCAATAAACTCATTCTGGCAGGAAGGGTAGTGCCAAATGGCGGCGGCGGCGCAGCCAATACTACCACGCTCACACTTTATAAAAACGGGGTGGCTACTGCCATTACAGTCAGCATTACTATCGCGTCGGCCGTTGGCTCTACAGCAGTAGTAATGGATGCGGCGCATACCGTGTCGGTAGTTCCGGGTGACGTATTATCTTATCGCTTCACACAAAGCAACCAGGAACCTTATGTTATATATTCAGCAATATTGCAGGGATATTGATCAATAGCTTTTAGAGCCATCATTATTATCCACTAAAAATTATTGTATGAAAAAATATCTCATCCTGATAATATGCCTGTACGCATCTTCTGCCTTTGCGCAGTTTGCAGTACAGGGCAGCGGCCTTACAGTGGTTGCAGGAACACCGCTCAACATCAATAACCTGGTGTTGACACCTTCCGCCAATCTTACATTGACCAACCAGGCCATCACCCGCTCTGCCACACCTGTACCGGGAGTGTCTGCAGGGGCCAGCATTTTGCAGGTGCATACGTTTACAGCACCCTTCGCTTTCAGCGGCACCGCCGCGATAAAATACATCGCTTCCGAGCTCAATGGCAATTCGGAATTGTTGCTGCAGATCGCTTACAACCCTGCAGTTGCGGGAGGTGTATTTACCACTACTACCGGCAGTGCCACCGGCAGCGCAGGTACTTATTACGTTTCCAAAGCCGGACTTACATCAGTTACATTAGGGCAAATAACAGCCACCAACGGTACCAACACATTACCCATCGGCCTCACTTCGCTGAAAGCGACGGCCACGCAGGATTGTAATGTGGCGGTGAACTGGGCTGCGGAAGCGGGTTCCGGCCGGGAAAGTTTTACAGTAGAAACTTCTGTCAATACTATCGACTGGCATACTATCGGCAACAGGATACCTGCTGTTAACGGCAACTCAACATACCTGTTTATGGATGAGCATCCATCGGCAGGTGTGGTTTATTACCGTCTTAAAATAAGTGATGCTTCGGGCGCTATAAAGTACAGCGAGATTACTTCTGTGAGATTGGCTTGTGCTCCGCAACCCGAAATGAGCTTATCGCCCAACCCGGTGCATGGTATCGCTACGTTGAAAGTACTCAACGGGGTATTGAAAAATGCGGTGGTAACGGTAAGTGATGCTTCCGGAAAAACAGTGAAGACGGCAGCTTTCAATGGCTCTTTACTTACACTCGACCTGGCTAAATTCAGCAAAGGTGTTTATATCATTTTCTGTAAGAGCGAAACATTCTCAACAAGCTGGAAAGTATTGCTGCAATAAACTAACGCAGGTTTTTAATGGCTACGCGGATTACGCAGATTGTTATAAACAATGGTCTGTGTAGTCCGCGTGATCATTTTTAAGCAGCATTTACTCTATATCATTTTGATGGTATCAGCGCCGTTTCATCGATCCAAAATACACGCCCGGAAGAACGTGAAGAGCGGAAGGAGCGGAAAAAAATATCAATTAAAGAGCGGGAAATATCTTGTTTTCTTCCCGTTCTTCCCGGCTTTTATCTTTTCTCGTCCCCAATAAAAATCATCGAAAAAGGGGATGGGTATAAACGAAACAATTACTTTCTTTGTTTATGCAAAAGACCGGCAACTTCAAAAGACTTTTATTTTTGTCTGCATTCCTTTGTGGTTATGCAATCAGCCTGGCGCAACAACCGCTTGTGGATAGTGTTGCCACCTTGCTCAAAAAAGACCTTGCCGATACGGCCCGTGCCCGGGCAATGATCCACCTGGCAAAATATACCGAACCGCTGGATCTGAAAAAAGCACATGACCTTTACAGATCGGCGGCAGATTATGCGCTGAAAAAAAAGCTGTATTATTTTGCCGGAATGGCGCTGCGCAATGATGCCATGCCTTACCATCGCACAAGTGACTACAAAACCGAACTTACCATTCTTCGGGAGGCGATAGGATATCTGGAAAAACAACAAACATTGCCTGTCCATAAAAAAGAACTCGGGCAGGCGTACAACGATCTTGGAAATAATTTCAGGTCTGTTGACCGGTATGATACCGCGGTAAGCTATTTCCTCAAAGGTATCGCCATGCAGGAAGAAGCCGGGCTTTCGGATATGACGGTGTCTTATACCAACATTGCCGCCATCTACCAGCAAATGAAGTTGCCGGCCAAGCAGGATGAATATTCCACAAAAGCGCTGGCAGCGGCAAAAGGGTCAAAAGCACCCAAAAGTTTGTTTGCAGGATATCTCTACCGGGTACATTACTACCTCGAAGTAGAAAATTTTGATGCGGCGAAGAAGAACCTCGACACTGCCCGGCTTTATCTTTCGAACGATTATCCGTTTGCACTTACACAAACTTATTATACCTTATCGGGGGTAACGTTTCAGCAACTGAAGCAGTATGATACCGCGATAAAATATTATGAAAAGGCCTACGAACATGCCAGGGAGAATAAATCGCCGTGGAATATGGTGGAGCCGAAGATACAGATCGGGCATATTTACAACCTCATTAAAAAATATCCTGAGGCCGAAGCGGTAACGCTGCAGGCGGTGAAGATGGCGGAGGACGGCAACTTCAAAGGGTTCATGCAGGAAGGGTACGGGTTGCTGAGCGTGATTTATGAGCAAATGGAAAAATTCAGGGAGGCGAATGATTACACCTGGAAATATTCCGACCTCAAAGATTCCATACAGGCCAACGACCGGAAGGAATTTGCGCTTGACCTGGAGAAAAAGTATGAAACAGAGAAAAAGGATAACCAGCTGAAACTGCAGAAGGCCGAGCTGAAGCAAAAAGATATTTATAATTATATCCTTTTGGGAGGTGCATTGGTGATAGTAGTACTGGCTTCACTTTTTTACCGCAATTACCGCCAGCGGCAGAAATTTCAGCAGCAACGCATCAATGAACTGGAAACACAGCAGCAGCTTACCGCTACGGAAGCCGTACTCAAAGGAGAAGAGCAGGAACGGAGCCGGCTGGCCAAAGACCTGCACGATGGGCTTGGGGGAATGCTGAGCGGTATCAAATACTCGCTCAACACCATGAAGGGAAACCTGGTGATGACCCCCGGAAATGCGCAGGCTTTTGAACGGAGCATCGATATGCTCGACAGCTCCATCAAAGAAATGCGCAGGGTGGCGCACAACATGATGCCGGAAGCCCTGGTGAAATTTGGACTGGATACGGCTTTGAAAGATTTTTGCAACGACATCAACCAATCGGGAGCGCTCAAAGTGAACTACCAGTCAATAGGGCTGGAAGAAAATACTACCGACGAACTGGTAGCGGTAAGTATATACAGGATCGTGCAGGAGCTGGTGAACAATGCCATCCGGCATGCCGCCGCAACCACAGCGTTGGTGCAGGTTACCAGAACCAATGACATCATTTCAATAACCGTGGAAGATGATGGTAAAGGATTTGATAGTAATTTGGTGAAGCAGGCAAAAGGGATAGGCTGGACGAACATCCGTAACCGTGTGGAATTTTTGAAAGGAAAAATAGATGTGCAAAGCCAGCCCGGACAAGGAACATCGGTATTAATAGAAATAAAACCATGAAAAAAGTAAGCGTATTCATCGTGGATGATCATTACATGGTGGTGGAAGGCATCCGTTCGCTGCTGCAGAACGAAAAGGATATCGAGTGGAGCGGGCATGCCACCAACGGCAGTTCGTGCAGGGCATTTTTGAAACAGCACCAGCCTGATGTAATCCTCATGGACATCAACCTGCCCGATATAAGCGGCATAGACCTTTGCAAAGAAATAAAAGAAAAATATCCCCGGGTGATGATCCTCGGATTGAGTACTTTCAACCAGTTCAGTTACATAGAAAAGATGATGAACAACGGCGCTTCCGGGTATGTGATAAAAAATGCCGGTAAGGAAGAGTTGCTCGAAGCCATCATTACCGTGAACAATGGAAAAAATTACCTGAGCGATGAGGTTTCGCAGACATTGCGCAAACCGGAAGCTTCGGGCATATTACTCACACGCCGCGAAAAAGAAATACTGCTGCTGATAGCCGAAGGCAAAACGAATATTGAGATATCCCGCCAGCTTTTTATCAGCGTAAATACGGTAGACACCCATCGCAAGAACCTGCTGCTCAAGTTTGAAAGCAAGAATATTGCTTCGCTGGTGAGAAAAGCGGCTCAGCTGGAATTAATTTAAAATTGTGGGTTACTGAACGTAGGTTGGTTGATCGTTTGCGTAAAATGACGCGATCTTTTACCGCAGAGAAAAAAGAAAGCAGCGTTTTATGCATAGCTTGTATGCAAGCTTCTCTGCGTAAACGCTGGCCACTCATGTTCTCTGCGGTAAAGTTTCGCTTCGATCTCCATGAACGATCAGGAAACCCACCCCCTGCCACTCGCCGCCATGCACCTTTTAAAAAAAACGCCATTTCTGTGATTTTCCCTCCCCTTCTGCGAATAATTAATAAAGCAACCACACTTTTATTAATTTAGTAAAACAGCAGGCCAAACGATCTGCACGCTATTATTATCAATGACAACGGAAGACAGATCAACCCGGTTCCTGGATGTGATGGAGCGGCACAAAGGCATATTGTACAAGATTGCGCATTCTTACTGCAAAGTTCCCGAAGACCGCAAAGACCTTATCCAGGAAATATTCATCCAACTCTGGAGGTCGTTCGATAAGTATGACGATACTTACCGGCATTCTACCTGGATATACCGCATCGCATTGAATACCGCCATTTCATTTTACAGGAAAACAAGGGTAAGGGATAAAATTTCTTTACCCATCACCGAAGGTGAAATGAATTTCACGGCGCTGGATGATATCGGCGAAAAGGAGGCCCATCTCAGTATCCTGCAGCAGTTCATCCAGGGCCTGAAAGAAATAGACAAAGCCCTCATGCTGCTTTATCTCGAAGAAAAAAGCTACCGCGAGATTTCGGTGATCACCGGGATCACCGAAACCAATGTGGCCACAAAGGTCAGCAGGATCAAGGCTGCGTTGCAGCAAAAATTTTTACAACTCAAAGAAAAATAACATGGAAAATATAGATATCATACAACTCTGGAAAAACTACGATAGCCGGCTGGAAGAAAGCATCACCCTGAATAAAAAGAACGCGGTGGAAATACTTAAGCTGAAAACAAAGTCTGCCTTGACTTCCATGCGCCCTGTAAAATTGTTTGCCACGATCGTGGGGATATTGTGGGTATTGGCAGGCACCATCATCCTTTCCAGCCTTGCCATTCATGCGTTTGACAGGATCAGCCTTTTCTTTTTCTTCTCAGCAGCGCTGCAGGTGTTGATCACGGCAATAGCGATCGCGATCTATATTTACCAGGTAATATTGATCAGCAGGGTAGATATCGGTGAACCTGTGCTGACAACACAAAAAACACTCACAAGCCTTACTGCTTCCAGCCTTTGGGTGGCAAAGATCCTGATACTGCAGTTGCCGCTCTGGACCACATTTTACATCACTAGTTATTGCATGCAAAACAGTGGCTTGCTGTATTACCTCATCAATGGCGCCTGCACGGCTATTTTCACTTTTGCCGCAGGCTGGTTATTTTTTAATATCAGGTTTGAAAACAGGGATAAAAAATGGTTCCGCATTTTGTTCAACGACAGGGAATGGGCGCCGCTGATGCGATCTATGGAGATGCTGGCGCAATTGAAGGAATACGAGGAAGTTGTTGCTACCGGAAATGATAAAAAACAGTAGCTTAGCGGCATCAATGCTTTGCTGCAAAAAATACCATTTCATTGCTCCTGCCTGGATGATCTTGCTGTTGTGCATGACAGGTTTAGCGGCTGGAGCAAAAACAAAAGAGCCACCGCACGCATCGCTGAAGTCGATCTGTTTTCCCGGGGTAATTTTTTCGGCAGACTCTTCTTCTTTCAGCATTCCCTTCAGCCGGGCGGGTAATTTGTTGCTGATAAAAGCCAAAGCGGATTCTACCGAAGGCAATTTCATCCTCGATACCGGCTGCCCCGGGCTCGTGCTCAACATCACGTACTTCCGTAATTATCCTGTGGTGATCGAATCGTCTTCGGACGAAAGTGTAGGAATGACGGGCGCATCAACGGGAAGGCAGCAGGTAAGCATCAAAGATTTTCATTTTGGCGGCATCACCGAGCACAATGTGATGGGTGACCTCGCCAACCTCGGTAATATAGAAAACAGCAAAGGAGTAAAAGTGCTGGGCCTTGTGGGCATGCATTTTTTGAAAGAGTGCGAACTGATCATAGATTATCAGCAAAACCTCATGTTTTTTCACATCATGGGCGGCAAGCAGGCACGTAAATATCAAAACCCGCTATTGGCAGATACTTCTACCTATCACACCGTTCCGTTTGAACTGACAGACAACCGCATCATTGTAAAAACAACGATGGAGGGTAAAAAAGTACGATTTGTTATTGATTGTGCGGCTGAAACAAACGTATTGGATAGCCGGCTCCCGGAAAAGGTTTTCGAAAACCTGTCGATCACCGGCAGGGTATCGCTGGTGGGTGTGGGTAACAAAAAAGTGGAAGCGGTAAAAGGTAGTCTCGGGCTTTTCAGGATCGGTACCCGCAATATCAGCGACCTGCCCGTACTGATCACCAATCTTGAAAAAACATGTTTTGCCTTCGGAGGCTGCGTGGACGGCGTGTTGGGGATCAACGAGCTTTCGGTGCAGAAAATTGGGTTTAACTTTACAACGTATAAAATGTATTTATGGAAATAAGCCGGCACATATATCAGATCCTGCGGGCTGTCACATTAATGCTATGTATGCTGGTGGCAAGTCCGTTGCACGCCCAGCCTACGGCAAAAAAATATGTGATCAGCAAAGGCGGTATGCAGATTGTGCTGGGCAAAAAACTGCCGGAAGCGAGCCTGCAGGAATTCATAGATCAATACGACCTTGCCGAACTGGCATTGCCGAGGCTCCTTCGGGAAAATTTCAAGGATTCGATCATAAAACATGGCTGGAGAATAGATTCCTCGAACCATGAAACGGTGATACTCAGCAAACCTTTTGGCGCAGCAGAAAATGTGGGCGACCCCGCGGAGCTTATCCGCATTGCAGGGCTGGGGGTGTATTTCAATCCTACGGCTACACCGGTGTTGATGGGAGATAAGATCGGGATAAATTCTTTCAGGAACGATCTTCCTTTTACCATAAAAGACTCCATCGCCACGTTCATGCTGAGGCGTAGCCCCCAGGCTGGAAAAGTGAGACTGGCCGGTAGTTTCACCAATTGGGAAACCGGTGCCTTGCCCATGGAAAAAACCGATAGCGGCTGGAGCCTGCAGGTAAAATTGTCTCCCGGAAAATACCTGTACAAATTTATAGTGGATGGCAACTGGATCACCGATCCGGATAATGCCACCACAGAAAATGATGGCGAGGGAAATACGAATTCCGTCTGGTATTTCACCAACACGTTGTTTAAACTGGATGGTTATACAACTTCAAAAAAAGTATTTGTTGCGGGCAGTTTCAGCAACTGGAAAAGCGACCGCCTGCGGATGACCAAAACCGCTACAGGATGGGAACTACCGGTGTTCCTGGATACGGGTACTTATACTTACCGTTTCATGATCAATAATAAATGGATCGTGGATCCGGTAAATCCGAAACGTTTTCCGAATGAATTCGGCGAATTCAATTCTGTGATCAGCATAGGCAGACCGATCATATTCCAGATCAACGGATTGCCGGATGCTAAAAAAGTGTTCCTGGCCGGATCGTTCAACGACTTTCGCAGTTTTGAATTGGAAATGACGAAGACGCCGACCGGCTGGCAGATACCGTATGTGCTGGGAGCAGGTAATTATGAGTATAAATTTATTGTAGATGGTACGTGGATAGATTCGAAAGGGAATGAGCTTTCCGGAAATGATCCCGGGGATATTTTTGTACTCGATCCTAACTACACTTTCCGGCTGAAGAACCATGGAAACGCGAAGACCGTTTTTGTGTCGGGTGATTTCAACAGCTGGTCGCCGAATGCCTACAAGCTCACCAAAGACGGCGATGACTGGGTATTGAAACTGCATCTTTCAAAAGGCAAACATCTTTATAAATACATCATTGATGGCAACTGGGTGATAGACCCGGGGAATGAGTTCTGGGAGCAGAATGAATTTAACACGGGGAATTCGATATTGTGGGTGGAATAAAACGATGGTAGACTACGGACGGCTGACCACCGACCACAGAAACTCATTGAGTGGGACTTTCTACAGAAGAATGCTCTTTTTTCTATTATGTATGAGAAGGTCTGCGGGAAACCTTCTGTTGCGGTATAATTGGTATATACGGCAGGTGATCCATGATGTAATATTTCTGATCTGGATTCTTACGAGTGAAACAAAATTAGCTTTACTAAAAGTGCCGTAAACCCGAAGTTGCCATAGATCATACATCATAGATCATACATCATAGATCATACATCTTACATATCCTTCTCCTTCTTCTCATCCGCTTCTTCCTTTGTTTCATCATTTTCAAATGCTTCTTTCGTATTCTGCATCAGTGAAGAGATGGGCCCTTTCATTTCTTCCTGCGGATCAGTAGTGTGCAGGGTTTCCGGTTCGGGCTTTATCGTGGAATCAGTTTCGTTTTTTTTCTGTTCGTTTTTTTCTGTAGACATGCTGTCGCTTTTTGATTTACAACAGGTAATGCAAATTTGCTGCCGGAATATATTTCCACATGTTCTATTGTTTTTCGGCGGATAACGGGTAAAAAAAGACCACCTTGTGGGGTGGTCGTAGCTAATTAAGCTGTTAAAGCGGTAAAAGTTTTCTAGGGATTAAATCCTATTTTATTAGGGTATTTTCAGGGTGAACAACGCCTTTACGTTTGTTAATAGGTTAGTAATGTGAAAATAGCTGGAAAGAAAATAACTGCACAGAAAACTTGATAACTGCAATAAAAACTTAATAACTGTAGCCGCTTTTTACCCGCCTGATTTTTTTTGCCGGAAGCTGCCGGAAGCCACGGTATAATTGCATTTAACCGTTTATCTTTAGCGTTGTGAAGCGTAGAATCTATTTTATGGTAATGCTGGCCCTGCTGCAGTTTTGTAGTGCGCTGGCACAGCAGAAGGAACTGAAATTCAGGAACTTTACGCAGGAAGACGGGTTGCCAAGTAACGAAGCTTATGCCGTTTTTCGCGATAGCCGGGATTATATCTGGATGGCTACCGATCAGGGGGTGGTACGCTTCAACGGCTCGCGGATGGAACATTTCACTTTACCCGATAATGTGGTTTTTAAGATCAGGGAAGATGAGCAGGGGCGTATCTGGTTTTTTTCCCATACAGGCAGATTGTCTTATTTTTTAAAGGAAAAAATATATCCTTACCGATATAATGACAGCATTGCCAAGTATATTAATGGCATGCTTATCTCGGATGCCTGCATTACGCCGGAAGGTGGATTGAAAATTAACAGTTCGGGAGGTGATTACAGTAATTATGATATTTCTCCCGAAGGCCATATACAAGAGTTTATTTATTTAACCAGAGAGAAAAACTACAACACGTTTAGTCTGATAAAAACAAGCCCCGGTAGTTTTTTCGCACGAAGAACGACGTTCAATTCGTTTAAAGAATGGAGGATAGAAGTACGGGATGAGAAAGGCAACATACAGAATATATATAAGAGCCCTGCGGTCTCTGAATCTTTCAATCATATCGGTTGCACCTTTGATGGAAAAAATATATATTTTTTTGCAGGGAGGGTATTGACGCGACTGAATGCGGATGGTACCTTGTTAACAAAAAAATTTCCGAGTGATATATTGTGTATACAGAACGCAGGTGAAAATATCTGGATCGGGATGATTAAAAATGGGGCGGTATTGGTTAACCGCAATCTTAAGCCACTGGAGGATATGCATATATTTCCAGGATTGGGCATCAGTTCCATCATGGTTGATTATGAAGGAGGAACATGGTTTTCTTCACTGGAGCGCGGGGTGTTTTATCTCAAAAATATCCAGATTTACAACCTGCAAGGAGATGAGGCTATTGTGCAGCCAATATCCAGGATGCTCAATGTTAATGATAGTGTGCTTCTTTTCACAAACGAAAATGGTCTATATGAATTAACGAACAAAAAAGTTTCTCATCTGCTATCTGAGTATAATGAGAATGTATCAGACCTGGTACGAAACGATAAGGGTACTATATTCATGGCTTGTAAACCAACAAATACCAAAATACATTACACGGCAAAAATGGTACCCATAAACCATTCCATTTCAAATAAGGTAATGGTTATACAAAGTTCTTCTGAGATTTATTTTCCCGCACGCAACCGGATCATTAGTTTATTTGGGCATTTGTTAAGGGGGTACGACCCCGACATGTCAACCAACGATAAAGGGATGTATGTTCCGCTTTTTAATCATTCAATCGGCAAAAATGGTAGCGATTACCAAGGCGTGAATGTCACGATGTTTTTTATGGATTCAAAACAACAGTTTTGGGTTTCCACTCTATTCAAGCTGTTTACATTGAATAAAAACCTGGATAGTGTAACTGCTTTTAAACCAGGATCCGGGATTTTTCAAAAAGGTGTGACACATATGCGCCAAATGAAAAGTGGGTTATATGTAATAGCCCTTCGCTTTGGGGGAGTCCTTCTAATGAAAGATACTAACATCATCGGTAACATTACGGAAGATAAAGGGCTGTTAAGCAATTCTGTAAAATATATTTTACCGCAAGATGATAAATTATGGATAGCTACTGCCAAGGGGATATCTGTAGTACATTTTCAATCTTTTGACCCATTGCGATATACGATCACCAACATCGGCAAAAACGACGGGTTAGACAATTTCAACATTAAGCAGTTGATCGCTTACCAGGGGAATGTACTGGTAGCCACCGGAAATGGAATATATGTGATAGAAAAACCCGAGGTCTTGCTGAATCGACCACCGGCGCAGATCCCTTTGTATATTAATAAGATCACCTATTATAAAGGCGATACTCTTGATGTTACTTCCATTTCCGTTCCGTATAGCAATAACCGGGTGAAAATAGGTTATGATGCTATCAGTTTTAACTCCACAGATGAACTCCACTATTTTTATCGATTGAATAAAACAGATACTACATGGCAAACGATTACCGGAACAGAACTATTGCTGGAAAACCTTTCCCCCGGAACATATGATCTTGAGTTGAAAGCGGAGATCCTCAGCCAGCGCCGGTTCTCACAAATCTGTAAATTGACCATTATAGTAAAGGAACCTTGGTGGCAGAATACGTGGTTAAAGACGGGAAGCTTACTACTGTTGATACTTGGGGGTATTACTTTTTATAAAGTGAGAGTCAAGACTATCACCCGGAAAGCAAATCTTAGCGCCGTCCAAAAAACAAAAATGCTGGAGCTGGAGCAAACCGCCTTGCGTTCGCAGATGAACCCCCATTTCATTTTCAACAGCCTTACCTCGATACAGCAGCTCATCCTGAGCTACAAAGCCGAACAGGCAAATGAACACCTGGTAAAATTTGCCCGGCTGATCCGCAAAACGCTGGAGCTTTCCGCCAGGCCCTATATCCGTATTTCCGAAGAAAAAGAATACCTGGAAGAATACCTGGTGCTGGAACAGATGCGTATCCCCGGCGAATTCGAATTCAGGATCGAAACAGATGAGAGGATAGATATTTTCCATACCGAAATACCCAATATGATGCTGCAGCCCATTGTAGAAAACTGCATCCGCCACGGCATCAAACACCTGGAACACAGAAAGGGGATGATAACGATACTGCTGGGACTAACGGGTACGGTTATACGCTGCACTATCACCGATAACGGGATAGGCAGGGATCATTCTCCCGCAAACCGGTCCAATATTTTTTTCCGGCAAAAAAGTTATGGTATGGAGATCGTCCGTAAGCGATTGGAATTGTTGCCCGGAGCCGAAGAGAGAAACACCATACCCGAGATCAACGACCTGTATGATAAAGACGGTAATCCTGCAGGAACAAAGGTGTCGATTGAGCTACCCTATAAAATAATCACCAATGATTAAAGCCGTACACATAGAAGACGAACCCGGAAATTTAAAACTGCTCCAGGAACTTCTGAAAACGCATTGCGCAACCACCATTTTCATGCAGGGAAATGCAAGGACCTTAAAAGACGGGGTAGAGCTTATCCGGAAAGTGAAGCCGGAACTTGTTTTCCTCGACATTGAACTGAACCAGGGCAATGCTTTCGAGTTACTTGAGCAGCTGAAACCGATCAGTTTTGAAGTGATCTTTATTACCGCATTCAACGAATACGCGGTGAGGGCATTCAGGGCCAATGCGGTGGATTATCTCCTGAAACCTATCAGCACCGTTGAGCTCATGGAAGCGGTGGAGAAGGTTCAAAAAAAGATCCGTGTGCAAAAAGGGGCGAATGAACCGGTGTCGAACCTTATGAAAGAACTGAATGAAGCTTTTGCGGATAAGAAGATCAGCATCCCTGTTGCGGGCGGTGTAATGTTCATAGAGCTGTTGGATATCATCCGCATAGAAGCAAATGGCAGTTACAGCATACTATACCTGGCAAATGGCAAAACGCTTACGAGCTCAAAAAACCTGAAGATATTTGAGCAGCAACTGCCCGAAGCTACATTCGTACGGGTGCACCATTCCTGGATCGTCAACCTGAAAAAGATGAAAAAATATTATCCCGGCAAAAACGGGTATATGGAAATGGAAGATGGAAGCAAGGTGATGGTATCTGTAAGAAAAAAAGGAAAATTCCTGAGCTTCCTCCCAGATTAAAACAAAATTTTTGTCTCAAAAGCCCCGGTGAATGTCTGTAAAGCCTTTTTGAGCATAACAGATCCGCAGGATATTTGCGGTATAGATAGCACACACTAAAACAGAGCCACCATGTCAACAGAAAAAACAGTCATAACGGTAACGGCTACCGTAAATGCACCGGTAAGTAAAGTATGGGAATACTGGAACACACCGGCGCATATCACCAAATGGGCATTCGCATCACCCGATTGGCATACACCAACGGCCAGCAACGATCTTCGTGCAGGCGGTAGTTTCTCCTCCCGCATGGAGGCAAAGGATGGCAGTATGGGATTTGATTTTGGAGGCATTTACGATGCTGTTGAAGAAAACAACTACATCGGATATACACTCGGCGATCAGCGTAAGGTAAAGATCACCTTTATTGCCGATGGCGACAGCACCCACATTTCCGAAAGCTTCGATGCAGAAGAACAGAACCCTGTGGAGATGCAGCAGATGGGCTGGCAGGCGATATTGGA
This sequence comes from Ferruginibacter sp. HRS2-29, assembly GCF_024343615.1. Taxonomy (GTDB): domain Bacteria; phylum Bacteroidota; class Bacteroidia; order Chitinophagales; family Chitinophagaceae; genus Ferruginibacter. The sequence goes on along the minus strand of NZ_RJUB01000017.1, from coordinate 9,153 downwards.
TAATTTTAAAAACTACACGGAAGGCAATTAATAATTAATAATGTATAATTAATAATTCCTTCAGCCGAATGTTTTTCAATTAACAGAAGCGGTTCGATCCAAATGAATTATTAACTATTAATTATTCATTATTAATTATGACTTCATCTGTGATTTAACAAACTCCATCAGCCCTTTTATTTTTTCCGGAGAAAAATCAAACTCAAGCCCTGCGGTTTTATAAAGTTCGGGTAGTGTTTTTGTGCCGCCCAGGCTCAGTGCGTTGCAATAGTTGTCCAGCGCCTGCTGCGGGTCTTTTTTGTATTGCATCCACATGCCGATAGCGCCGAGCTGTGCAATGCCATATTCAATATAATAGAATGGTACTTCAAACAGGTGCAACTGGCGCTGCCATGCATTGTTGCGGTAAGCATCCAGCCCGCTGTAATCAAATACATCGTCCTGGAATTCTTTCAGGATAGCCGTCCAGGCTGCGGTTCTTTCTTCATGTAAATGAACAGGATGCTCGTATATCCAATGCTGGAATTTGTCGATGATGGCGATCCATGGAAAAATGGTGATCACCCTTTCCAGTTGATGGGCTTTTGCCTTAACGAGGTCTTCTTCCGAATCGAAGAAACTTTCCCAATGGTCCATGCTGAACAATTCCATCGCCATGCTGGCCACTTCGGCAATTTCCATCGGGTATTCTTTGAAGCCGTTCAGCTGGAGCGGGTGTGCCAGAAATGAGTGGATGGCATGCCCGCCTTCGTGCACCATGGTGGTCACGTCGTGCATCTGCCCGGCCGCGTTCATGAAAATGAATGGTGCGCCGCTTTCCGCCAGCGGACAATTATACCCTCCCGGGGCCTTACCCTTGCGGCTTTCGAGGTCGAGGTGGTGCATCGATTTCATCTTTTCGAGGCATTGCCCGAAGAAGGGGCGCAGCTTTGTAAAACAATCGATCGATTTCTGCAACAGCTCGTCGCCGGTTTTGAACGGGCGCAATGGTGTACTGCCTTCCGGCTCGGCATCGCTATCCCACGGACGCAAAGTATCTACCCCAAGCACCGCTTTTTTATGGCGGTAAATATCGTTCACCAATGGCAGCACATGTTGTTTTACCGCATCGTGAAAACGAAAACAATCTTCTTTGGTATAATCAAAACGCCCGAGTTCTTTAAAACGATAATCGCGGTAGTTGTCAAACCCTGCATTCAGCGCTTCTTTGTTGCGCAGCGCAATGAGTTTGTCGTACAATTCATCTAATGTTGGCTTATCCTGAAGGCGCCTGTCCTGTATCTTGCGATACACTTCTTCACGCAGTCCCCTGTCCGGGTTCTCCAGGAATTTTGCCGCCTGCTGCAGCGTGTATTCGTTGCCGTTAACCGTTACCATCATGGCGCCGGTTACTTGTCCGTACTGCTGCTGCAGCACGGCTATTTCCGCCTGCAAGGCTATATTTTCTTCACGAAACAGTTCGATGTTTTTACGGATGCTGCGGAGATAAGTATGGTATTTTTCTTCGTCCAGTTCTTTCAGCAATGGGGATGCTACCAGCTTTTTGTTCAGCGCATCGGAATACGGCTGTATCTTGGGCTGTATCTCCATGCAGAAAAAAGTAAACGCTTCTTCCAGCGACTTGTTTTCCGTATCGCAGGTCATTTTTATCTGCCGCCAGCAGGCATCTTCATTTACGGCGGCTTCAATCTCGCTCTGGTCGCTCAGCCATTTTTCCAGCGAAGCCTTATCGGTCAGCGGCCTTTCGAGCAATTCTTTAAAATAGGGTTCGGTCACTTCCCAGTTTACTGGCGAAAAACCGGCGGGTAAATAGGTACGGGGTGTTTTTTGGATGTCGGCGGTATACATGATGTATGATGTATGATGTGTGATGTGTGATGTGTGATGTGTGATGTGTGATGTGTGATGTGTGATGTGTGATATTGCCTTGAGCTTGGGATGAACATCGTATAAATGAAAATGTATGACGCACGACCCGAAAGAGATCATACATCATACATCTTACATCATAGATATTAAGCCATCTTGCGTGGCGTATTGATCTTTTTTGCAGGGCCACCCTTTACGGCTGCCGCTTTTGGTGTAACAGCTTTGGTGGCTGCCGCGGTTTTCTTTTCGGCAACTACTTCTGAAGCAGTACCATCTTCTTCAGTGGTTTCGCTCAGCTTGATCTCCACGTTGTTTTTTGTGAGGATATCATACCATTTCACCATTTTCTTCATGTCGCTGCCATATACCCTTTCAAAATCCATATCAGGATATACTTTTTCGAAATATGCTTTGATGGCTTTCGCATCGGCTTTTGCATCCGGGATCGCTTCCTTGCTGTTTTTCATGGCAGTAAAAACATCTACCAGGTTCACATTATCCTTGATCGTAAATATTTCGATGCTTTCCAGGTGCGAAAAACTATGTATCCTGTTGCTTACAAATTTTGTGGTCTTGTCTTCCAGGGAGCGCACAATGCCACCATCAGCTTTTGAAGATACCAATTCAAATAATCCGCCCAGGCCTGTTACAGACACCAGTTTGTTATAATTCATATTAAGAAAAATTTAGGGCTGCAATTTAGCGAAAAAGGTTCAAAATGTTCAAAAGGTTTAAAAGTTCAAGAGGTTCAAGAAAATCAGGAAACTCAAAGGTTAAGAAGGCTAAACAACATTTTAAACATTTTGAACTTTTGAACCTTTTGAACTCCTCAAAAACTTCCAACTGAAAAAAACTTTCACCTTCCCGACAGTTTGGAAAAGGATTTGACGTCTAAACCCTAATTGAAAAAAGATTTTATGCTCAGATTAGTACTATTGACCGTTTTTTTAAACGTGGTGGCTTTTACAGGAAAAGCGCAAACAGCTTCTATTAAAGGAGTTGTAACAGACAAAACAGATAAGTCCCCTATTGCGGGCGCCACCGTGGCGCTATTGCTACAGCTGGATTCCAGCACGGTGATCACCACGGTTTCAGACAGTAAGGGCGCTTTCGCCTTCACAAATGTTCCCAACGACAGTTTTATCGTTAAAGTAAATACCGTTAATTACCAGGAATATATTTCTTTTATTACCATTAATAATAATGAAAGGGATCTTGGCAGCATCGGGCTCGACAGGCAGGGAAAAGACCTTTCCGTGGTGACGGTGGTTTCCAAAGCCACTCCCGTGATACAAAAAGGCGATACTTCGCAGTTTGCAGCAAGTGCATATAAGGTAAATCCCGATGCCACCACAGAAGACCTGATCAAAAAAATGCCCGGCATCACCGTGGCAAAAGATGGTACGGTAACGGCGCAGGGCGAAACAGTAAAAAAAGTGACGATTGACGGGAAAGACTTTTTTGGCGACGATGCATCCGCGGCTTTGAAAAACCTGCCATCGGAAGTGGTGGATAAGATACAGGTTTTCGACAGGCTTAGCGACCAGGCCCAGCTTACCGGTTTTGACGATGGCAATAGCGTGAAAGCGATCAACGTGGTTACGAAATCCGGGATAAAGAATGGCCAGTTTGGCCGCATTTACGGCGGATATGGAACAGATAGCCGATATAATGCAGGAGGTAACGTGAGCTTTTTCAAAGGCGACAGGCGCTTATCTTTTGTGGGGAATTTCAACAATATCAACCAGCAGAATTTCGGGTCACAGGATCTGCTTGGTGTTACCAGCAGCGGCGGTGGCGGCAACCGCGGTGGCGGTGGCGGAAGGGGGCCAGGCGGCGGTGGTGGAGATAATTTCTCTGTAGGCCAGTCGAATGGGATCAGTAAAACCAACGCCATCGGTGTAAACTACAGCGATAAGTGGGGTAAAAAGGTAAATGTGACCGGAAGTTATTTCTTTAATAACAGCACCAACGACAACGAATCTTTCATCAACACCCAGACAGTAGGGTACGATACCACACAGTTTACCAGCCAGAGCGGTACCAGCCGGACGGTGAACAACAACCATCGTATCAACTTCAGGCTGGAATATAAAATAGATTCCAACAATTCACTTTTTATCATACCAAGCATCAATTTCCAATCGAATAATTCAAGGTCGTTTTCCAATCTGAACACACTGAATCAATTTGGGGATTCTATCAACAATTCCATCTCGAATTCCAATTACGACAGAAACGGATATAATATCCGCAACAACATCATGTTCCGTCACTCTTTTGCAAAACGCGGACGTACCATTTCATTTGGTTTCAATACCGCATTTACAAAAAATGATGGCGAATCGGTGATCGATGCCTATTACCGTTTCTTCGACAAGTCGGGTGGGTTCAGCAGCGATTCTACGCAAAATCAATTTGTTGATAATGCTACCAACGGACACACTATCGGCGGTAATATCGCTTACACGGAACCGATCGGTAAAAAAGGGCAACTGCAGATCGACTACAGCCCGAGCGTACAAAAAAACAAAGCGGACCAGAAGACATACAACTTCGATAACATCGACGGAAAATATTCCGATTTTGATACTACATTCTCCAACAAATTTGATAATACCATCACCACCAACAATGCCGGGCTTAGCTACAGGCTTGCCAAAAGCAGGGATGAAATGTTTATGGTAGGGGTGAACTTCCAGACATCAAAGCTGGAAAGCCAAAGGGTTTTCCCTACGCAGACATCGGTGAACCAGACGTTTTCCAACTTCCTGCCCAACCTCATGTGGAGGAAGAAAATATCCAACAGCAGCAATATCCGTGTATTTTACCGTGCCTCTACCAACTTCCCGAGCGTGAACCAGTTGCAGGATGTGGTGAGCCTTACCAATCCATTGCGTGTAAGCAGCGGTAACCCCGACCTGAAACAATCCTACACACATTTTGTAGCAGGACGTTACTCTTATACCAATTCAAAAACAAGCGGGAGCTTTTTCGCCAACATATTATTGCAGACCGCAGCTGATTATATTTCCAATGCGATCTTCATCGCCAGCAAGGATTCTGCCATCCAGCAGGGGATCGTGCTGAACAGGGGTTCTCAGCTTACCAAACCTATCAACCTGGATGGCTATAAAAGTTTGCGTACCTTCTTCACCTATAGCCAGCCGATAAAGGGTATCAAGACCAATATCAATGTGAATGCAGGTTTCAGCTATTCGCAGTTGCCGGGCCAGGTGAATTATGTGGCAACAAAAACAGATAATTTAGTATACAATGCAGGAGTTGTTTTCGCCAGTAATATCAGCGAATATGTGGATTTTAATATTTCTTACAGCGCTAATTTCAACAATGCCAAAACAACCGGCGGCAGCACTTCTACCAATAATTATGTAAACCAGGCGATCGGCGGAACATTGAACCTGTTGAATAAAAAAGGCTGGTTCATTCAGAATGATGTGAGCACACAGCTTTACAGCGGTTTGTCTGCAGGCCTTGATCAGCATTTCACTTTGTGGAACGCAGCAATTGGTAAAAAATTCCTGAAGAACAGGGCGGGTGAATTGAAACTATCTGTTTTCGATCTGTTGAAACAAAATCAGAGCATCGTCCGTACAGTAACCGGTACCGAGATCCAGGATGCGCAGTATAAAGTATTGCAGCAATATTTCATGCTCACTTTTACATACAACCTGAAAAATTTCGGCGTAGCTAAATCATCCGGCAATCAAAACAACCGTGGTGGCGATTTCAGGCCGATGGGTGGCCCAATGGGCGGACCGGGTTTTTAATTTTCTGTCAGCCTGAGCTTGTCGAAGGCTATTCGATAAGGCTTCGACAAGCTCAGCCCGACAACTTTTTAGGCATAGCTCTTTAATATTGCGAGAATTGTTTTATTTGGATGATGGAGGTTTGGTAAATTAATTATCTTTAAAAGATATCTAATAAAGTAATTTTTTTGAACCAGGCTGATATTTTGGAGCGACTGAAAATGGGTGACAACGCTGTCTTTGCCGACATCGTGAACCTGTGGCAGGATATGGTATACAATACGGCATTGGGTATTGTGCAGAACGAAGAAGATGCGGAGGATATTACACAGGAAGTTTTTGTACAGGTATACGAATCTATAGGCGATTTCCGGGAAGAAGCGAAACTGAGCACCTGGCTTTACAGGATCACGATCAGCAAATCGCTCGACATGGAGAAAAAGAAGCAGCGGCAAAAACGCGGCGGCTTACTCAAAAGGATCTTTGAGCCAACAGAAGCCGAAGTGCCTGTTTCTTTTGATCACCCGGGCGTGAAGCTGGATAATAAGGAGAATGCCGCGGCTTTGTTCAATGCTATCCGCAAGCTGCCCGAAAAGCAACGGCTGGCATTTGTTTTACAAAAGCTGGAGTCGCTGAGTAATGAAGAGATAGGGGCAGTATTGCAAATGAGTGTGGTGGCCGTGGATTCGCTGCTGGCAAGGGCCAGGACAAACCTTAAATCGATTTTGAAAGGTTATTACGAAAAAAATCTTAAATAAATATCATGATGGAGCACGATGATATACATAAAAAAATAGCCGCTTCGCTCGAAAGCCTGGATGGGGTTTCGAGGGCTACACCGGCGCCTTACCTTCTTACCAGGATCAATGCAAAACTGAATGCGCTGGAAGCGCCCAATTTCTGGTCGAGGGCAGGAGCCTTGCTCAGCAAGCCCAAAATAGCAGGGATCGGCATGATGGTATTCATCGTGATGAACATTTTTGTGATCAATTCGCTCAAAAAAAATAATACGCCTGCGGCCTTGACGCAGGGCACCACCAATATCCGTTACGATTTTGCGATCAATGTATCAAGTATTTATGATATAGAAAACCAGGAACCATAAATGAATACACAACCAAGAAATAAGGTCCTCATCATATTGATCGGCATATTGCTTGCGGCTAATATTATCCTTCTTTCCTTATTTTTACTCGAAAAGCCGGATAAAAAACCAGAACGCAAAAGCCAGATGGGGTTGTACCTCACAAAAGAGATAGGCTTCAGCAGCCAGCAGATGGTACAGTTCGACAGCATCAAGGCGCAACACAGGAGGCAGGTAAAACAACTGTTCGACAGCATGCGCATCCGAAAAGAAGCGGCCTTCAGGTCCATTGGCGCAAACGGGTTCAGCGATAGCTCTATCCTCAATGCTGCTACATATTCAGCAGCGCAGCAGCAGCAACTGGAACTGATGATGCTGAAACACATCCGCGACATCCGTGGAATATGTACACCATCGCAACGGCTTCAGTTTGATACCGGCTTTTACAAAGTGATGGTGAGAAACAGGGGGGATGAAAAGGACAAAACAAAAGAACGCGATAAATAAGAATTTCAAATAAATTTAAAATCTAAAACAAATAAAAAAATGAAAAAGCAATTATTATTAAGTGCATTTGCAATGATCTTCACCATCGGTTCTGTATTTGCTCAGCAGGAAAACAGGCAGATGCCTACACCTGAGCAAAGGGTGGAATCTGCGCTGGAAAAAATGGCGCCATTGAACCTAACAGCAGAACAGGCACCGAAAGTGAAGGTGGTGCTGACCAATTTTTTCTCTGCTCAGCAAAAAGCATTTGAAGAAATGCGTGCAGCTGGCGGCGACAGGGATGCTATGAAATTGAAAAACGAAGAGCTTACCAAACAAAGGGATGTTGAGCTCAAACTGATCATGACTGAAGAACAGTATACAAAATTTCAAAATGAAATTGTACCGTCATTAAGGCCTAAGAGGAACCCGAAACCAGGCGCTAATTAATAATAAACAGCATGAGCATATAAGAAAAGCGGCAAAATACTTGCCGCTTTTTCATTGTATTAACTGTTGATATCCTGAAGGACCAGGCTGATCCGTTCTTTGAGCGTTTCATGATCGGTAAAGCCTCTTGCCACCATGGTGAATTTCAGGTCGTCGGTTTGTATAAGTACAGTAGGATAACCATTTACCTGTAGCTGTTTCATCAGGGAAAATTCGTAATAAGCCATTTCCTTGTACTGATCGCTTTTCAGTTTTTCGTAAAACGTTTCTTCCTGGATACTGTATTTTTCCAGCAGGTGACGATAAGCTTCATCGTCTGTAAGGTCGCGGCCCTCGAAATGTAAAGCGTATTGAAGATCCGAAGCAAATTCAACCGCCCGTTCGGGATAATATTCCTTGAAAATGCACATCGCGATAGCAGGCTTTTCAGAATTCGGGTACCAGTCGCTTTCTTCCGGGTTGCGGATGTGCCAGAGGTAATCTTCGCCAAATGTAATGCCCGTAAGCTCTTCCACATTTTTATAGGCATTAAGGATATAGCCTGCAGTCACTTTAATGTGAACAGGTTTTTCCGGCAGGATCATGCCGCCACTCAACACTTCCGTTTCCAATTCTTCCTTAAATTCTTCCGCTATTTTTTTGATCACCGGGCTGAAGCCATAACACCAGCCGCAATAAGCATCGTAACAGTATAATAATACAGGTTTTTCCATGAGAGCAAAATTACGAATTTAAGCGAAGATATTTGAGCTAAGGGGATCGCAGATTAAAAAGGATAAAGGTGATTACACGGATTATTTTTCACTGCGTGAAAAACCAAAATGCAGTTTATAAAAACCTGGCTTCATTTAACAAACTGCGGGACTTACAAACTGCGTTTTCGTTTTCTGCGCAGCAGGAAACAATCTGTGTAATCCCCTTCATCCTTTTTAATCTGCGATCCTCTTCTCGCTCATACCTTCGCTTAAATTCGTAATTTTTCAGTTCTTCACGAATTGCACCGGCGCCTGTCCGAACAGATAAATATTAGAGCCGTACAGGTTGCCATCTTTAATATCCAGCTGCACATGATCAAAAACCACTTCGGTGAGCGAAGGCTTGAGGGCAAACTGAAAGAAATTATTGCTGTTCCCTTTGATCTTGTACGATGTAGGAACGTCGGGGAAATAACCATGGATCAATTGCACTTCTTCGCAATCGGGCATGGTTACAGTTGCAATGCCTTCTCCGTTTGTTTCCGCCACCAGTGTATCTTTTTTATGGATGAAATAACAAACAACATTGCGGAGCAGCATATCATTTTCATCAGCAATACTTACAGTAATTCCGTTGCCCGATCTTTTTTCTTCCACCAGTTCAAAATCCTTGCTGGCAGTTTTACTTCCGTGCAGGATCACTTTATCGTTTTCTACCGTGTAAGTACCGTGTGCGCTACGGTCGCTGGCGCCATATATATACATGAACTGAAAAGTATTGTCTGCATTGAACCTGAAG
>NZ_RJUB01000016.1 GCF_024343615.1 Ferruginibacter sp. HRS2-29 | reverse complement strand
AGCACCACACTTGCCAACCCAACCGCAGGCGGCACCTGGAGCAGCAGCAATACGGCTGTTGCAACAGTAAGTAATACCGGAGTGGTAACCGGTATAAGCGCCGGTAATACCACCATCAGTTATACAGTAACCAGCGGAAGTTGCAGCAAAGCAGTTACCACGGTGGTTACGGTAAATGATTTTACCCTAAACCTTACTGCATCAGCCACTACGGTGCCGCAAGGCAATGCATTTACGCTCAGCACATCGGCAGGTACCAACTACCAGGTGACCGCCTGGTTGCCGCTGGCGACATTTACTAACCAGACTTCATTAACGCAAGCGCTGGTTGCTTCGGCAAATGCTACTTATCGTGCAGTGGCATTGTCGGCTGCGGGTTGTATCGATACAGCTTCTGTGAGCATCATCGTATCAGCTCCGGAAAAACACGAGGTATTTGTGCCGAATGTTTTTACTCCAAACGGCGATGGTAAAAACGATGTGTTGAAAGTGTACAGCACTACCCTGAAGAGTATGGAGTTCAGCATCTTCAACCAATGGGGCGAAATGATCTTCCGCACTAGCAACATCAACGGAGGATGGGATGGCACTGCAAAAGGTAAACTGCAACCGGGTACAGTATATATATATGTACTCAAAGCAGTCATGCTCGACAACAGCATCATCAACAAAAAAGGTTCAGTGACTTTATTAAGATAAGCAAATGAAAAAATTATACAGCCTGCTGGCTACACTCGCTTTCACAGCATTGCTGGCACCTGCCGCAAAATGCCAGGTAGATCCGCATACATCACAGTATTACATGTACCCGCTATACCTCAATCCTGCCATGGCCGGGTTGATCAATGGCGATTACAGGGTGGCGGCTACCTACAGAAATCAATGGGCAAGCATTACCGATGCCTTTTCCACCACCGGGCTTACTGCCGATATCAACACCGACAAGAACATGAATTTCGGTGTCAACATCCTTAACCAATCTGCCGGAGATGCAGGCTACAACTACCTTACAGGGTATGCTTCACTGGCCTATACCGGGCTGCGTTTTGGCAAAGGTGAATATCAACGCATTTCCCTCGGCATGCAGGTAGGGTTCATCAACCGGCGCGTGAATGCTTCCAAATTTAAATTTGGTGATCAATGGAATCCGATCACTGGTTACAACCCGGGCAATGCAACCGGGGATGTTTTAAAAACATCCAATGTTTCTTCCTTCGATGCAGGAGCGGGGGCATTTTATTATGATGCTACACCGGATAAAAAAGTGAATTTTTACGGTGGGGTTGCGGTGTTTCATTTGACCAAACCTAAGGATCCGTTCCTCGTATCCGGTGATGGCGCTGTGATACCGATGCGTTATTCCGTTCATGCAGGTGCAAATGTAAAATTATCTTCTTCGGTAAGTATGGTGCCGAATGTACTATACATGAAACAGGGAACGGCTGAAGAAAAAATGGCCGGAGCATATTTCCAGCTGAAAGCCAGCGATCAGGTGGATGTATTGGCAGGAGCAAATTATCGTTTCGACGATGCAGTGACCCCATTTGCAGGCATCACCTACAACGGGCTTACACTTGGCCTGAGCTATGATGCCAACACTTCCAAACTGGGCAACCAGGTGAAAAATGCCAACAGCTTCGAATTCACTTTGTCGTTCATCAAAAAGAACCCGGCGAAAGTGGAGAAGGGGTATTTGCAATGTGGAAGGCTGTAAGGCCGATGCTGCAAGCCCGGCTGAATGCCGTTCGGACGGGGATGCTGGAGGCTGGATTTCTTAAAATGGAAGATTTTAAAATCAGTTGTCACCCTGAGCTTGTCGAAGGGTTATTTTCTCAGGATAAAATGAGCAACCCTTCGACAAGCTCAGGGTTACAGAAAAGAGAGCGGTCTCAAATTAATTTATCAGTCTATAATTATATGATGAAAAGATTTCAAAAAATAATTCCCGCTTTATTGTTCCTGCTGGTATTATGCGGTAGCGGGCAGTTAAAAGCGCAGGGTAAAATATTACAGGAAGCAGAAAAAGCCTGGTACCAGGCAGATCATTACAATGCTGCCAAACTTTACCTTTTATACCTGACCGGAAAAGGGGACAGTCTGCTGAAAGGTACGTTCAATCCGTATGGGCATGCCACGGGTGCTAAATCCAAAAAGGTGACTTATGCCACCGATGTACCCGGAAGGGCTACATGGCGACTGGCTGAAAGTTACCGGCTGATGCACGATTACACCAATGCCCGCGACTGGTATAAAAAGACTGCGGAAGAGCATGGAGCCGAATTTCCGCTGGCGCAATACTGGTATGCCGTATCACTTCGTGCCGAAGAAAATTTTGTATTGGCCGAACAGGTGATGGATAGCTTCGCGACAAACTACAAAGAAAAAGATGCTTATACCGCAGCTGCCGCAAAAGAGTTGAAAAACCTGCAGTTCATCAACAGCCAGTTGAAAAAAGGGTTTACAGATGCTTTTAAAGTAACCAGGTTTGAAGGCACAGGACTTACTTCAAAAGGTAATTTTGCGCCTGTGGCGGTGGACCGGCAAACATTCATTTTTACCGGTGTTCATACGGATAGCGCTGTCTTGAATAATAAAAAAGGCAATCCTTACCTGCATCGCCTGTACCGGTCTACACCGGCCAATGAAGCGGGTAAACAAGCCACGTTGATCCGCATCGACGGGGCAAATGCCGCTTTGCATCAGGGTACTGCCGCTTTGACTCCGGGAGGAAAAGATCTATTTTTTACCCAGTGGGAAAAGAAGAATGGAAAGACCTATGCTTCTATCTGGCATGCATCCGGCACGAATGGTTCGTGGGGTAATGCAGCGATCGTAGCCAATCTTAACCGTGATGGCTTCAATTCCATGCAGCCTTTTGTATCGGCGGATGGCAAATATCTTTTGTTCTCTTCCGACAGGCCGGGTGGCAGTGGCGGATATGATCTCTGGTATGCAGTATTGGATGGCGGAACTGGCATAAAGGACACCGCGTTGAACATGGGCAGGGTGATCAATACTAACGCCGACGAACAAACGCCTTTTTATGCACAGGGTATCAACAGGCTGGTTTTTTCTACCAATGGTCGTACGGGTATGGGCGGATACGACCTGTTCAGCACCAAAGGCACGATCGATAAATGGGGCGAACCGGTGAACATGGGTTACCCGATCAATTCGGTAAAAGACGACCAGTATTTTTACAGCAGCAGCCCTTCGGATATTTTCAGCGAAGCATGGTTCAGTTCCGACAGGGGTTCCGATTGCTGCCTGGAACTATACAGCGCCAAACAGGAACCACGCAACAAAACACTCGTGGGTGTATTGCTGGATTGTGCTACGGGAAAACCGCTTTCGCGTGGGATGATCTATGTGAAAGATCCGGTGAGCGGACAAAAAACAGATTCTACTTTCACCGATCGTGATGGTAAATATATATTGCCGATCGGGCAGCGCGACAGCCTGCAGTTGCTGGCAGAACGCAAAGCCTACAGCAGCAATACATCTTCTGTATCTGTTGCGGCGCTTTCACTGATCGATGACCTCAACGATGTATTGACGAACGCCGACATCTGCCTGCAGGCGGAACCGGTAGAAGCTGAGCCACGCATCATCCGCGACCGTGTGATCTATTTTGATTTTGATAAACAAAACCTGAAACCGGCGGCGGTATCCGAACTTGATTCGATGATCATCACGCTGAATGAATTTCCGGCGGCGATATTTGAAGTAGGAGGTTATACCGATGAAGCCGGAACAGACGACTATAATATCAAGCTTGGATTAAGGCGTGCAAACGCAGCTGCGGCTTATCTAAAGACTCATGGCATCAGCCCGGATCGTATAGTGATCAAAAGTTATGGAAAACTGATCAACGATAAGAATATGTCGAAGGAAGAAGCGGGCCGGTGGAACAGGAAAGTGAGGATGGTGATCTTATCGGGACGATAGAAAAGGGATCACTGATTACAAAGGGATAAAGGAGATTACACAGATTATTTTGCTGACGCAAAAAGAAATGCAGTTTATATAAAAGTTACGACTTTTTATAAACTGCATTTTAGTTTTCACGAAGTGAAAACAATCTGTGTAGTCTCCTTTATCCCTATGAAATCTGCGTTGATCTCTAAGTCTCCATCTTTTTTTCAATTCTAAAACGTATAAGAAAATCTTTATTTCAACACATTTCCATTTAGTTTATGATAAGTGACATAGGACACCATTAATACCGCCAATACAATGATCGGGAAAACCGCCAAGAAATCCGGGCCTGTGACCACGTAATGGCTGATGGCAGCGAATACGAAATCGAAAAAGAATCCGGCATACGCCCATTCTTTCAGTCTCGGGAATTTTGGAACCATGAGGATGATAGCCCCCAGCACTTTAAATACCGCCAGCGCTATCCCGAAGTAAGCAGGGTAGCCGAGGTCGCTGATACCTTTTTTTCCTTCTTCAGATTGTGAGAAAAGAGCGGGCATCACCCCTTCGAATAAGAAGATCAGGGTGGTGCTGATCCAGTAGATGATCTTTGTAGATTTCATGTGTTTTTGGTTTATATATTTTTATACGACAAAGATATTTTTCCGGGGGAGAATTCAAAGGGGCGAAATGGACGGATTTAGGGGTTGGTAAGACAAATTTGAGTGGCGTTTCGGTTTAACCGTCGTCGGGGGGGGGCGTTCAACCGCCGTCGGGGTCTCCGACCGCCAACGGGGTTTCCGTTTAACCGCCAACGGGGTTCGTTCAACCGCCGTCGGGGGGCTATCTTCTTCCGACGCCGCCAAACCCCGACAGCGGTCGGAGACCCTGTCGGCGGTTGAATAAAAATTGTAAAGCTAAACCCCCGACAGCTGCTATAGGCCCGGCGATTGAAAAAGAATACTACTATTCAATTCCATACCGATCAGGATTCAACAGTTGCCTTTCCAGATGTGATTTTTCAAATAAGGATACATCCCCTCCAAATAATTCCAATACCTTCGAAACAGCAACAATACCCTCATTTTTATTTAATATAGAATGATACGACGAATATTCCCAATCCCTGAAATCCTTTACGAATCCATGTTTATAGGCATTAAAATGGCAATATCTTATCATTGAATCAAGATAACTTTCATTATCCACATGCTTTCTTTCAAAAGGTGATTCAAACAATCCACCCGTCCTGCCAACCGACCAATTTATAGATTGAGCATAAGAATTAAAAAAATGCGATAACTGTTTTGATGCATTCAACCTTATCATTCCCTGCTTATTATGCTTAGGCACCCACACATCTTCCTTAACATACACCAATAAATGAAAATGATTCTTTAAAAGGGAATAAGCATAGGTATCGAAAACATCGGAACAATACATTTGATATTGTTTTAGAAAAAAAGGATAGTTTTCCTGACTTTTAAAAATGTCTTCACCATTAATACCCCGGTTATAGATATGATAATAATTTCCTTCAGTAATTGGTTGGATGTACATGCTGAAAATTTGATTCAGCTAAGGTAAAATCGCAGCGTTAGCCTGCATGGGGAATTTCAACAGGAAATCACGGTATTTTGCCCGGGAAATAAGGGGATTATAAACATGAAATAAGCAATAAAAGGTTCATCTCCTGAGACCCTAACTTCCTTATTCCTTATTTTCTCTTTCTTATTTCAACTTCTGATGGCCGTCACCGGATCCATCTTAGCGGCCCTCGATGCCGGAATGATCCCCGCCAGCACGCCCACTACCAGGCAGATGATGATAGTAGCCATCAGCATGGGCAACGAAATGAATACAGGGAAGTTGGCGATCCTGGAAACGATCAGCGTAGCCAGGTACACGAAGAGTAACCCGAAAGCCCCGCCGAGGATACATAACAACGCGGCTTCCAGCAGGAATTCGAAAAGGATGCTGGAACTTTTGGCACCGATGGCCTTTTTAAGCCCGATGATAGGCGTACGTTCCTTTACCGTTACAAACATGATATTGGCGATGCTGAACAACCCCACGATCAGGCTGATGCCGCCAATGATCGAACCCACCACGTTCAACACACTGAAGAACGAGGAAATGGAATTGCTGAAAGCCTCCACACTGTTGAGGGAAAAATTATCTTCCTGTGTAGGACTGAGCCGGCGCACCTGCCGCATAATGCCTTTCAGTTCGCTGGAGAGGGCATCGGTGGAAACGCCTTTTTTGCCCTTGGCAATGAGTATCGGGTTGGAATTATCTTCCTGGAAGACCTGTCTGCAAAATTTATAGGGGAGCATGATGCAATTATCATAATCCCAGCCGATAAAATTTTTTCCTTCTTTTTTGATCACGCCCACCACAGTAGCCTGCTTGCCTTTGATCTCGATCTTTTTGCCGATGGCCCTTTCCGGCGAGCCGAAAAGATCTTCCGCGTTGGTATAACCGATCAGGCATACGTTGGTTCCTTGAGTAAACTCCGATGCGGAAAAATACCGGCCCACTTCAAACTTCAGGGGTTGTATCACATCCTGGGCTTCTATGATGCCATATACCGAAGCATTCTGTATCAGGTCGTCACCGTGGGAAATGCTGCCTCTGGTCTGCATGAGAAATGCGATATCATCCAGCAATTCCGACCTGCTTTTTACCAGTCCGGCTTCCCCGTATTTCATACTTGGCCTTGCCCGCATTTTCCAGAAAGGCTGGTTGGGGCCGCCGCTGTAATCCCACTTGTCTATATAGATGGTATTGCTTCCAAGGCTGTTCACCTGCGCCTGGATATTGAGCTCGATGCTGTTTACAAATGCCAGTACGCCAATGATACAAAAAATGCCAAATGCCACACCCGTAAGGCTGAGTGCGGTACGCAGCTTGTTTACTTTCAGTTCCTTGATGGATAGTTTAAGGGAATTGCCGAGGATGTTAAACATTGACATGGTTTAAAATTACGAATTACGGATTACGAATTACGAATTAATGTATAAATGGTAAAATATCAAACTGCGATTTCTATAAAGTTGCAGTCGTGGATGAACCAATTCGTAATTCGTAATCCGTAATTCGTAATTTGATTTATCTTGCGCCCTTTATGAAGTACATCAACGAGATCAATAAACGCAAGACATTCGCCATCATCAGTCACCCCGATGCGGGAAAGACCACCCTTACCGAAAAATTCCTCCTTTTCGGGGGAGCCATTCAGACGGCTGGAGCGGTGAAAAGCAATAAGATAAAAAAGCATGCAACGAGCGATTTCATGGAGATCGAACGGCAACGTGGTATCTCCGTGGCTACCTCGGTAATGACATTTGAATACGAAGGCCACCTCATCAACCTGCTGGATACCCCGGGACACAAGGACTTTGCTGAAGATACTTATCGTACCCTTACGGCCGTGGACAGCGTAGTGCTGGTGATCGACAGCGTGAATGGGGTAGAAGACCAGACCCGCCGCCTGATGGAAGTGATCGCCATGCGCAAAACCCCGGTGATCGTTTTTATCAATAAAATGGACAGGGATGGCAAGAACCGGTTCGACCTGCTGGAAGAGATCGAGAAGGAACTGAAGATCAATCTCCACCCGATGACAGTACCGATCAATAGTGGTAAAGAGTTCAAAGGTGTGTATGACCTGCACGAAAAAAGCCTGGTACTATTCACAGCAGGTACGAAGCAAAATGACGATAATGTATTAGAAATAAATAATTTAGATGATGGTATCTTAAATATTAAAGTAGGACAGAAGGATGCGGATACCTTGCGGGAAGATGTGGAACTGATCGACGGGGTGTATGGTGAACTGAATGAAGCGGATTACCTGGCCGGTGTGACTGCCCCGGTATTTTTTGGCAGTGCGGTGAATAATTTTGGGGTAAAGGAAATGCTGGACACGTTCATCCGTATTGCGCCTACGCCAAGGCCAAGGCATACCACCAAGCGGGATGTATTACCGCAGGAAGATAAATTCAGCGGGTTTATTTTTAAGATACATGCCAACCTCGATCCGAAGCACCGCGACCGTATCGCATTCCTCCGGGTGTGCAGCGGTAAGTTTGCCCGCAATACCTATTACCATCATGTGCGCAACGAAAAAGACGTGCGCTTCAGCAACCCCTACAGTTTTCTCGCCCGCCAGAAAGACGTGATCGAAGAAGCTTTTCCGGGTGATGTGGTAGGGTTGTTTGATACAGGAAATTTCAAGATCGGTGATACGCTTACGGAAGGGGAAGATTTTTACTTTACCGGAATCCCAAGTTTTTCACCTGAAATATTCAAGGAGGTAATTAATAAAGATCCATTGAAAACGAAGCAGTTGGAAAAGGGATTGATGCAGTTGACAGATGAGGGCGTAGCGCAGTTATTCACCCAGTTTGGGGGCAATAAAAAGATCATAGGCTGCGTAGGTGAACTGCAGTTTGAGGTAATTCAATATCGCCTCCTGCAGGAATATGGGGCTTCGGTACAGATGAACAGCCTGCCGTTTTTCAAAGCCTGCTGGCTGACCAGTAAGGATCCGAAGAAGCTGGAAGATTTTGTAAAGTACAAGCAGGCCAACATCGCCGAAGATAAAGATGGCCACCTGGTTTACCTGGCGCAAAGCGAATGGTTCTTAAATACGGAAAGGACGAATAACCCGGATATTGAGTTTCATTTTACGAGTGAGATACATAAATAATTACGAATGGGTAATTACGAATTACGAATGGATTCTCACAGGAGGGGTATGGTCCAAATCGTGCGGTCTCAATTCGTAATTCGTAATTTTTAATTCGTAATTTTATAGCATGTATAAATTCGATAAATCTGTTTCATCCGTAAAAACTTTCAGGGAGGCCGAATTGGATAAAAGATTTTCGGCAGATACTCCGCTTGGGGAACGTTTACGCCAGGCTTGGTATCTGACCTGTATGGCTTATGGTATTGATCCACTAGATCCTCCTAAAATGGATAAAACTGCTTTTTCCATGCGTAAACATTCATTGTAATGCCTAATATTTTCAATGAAGACTTTCGTGATTTTATTAAATCTCTCAACGAACATCAGGTAAACTATCTACTTGTTGGTGGATATGCAGTCATTCTTCATGGCTACAGAAGAACAACCGGTGATCTTGATATTTGGGTAGAGACTACGTCTGAAAACCTGGTTAAATTAAAAAGAGCTTTCCTTCAATTTGGTTTACATACATCAGATCTAACAGAAAAGAATTTTTTGCTGGACAATGCTATCGACGTGTTTTCTTACGGGATTCCACCAGTAAGTATCGATCTTATGAAAGAAGTGAAGGGATTGGATTTTAAAGAAGCTTTCAAAAATGCGGAAACATTTATTGAGGATGATTTACAAATAAGATATATCAATTACCAATCGTTAATTATTGCTAAAAGAAGTTCTGGCAGGCACAAAGACCTGGACGATATCGAAAAACTTCAATAATCAAGGCTTGTTAAATGCGCCCACATTCGTAATTCGTAATTTTTCATTCGTAATTAATCACTGATTCCCGTGTAACTATGCGGCGTAATAGCCTTCAGCTCCTTCTTCAACGCGGCGCTCACTCTCAGCTTGCTGATAAACGCATGCATCGCTTTTTTATCAATCGCATTTTTCCCCCTTGTCAATTCTTTCAGGGCTTCGTAAGGTTGCGGGTAATTTTCGCGGCGCAATACTGTTTGGATCGCTTCAGCCACTACAGCCCAGTTATTTTCAAGATCTGCCTTTAATTTCACTTCATGTAAGATCAGTTTGTTCAGGCCTTTTTCGATGGCGGCTATGGATAAGATCGTATGGGATACCGGTACGCCGATATTGCGGAGCACGGTACTGTCCGTAAGGTCGCGTTGCAGGCGGGATACCGGTAATTTTCCGGCCAGGTGTTCCAGCAAAGCGTTGGCGATACCGAGGTTCCCTTCGGCATTTTCAAAGTCGATCGGGTTTACTTTATGGGGCATGGCGCTGCTGCCTATCTCTCCTTTTTTCGTTTGCTGCTTGAAATAATCCATGCTGATGTAGGTCCAGGTGTCCCGGCAAAGATCCACCAGGATATTGTTCATCCGTTTGATAGCGTCGAAATGTGCGGCCAGGGTATCGTAATGTTCTATTTGTGTGGTGTATTGCTGGCGTTGCAACCCAAGCCTTTCTTCTACAAATTCGTTGGCGAATTTCACCCAGTTGTATTTCGGGTAAGCTACATGGTGTGCATTGAAATTACCGGTGGCGCCACCGAATTTTGCACTGAAAGGGATGTAACTGAACAGCTGTATCTGGTTTTCGAGCCTTTCTACAAATACCATCAGTTCCTTTCCAAGGCGGGTAGGAGAAGCTGCCTGCCCGTGCGTGCGGGCCAGCATCGGCACTTTTGCCCAGTTTTCGGCCAGCTTGTGCAGGTGTTGCTGCAGGTTGAGGATGGCCGGAAGGTATTCGAGTTCGATACTGTCTTTCCACAGCATCGGCACGGCGGTATTGTTGATATCCTGCGAAGTGAGCCCGAAGTGTACCCATTCTTTCACATTTCCGGCGCCAAAACCTTCAAGTTTGTTCTTGAGGAAATATTCCACGGCTTTCACATCGTGGTTGGTGACCGATTCCGTTTTTTTGATCTCCAGTGCATCTGCTTCACTGAAATCGTATACCAGCTGGCGCAACTGAGCCGCAAGTTTCACACCCAGCCTGAAGAATTTCTTTTCTCCCAACAGGATAAAATACTCCACTTCTACTTTCAGCCGGTATTTGATGAGGGCATATTCGGAGAAATATTCAGCGAGTTGGGTGGTGGTTTTGTTATAGCGTCCGTCGATCGGCGAGATGGCTGTAAGTGGAGATAGTTGCATATTATTAATTGGGATTAAAGTAATTTTGCTGCGAAATTAATCTAAAGCAATTGGAAAGAAAAATAAGGGTGGCAGCGGTGAGTTACCTCAATACCAAACCGCTGGTGTATGGATTTGAAAATGGGGCGATGAAAGATGATATCGAATTGTTGTTCGATTACCCGGCAAAAGTAGCAGCCATGCTGCTCAGCGATGAGATCGATGTGGGACTGATACCTGTGGCTGTGTTGCCAGGGATGGAAGAGTATTATATCCTTTCGGATTTTTGTATCGGCGCCAGCCAGTCGGTGGCAAGTGTTTGTCTCTTCAGCCAGGTGCCGCTAAATGAGATCACGCATATCCTGGTGGATTATCAAAGCCGTACTTCTGCAGCGCTGATGAAAACCCTGCTGAAGCATTACTGGAAAATATCACCCGACCTGGTCGACACAAAAGCCGGGTACCAGGAAGGTATTCAGGGAACTACTGCCGGGCTGGTGATCGGCGATCGTGCATTGAAACAGCGTCCGCATTCCCGGTATATATACGACCTCGCCGATGAATGGCGTGCTTTTACGGGACTGCCTTTTTTATTTGCAGCCTGGGTAGCCAACAAAAAATTACCTGAAGACTTTATCCCGCAGTTCAATACCGCTACCGGCGAAGGATTGAAGCATATCAATGAGATCGTTGCTGCTAATCCGTTTCCTGAATACGATCTGAAAGAGTATTACGAAAAGAACATCGATTATCAACTGGATGGTAAGAAAAAGGAAGCGCTGGCGTTATTCCTGCAATATGTGAAGGAGGTTTCATAAGCATGAATTCCAATCTTTTGAAAAAATAAAATTACCTGCCTGGCCGCTTCAGCAATCCATTCACTATACGACCAGTGCGAAAATGACGGTAAAAGATGCTGTGGGATATATCAGTTCCAGGCAGCCCTGCCTGTCTCTGAAGATGAAATATACGGCCCAGGTAAGGAAGGGTGGCGATGCTGATGGTCTCCGGTGTTTTTTTGCTGAAAAGCTGTATGTGTAATTTTTTCCGGAGGAACAAGAATCGCACAAAATTATATACTGCAAACGAGATTACGTTGCAAGATTCCGGTCTTGCGGGCGCTTATTTTTCGGCAAATATGTAATATATTTTTAGTAATTTTGAAACTATACCGTATTAAAATAACGGGCGAAAACAAGGGACTGTATGGATCAGCGTGGAAATACTTTTTTCAAAAAACTATTACAGGGTATCCGATACAGGCTTAGCCCGCCAGCAGCAGACAAACCTATTTACCAACTTTCGCGTCTCCGTAAAATAATACTGAAACATCAGCCCGCCGGCGCAGGCAAACTCCGGAAGATCCGTATCGGTACACATGATATGTTTTACAAAGATCCGATGGAAATGTACCATTGTTATGTAGAGATCTTTCAGCATGGTATTTACGATTTCAAAGCCGTTCATTCCCCTGTAAGGATCATAGATTGCGGAGCCAATATGGGTGCTGCTGTATGTTATTTGAAGGATCGTTACCCGCAAAGTGAACTGATCGCATTCGAACCGGATGAAAATAATTTCGCCTTACTACAGCAAAATGCCGGCCGGCTTCCGGGTGTCAGACTGGAAAAGAAGGCGGTATGGACTTACAACGGTAATATCAGTTTCCAGCATACCGGTACACTATCGAGTAAAATCGGTGAAGCGAAAGAAGGGGTCACCGTTACTACCATTGATTGTGTGCGGCTCGCCGATTACCTCACCAATCCGGTGGATATGCTCAAGATCGATATCGAAGGAGCGGAATACGAAGTGTTGAAAGATTGTGCAGGTTCCCTTTCCAATGTGGCCAACCTTTTCATTGAATATCACGGAGGTGTCCATGAAACGGGCAAGCTGGCGGAGATTATCCGAATTGTGGAAAACGCCGGTTTCAATCTCTATATCAAAGAAGCGAATGATATTTTGGCCAAACCATTCATTCAAAAAAATCTTCCGCACGGCGGTTTCGAAGTGCAGTTGAATATTTTCTGTTACCGAAAATAATCACAGTTATATCATCAATTTTTCAAAAGGGCGGGGAAGAGATCGCAGCTGCGAAGCTCCTCGGCAATCCAGATATTGACAGTGCGTTCGGCAACATGCTTTCCTGTCTTCCTCCCGCGGCAATACTTTATGTGACCGATCATTAAGACGATGAAAGCGATCATTTTCTGGAAAAGAAAACGGATTCCTATCTGTAGAAGTTCACTCCGAGTTTTACGAAGATAAAACCATGGCGATCGTTTCGCTTCTGCACAGCCGGATGAATCGTTGCCAACGTAGAAGTACGGCGTACATTATATTACTTCCGGGAGCATCAGGCCCTGAAAGGTTACCCCAGGCTGTTAATGTTGGGGATATTCAACCTTTGAACTTCTTAAGCACACTATTTACGATCGGTTTCACATCCGGTGAAATATTACGCAGATAAACCAATGGCAGGTAAATGGCGGCAAAAACAGCAGAAGAGCCTATCAGTGCAGCCCAGCCGGTTTGATGCAGGAATATGAAATAAGAAACGGTGTAAGCGATGGCGGCGATGATGAGTATTTCCACCGTTTTTTTATTAAATGGTTGCATATGAAATTTGCGCCACAGGAACCAGAAACGTAAGAAATTATAAATGGAAAAAGAGAGCAGGTTGGCCAGTGCCGGGCCGTAGATGCCATATTTTACCGTTAAAAAATAGCTGAGTGGCACGATCATAATGGTGAGCAGGAGGCTCGTCCACAACTCAAATCTCCAATACACTGATGTGCCGATGATCTGTCCGTTCATACCGGTGCCCATTTCGATGATAGTAACAATACCAAGAATGAAAAATACCCAGCGGCCCAACAGGTAATCCGGGTTCATGCCCAACGTTAGCACAGCGTTGTTAAAATTGAGCCAGACACAAAAAAAGACGAAGAGGGAAAATGTGAGCAGGTTGATGGAAGAACGATGGTAGATCCGGTTGATCTCCTGGCGATTTTTGTCTTTCCATGCCCGGGCCAATATCGGGATCGTTATCGCCATCAAGCTCCTGAAAGGTGCCTGCATGATGGAAACCAGGTAAGAGGATATGCCGAAAATGCCTACTTTGGCAAGATCCAGGCGGGCGGCGAGTACGAGCGTATCTATACTTTGGCGAAGCACATTTACAATGATCACCAGGAAAGTGAACGCCAGTAACGTGATTATTTTTTTACTGAATTTTTTTGATACCCTGCTTATTTTAAAACTGAACCAAAACTTGTTCTCACTTTTCAAATGGAAAAAAAGAATGAGCACGATCACCGCGTATTGTAAAGTAAACAGCACAAGGAACTGATAAAAATCTATGATATTGAATATCTTGAGCACAATGATGATGGAGGTATAGAAACGTAGGACGGTTTCTTTCAGCAGGCTGGTGAGTACGCCTTTATTGAAACCGTAGGCATACGCTTCGAGGATATTATATAGCAATACAAAAAATGCCAGTGGTATGATATAATAAAAATATTCTACCAGCAATGGAGAATTCGTACCCAGTTTCTGTACGATCAACGGCCGCAGGAAATACAATCCTGTAGCAGTAACCAAAAAACCTCCCAGCGCCACATAAAGCGCCAGCGCCAGGATGTCATTTCGTTTTTTATCAAGATTGTCGGAATAATAGGGAAAAAATTTCACCAGGAAATTCGTTACGCCCAGCGTGGAAAAAGCACATACCAGCAGGCTGATCTCCAGCATGGAACGGGTAAGCCCGTATTGCGTGGGGGAGAACCAGTCCTTATGTGTAAACAGGTAAGTATTGACAGCGCCTATGAAAAAACCCAGGTATATCCACGTTGCAGCCTTGAGACTTCTTTTCCTTATTTGTGACATGAATGATAAATGAGTTCAATAGTTGATTTCCAAAACAGGTATAAAAATATTGATATTCGGTTAATAATGGTCATTTGAGGGGGGATGTTATAGATCGCCGCATAAAATTGATGCAGGATGAACGATTTATTCATGTGCCTTTCCGGAACACTTTGACTGGCTTGCCGGCCTTTCAGCGCAATCATTTCCCGCTGCCGCGAAATTTCAATCATTTTTTCAGCAGCTTTTTCGATAGAAAATCTTCCTCGAAAGCACGCAATTAAAACTGTTGACACGCGAGGGGGGCGGCTTTCATCACAATAAACATGAATCAGTTCGTGCGAATGCCCTTCATTCATATGATCAACGCCAATGTATTCAGTGTAGGTAAACATATCCCCATAGGGTTTTGAACCATCACCAAAATCCATCATTTTTCCGCTCAACCGGCCGCCGTATCTGGTCATGGCCTTGAAGATCCCTTTGCGTATAAGATAATGAGGAGTTGCCAGCGATGGATAAAAATCTCTGGAACCAGGCACTGCTTTTATTGGCAGGTGGTTCATTATTTGTTCTTGATGATTAAGTTGAGAGTGAATATGTTATTTTTGAAAAACAGAGATTTTCTTTTAGAAAGCGGATAAAATTGAGCATATCCTGTTTCTGCGACGGGCAAAAATAAAGAATTACCTAGCGATTTTGAAGGATGATGGAAAAAGAACCGGTCATACATGTTGTCTACCTCGCCTGGCTGCCTTATGGCATCGGGCATTTTCATGATTTCATCGATAGTTACGTCCGTTTTCCCGCAGGGAAGGAACATACGCTGGTGATCGCTTTTAATGGACTGGATGCTTCAAACGGGCACTTGCCTGCAGAATATGAAAATATTTTAGAAGAAAATAATATTTCCAATGTACGCTTCCTTCATTTCATCGGTGGACAGGATATAGCGATCTATAGGAATGTGGCTGCTGAAATAACTTCCGGCTATTTGCTTTTTGTCAATACATACAGTCGTTTTCTTGCAGCAAACTGGTTGAAATTTTATGCAGATAACTGGACGGGAGGGATCGGTCTCATCGGTGCTTCCGCTTCTTATGCCAATTATTTTACGGCGATAAAAACCACCTTGAAAGCCCAATTGAAAAGCAAAATGGCTATCACTAAAAAGATCGATGAAATAAAATATTTCGTAAAAATATTTTATTTGTACCGTAATAAATTTGGGAAATTCCCTTCGCCGCATATCCGTACAAATGCATTCTTTACCAGCTGCGAAATATTTCTGTCGATTACCAGCGATGCTATCCGAAATAAAATGGACGCTTATTTTTTCGAGAATGGGAAGAACAGCCTTACTGTGCAAATTCAAAAAGCCGGTTACCAGATATTGCTGATCGATAGATCCGGTAAAGCTTATGAATTAAAAGATTGGGCTACAACAAATATTTTTTGGACGGGCAGGCAGGCCGACCTGCTTATTTCCGATAACCAGACCCGACGGTATGAGGAGGCGGGGGAGGAGGAAAGGGCATTGTTGAAAAAAATCGCATGGGGATAACCCCCTCCAGGATTAGTTACTATTTTTGGCTTCTCGCCAGCGCAAATATATTTACCTGTATCAGATCCATCGCTAATAGCTCAAATCCGGTAGCAGACAGCATTTCTTTGACTAACGAAGCATCAAATACGTGATGATGGACACATCGGTTCTCGGTGTTTTTCCAGGTTCTTTCCGTCAATGCTTCTTTTGATTCGATACCAAGATCCATTTCCACATCATGCAATGCGATCACTTCTTCAAAATGAGTGGTATCCGTTTCAGGCATCCCTGCAGCATAATCATCCAGCATGTGTTGCAACTTAGTTACGGGGCGACGATGATCAAAAGTTTTTTCTTTGTTAGGGAGGATCAGTAAGACATACCCGCCATTTTTCATGATCCGTTTCCATTCGTACAATGCTTTTACCGGGTTGGCAAAATGTTCGAGGTTGTGGCTCGACAAAACGGTATCGTATGTATCATCCGCAATCATCGCGAGGTCGTTGCCTTCGGCAATATATTGTAACCCTGCGGGTTTGCGGGACGAATACCGGTAGGTTTCACCCGCATCTAATTTTCCTTCCCAGACCGTATTGTCGCTGAAATTGCATCCATCCAACGAACGTAAATATTTGTAAACGGGTAATAGCCCGGTTCTTGTAAACACGGGGCTGGGACCGCCTATCTCGATCCCTTTCGCTCCATGGAGGGCATCGAGGTAGATATTTTTATTGGGTAAATGTTTAGGAAAAAATATCCTGAAAAGTTTTTCCAGTTGCTTGAGCATGGTTCAATGAGTGATAGGTGAATAAGTGAATGAGTGAATGCCGAACTCCTTAAGAGGCTTTGCTTTCATTCTGTTTCAAAGTTAGCAACTTTTTCCTGATAGCTGCAACATGTCAGCCTGAGCTTTTCGGGCACAACTTTAACAGCAACATCGCCGCCTTCGACAAGCTCAGGCCGGCAATAATCCCGCAAGCGATCCAGCTATTCGTTCATTACCCTTTCATTTATTGTATCATTCTCCCCCTGACCCATTCACTTTCTTTATCTTTACGAAGTATGAACCCGTTTATTTCCATCTGCATACCGGCTTATAAAAACAAAGAGTATCTCGAGATCCTGCTAAAGTCTATAGTGGCGCAAGATTTCAAAGATTACGAAGTGGTAGTTACGGATGATAGTCCCGACGATTCTGTTGAAGAGGCCTGCAATTCATACAGGAATATTTTGCCGTTGGTCTATCAGCGCAATCAACCGGCAAAGGGATCGCCAGCCAATTGGAATGCAGCCATCGCCTTGGCAAAAGGGCAATGGATAAAGTTAATGCACGACGACGACTGGTTTGCAGGCAATAAAAGCCTTCAGCATTTTGCCGAAGCTGCACAGGCAGATAGTACTGCCGGGTTTATCTTTTCAGGATATGCACGATATGAAAATGGCGTGTTGAAAAGCGATCATCCTGTGCAGGCGTATTCCAGAAAAAAATTAGCAGATTCCCCGCTGAGCCTCTTTGCTTCAAATTTCATCGGGCATCCAAGCGTTACGATGGTTAAAAATAATCGTGTTGACTGGTACGATGAAAGAACGAAATGGGTAGTTGATTTTGAATTTTACATCCGTTGCCTGCACACGGAAAAATTTCATATTATCACTGAACCGCTAATCAATATTGGTATTAACGATGAACAGATCACCAAAGCGGTCTTTCGTGATCCGGATGTAGAGATACCCGAAAACCTTTACCTGCTGGAAAAAATGGGAACGGGTATCCTGGAAAATATAAAAGTATACGATCATTACTGGCGTATGTTCCGCAACCTCGGTATCCGGAATTTCGCAGCAATAGAAAATCATTCCCGCGGCTATACGTTGCCGTTAGAGCTCAAAAAAATGCTGAGGTTTCAGTTTAAAATTCCTCTGGGGATACTAAAAATAGGCCCCTTCTCAAAAGCCCTGATGGCAATCAGCCGGATGAAATAGTGAATAGTGAATCGTGAATGGTGAATGGTGAATGGTGAATGGTGAATGGTGAAGGGGGAAGGGTGCCCGCAAGGCTGAACGTTGTTTGGACGGGAAACCTTCGAACCTATGTAAATAATTTTCAGCGATATAAAATCGGTGGTCTGTAGTCGGTGGTCCATGGTCGGTTTTCCGTGGTCATTTTCAGAGTTTCAGCAACTTCCTGTAATGACCGCAAAACGCTGCACGGCTGAATTTCTGTATGGCTATTTCCCTGCTGTTAAGTCCGAGCTGCTTTGCCAGTGAGGGTTCGGCCAATAATTTTTTTATATAAGTTACTCCTTCGTTTATTATTTCGTGTTCGGTTGTAGCGCTTATCAGCAGGCCGTTTTGCAGATGAGCGATATAATCCGGTATCCCATTCACCGCTGTTGATATCACCACTTTTCCATGCGCCATCATCTGCATCACTACTATCGGAAGCCCTTCGTGTGAAGAGGTGAGCAAGAGTACATCGGCAGTCTCATAGATGGTTTTCATCAGCTGCTGATCTTTCACATTTCCGTAAAATTTGCTATAAGGATAATCAGAAGGGTTGATAACTTTCTCTACATCGCCTACAAAATTGAACATCACCGGCAGTTGCTCTTCATGTATTCTTTTTGCGATAGCGGCCACCAGGTGCACTCTTTTCTGCGCAGCGCCACGACCGATGAAATATACCTTCAGTTCTTTGTTTTGTACTTCCCTGTAAACCGGGATGTCTATGGCATTATCAAAAAAATAAAGCTGCTCAAAATAGTGCTGGCCCAGATGATTGTCGCGGTATTGCTGCTCTACGGCTTCCTGCAGTTTCAGAGTACTGAAGACCCGGCAATCGATTCGGTCGATGAAACCGATGGAATAGGGCAGCCAGGTAGGAAGATGGCAAAGCTCCACGGTATGCACTTTCTTTTTGAGATGTGGCAGCATCTTGTAAAAGAAAATGCTTTCCCCGCCGAATATTACTGCCGATGGGCGCCTGTTGATCCAGGTAGCCAGTAATCCACGGAAAAAAAAGTTGATGAAGTGAAATGCTTTGTTGTCGATGTATTTATGAATATCCAATACACGAACCCCTTCAATATCGTACTTCTCCCGGAACTCGTTATTGTTCGGTTTCTTCGAAAAAACGATGAGTGGTTTTTTATCCCTGATACAATTGGTAAGATCGATATTTACCTGTGGGGAACCCCCGATATCGCCATTGGGAAAAAAAAGAAAAACATCGTGTTCCGTATTCAATCTGAAAAAATATCCGGCGATTTTTCCAAGCGCTACAAACGGCCACATAAGCACCGTTTCAATCATCAGTTTATTTTTTGCAGCGTTATAAGTCATGCTATCGGGTAATATTTATTCAGCAGCGATGGAAGGTATTCTCCCGTAAAAGTAATATTTAGTTGCCGGAATATCCTGCTGACAAAGCTGGTATCCACCATGGGGCCATTCCCTTTTTCTACAAAATTATAAATTCCTTTGCGGCCAAAATGGGTTTCCAGCGCCAGTAAAATTTCCGGAACGGAATAATTGGAAGGGTTGGCTATATTGATAATTTGCCCCGCAGTTCCTCCATCCTGCAATATTTTGTCGCAGGCACTATACATGTCGTCCAGGTCGAGGATGTTTCTTGAGGCATTTTGCCACACGGTCAGTTCCTGCTGCCCCATGATATGCCGGATGAAAAAATTCAGCATCGTATAGGGATTGCCGGTATTGCCAATGGGGTTCGATACGCGGAAGATGGTGAAATGACCGGTGAGAGAAATGATCAGTTCTTCCATTTGTTTTTTATGTATCACATAATCACTTTCAACCAACGAAGGATCGTAAATGCTACAGGTACTGAAATACACGAATTGTTTGCCGGGATTTCCGGAGATCGTTTTTTTTATGAGGCCGGCTTCCCGCTCAAAGCCGGAACTGTCTTTGTTGCCGGAATTGGAAACCCCCGATGCGAAGATAACGAACGCGTCATTCGTGCCGTAACTTTCAAACCTTGTCGCTATCATCCCGTTTCCAATGACCATTATTGTTATACTGTTTTATTTTGCAGGATGTCTGCCGCTTTTTTTGCGATAGCTCCCCAATAAAAATGACTGTAAAAACCATCCGGTGTTGATCCTGTTATATCTATCGCCATCGTCTTTTCCGCAAATGCTTTCCAGTCGTTATCTTCTGTTACCTGCATCTTCCCGCCGGTGATGCCGGAAGGTACACCAATGGCCCCACTTTTTGTGCTGATGCAAGAAAGCCCCGCCCCCAGTGCTTCTACAAGCTTAGTCTTGATACCTCCGCCATCCGTTACGGGATTGATGAAGATATCGGCGCCGTTGAAATATAGCGTGATGTCGTCTACAAAACCCGCGTAAATAATATTTTTGTCGCGGTAGTTTTCCAGCCCGTTAAAAGAGGCCGGTAAATTATTCCCGCAGATAATGATCCTGTAACTGAAATTTTCCTGCTGCAGAAGCAATGGGTTGATGAATTTCAAAATGGCCTCCAGCGCTGTTTTATTTGGCTGATAATCCAGCGTACCATTGAACAGGATTATCTTTTCGCCGGGTTGTAACTGGTGCCGGATCTGTAGTTGTCGCTTCGCATCCTGTTTTATGGAGTCAGCCACCGGCCTGCTGCTTTCGAATCCATACGTGATGGTGTGGCAGCGTCTGGCATCAAGCCTGAAATGTTCTATGGCGAATAATTTGTCTTCATCGGTAATAAAAAAATTGTGATCGGCCCTGCGATGAACAAAACGTTCGTAATGCCACAACATCCCCCACCACCATTTGCCAATACTTTTGAACCGTAATGATTCGATGTTGTGCGACCTGACGATAAGGGGTACACGCAGTGAACGCTTCAGCAATAACCCGAGCCACCCCATGTACGGATGCTCTATGAAGAGGTGTGTGATGGATTGCGAACGCATCATACGTTTTAGTTTTCCATACAAAAAAATATTGCCGTAACGTAAAACCGAATTCCCCAATACCGGTTGAAATTCTTCACTGGCGGCTCTTTCATTGTTTCCGGTAGAAAAGATGCTGACAGGGATTATATTGCCCAGGTATTGATAGAAAAGCGCAATAGCTTTTTGTCCACCCATTTTTGCAGGGTAAACTTTATAGGGGACTATCGCGGCTATTTTTGCTTCGGTGGACAATGCTACAATGATATCCGGGCATCACTGTCATGCAATGCCCGGAATGTTTTAGAAGTGATGAATTACTTTTTCTCTGCTTCCTTCCTTTTTTTTCTTACTTCTGCCAATATGCAAACTGCCAGTAACGCGATGATCAGCCAGGAGGCGATATTGCTGATATTCTTACTTAAGAAAAACAGTTTCGGTTCAAATTTGAATGCGATGGTGTGCTTGCCGGCCGGTACTTCAAGGCCACGCAAAACATAATCCGTTTTTATGATCGGAACTTTATTGCCATCGATATAAGCGTTCCAGTCTTTGTAAAAGATCTCGCTGAATACTGCGAAATGAGCCGCATTGGAATTAGACTGGTACGTGATCTCATCGTTGTCAAACTGAGTCATGCTGATGGTAGAGGTACTGTCTGCCGGACGTATGTTGTTGCTCAACGGTGCTTTCAATGCAGTCCTGTCTATCACGGCTGTGTCTTTCGGATTGAAACCTGTGAGGGCTTTCATTTCAGCCACCGGCCCGTCCACATACTGGATAGCTTTCACAAACCATACGTTGCCCAATGCTCCCGGGTTGCGGGATGCCACCACATCATTGCCCTGGCGCTGGATCACGTATTTCGTATTCAGCATGTTCAGCACTCCAAGATTAGGCTGCCCGTTGAGGTGATAACTGGTAAGATCATCATAGATACCCAGTTTGGCCGCATGATAACCGCCGATGGATTTATGGTAATAAGAGGTCTTGGAATTTTCAAATGGATTACCACCACTCAGGTCATATACCCTGAAGTTCGGATCCTTATCTGCCAGGATCTCCCTGTCGGCATTGGTTTCCGGAAATTCCTGCTGCTCGTAGGTTTCTTTGCTGTCGTAACTTTTATCATTGAGGTATTTGGAATCAAAGGTCAACAGGTCGATCAGCATCACGAACGTTACACTGACAGTGGCAATGGTAATGTTGATCTTTTTCTTGAGATAAAGCGCCAGCAAAGCCGCTGCGATCAGTACATAGATCAGCGAGCGCATGATATCCGAAAGGAAATAAGATGCCCTGTCTTTTTCCAGCGCCCGTACAAATTCCCTTGCCATCTTCTGTGCTTCCTGTGGCGGTGCGCCTTTCAGGTTGGCTACCATACCTTCATACACCTGGTTGTCGCGTTGCTGAGCATAGGCATCACCGAGGTCGTATAATTTCTGGTCTATAGCAGGATCCTGCGCAGTATTAAGTTCATTGAATTTTGCAGTACGTGTTTTATTCTCATTATTAAAACTGCTGCTGGCATAAAACCCAAGAGCCATTCCGAATACCAGGATGGTAGCGATCAATGCCGACCTGTATTTTTTCCAGGCATCTTTGATATCGTCGTCCCCGAGTTTGCTCATCAGCAATGCAGCTACGATGGGGAAGAGCATCTGTGGTATCACGAGCGCCATGGTAGGTACCCTGAACTTATTATACAGCGGAAAGTGATCGAACATAAAATAGTTGAAGCCCGCGAAGTTTTGTCCCCAGGCCAGTACAATTCCGAAAATGCTGGCGGCTAATATCCACCATTTGTGCTTGTTATCAAGCAGGAACATACCGGTAATGAACAGGAAACAAACGATGGCCCCGAGATAAACCGGGCCGTTGGTAAATGGTTGTTTACCCCAGTAAAGACTGCTGCTGGCATAAGACGCGGCCTGGTCTCCAAGGTTGAATTTTTCCTGGAGGAATTTGGTGGAGGCGGCATCTTCACCAAGTAATGGGAACTGGTATACTTCGCCATCCCTTTGTGCCGAATGATTACCGTAGCTCATCACCCCCGGAAACATCAGTGTCATGGTTTCGGCCTGGCCATAACTCCATTGAAATGCATAGTCTTTTGAGAGGCCGGTAGTTTTACCGTTTACCACTTTGTCTTTCGGATTGGTTTTGCCATCAATCACCAATTGCCCACCACGCTTGGATTCCTTGGCGTAATCGTAGGTAGGAAATAGTGTGACGGCGTTCATAGCAAAGCCTAGCACTCCTGCGAGCACCATCAGGCCAAGACTTTTTGCCAAAGCAGCTACTTGATTTTCTTTGATGGCTCTCACGATATAACCAACGCTCATGAAGAGCAGTACAAGAAATAAATAATAACTGATCTGCTGGTGGCCTTGCGCTATCTGTAACGAAGTAAACAGGGCAGCGAGCGAAAACCCCGGCAGGTATTTTTTATCGAATATCAACACGCATGCGCCTATCACCGCAGGTGCATAACCTAAAGCCAGCATCTGTGTATTGTGCCCTGCTGTGATAATGATAGGGGAGAAGCTGCAATAGGCATACGCCAGAGCGCCCAATATCGCGGCCAGCGGCCGTATTCGAAGGCAGATGCATAAAAAATAGAAACTGATACAGGCCAGGAAGAAAAAGTTCATCGGCTGAGGTAGCCAAAGCTGGCAAACTCGGTCGAGAAACAATACCGGCGACCACGCCCCTTCAATGTAGACCTGGTAAGCAGGCATTCCGCTGAACATGCTGGCAACCCATAATGGCGGATGACCATGAATTTCCTTATAGGTCATCGACTGGTGGCTCATGCCATGCCAGCCGGTTACGTCAGATTGCTTTAAAATAACGCCGCTTTCCAGTCCCGGTTTGCAAAAGATGGCCGCAACTAAAAGGAATACTGCCACTGCGATCAGGTGCGGAGCCAGTTTTTTAAAACTCATATTTTTCATCGATACCTTTTTAAGTGTGGCAAATTTATGTTTAAAATGTCAATAGTGAATAGTCAATAGTCAATGGTCAAAGCTCGGAGTTTCGTTATAAATAGGTCAGTTCATTGATTTTTGAAATTCTGATATTATAAAATTGAAAAAGTAACAGGCCTCAAAGATTTGGCTATTGACTATTCACTATTGCCTTATTGGTTTGGAAGATTTTGCAGATTGTCCAGATCACTCTTCGAATTTTTTCTCTTCAGCAGCGCCATATCGAATTTCCCGAAGCGCCAGTTGAAGTTGAGGCGGACTACCTGCGGATCGCGGCGACGGCTGTTGTTTTGCACAAAACCCAGTCCATCGGCATACGTACTGTAGAGGCGGGTGCGCAGCAGATCGGAGCATTGCAGCGTGAGGGAGGCGGCGTTGTTTTTGCCGAATTCTTTTTTGATCGCCAGGTCTGTGCCGTAATAAGGTTTGATATACCCTTGTGCGGTGGTTTGTACGCTTCCAAAGCTATATCCGCCCGAACTGCCTCCACGCGGACTTCCCGCAGGCAGGATCGTTTTGCCCTGGTAATCGCCGGAGAGCTGGATGCTGTAATTTGCCGGCAGCCTGAAATTCATGTTTAGCTTGCCAAACCAGCTGAACCTTTTGTTATTGGCAGAATTGGAAAGATTATCCGCCTTGATATTTACATGAAAGAAATTGAGGTTGGAAGTAAGGTCCCACCAGCTGTTGATCCTGTTGCGGCCGGTGATCTCCAGTCCCAGCGTAGTACTGTTGCGGGCATTGGCGTAACTGGTGTACCTCGCCGGTTTCATCGGGTTGATCGTGGCATCGATAAACTGGTAACGGGTAATGAGGTCTTCTGTCAGCTTACCATAAATGCTTACCAGCAGCGAGTTGCCTTTGCCGTATTGGTAGTTATCAGCTATTTCGGCAAGATGGGTAAATTCCGGCCTGAGATTGGGATTGCCTACCGTAAGGTTAAGCGAATCAGAAAAATCTACAAATGGTACCAGCTGGAAAAACCCCGGTCGGCTTATTTTGCGGGAGTAGTTGAACTGCAGGTCCTGGTTTTCGGTGAGTTTGTAACTTACAAAAGCACTGGGGAAAAGGCTGAAAGGGTAACTGTTGGAAAAAGATTGGTTACGGGAAATGTAATTGCCTTTGTATTCGGAACTTTCTATGCGTAACCCAACCTGGTAGCTGATCTTATTGATCTGCTGCGACCAGGATGCATAACCCGCCAATACCATGTCGGTGTAATTATAGCGTACCCCGATAGCCGGCAACAAAACATACATACTGGAATTCACATTCTGGATATAATTGTCGTTCCAGTTATTATAATCCCTGAAAGCCGCACGCAGGCCGAGTTCTATCTTTTTTGTTTCTGTAAAAGGATCTACATAATCCGTTTGCACCGTAAGCAACCTCGAATGGCCGCCACCGGTTGCACGTTGCGCCCCCTGTGCCGGCTTGGGATTGTAAACTGAATCAAACAAAAGGTTGTTATAATCCGAAGTGTTATAGTTATCACTATAATTGAAATTTCCATCAATGGTCAGTTCCCTGTCGGGTCGGGCGAAATTATGCTTGAAACCGAACGCCGTTCCGTAATTGCGGAAGCCGGCTTTTACGGCCAGCGTACGCAGTGCCCGTTCTTTAAAAATGGCGTTGGTAATAGAATCGCGGTAGATGTTGAAGATATCTCTTACCCTGAAAGTACCATCGGCAACATTCCCGCTTATCGATAAAGTGTTCCTGTTGTCTATCAGGTAATCAAGGCCGATGCGGCCAAAGCCAAACCTGGAGCGGTTTACAGGGTTATTGATCTGTGAATAATGAGCCAGCCCGTTATTGAGCGTATCAGTGCGGTCGGTGTTTACATAAGTCACCGATTTGCGGTACGCATAATTACCCCCGGCAAAAAAGTTGATCTTTTGTTGTTTGATGTTGATATCGCCACCGGCGCCGGGTTTGCCCCTGCTGTCGATATTGGCCCGCAGGTTTCCATTGTACCCGTTACGGCGGTTCTTTTTCAAAATGATATTCAATATACCGCTTCCACCGCCGCTGGCGTCAAATTTGGCCGATGGGTTGGTCATGATCTCCACCGAAGCCACCTGGTCGGCCGGTATCTGGTCGAGCGTGAGCGTAGTAGGGCGGCCATCCACAAAAATCTGTGGCGTAGAGTTGCGCATGGTCACATTTCCATCAATGTCCACATTTACCGAAGGAACATTCTTCATGATGTCGATGGCAGTACCCCCGGTGGTGCTGATATCCTTTTCAACATTGTACACTTTTTTGTCGAGGCTCATCTGCAACAGGTTCTTCGATACCAATACCGTCACATTATCAAGCTGTTGTGCATCCTGCGAAAGCTGGATATTCCCGAGATCTTTGATGACGTTCTTGCCAAAAACGACCCTGTCTTCCCGTGTTTTATATCCTACGGCGGAGATGCGCAGGCGCAATTGACCCTGGGAAGGCAGGTTTTCAATATTGAATTCCCCTTTTTTATCAGTGAGTTGGGTAGAAAGGATAACCTCCTTCTTTTTGCGGTTGCTGCTGTCGGCTAAAGCCTGGATGACCTGTACGGAGGCCCCCTCGATGGAACGGGAGGAATTTTTGTCGACCAGTTTGCCATACAATACTCCCGTATTGGCAGCTTGCTGACGGCCTGCAGGTTGCGCCAGGGCGGCAAAACCGCATAGCAGGAGCACAGTTAGTAAAATGGTCGCAACAGGTATCCTCATAATAACAGCGGAACGGCGTAATGTTCCTTTCTCTTTATTTTTTCAACAATAATATAAAAAATACCTGTAATATGCCTGTCAGCAACCCGATAGAGGCCCCTAAAAGCTTAAATTTTATCAATTGTCTGTCGGCTTTTTCCTCAAAAGCCTCCGCAAGTTTTTCAACCGGCAGCTCGTTGATCTTTTTGGCCAGCATTTTTTCGGGCTGCATTTCGCCCAGGGCGATGCCGGCATAACTTCGTATCAACACCGGAAATAACACTTCCACTTCGGTCATGAACGCCGCTTTGAACTTTTCCAACGTCTTCTCGCCCATAAATTTATACAATAGCGGAAAGGCTTCTTTTATCTTTTCCTGTAAAAAATGGTCTACATGTGCCTCAATCTCCGGTTGCAGCTTTTGCATGATCCCCGGGCTTGAAAGGCTCCTGGTAATACTTTCCTGGTTTAAAAATGATCTTGTGATGGAAGATGCTACGGCATCGGCCAGTTGTTCCCGGTGTGCGGGGATGATTCCCTGGATACGGATACCGGCTATTTTTTTTTCTTGAAGCGGGTAAAAAATGGTAGTGATCAAAATTGCTGCGATGAACCATCCACAAGCAGTGGAAAGCACTATAAGCAAGATTATTAGGGTAGCAGGCATTTGAATTTATTGGGGAGCGAAAGTAAACTTTTTTTCAATGATTTTAAATGTAATTTTGTGCGAGACAAGTTTTTATATATTTTTGCAACCCAAGAATAAAAACGGTAGTCGTAGCTCAGTTGGTTAGAGCATCAGATTGTGATTCTGAGGGTCGGGGGTTCGAGCCCCCTCGATTACCCATTTTAAAAGAAAGTCCTCCGGTTTCGGGGGACTTTTTTATTGGGGATGCTGGATGCTGGAGGTTCGATCATGAGAAATTTGATCCAGCATTGATAGTCTCCTCCAATTGTCACACGTCGGTCCTACGGAACGATATTACTTTTGGTTTAGAATGTTACCCATAAAATGTTCCTACGGAACAAGTTTATCCTTATTAGCATTACCATCGTTGTCGTTGTTATCACCGGCAACTGATAATGGTGCAAAGTATTATTAGTCTATTTTTTTATTATCTTCCTCATGCAGAAACTTTTTTATCTCATCCTGCTCATCTCATGTTTATCCTGCCATCATAGCGGGAGAGATGCTGATAATATTTCGAAAAAAACAAGCAAACACCAGCAACTACTTTTAAAGTTCAAGAGCATATCCTTTGATACTTTAAGGGTATTTTCTTTTCCGGAAAAATATGGCGAGTTTCAAGGGGAGTTGCTTGATAGTGCTGACGTGGCATTATTTGCACAAGAAAATTATGGCTACGATGCTTTTGGTCAGGACTCCGCTGTTTTTGCGATATATAAATTCCCAGTAGATAGTAACCGGATTGGACTGATCGTGAGAACTCCATCCGAATTTGAATCGTCTTCCATCAAATTTTTCATTCTGGATAAAGAAAAAGACAAACTTCTTTTTAATATCGAACTGGCAGAAAAATGGGCCGATGCCGGTGATTTCATGAGCAAGGATGCCTGGATTTTCAAAGACAGCACTCACAAACTGAAAACTTTGCTATGGGTTTATGAAGCGCATGACAATTCTGTAAATGATCAAAAAGATACTACCGTTCAACAATGGGATCATTTGTATCTCATCAATCTTTCGGGGCGTAATGCAGATACTGTGAGTAAAGACAAAGCTCTTTTAAAATGGCAGTTCAAAGGAAAGATTGAGCCGTACTGGGGAGATTGATTTCAGTCGCCGTTGTTGGTTATCCCCAACAACAGCGTAAATTTTATTTTTTTTGCGACCGTGCCATCGGTGCATTTTTTTGAGCAACGGCACGGTTATTTAGAATTTTACACCGTGCCATCTACCCGGATTTTTCACGGATGGCACGGTCGGTTTATTTTTACCGTGAACACTTCCATCTGACCCCTTCTCTCACTACTCCTTTTATGAAAGCAAAAAAACTGCGATCTCAGGAATGTGGCCGTTACAGTTGTTACACATAAAATCGTTTGTCACCGTTGTTGGTGTTATCACCAATAACGGTGACAAACGAGAACTTGTTGGTGATACACCAACAACGGCGACAAAATCCAGCATCCGGCATCCCTTTCTCCTATAAAATACCCCCTTCTCATTGAAATCCTGTTAATAAAATACCATTTATCCCTATAATTTCTGTTTAACAAAACATTATTGCGCCGGTTACGTTGTTATCAACTGAAAAGGCCTTTTTTCCGTTATTTTTACAGTATGCAAAAAATTGCAGGTTTTATTATGAGTAAAAAATTCATCCCCGTAATACTGGTGCTAACCGGTGCAAGTTTTTTCATTGCGTTCAAGTCGCAGGGAAAGAACGACAGAGAAGACAACCCCAAGGTACGTTACTCGAAGATCTTGCGCAACGTAGGTGTATTGTTGGAAGAAGGGCATTTCAGTCCGAAGAAGATCGATGATGCTTTCAGCAAGACTGTTTTCGACGAATTCATCAAAGACCTTGATGGCGATAAAAAAGTGTTGCTGCAGAGTGATATCGATGAGTTGAAAAAATACCAGTATAAGATCGATGATGAGATACATGGCGCGCCATTGGAATCTTTTTACGCGATCAATGAAATATACCAGAAACGTCAGAACGAGTCTTCCCAGTTTTATAAAGACATCCTTTCTCGTCCATTCGATTTCAATGCAGATGAAACCCTGGTGCTTGACCCGGATAAAACT
The DNA here is from genome assembly GCF_024343615.1 of Ferruginibacter sp. HRS2-29. Lineage (GTDB taxonomy): Bacteria > Bacteroidota > Bacteroidia > Chitinophagales > Chitinophagaceae > Ferruginibacter. The sequence goes on along the minus strand of NZ_RJUB01000016.1, from coordinate 47,219 downwards.
GTTTTCCCGGATTCAGATGCCGCCAGGAAAGAAGTTTGGAGAAAATACCTGAAATACCTGGTATTGGATAAATATGTTTCCATGCAGGCTGACAGGGACAAAAACAAAAGCAAAACTGATTTCAAAGTAAAAGCTGATTCCACGCTCGAAAGAGAAGCCCGGGAATCGGTTCGCAAACAGATGGAGCGTTCATTTACCACCATTCGCAACAGGGAAACCAACGATTATAACTTCAGCACATTCGTGAACGCCATTACGGGCACGATGGATCCGCATACCAACTATTTTCCGCCGATCGATCTTCGTTCTTTCAACGAATCGATGAAAGGTAGTTTCTTCGGTATCGGTGCGGTGATCAAGGAAGAAGATGGAAAGATCAAGATCGGCGCTTTACAGACAGGGATGCCTGCCTGGAAAAGTGGCGAGATAAAGGAAAATGATGAACTGTTGAAAGTGGCGCAGGGCGATCAGGAACCTGTAGATGTGACTGGTTATGCGGTACAGGATGCTGTGAAACTGATCCGTGGTGCGGAAAAAGGTTCTATAGTGAAACTTACGCTTCGCAAAATTGATGGCAGCATCAAAGTGGTGGCGCTGAAAAGGGACGACATCAGGCTGGACGAAACCTTCGCCAAATCTGTTATCATCAAGGGCGAACATAAGATCGGGTATATTTATCTGCCTGAATTCTATGCGGATTTTGAAAAACCGGGAGGTGCCCGTTGCGCAGAAGACGTGAAGAAAGAAATCGAAAAACTGAAAGCGGAAAAAGTGGAAGGTATCATGCTAGATCTTCGCGGAAACGGCGGTGGTTCTTTATATGATGTGGTGCAGATGGCTGGCCTGTTCATCGAAGATGGTCCTATCTGCCAGGTAAAAGGCAGGGATGAAAGGGCACAGGTGCTTCGCGATAAGGATAAGAATGTATTGTATGATGGGCCGTTTGCTGTAATGGTGGATGAAACCAGCGCTTCCGCTTCTGAAATTTTTGCGGCAGCGATACAGGATTATAAACGCGGTGTGATCATCGGCAGCACGTCTACTTATGGCAAAGGAACTGTTCAACGCAATATTCCTTTGAACCCGAGCAGCAACAACAATCCTTTTGCAAGCTCAAAGGAAGAAGATCTCGGTACGGTAAAGCTGACCCTGCAGAAATTCTACAGGATCAACGGCGATGCCACCCAGCAGCGTGGGGTAGTACCGGATATCATCCTCCCGGACAAACTGGAGTTCTTCAAGATCAGGGAAAAAGATAATCCGAATGCATTGAAATATGATGAGATCGAAAAAACGGATTACAAAACCTGGACAAGCACTTACAGCGAACAGAACATTGTAAGTACTGCCAACAGCGAAGCCAATACCAGCAGCACTTTCGGTAAGATCAGGAGCAATATGGAATGGCTGGATAAAAATGCAGACAGGGAATATTCATTGAACATCACCAGGTATAAAGCTGATCAGAAAGCGGTAAGGGATGTGTACAAACAAGTAGACGAATTGTACAAATTGCCTAAACCATTGACTGTAGCGAACCTGGTGGCAGATACGATGGCTATCAATAAAACAAAAGAAAAGATCGAACGCAATAAGGATTTTGTGAAGAAAGTAAGCGGTGATATCTACGTGGACGAAACGGTGAAAGTGTTGAACAAAATGATCGTTCAGACCAACATCGCAAAAGCTAACGGAACCGAAGTGGCGCCGGCAAACTAAGAGTTAATCAGAATCATATTATAACCGGGAAGCCTCATCATTTGATGGGGCTTTTTTTGTTTGATGAAGAAACAGGATCACAGATTTCAGATTGATCAGGGGATTGCACAGATTGTTTTTACTTCGTAAAAACCGAAATGCAGTTTGTAAAAATTTGTATTTTTTTAAGTGGTAAAAATTTTTACAAGCTGCATTTTCATTTCCTGCCTGCAGGAAATAATCTGTGTAATCCTCTCATCCTGTTGTAATCTGTGATCCCTATCCGCTTCAGTCTTCGCTCTAATTCTTAATTCTTAATTGATCATGTATCGTTCTTCAATAATGTTCTTATGATGATTCAGATGCCCCACCATTACAAATCCCATTGCGTTGGCGGTACATGGTTTGCCATTTCCGGTGCCCGGAGAATTGAGCATTTCGCTGGTGAAACTTTCGAATAAAAGTATCGAAGCGTTTCTTACTGCTTTCAATTCATCGCACAGGCTTTTCCAGGTGCGGTTGTTGGCTTTGGAGTTTTGTGCATAATCATCTTCTTCAAATCCGGGAACGGAATGTGGTTCTTTTCTGGCGAATGCCAATGCCCTGAAGCAGAATATTCTTTCCGCATCGATGATATGTTGCAGCATTTCTTTCAGCGTCCATTTTCCTTCGGCATATGCATACATGGAACCTTCTTCACTGATGGTATCGAAATAACGGTCGATGACAGGTTGCTGGGCTTTTATAGCAGCTATGAGGTCTTCTTCGGGTACGAGTTTGATGTAGTTGTCGAAATGAGGGGCATAGGTGGCGGGCAATGGTTTTGGCATGGTGAAATGTTTTGGCAAAAATAGGCAGTTTCTCTCTTTGAGTGGTCAACTGCCATGAGTCGACAACTCCTATGAGTCGTCAACTCCCCTGAGTCGACAACTCCTATGAGTCGTCAACTCCCCTGAGTCGACAACTCCCATGAGTCGACAACTCCCATGAGTCGTCAACTCCCATGAGTCGACAACTCCTATGAGTCGTCAACTCCCCTGAGTCGACAACTCCTATGAGTCGTCAACTCCCCTGAGTCGACAACTCCTATGAGTCGACAACTCCTATGAGTCGTCAACTCCCCTGAGTCGACAACTCCTATGAGTCGACAACTCCTATGAGTCGTCAACTCCTATGAGTCGACAACTCCCCTGAGTCGACAACTCCCATGAGTCGTCAACTCCCATGAGTCGACAACTCATGGGAGCTGTAAACTCCCTTATGCGCAAAGCCCCGGAGGATACCCCGGGGCTTTGCGCATTATTTTATCTTGATGCTTAAGCTGCTTTCGCTTTCTTAAACGTAGGCTTCGGAAGCACTGTTTTCTTAACAGGAGCTTTCACCAGTGTGCTGGCATATTTCACTGCTTCATAAGCATTGATGATACCGCCTGTCCTGGCGAGTTCGCTGAACTCTACCATATCTTTAGTACCAGGCTGCGAAACCTTGTCCTGCGGTACCTGGGCCGATTTTTCAATTGCCTGCTTCAACTGCTGAGGTGTAAGGGTAGGGAAGTATTCCAGCAGCAATGCAGCTACACCTGCTACTACCGGACAAGCCATGCTGGTACCATTCGCGTTACCGTAATTGGACACCCCGGGGATGGTGGAATAGATCCCTACACCCGGGGCAAAAATATCCACTTCATTTTTTCCGTAGTTGCTGAACTTAGCTGCGAGGCCACCATTTTTCGGATCTCCGCTTGCGCCCACGTTGATCACATTCGTTGCACGTCCTTTGCCGTCGGCATACACCGGGTTAGGATAGCTGGGTTCCACATCCACATTTTTATTATCATTTCCGGCCGCTTTTACCAACAGCACACCTTTGGAATCGGCATACCTGAATGCTTCATCTACCCATTTCTTTTGGGGCGAAAAATCCTTACCAAAGCTCATGCTGATGATCCTTGCGCCATTGTCTACGGCATAACGGATCGCGTTCGCCACATCCTTATCGTGTTCATCTCCATCCGGAACAGCACGCACCATCATAATGCGAACGTTGTCGGCTACACCATCCACGCCCTTGTTATTGTTCCTGATAGCACCGATGATACCGGCGCAATGCGTTCCGTGAAACGGGGTACCCGTCATCACATCATTATTGCCATAAAAACGGTCTTTGATGTCGTTTTCGTCATCCTTTACAATTTCTTTCCTGAACTCCTGCGGAGGTGTGGTGGCAGCTTCTCCTTTACGAAGTTCACCATTCATTTCACTGATCAGCTGCGTGTTGGTGATATCATAACTGTCATTGGCTTTGGAAATGCCTATCATCATTGATTTCACAAAGATGGCTTCCATTTTTTTGGGAGAATAATTCTTGAGATCATTGCCGTTGTATTCCGCCTTGCCGAGGTCTTTCTGTACGATAGAATCGCCGGTGATAAAACGAGGCAGCATCTGCTTCATCATATAAATTTCCTGCTCATTCACATCACCAGTCACAGCTTTGCGGGCACGCTGATACATTTCGAATTCGGCTTTTTCATCACCGGTCAGGCCTGTACCATCCTTGCCTTCATACTTCGATTTGAGCGCATAGTATACCCTTGCGCCTTCAAAACTATCTTCTTTTACATTCCGGCCATCTTTTCCACCAAGGAAATTCCAGCCATATACATCATCGACGTAACCGTTCTTGTCGTCATCGATGCCATTGCCCGGGATCTCTTTGGGATTTTTCCAGAGGATCGCTTTCAGGTCTTCCTGGGTAGTATCGATCCCGCCATCTATTACCGCAACCGTAATAGTCTTGCTTTTTATATTTTTTGCTTTCAGGAATTCATATGCCTTATCGAGGCTGATACCATAATAACCCGTAGAGGCCTGGTCCATTAAATGCCAGCCATTGGGCACGGTTTCTTTCTTAACGTTTGGTTGTGCAAATGCCATTGAATGGCAAACAAGTGCACCGAGCAAAACAGCCGAAAATTTAATCATCATGCTTTTTATTAGTAGAGAGCGAAAATAGCTCCACATCCGCGAAAGGGGGCTACCAACGGTCATTATTAGGATTTTTTTTACAAATCAAACCTGATTCCCTGTGCCAGCGGCAGTTTGTCGGTATAATTGATGGTATTGGTCTGGCGGCGCATATACACTTTCCAGGCATCGCTTCCGCTTTCCCTGCCGCCGCCGGTTTCCTTTTCCCCACCAAATGCCCCGCCGATCTCTGCGCCACTTGTACCGATATTAACATTAGCGATACCACAATCGCTGCCGCTGGCAGATAAGAATGCTTCTGCTTCGCGAAGGTTGTTGGTGATCACTGATGATGAAAGACCCTGGGGAACGCCATTCTGCATCGCCAATGCTTCCTCCATCGTTTTATATTTCATGATATATAGGATGGGGGCAAATGTTTCGTGCTGCACGATCTCGTAGCTGTTTTTTGCTTCCGCGATGCATGGTTTTACATAACAACCGCTTTCGTATCCTTTGCCTTTCAGCACGCCACCTTCCACGATGAAATTACCGCCTTCGGCCTTACATTTTTCAATCGCTGCCAGATACATGGCCACCGCATCTTTATCGATCAACGGGCCTACGTGATTTTTTTCCAGCAACGGGTTACCTATCTTCAACTGGCCGTAAGCGTGCACCAGCAGGTCTTTGAATTTATTGTATATCTTTTCGTGAATGATCAGCCTGCGGGTAGTGGTACAACGCTGTCCGGCCGTACCTACGGCACCAAATGCTGCCGCGGTGATAGCGATCCCGAGATCCGCTTCTTTGGAAATGATGATGGCATTGTTGCCACCCAGCTCAAGCAGGCTGCGGCCAAGCCTTTCAGCCACAGTTGACGCCACTGCTTTACCCATACGTGTGCTGCCTGTGGCAGAAACCAATGGGATGCGTGTATCGGCACTCATCCATTCGCCCACTTCGCGGCCGCCGATGATGAGCCCGCTCACACCTTCCGGAACATTATTCTTTTTGAAAACCTGTTGAATTATTTTCTGGCAGGCGATGCCGCACAAAGGAGTTTTTTCGCTTGGCTTCCAGATCGCTACATCCCCGCAAACCCATGCCAGCATACTGTTCCAGCTCCATACCGCTACCGGGAAATTGAATGCAGAAATTATTCCCACGATCCCCAGAGGGTGGTATTGCTCATACATCCTGTGGCCGGGCCTTTCGCTGTGCATGGTAAGTCCGTGCAATTGCCTCGAAAGTCCTACTGCAAAATCGCATATATCGATCATTTCCTGTACTTCTCCCAAACCTTCCTGCAGGCTTTTGCCCATTTCATAACTCACGAGTTTGCCGAGCGCTGCTTTATTTTTCCTCAATTCATCACCTACCTGGCGTACGATCTCGCCACGTTTTGGCGCCGGCCACGAACGCCATTCAACAAATGCTTCCTGCGCTTTTGTTACTACTGTATCATAGGCAGCCCTGTTGGTGCCTTTTACCGTTCCGATGATCTCGCCATCGACAGGGGAATAAGAAGTTATTTTTTCACCGGTTGTCTTCAGCCAGTTGCTGCCGGTAGATGCTCCCTGTGAAGAAGCCTGGATGCCTAATACTTTGAGAATATCTTTCATATAGAAGTCTTTTATTTTCGGGGTGCAAGGTAAGGATTTTGGGTTTAACAGGTAGTCAACCTTCGGTAGTCAACCTTCGGTAGTCAACCCGCGGTAGTCAACCCGCGGTAGTCAACCTCCGGTAGTCAACCCGAATAAAACGTATTTTTGATCATCTCAAAAACGATTATGAAATATTCATTACTACTATTCATCTTTTTATTGAATGTTACCGGCATTTTTGCGCAGCAAAATCTAACGGCTAAACAATTAAGCAGAAATGCCGACAGCCTTTACCAGGCAAAAGATTATAAAACCGCAGCGGATATCTATGGACAGGCTGCTGAAGCTGCAGATTTCAAATCGCAGAAAGCTTCCAATATGTATAATATGGCCTGTTGCTTTGCCCTGGCAGGCGATACGGCCAATGCCTTTCGCGTATTACAAACAGCCATTATGGAAGGGTATGATAATAAATCGCAGATATTACAGGATGACGACCTGAAATCTTTGCGTGGCCTGCCTTTATGGGAGTTAACAATGGCATCTTTGAAAGATAGGCCGGCACCAAATTCGGACCCGGCAAAAGCAAAATTTGTAACAGAGGATATCCACCGGTTCTGGAATGCATACGATCTGGCACTGAAATACCCGGCAGGTGATGCAAAAGGCATTTTTAAAACTTATTATTTCACGCCTGCAAGTGTGGGCATGGACGATTACATGTCACTCAAAGTAAACAGCATCGATGCTTTTGTGACGCATATCCTCTCCCAACCTAAGTTCTATGCGGCCATTCGTACAAACACTTATAAAGTTGATGGCTTCAAAAAGGATTTCAAAAAGTCTTTCCGGGCTTTCAAAAAGATCTATCCTGCGGCTGTTTTTCCGGATGTATATTTTGTGATTGGTGCACTGACGAGTGGCGGAACCGTATCGGAGGCAGGGTTGCTGATCGGTGTGAACCAGATCGCCCAATCGGATGATACCCCCATGGAAGAATTGAGTTTCAGCCAACGTACCAGGATGAATAAGATCAGTTATATGCCTGCTATCATTGCGCATGAGCTCATCCATTTTCAGCAGAACGGAATGAAAAGCGATACCACCACGTTGTATTATTGCATAAAAGAAGGCATGGCGGATTTCATCGGCGAACTGATCAGTGGAAGTAATGCCAATCCGAATTTATACGCCTGGGCAAAAGGAAAAGAAAAGCTCATCTGGCAAAGGTTCCAGGTAGATATGTTTGAAAACCGTTATGCTAACTGGATCGCGAATGGCAACCAGGCTACACCCGATAACCTTCCCGACCAGGGTTACTGGATCGGGTACCAGATCTGCAAAGCATACTATGCGCAGGCGGCGGACAAAAAGAAAGCTATCAATGATATGTTGCACATAAAGGATTACAAACAATTCCTTCAGCAAAGTGGTTGGGAGAAGAAGTTGCAGGATTTTCGATAAACAATCGCTTACATTTACTTTTGAAAAAATACTTACATCATGAACATGAAAGCAACCTGGTTACGCATACACGAACGTTCACTTACCCGCGGGCAACGGCTGGCCGATCAGATCGCCAGTGTGATGGGGTCGTGGAATTTTATCATCTGGCAATCCGTTTTTGTGTTATGCTGGATGACGTTCAACGTGATCGGGTTCGTGCGGCACTGGGATGCATATCCGTTCATACTCCTTAATCTTATTTTCAGCACACAGGCTGCTTATGCGGCGCCCATCATCATGATGGCGCAAAACCGCCAGGCCGACCGCGACCGTGTACAGGCGCAGGCAGACTACGACACCAATACCGAAGCGAAAAAAGAAATTGAAGCATTGCAACTGCATCTGAGTTACCTCGAAACAGAGAAGCTTGATAAGATACTGAAGATGTTGGAAGAGATGAAGAGTAATGGATAATGGATAATGGGTAATGGATAATGGGTAATCGATAATGGGTAATGGTATAACTGATAATAGAAATTATTTTGAGTTGAAAGTATAATTATCCATTATCCATTATGAAATTATCCATTATGAAATTATCCATTATAAAACAGCATACTTAAAAATTCACTCCCAATCCAACGGTGATCCAGCTGCCGGGCATGCGGCTTCCCAGCAGGTCTACATATTTTACATTCCCGATGTTGTTTATGCTAATGAAGGCGTTCGCAATTTTGTACGTGTAAGTAAGTTTGGTATTTACCACCCAATATTGTCTCGTTACCACCGATCCGATACCCGTCGCGGATTGCGGCCCGCGTTCCTTGAAAATACTGTTCATTGCGATGCCTATGCGTTTGTATCGGTATGTAAACGTTTGCTGAAGCAATTTTTTCGCATGCGAAATGATATAAAATGAACCCGTTGCACCCGGCGCTTTTGAATGCAAAAAAGTAGCCGTGGCGTTTATGGTAAGATTACTTTCTGTTGAAAAATTGCAGGCATAGTATGCTTCCATTTCCACACCGCTTGTGCGGACGGATCTGATATTTCTTGCCAGGGCAAAAGTCCCTGTCGGACTGAGGTTATCTTTCCGTGGCATTTCACTGTACGGGGTGGTTACAAAATCGATCACATCATTTTGATCACGGTAAAAGTATGCCGCTGAAAAACGGAAGTTCTTCAGCAACAGGTCTGCACCCGCTTCATAGCTCAAGGAGCGTTCGGCCGTAAGATCAGGATTGCCCACACTTCCACCGGTTACCAATGTTTTGTTGTAATTGTTGTAACGTTCCGTGAAATCGGCGCTGCGGATAGCTCTTCCGGCATTCGCTTTGAGGTTTATCTTACCGATGCGGTAAGCGATATTCGCCTGTGGCAAAATTTCGGTACCATAGTTATCATCATGTACAAGGCGTATTCCCGGGCTCAATGTCAATTGGTTTTGTTTGTAAACCAATGATGAAAATGCCGCCAGGTTATTATTGCTGTGGTCGCCACGGTCGTTGGAAGTGATCTTTTTTATCTCGGATAATATCCCGGCATTGTAACTGAATGTTTCCGACACTTTATGCTGGTGAATAAACTGCATGGTCAACAGGTCACTGTTGTTTTTATTGGCGGTGGATACTTTATTAAAAAGGTATTCATCCGAACTTTTTTTATAAGCCACATCGAGTTCGTTTGTTCCTTTGCCCTTACTGTAACGCAGTTTCAGGTGGTTCCACCAGCTGTTTACTTTTTCCGTAGCGGTATCGCTGGCGAATGTGGTGTAAAAATTCTGCGCAGCAAAATCACGGGTGTCGTAACTGCTGTGCAGCATCAGTTTCCATTGTTCGTTCAGGTTGATGGCAACATTGGCGGAGTATGTATTGTTGTGAAAATACCCGCGATTATTGCCCCGCAATAATTGTCCATCCGCATTATTACTCAGTATCCCCAGTGAATAATGAACATCTTTATTGTTGTGTTCAAAACCTGCATGGGCGCTGATATACCCATATTCACCCGCGGTAAATGATGCATTTGTTTTGCTGTATTTGTCCTTGCTTGCAGAAGCAAAGGTCTTGCTGATGATATTGATCACACCACCTACCGCTTCTGAGCCGTATGTGGCTGCAGCAGGGCCTTTCAGTATTTCTATGCGATCGATCTGCGAAGGAACGATGGGCATGTATGCCGAAAAATGCCCCGTGATGGGATCGTTGATCTTGATGCCATCCAGCAATACCAATACCTGCTGAAAGGTACCGCCACGGATCACGATATCAGCCTGGGCGCCCGCCGGGCCCCGCTGCTGCACTTCCACAGCACCGGCATATTTAAGCAGTTCATCCAGGGAACCGACCGGCAATTTTTCAATGGTGCTGCCCGGAATGATCGTAATGTTCCGGCCGGTTTCGGATATCCTCTGTAAGGTACGCGAACTGGTGATGCTTACGGGATCGAGGTCGATGGTGGATTGAGCGTAAGAGATGCTAAAGGAAACAGATAAAATTATAAGCAGTAAAAATTTCATTGGAAAAGTTGTTAGTTGTCGGATGTCAGTTGTCAGCATTTCTTTCATCAGGCACTTTATTACCGGGCAGAATTCTGATGAAGGTTGAGAGTTCAGTTGCACAATGAAATTCAAGCTTTAGGCATGCTTACAACTGCCAACTCACATCTGAAAAAGGCCGCCTAATATTGTTCAGATTCGTTGGGGAAATCGTTGCTCTTCACATCCTTCACATATTGTTGTACCGCACCGGTGACCTGTTCGTACATATTGAGGTATTGGCGCAAAAATCTTGGTTTGAATTCTACGTTTATTCCGAGCATATCATGCATCACCAGCACCTGTCCGTCGCAGGCGCCCCCTGCACCGATACCGATGGTAGGTATGGAAAGCGATCTGGAAACTTCCCCCGCCAATGTTGCAGGAATTTTTTCCAGTACGATACCAAAACATCCGGCTTCCTGCAAAAGCAACGCATCTTTTTTTAATTTTTCAGCTTCTGCCTCTTCTTTTGCCCGAACTGCATATGTACCGAATTTATAAATACTTTGCGGGGTGAGCCCGAGATGCCCCATCACCGGGATACCCGTATCCACGATACGTTTGATGGATTCCACCACTTCCTGTCCGCCTTCGAGCTTGATGGAATGCCCCCCCGTTTCTTTCATGATGCGGATAGCCGAATGCAGCGCTTCCTTTGAATTTCCCTGGTAGGAGCCAAAAGGGAGATCGACCACCACAAAACATCGATCGATGCCCCTCACCACCGAAGCGGCATGATAGATCATCTGGTCGAGTGTGATAGGAAGGGTTGTTTCGTGGCCGGCCATCACATTGCTGGCACTATCGCCTACAAGGATGATGTCGATGCCGGCAGCATCAAATATTTTTGCGAAGGAATAATCGTAGGCTGTGATCATGGAGATCTTTTCACCGGCTGCTTTCATCTTCTGAAGCGTATTGGTGGTGATCTTTTTTACTTCGGTGTGGATGGACATGGTATTGTTTTATATTGGTTAAATGGACCGAAATGGAGATGGCTCTGCATTAGAATAAAACAAATCCCGGCGATTGCGGGTGTAAAAGTAAAGAATAATTGATAATGGATAATTGATAATTAGAAATTTTTGATCCCGGGATAGTACTTTATTGAAATGTGGGATTTGTGCCATTCTAATGCCTGAATATTATCCGCAGAACAGGAGTTGACTCACTGTTATTATTTTTTACCGCATACAGGATCACTTCCTTGATATCATTGAATACTACCTCTTTAGAAGCATTGTAATACCATTCCTGAATCAACATTATTTTGGTGAATGTTGACGGAGTTAAAGGAGCCAGAACTGGTTTGGAATTAATTAGATATCCGGCATCATCGTACACCGGAACGTCAATTGAGTAGCCTAAAAGATTTCCATTGATCTCACCTATCTCAATTTTTTTTGAAGAGTCTATGCGATAAATGTCAATATTATCAGCAGCCAATGCAGGCCATAATGCTGTTGCAAAATTTTCGTTGTACCATTGCTTGGTCATGTCAGATTGTAACGATGAATCGGTTAAGATCCTGTTAGTTGTTCCCAGCGATATAGCTTTTTTTCTGGTGCGTTTACTGATAGATTCGGTAGTGTTATAATAAGCATTAAAAACAAGCGTATTTCCAAGATAAGTACCACCCGCAGTAACAACCTTTTTCTTAGGAGATATCCATGAAACATGCGACAACAGCTTATTCTTTTTTATATAAAGGAATTGTTCAACAAATACCTGGTCGTTCATGACAGAATCAAATGCTATGTTATCAAAAAGCAGACTTTTCACTACAGGAATATCATTAACTATATTGCCCAGGCTATCGAATATAGGAACACTCAATACGCAAGCGGCACCACCAGCTTGTAATTGCTCTTTATTTTGATAATATTTTTGATAAACATGATTATCAAAGGTCGGATGAGCTACTTTGATCTTACCTGCATCCGCTTGTTGCCTTACAAGGAGGCTCAGGTTGGGAGAGCTGAAATGAATGGTATCCGATATATAGGCGGCCCACCTGTATTCTTTTTTCTGTAAGAATTTTGTTTCAGGAGTTTGCGCATAAGCGCTTGCAGCAAAAAAAATAAAATATGCGAGGAAGCTATTTTTCATACTTATTTATTGATTTCACAAAGCTGCAAAGAAATCGCTAAGAGTTGATCCAGAATAATTATTAATTATTAATTTTCAATTCCTTCCACAGGTGCTGTATCAATCCATCCGCCAAGCCTATCTTCGGGACATAAATTTCCGCCGCATTTGCCCAGCGCATCACGTTGATGTAAATGGAGAGCGCGGGCACGATCACATCCGCACGATCCGCACGCAGGTTGAATTTCACGATCCTTTCTTCTAAAGGTACGGCGCCCAGCTCGCGGTAAAAATCGCGGAGCAGTTCGAAGGGCAGGGGGCGCCCGTCTTTCTTTTTACTGAGGGACAAAATTTTGTTGATGTTTCCGCCACTACCGATGGCTACCACTTCCTTATGGCCTTTGGTAACGGCTTTGATGGTGTTCTTCAATTCTTCCCATTCCACTTCGGTCACCATATTTTTGAGCAGGCGGATGGTGCCGATGTTGAAAGATTTTTTGAAGACGAGGATACCATTGCTGAAAAAAGAGATCTCGGTGCTGCCACCACCCACATCGATGTACATATAACTGTGATCGCGGTCCATATTTTCGGCTACATGGTTTTCGTAGATGAGGTTGGCTTCCATATCGCCGGTGATGATCTCAATATGTATGCCGGTAGAGGCTTTCACCTTATCGATTATTTCCTTTGAATTTCCTGCATCCCGCATGGCGCTGGTAGCGTAGGCTTTCACAGCTTCCACCTTATATGCATTCATCATGTGCTTGAAGCCCTGCATGGTTTCGAGGAACATGCTCATTCTCTCTGGCGAAATATTTTTTTGTTCAAATACATCAAACCCCAGCCGTAGCGGTATCCTGAAAAGGTTGAGCTTGTTGAATACCGCTTTTCCCTGCGGATCCTTCTGCACATCTGTTATCAATAATCTTGCGGCGTTGCTGCCTATGTCGATTGCTGCGAGTATCAAGTTGAATGTATGATGGATGATGTAAGATGTATGATTTCTTTCATATTGAAATCCTTTTAGCTGGCTCAAAGGATATTCAAATGTAAGAAATTTGAAGAATGTATGATGTCAGAGTTATTCGTATGATTTCTGCAATTGAAATAATGTCTATACATTCCACTAAATTTTATTGGATATACATCACATATCATACATCATACATCATACATCACATATCATACATCATACATCTCACATCATACATTTTACGAAGTAGCCTTCCTGTACAAATAATTGTACAACTCCACCTGGGAGCGGATCTTCGGGCTGTTGCGTGGGTTCACCATATGATTGGAGAGATTGTTGTCGAGTATCCTCGCTTTTACATTGTCGCTTAATTGAATGTTGATGATATCGATCATTTCCTGTTTCATATCCTTCTCAAGAATAGGGCAGGCGGCTTCTATGCGATGGTCGATATTGCGGATCATCCAGTCGGCGGAGGAAATGAAAACTTTCTGGTTGCCGCCATTGTGAAAGATCATCACCCTTGCATGCTCCAGGTATTCGTCTACGATACTGATGGCCTGGATATGCTTTTTGAATTTTTTGCTTTCGGTAAACATGCAGCAGATGCCGCGTATGATCAGCTTGATCTTTACACCGGCCCGGCCCGCTTCATTCAGTTTTTCTATCAACGCTTTGTCGCTGAGAGAATTCACTTTCAAAATTATGGCGCCATGTTTTTTGGTGGATGCGTTCCTGATCTCGCGATCGATCAACGAATTCAGTTGCCTGCGCATGCCTGTCGGGCAAACCATCAGGGTGTTGCAGGATTTGAGGATGTCGATGCGGGTTTTCGGGTGCTCAAGAAAAGTGAAGATCCTGTTCACATCCGCCATGATCTGCCTGTTGGAAGTAAGCAGGCAATGATCGCCATATACCTGCGCCGTTTTTTCGTTGAGGTTGCCCGTGCTTACAAAACCATAATGTGTGGTGATGTTGTTGACCCGCCTTTTGATGAGGCAAAGTTTTGCATGCACTTTCAGGTTAGGCACACCCAATAAAACTTTTACACCGGCTTCTTCCAGCTGCGATTTCCATTCGAGGTTGGCTTCTTCATCAAACCTTGCACGGAGTTCCAGCATAACGGTCACGTGTTTACCATTGCGCACAGCATTCGTCAGCGCATTGATGATCTTGGATCGGGAAGCGAGGCGGTAGCAGGTGACTTTTATATTCACCACATGCGGATCAATGGCGGCTTCCCGCAAAAGATCGATCATGCTGTTGAAAGAGTGGTAAGGGAAATTGAGCAGCACATCTTTTTCGAGGACTACTGATGTGACGCTGCTGGCATTGGCCAGCAATGGATGTGTAAAGGATTTTTTTCGTTGATTTTTTTGTCCTGTAAATACATCCGGGAAGTTCATGAAATCCTTGAAATTATGGATACGCCCGCCGGGCACGATATTCTCATTGTTGGAAAGCCCCAGTCTTTTCAGCAGGTACGCCAGCAGCGAAATATCGATCTCCTTATCAAAAACAAACCTGACCGGTTTTCCTTTTTTCCTGTTCTTGAGCCCTTTTTCCAATTTTTGTATCAGTGAAGTGGATACATCATTATCGATATCGATCTCTGCATCGCGGGTCACTTTGATGACATGGGAGGAAAAACTATCGTAACCGAAAAAGGAGAAGATGTTGGGGAGGCAAAAACGGATCACATCTTCCAGCAGGATGAGGTTGTGTTCCTCGGGCCTGGAGGGCAGTTTCACAAACCTTGGGAGATGTCTGACGGGAACGGATACCAGCGCAAACCTTTCGGCGATGCTGTTATCTTTTTTAGAAAGTTTGCAGGCCAGGTAGATCGATTTATCATTCAGTACCGGGAAGGCCTGCAGGCTTTCGATCATCAGCGGCACGATATAACTCCTTACTTCTTCATTGAAATAATCGAGTACGAACTTTTGTTGTACAGCCGTCAGTTTTTTCTCATTGATCAGCAGGATATTCTGCTTTTTCATTTCGCGGAGGATGTCTTTCCATGTTTCCTCAAACTCCGACTGCTGCTGCATTACGATCTCCTGGATATTCTTGAGGATGTTGGCGGGATCGTCTTCGAGGTGCATCTTGGCTTTGCTGCCCAGTTCGATCATTTTCCGCAAAGCGGCTACACGTACCCGAAAGAATTCATCGAGATTATTGGAAAATATACCAAGGAATTTGATGCGCTCTTTGAGCGGAACAGTGGTATCTGCTGCTTCCTGTAATACACGGTGGTTGAAGGAGAGCCAGCTTATATCCCTGACAATTGTTTTTTTCTTAAGCAAAACGGGTAATTATTTTTAATAAAATTAGCTGTTATGATAGCAGCCGGGAAAATTTGAATATTAAGTTACTATTAATAAGTCAATAGGGAATAGTCAATAGTCAAACGGTCAAAGTTTATACTATTTCCCGAAAGTGCTTTTTCAGGATAGAGATTTCATTTAAATAACACACTTCAGAGATTTGACTATTGACTATTTTCTATTGACTACTCACTTCCTCATTTTCTCAATGATCCCTGTAGTTGAAATCCCCTCAACAATCTGTGCCCGCTTCACTTCGCCACCGGCGGCCATCACTTCTTTGGCGCCAACGATCTGCTCCAGCGTGTAATCTCCGCCTTTTACCAGCACATCGGGCAGGATGGCGGTAATGAGTTCGTAGGGTGTATCGGTGTCAAAAACTATGACCGCGTCTGTCATCACCAGGCTGGCGAGCAGCAAAGCCCGTGCGGCTTCCGGGTTCACGGGCCTGCTATCGCCTTTGAGCCTTTTTACCGAAGCATCGGAATTGACGCCGACTATCAGCACATCGCCATAAGAAGCCGCTTCGGAAAGGGAAGCAATGTGCCCTTCGTGTAATATATCGAAGACACCGTTGGTGAAAACGATCTTTTTATTTTTCAGTCTCCAGCGTTTCAGTTCCCGCTGCAGCTCCTCCATCGTGAATATCTTTTCCGGTATCGCTTTTGTGGATTTCATGGATAGTATTTTTTTGTGTTGACAATAAAATGATCAGTGCAGTGAGGCCTACCACCAGGATGATGCCTGTGCTCACACCCCATATCAGCCAGCCAAATGCCTTACCCATCGGTTCGGAGATCTCGTACAGCGCCAGTGTTTTCATAACGAAAAAAGGAAAGGAGCCGATACCGCCGGGAGTGGCTATCATGGCTAGTGTAGCCAGCGCCAGTACCGAGCAGGCAGCATTGAGCCCCAGGTGAGCTGTGCCGCCGATAGCATAGAATCCAACATAGATCTGCAGCAGGTACATGCTCCAGATGAAAACGGTATGCACCAGGAACATGGTGCGGTGCTTCAGGTTCCTGATCGTGCTGAACCCGTCGCCGATCCCTTTGAAAAAATTATTGATGGAAAGGATGATCTTGTTATCGGGATGTTGTTTCAGTAAATATTTCACGCAGTAAATGATGAGGAAAACGCCGAGGATGAAAATGCTGATTTTGGCCCAGATAGGAAATACGCTCCCTGAGCTGAGCTTCTTCAATTCGTTGCTGGCAAAATTACCGACCACTTTCATTTGAATGAGCACCGTTACCACGATAAAAATGATATAACAGATGAAATCGAAAGTGCGTTCTACGAGGATGGTGCCCACGAGTTTGTCCGTTTTCAGCTGCTCGCGTTTTGCCAGCATCGTGCATTTCAATATTTCGCCGAGCCTTGGTACGGCAGAATTGGCGAGGTAACCTACCATGGTAACACCGAAAACGTTGGCCAGTTTTGGCGTATAACCCAATGGCTCCATCAGCAGTTTCCAACGCATAGATCGGCTGACATGGCTCATAAGGCTCATGGCGATCACGGGAATTATCAGCCAGTAATTGGCGGAAGTAAGTGCCTGTCGGAATTCGTGGGCTTCCCTGGCCGTCATCGAATTCAACTGCCAGACTACAAGCGCAAGCCCGCCACCGAGAAAAATGATGTATTGGAGAATGGAGAAAATACGTTTGCGCATAAATGCAAATTACGAATTAAAGCAGGAAGAGTGACCACCGACGACCGACGACCGACCACGGTTTAGTATTAACTGGCCATTTCTTTTGAAGGCGCGAAGGTTTCACTATTCACTATTGACCATTCACTATTCACCACCATATTGTCGATCAATCTCACTTCATTCAAGAATGCGGCCACCAGTGCCACCATCTGTTGCTTTGCATCCCGGTTTTCGACAGGCTGCAGGGTAGCGGCATCGGCTATCGCTACATAATCCACTTTATAACCAGCATTTGTAAGCAGTTGTTCGGCATGCTGCCTGATCGCTTCGAGGGAGCCCGTACAGGCATTTTCTTTTATATAAAATAATGCCTTACTGATGGCGAGTGCGGTGATACGTTCCTGTTCATTCAGGCGGAGGTTGCGGCTGCTCATGGCCAGGCCGTCTTTTTCGCGGATGGTGGGGCAGATGATGGGGGTCGTTTTGTGCCCTTTAAGTTCGATCATTTTGGTAATTACCATACATTGCTGGTAATCTTTTTGCCCCAGGAAAAGATGGTCCGGGGTTACGGCCGCCAGCAATTTATCGACGATCTGGCATACGCCCTGAAAATGCCCGGGGCGATATTTTCCTTCCAGGATGGTCTCGAGATAACCGAGGTTGTAGTGTTCTTTTACATCATCCGGGGGATACATTTCGGCCACGGCCGGAAGAAATAAGATATCGCAGTCGGCAGCTTCCAGCAGATCAATGTCTTTTTCAATGGTGATGGGATATTTTTCAAAATCCGCCGGGTTATTGAACTGTGTGGGATTTACAAAAATGCTGCAGACGCAGACCGCATTGGTCTCTTTGCACTTGTTTATCAATGATATATGTCCCTGGTGAAGGGCGCCCATGGTAGGCACAAAGCCTATGGAAGAACGTTTTCCGCGGAAGCGGGCAAGCTGTTCCTGTAATTGCGGAATGGTTTTTATCAGTATCATTTATTGGTTATAAAGGGTTTAAGATGCTGTCAGCCTGAGCTTGTCGAAGGCATTGCGTAGTATTGAACCAGCCTTCGACAAGCTCAGGCTGACAGACATTTGAACATCGGCAACAGATGGGCTCTTTACCCCAAATGCCTGCCTGTTCTCTATTTCAATAAAAATCAGTACTTTTGCACACCTTTGTAAAAAAAAGGTACAATTCAGCATCTAACTTAGTACAAATGTCTACAAAGAAAAGAATTTTATTTATTGCCAATGAAATGTCGCCTTATTTGGAACTCACGGAGTTTGCCGAAGTTGTAAATAAACTGGCCGTTTTATCCAACGACAATAATATGGAAGTTAGGTGCATAATGCCTCGTTTTGGTGTGATCAACGAAAGAAGGCACCGCCTTCACGAAGTGGTTCGCCTTTCTGGTATCAATGTATCCATCGACAACGATGATTACCCGCTGGTGATCAAAGTAGCTTCTCTGCCAAATGCAAGACTGCAGGTTTACTTCCTCGACAATGAAGATTATTTCAAACGTAAATCCATTTTTACGGATGAAGCAGACAACTGGTTTGATGACAATGGCCTCAGAACTGTATTGTTTTGCAAAGGTGCACTGGAAACAGTGAAAAAATTCGGCTGGCCGCCGGATATCATTCATTGCAGCGGCTGGATGACAGGGCTCATCCCCATGTTCATCAAGACGGCTTATAAAAAAGAACCGGTATTCAGCCACAGCAAAGTGGTATTCACCATCGGGCAGAATACTTTCAAGGAAAAACTGGGCGCCGATTTCCTCCAATTGGCCACCATCAATGATTCGGTAACCAAGAAGGAACATGATGTATTGAAAGATAATAATAATACCGCTATGTTCAGGGCTGGCGCCACATACGCCGATGCCATCACATTTGGCGCAGATAAGATCGATAAGAAACTGGTAGAGGAATTTTCTAAGGTGAAAGGTAAGAAGGTGCTGAAGTTCGATGCGGAAAGTGATTTAACAGACTATTTACAATTATATACCGACCTTGCCAAATAGATAATTATCACTACTATTCTTATAAAAATTCTACCTGTGCGTAAAAGACTTTTACCAATTGCTTTTGTTGGAGCTTGCTTTGTTTTCGTTTTCAGTTGTACCAAATTAGATACCACAACACTCGGACAGGATTTGATACCTGAAGTGGATAATATCAACACTTTCGCAGACACTTTAGACATTACTACCACACAAGGTTATTTTTTACCTGATACCACCAAAGTGCTTTACAACGAAGCGCATGCGGTAGGCCACCTGGAAACTGATCCGCTTTTTGGTAAGTCAGACGCCTCCATTTATTTTCAATTGAAACCATCCTTTTATCCTTTTTATTTCGGCGCTGCCGGCGATACTACCCGCAACCCGGGAGGTGGCCCCGGCCCTACACTTCCGGTGGACAGTGTAGGTGTGGATTCCGTATTCATGTGCCTCGCTTATACAGGATATTATGGCGATACGCTTACTCCGCTAGAGTTGGAAGTAAGGCAATTGTATGATAATGTATTTAAGGACTCGGTAGGGCAGGAGCAGAATGTAAATTATCAGCCAACCTCTCTCGGAAACGTATTGGGAAGTGTGACCCTTGATATTCCTTCCATAAAAAAACAGGTGAAATTTGCGCACGATAAAGATTCGGCTACCAACCAGATCAGGATCAAGATCACAGATCCGACATTTATTTACAACCTCTACAATAGCGATTCTGCAGGTATTGGCGCATTCAAAAGTGATTCTCTTTTCAGGGCTGCATACAATGGTTTTGCTATCAAGCAAAAGACAGGTGGAAGCGGCAACGCCTTCGTTTATATCAGCCTGACAGATGCCAAGACCAGGCTGGAAATACACTACCGTAAAAAGAAAACCGGTCGTCCGGATACTACTTACGCAAGTTTTGCCCTGTATCCTACCATCACTACCTACGGGCAACCTTCTTCCACCGGCAATGGTATCGTTCGCGATCGTACAGGTACGCCATCTGCAACAGGTTTATCTGATTATCTCTTTATTCAAACATCAGGGCCGGGTACTTACGCCAGCCTTTCGATACCGGCTTTGGCCAACCGTCCTAACCAGATCATTCACAGGGCAGCGATCCTGATCGAAAGTGTTCCGGACGCGGTGAGCCCTGCAACGGACGCATTGTTCCCGCCGCCGGATTACCTGTACCTCGACCTGAAAGATACTTCCGCCTCAGCGGGCAACAAATGGAAGCCGGTCTACCATGACCTGAACCCATCGAGCCCTTACGATCCGGATTATAAATCGGGGTATCCGTTCTTCCCGCTATCGGGCGTGGACCCTACGAATTACGGGGGTAATCTCAAATACAAACCGGATGGTTTAGGCAACAAGATCGGTTATTACAATATTAACGTAACGAGGTATGTACAGCAGATCGTGACCAAGCAGACACCGAATTACCCGATGCGGATGTGGGCCCCTTACAGCCTGATATACCCGCAATATTCACCTGAAATAATTCCGTATTACAATCTCATCGCAAACGGAAGGGTAAGGCTCGCAAGTGGCACACACCCGGACAAGGCGAAGAAGATGCGGATGGTCATCATCTATTCCAAGATACCTTAAGTGATGAAAATAGTTTACAAAGTCCCTTAATATCTTTTAAGGGGCTTTGTTGTTTAAATGCTACACCCTTATCTTTGCAATCTCAAAAAAATAATAATATTATGCCCTACTTATTTACATCAGAGTCGGTTAGTGAAGGCCACCCGGATAAAGTTGCGGATCAAATCAGTGATGCGCTCATCGATAATTTTTTAGCTTTTGATCCAACCAGTAAAGTGGCGTGTGAAACACTCGTTACAACCGGACAGGTGGTTTTAGCTGGCGAAGTAAAAAGTAAAGCTTACCTCGACGTTCAGGAAATAGCAAGGGGCGTAATCCGCAAGATCGGTTATACCAAGAGTGAATACATGTTTGAAGCAAACTCCTGCGGTATCCTTTCTGCCATCCACGAACAGAGCAGCGATATCAACCAGGGTGTTGACCGTAAGAAAAAAGAAGAACAGGGAGCAGGTGATCAGGGCATGATGTTCGGTTACGCTACCAGCGAAACTGAAAACCACATGCCATTGGCGTTGGCGCTTTCTCATGATATCCTGATCGAACTGGCCGCGGTACGCAGGGAGAACAAACAGATAAAATATCTTCGCCCGGATGCGAAAAGCCAGGTAACGTTGGAATACAACGACAACAACCAACCGATCAGGATTGATGCGATCGTGGTATCTACACAACACGATGATTTCGGTAAGGATGATGTGATGCTGGCGAAGATCAGGAAAGATATCATCAACATCGTTATACCAAGGGTGAAAGCGAAATACCCTCAGTATGCACATTTATTCAACAGCAAGATCGTTTATCATATCAACCCAACCGGTAAGTTCGTGATCGGCGGCCCGCACGGCGATACCGGCCTGACCGGTCGTAAGATCATCGTAGATACGTATGGTGGTAAAGGTGCTCACGGTGGTGGCGCGTTCAGCGGTAAAGATCCGAGCAAAGTGGATCGTTCTGCAGCTTACGCAACACGCCACATCGCTAAGAACCTTGTTGCTGCCGGCCTTGCAGACGAAGTACTGGTACAGGTTTCTTACGCGATAGGTGTGGCAAAACCAACCAGCATCAACGTAGTTACTTATGGTACTGCAAAAGTTGACCTGACCGACGGACAGATCGCTGAAAAGATCATGAAAATGCCTTGCTTCGATATGCGCCCTTACTTCATCGAACAGCGCCTTAAACTGCGTAACCCGATGTACAGCGAAACCGCAGCTTACGGGCACATGGGCCGCAAGAACGAAGTGGTGGAAAAATCATTCGTTTCGCCGGATGGTAAAGTGATAAAGAAAAAAGTAGAACTGTTTACCTGGGAAAAACTGGATGCAGTGAAAGAAGTGAAGAAAGCTTTCGGTTTGAAATAAGCTGAAAAAGAAATAATAAAAATCCCGCTCTCGTAGCGGGATTTTTATGTCAATAGTGAATAGTGAATAGTCAATAGTGAATAGTCAATAGGGAATTGTCAAACCTTCGGCGTTCATTTTCTACAAGTAATTCCAGGTAGAAATCACTTTCTGTTTCAGTTATAAACTTCAAAGGATTGACTATTGACTATTCACTATTCACTACAATGTCCCGCACTTCCATCAGCTTCCTCTTATCCGGCAACGATACACAATTTATCATCGCCCGCCCGATCTCTTCCAGCCTGCAATAGCTATATCGGTTTACTTTTTTGAGGATGAAAAACAACCAGCCGAAAAGTGCATAAAACTTATGGGCATTCTTCAAACCCTTCATCGGTTGTATGATGCCCGGCCTGAAAGCGAACACCTGCCGGAACGGAAGCGCAGCAAGGTCGTTTTCCGTTTTGCCTTTTACCCGTGCCCACATCAGCCGTCCTTTTTCAGTGCTATCGGTGCCCGCACCGGAAACATAACAAAAAGTCATATCCGGGCTGATCTCTGCAAGTATGCCGGCCATATACATCGTGAGCTGGTAGGTAAAACGGGTATAATCTGCTTCGTTTTTCCCCACAGAAGTCACGCCCAGGCAAAAATAACAGGCATTGTATCCTGCAAGCTGATCCTTCACCGGCGACAGGTCAAAAAAATCGCTGTGGATGATCTCTTTCAGCTTCGGATGGCTCACACCACAGGGCCTGCGGTTGATGACCAATACAGCACCCACATCCGGATGCTGAAGACAGATATGAAGAACACCTTCGCCTACCATGCCGGTGGCGCCTGTGATGATAGGATTAATAGAAGGCTGTAGGTTCATGGTTGAAGGTTGAAGGTTGAAGGTTGAAGGTTGAAAAAACAGGCTGCTGCAAGTTATTTTAAATCGGGAAGACTTCAACTTTGAACTTTCAACATTCAACTTTCAACTATCTTTGCTCCGTGAAAAATTTCAGACATCAACATCACCGCCCGAAAAAGAATACACTCATTGTTGGCCGTGCCGCCGTCATCAAAGCGATGCAGGAAGGCAAGCAGCTCGAACGCATTTACCTGCAGGCAACTGTACATGGAGAAGTGATCGACGAGTTAAAAAAACTGGCCGCCGAGCATTTGGTGCCGATCAATAAAGTGCCGGTAGAAAAACTCAATAACTTCAATGTGAGCAACCACGAAGGTTGTATCGCACAGATATCCAAAATACAATACCAGGATCTTCAATCGGTCATCTCATTCATCGTGGATGAAGGAAAAACGCCGCTGTTGCTGATCCTGGATGGCATTACCGATATCCGAAACATCGGCGGTATTGCCCGGAGCGCTTATGCCATGGGCGTTCACGCACTGATCATTCCGGATAAGGGCGTAGGGGCACTTAATGAAGATGCCATACTGACGTCAGCCGGTGCGTTGGAACAACTGGCAGTTTGCCGCGTAGGCAGCCTCATGAAAGCCGTGGATGACCTGCACCTGAATGGCATCGTGGTATACGCCAGCGAAATGAAAGCGACTAAAAAATGCCAGGATATAGATTTTACCGTGCCTGCCGCCATCGTGATGGGAGGGGAAGAACACGGTATTTATCCAACCTTGCTGAAGATCTGCGATGAACAGTTCCAGATCCCCATGCCGGGCGATTTTGAAAGCCTCAATGTTTCGGTAGCCACGGGAATGATATTGTATGAAGCGGTTCGTCAAAGAGGAGAATAGTTGCGGGTGACGGGTTGCCAGTTATTTTATCGTTCCCGGAGATAGCAGCGATACTTTTAACGCAGGGAGACGTAGAAAGCAGATTTTACGCAGCACTGTCCGCAAACGATCATCAACCCGCAAAAAATACTGTCAAATGAACAAGACTCCACTCAAACTGATAGAATGCCCACGCGATGCCATGCAGGGTTGGGCTCATTTGATCCCTACGGAAAAAAAGATCGCTTATATCAATCAGTTGCTGAAAGTTGGTTTCGATACGCTGGATGCCGGCAGTTTCGTTTCACCGAAAGCCATACCGCAAATGGCCGATACCAAAGAAGTCATCAGCAAACTAACGCTTACGGGTAGCAGCACAAAACTGCTCACCATAGTTGCCAATGAAAGAGGGGCGCAGGATGCGGTGATGTTTGATGAGATCAGTTACCTTGGTTTTCCTTTTTCAGTTTCCGAAACATTTCAACGCAGGAACACCAATTCCACGATAGAGGAATCGATGGCGAGGGTGGAAGATATTCAGACACTTTGTATCAAGAATAAAAAAGAACTCGTCGTCTATATTTCAATGGGGTTCGGAAATCCTTATGGCGACCGCTTTGATGAAGAAGTAGTATTCGAATGGGTAAATAAAATGACAGCGATTGATGTGAAGATCATCTCGCTGGCAGATACCGTTGGCGTAGCTACTCCGGGGCAGGTAAAAAAAATGACGGGTTATCTTGTAAATGCTTTGCCTGATATTGAAATTGGTGTACACCTTCATTCCACTGCCGAAAACTGGAAAGAAAAGCTGGATGCTGCTGTGGAAGCGGGCTGCCGGAGGTTTGATGGCGCCTTGAAAGGTATCGGTGGTTGCCCGATGGCAGATGATGTGCTGGTTGGTAATATGGATACGGAACTGATGATACCTTATTTTGAACAATTAAAATTACTTCCTGCACTGGATATAGAAGCGCTGAAAGAAAGCAGCAGGATGGCTTCTTCGATATTTATTTAATTGATTACACGAATTCAGGCGAATTACACGAATTACACGGATTAGCTAAACCCATGTTTTATAGTACCGTTTCTTTGTTAATTTGTGTAATTCGTGTAATTCGTTCTAATTAGTGTAATAAAAAATATGGAGTTTCATTTAGAATTTTCCCCGAAACCGTTGATCACCAGGATCAGCCACCATCAGCAGCTCATGTTGATCGGCAGTTGTTTTACCGAAAACATCGGGGAGAAATTGCTGGCGCATAAATTCAACGTGATGCAGAATCCCAACGGGATATTGTTCAATCCGGTGAGCGTTGCAGAAGCGATTGATAATTATATCAGCAATAAGAAAATATCCGAAAAAGAACTGTTTTATCTCAATGAAGGTTTTCACAGCTGGCAGCACCACAGCAGGTTTTCTTCGCCGGTGAAGGAAACATCGGTAGAGAAGATCAATACCAGTACGGAAGCGGCGCATGATTATTTGAAGACAGCAGAGGTATTGCTGATCACCCTCGGCTCCGCATGGGTATACGAGCTTACAGAAGAAGCCCAAAATGCAAAACCCGGTGCTGTGGCTGCCAACAACCACAAAGCGCCATCGGCATGGTTTCACAGGCGTTTACTGGCATCGGAAGAACTGGATGGGATACTTTCAGGGATGATGTCGAAGCTGCATAATTTTAACCCCGGGTTGAAAGTGATCTTCACCATCAGCCCGGTTCGCCATCTCCGTGAGGGCTTTGTAGAAAATAACCGCAGTAAGGCCACCTTGATCAACTCGGTGCACAAACTGGCAGACAGCAACGGGCAGGTCGATTATTTTCCCGCTTATGAGCTGGTGATAGACGACCTGAGGGATTATCGTTTTTATGCAGAAGATATGGTGCACCCGAATTATGCAGCCACCAATTATGTGTGGGAAAAATTTGTAACTGCCTGCATCGATGAACCAACACAACAGTTGATGAAGGTCATCAACGAGATCAACGCTGCCCGAAGCCATAAACCGTTCAATGCAGCCTCAGAAGCGCATCGCAACTTCCTGCAAAAAAATCTCGAAAAAGTAAATTCACTCAAAGAAAAATATCCCTACATCAACTTCGATCCGGAGAAAGCATACTTTTCGTATACACTTCAACATTGAGTATTCTTAATTCTTAATCTTTAATTCTTAATTGCTTAGTGTATCCGGTCGCCCCGCACTTCCTCACTCGTCATCAGCTCCTTTTCATATTGCAACCATTGCGCCCAGCGTTTGCGCACGATCTTTTTATCGATATAATGTTCAGCCATTGTAATGAATAAGGTATAATGGCCGGCCTCACTTTCCATGAACCGGCGGTAGAATTTTCGCATATACTCGTCTTCCATCCCTTCGCTCAACCGCTTGAAACGCTCGCAGCTACGGGCTTCTATCAAAGCCATGATGAGCATGGAATCGAGAAAACGTTCATCCGGCCCGCCATCTTTTTTCTGAAAAGCGATCAGTTTGTTTACATAAATATCCTTCCGCGGTTTCCCCAGCGATAATCCTCTTTTGTACAACTCGGCCAGTACCTGCCGAAAATGGCCCCATTCTTCTGTAACGATCGGCATCAGTTCCTGCACCAGCAGGTGTTTGTCGTGATTTTTCTGGATCAACGAAATGCAGGTGAGTGCCGCTTTCTGCTCACACCAGGCATAATCGGTGAGTATTTCGTTCAGCTGTATTTCAGCAAGATTCACCCAACGCGGGTCTGTGGGGAGCTGAAGGCCAAGGATGTTGCGGGCGTGTTCGGAAAGAGAGTTGTGCATTTTGGTTAGTTAGCCAATTGGTCATTAGATAAATGTATAATTGAAACAGGCTTATTTAATAATTCCTATAGTATTATGCTAACACCATTTTTCTATGACTTTTGAGTTTTTGATTTAAAAATTCTTTCAAAAACCCTTTTAAACTTAAGTCCTCATCTAAATCTGGCCAGTGAATTCCAACTCCATCACTGATGAGGCGATAATTCTTTAAGCGTTTAACACTCGCATTTTTTAGCCCTTTATAATTTTTGGTAGGAGCTACTAATGTCATATTAGTGTTTAAATAAATGAGTAATTTATCATGCTCAGGGTTAAGTTCTAAAGAGGTGATCCTTAAACCTTGTTTAAAAATAATATTTTCAATTGTATCATATTTATTATGCAAAATATTCATTCCACTTATTTGTAATTATTAAAAATTTAGTTTCCACTATCCCCATTATTATTTTTTGTTCCTTAGGAGTAAAATTATGCATATATGCAATCTTAATCTCAGGCTCGAGCCAGATTTTCCCATCGGCTCCTCCCTTTTCAACATGAATATGCATCGGTTCATCACCTTCATTACTCCAAAAAAAGAATCGAAACCCCTGAAGCGTAAAAACTGTTGGCATCACCTGCAATTTAATATTTTTTTTGCAGTAGTTAAAAGTAAAAATCCTGATGTTATCCAACATTCATTGATAAATATCATGTTGATTTAGAATCGTCCTAATAATCTGTCGTCCAGTATCATAAATACATTAATTTCGGCTTATCAAACTATTGCTATGCGACTGATCCCTTTCATAATTTCACTGCTGATCACCTGCCTGCTCATTGGCGCATTAAGTAAACAATGGACGATCGGCGGTAAAAAAGCTCCGGCATTCGGTTCCTTTTTTTCTCCCCAGCATGGTTTCTGGCAAAATGCGGAAGCTACCGATCATGATTTTTCAGCCGACCTGAAATTTCCGCAATTGGGTGGAAAAGTGGAAGTGTATTTTGATGACCGGCTTGTTCCGCATGTGTTTGCAGAAAAAACAAATGATGCCTATTTTGTACAGGGATACATACATGCGAAGTTCAGGTTATGGCAGATGGAACTGCAGACTTTTGCCGCAGGCGGAAGGGTGAGCGAAGTGATTGGCGAAAAAGGACTGGAGCATGACCGCGAATTCAGAAGGCTGGGGATGGTGTATGCTGCAGAGATCGCCCAGAAGGAAATGGAAAAAGACCCTGAAATAAAAGCGGAATGTGATGCTTACACTGCCGGTGTAAATGCATACATCAATTCTCTTACCGAAAGTACGTTGCCACTCGAATACAAACTCATCGGTTACAAACCGGAGTTATGGTCTAACCTGAAAACCTCGCTCTTCCTGAAATACATGAGTTACGACCTTGCTTCGCATGAGAATGATATCGAGATGACGAATGCGAAAAGTTATTTTTCGGCGGAAGATTTTGCTAAACTTTTTCCTGCGGTGCAGGATTCCCTGGATCCTATCATCCCCAAGGGCACGCCGTTTGAAAAACAAAAGGTATTTCCTGTTGCGCCAGCTGGCGTGGATTCCATTTATTTTAATTCAAAAGATGTAGCCATCAATGAAACCCAGAAAGCCGACCCCGAAAACGGAAGCAATAACTGGGCGGTAAGCGGATCAAAAACGGTGAGTGGTGCACCCATCCTTTGCAATGATCCACATCTTGGCCTCAACCTGCCTTCACTCTGGTTTGAAATGCAATTGTCTACACCGGATTTCAATGCTTATGGAGCTACTTTTCCCGGTGCACCAAGTGTCATCATAGGCTTTAATGATAACGCCGCATTCGGTTTTACCAATGGTGGCCGCGATGTACGTGATTATTATGAAATAAAATTCAAAGACGACAGCCGTAAGGAATACTGGTTCGATAGCAGCTGGCGCGCCACCACTTTCCGTGTGGATACCATCGGCATCAGCGGCAGGGAACCGTTTATCGATAGCGTTGCCTATACAGTGTTCGGGCCGGTAATGTTTGATAAAAGCTACAGTGGCAAAAGAAGCCTTAATGATAAATATTATGCCGTTCGCTGGACAGCGCATGATCCGAGCAACGAGTTGAAGATCTTCACGCTGCTGAATAAGGCTAAAAATTATGCTGATTATTCTGCAGCCGTTACCAACCTGCACACACCGGGGCAGAACTGCGTTTTTGCCTGTAAAGATGGCGACATCGCGATCCGTACACAGGGCGATTGGCCGGCGAAATGGAAAGGGCAGGGCGATTTCATCATGCCGGGTACCGACAGCAGTTATATGTGGCAGGGAATGATCCCGCAGGACGAAGTACCTTTTCAATACAATCCTGAGAGAGGCTTTGTAAGCAGCGCCAATCAGAAACCTGTGGATGAAACTTACCCGTATTACATTGGCAGGGATTATCCGCCTTACCGGGGCATCACGATCAATAAACGCCTGGGCGATACCACGAAATTCTCGCCGGAATCGATGATGAAATTGCAGACGGATAATTTCGATGGGTTTGCCGCAACGGTGATGCCGTTGATATTGAAAAATATGCAGACAGGTAGCTTCAATGCGGATGAAAGTAAATATTTTGACTTACTGAAAAACTGGAACCTGAGGGATGATATCGGCGCAAAAGGTGCGACCGTATTTGAAGTGGTGTGGCAGCATTTTGAAGATACTGTTTTCAACGATGAATATGCAAAAGCGCCAAAAGTGATCATGCGGCCGCACGAGAGCACGTTGGCAGAAGCTTTGCTGAAAGATTCGGCTTTTAAATTTTTAGATGATATCAACACTTCACAGGTGGAAACACTGGCGGATAATATTACTGCCGCTTTCAAACAGGCAGCGCTGGATCTGAAAACCATCGAAGCCGATGGCCGCCTGGATTGGGAAAAGTATAATGGGGTAGGGATCCGTCATCTCGGATTTATCCCGCAGTTCAGCCGCCTGAACCTCAAGACAGCCGGCGGTTCTCACGCCATCAATGCCAACCGCAGCAATCACGGACCCAGCTGGCGCATGGTGGTAAGCCTTACGGCAAAAACCGAAGCCTATGGTGTGTATCCCGGCGGACAAAGTGGAAATCCGGGTAGCCGGTTCTACGATAATTTTGTAGATCAATGGGCCGAAGGAAAATATTACCCGCTCTGGATGATGACGAAAGCGGAAGTGAAGAACAAGAGTGTGAAATGGAAAATAACTTTTACTAATTAAGAATGAAGAATTAAGAATGAAGAATTAAGAATGAGAAGACGCAATTCTCTAAACCATTTAAACTTCTAAACTCCTAAACCTAAACCTAAACTCTAATCCCTAATCTCTAAACTATATGAAGTTTCTCCTCTCCATACTGCTGATCGCTTTACTTAGCTTCGCGGCAGCCCTTTACATGCCCTGGTGGACAATAGCGGTGGCGGCCTTTATAGTGGCCCTGGTGTTCAACATGAGCGGGGGCAAATCCTTTTTGGCAGGCTTTTTGGCTATTTTTCTGCTGTGGTCGGTGATGAGCTTCCTGATCAGCAGTAACAACGGCCATCTTCTGGCGCATAAAGTATCGTTGCTGATCCTGAGCGTAGACAATCCGTATTATTTGATACTTGCCACAGGTTTGATAGGTGGCTTAGTGGCAGGTTTTGCAGCGCTGACGGGATCTTTTCTACGAACCAAACAATCCTGAAAAGTGTGCAGTTTTAAAAAATAATGATATAAAATGAAAAACTACACAATTATAAATTGTGCAGTTTTAAAAAATAGTAATATAAAATGAAGAACTACACAATTATAAATTGTGCAGTTTTTTTGTTTTTTCTTTAAAAAAATAATTCTGCACAAAAATATTTGTGCAGTTGGATTGTGCAGGAGTATAACTGCACATTTTTTTTGTGCAGTCCGGTTTGAAAAAAAAAGCTGATTTTTAGTGTTTTTAGTAACTATTTCATCCTGTATTCGTTTTAACCTAAAGATATATGAGAATATTAGTAGCGTTATTTTTAATAACCTTTTTGAGTAGCACCGCATTTTCCCAAAAAATAACCGGAACGGTCTTCAACGATAAAGGCGATCTCCTTGCCTTTTCATCCGTTATCATCAAGGGTGGGTCTGTAGGCGCCAGCGCCAATGATAAAGGTAAATTTTCTTTTTCCGTTCCCGAAGGCACTTACACCATCGTTTGCCAGCATATCGGGTATGCCAGCCAGGAAAAAAAGATCACTGTAAATAAAGAAGATAACGAGATCACGTTCATTCTTTCCGAACAGAAACTTACGCTGCAGGATGTAACTGTAAAAAGCGGCGGAGAAGATCCGGCCTATGAGATCATTCGCAACGCGATCAAAAAAAGGACCTATTACCAAAACCAGGTAAAAGCTTTTACACTCGATCTGTACAGCAAAGACATCATCAAGCTGCGTACGCTTCCTAAAAAAATATTCGGTCAACGCATACCTGATGAAGACCGTAAAGACATCGGGCTCGATTCTACCGGTAAGGGCATCATGTATTTATCGGAATCTGTATCGAAAGTATATTCCCAGCAGCCCGACAAATTCAAGATGGAAGTGACGAGCAGCCGGGTGAGTGGCAGTGGCAGCTTCGGTTTCACATTCCCTACCTTCATCAGTTTGTACAATAATAATGTAACGGTTTTTTCTACCGCATTCAATCCCCGCGGGTTCGTTTCGCCGATAGCGGATGGCGCACTCGGATTTTATAAATACAAATTCCTGGGTAATTTCTGGGAAAATGGCAAGGCGGTAAATGTGATACGGGTGACCCCACGAAGATCTTATGAGCCGCTTTTTTCAGGCATCATCAACATTACCGACAACGACTGGAGGATACATAGCTTCGATCTGTTGCTCACAAAATCATCGCAGCTGGAGATCATGGATTCATTACAGATAACTCAGTTACACGTTCCCGTTAGTAACGATACCTGGAGGGTGAAAAATCAGCTGATCCATTTTAATTTCAAACAATTCGGCATCGATGCGATAGGTAACTTCCTCACTGTTTATTCCAACTACAACATCAATCCGAAATTTGATAAAAAATTCTTCGATCGTGTAGTGATCAAATACGATACTGCCGTAAACAAACGTCCGAAAGAATATTGGGACAGCATACGCCCGGTTCCGCTGGAGCGGGAAGAGTCGAAGGATTATGCGTTAAAGGACAGCATTTACCAGAACACGAAAGATTCGATATTGACTCAGCGTTCTGTGGATTCATTGAATAAAAAGCAGGGCAAAGTGAAGCTGCTGGATCCCTTCTGGAAAGGCATTAACCGCCGGCATTACAGCAAAACCAACAGTTATAGTTACGGCCTTGAGCCACTCATCAAGACCCTGGAATATAATTTCGCGGAAGGGCTGGTGGTGAACGTAAACCCTTATTTCCAAAAGAATATTTCCAAATGGAAAAGTAACCTGAGCATCGAACCTACGTTCCGGTATGGATTCAGCAATACACATTTTAATCCATCGGCACGCATTACGCTCCGCACAAGAGATTACGATGCAGATCAGAAGATCAGGCAATACAGCTGGACGATTGCCGGGGGAAAACGCGTGAGCAATTTCTTTAAGGAAAGCAGCTACTCGGTACTGTCCAATTCAATCTCGTCTTTGTTGTGGGGGAATAATTTCCTGAAGACCTACGAAAATTATTTTGGTACGATTGGCTATAGCAGGCGTTACGAGAGCGGGCTCCGTTTCAGTATTAATGCACTGTATGAAGACAGGATACCGTTAAACAACACGACCGATTTTACCATTTCGAAAAAAGATTCTAACCATATCGAACCCAATTACCCGATCCTGCGACTGCCGGCACAATTCGCCCGTCACCAGGCTGTGGTAGTAGGTTTCGACATCAGCTTCAAACCGGGGCAACGCTACATCCAGTTCCCTCATAGCAAAGTCTCCATCGGGTCAAAATACCCCACATTCAGTTTCGGGTATCGCAAGGGCATCAAAGATGTTTTGGGAAGTGATGTGGATTTCGATCAGTGGAAATTCGCGATCAATGATGATAAGAACTTCAAGCTTTTCGGAACGCTTAAATACAAGATCGGAACAGGCGGCTTCCTCAATACGGGCAGCATGTTCTTCCAGGATTTCCAGCATTTCAATACCGCCTTCTCCCGCAGTGATTTTGGCAGGAACGCGGAATATGTGAACGGCTTCCAGCTTGCCCGCCATTATGGCCTGAGCACCAATACTTCGTTTTACAGTTATGCTTTCCTCGAGCATCATTTCAATGGATTGCTTACCAATAAGATTCCGTTGTTCAAGCGCCTCAACTGGAACCTGGTGGCGGGTACCAATGCATTGTATGTAGACAAAGGCAATAATTACATCGAGGTTTTTGCCGGCCTTGAGAACATTCTTAAAATTTTCCGCCTGGATTATATCATTGGTTATGAGCCTGGCAAAGAACCTGTAATGGGCTTCAGGCTTGGCACCGGAGGGCTGATTGGCGGGGCAATAAAAGGTGGTGGAAGAGCGGGTAGAAGTACTTTGGAGATCAGCTTTTAGAAATTACGAATTGTCAATTACGAATTACGGATTGACTGTCCTCTCATTCGTAATTCGTAATTGACAATTCATAATTGTTTTGTAGCTTTGCGCCGTAAAAATTTGGTTTGCCCTGCAAGCATCCAATCTTAAATAAGGTTTCCCGCCCTGCGGGATCAAATTAACCATCATGGCCGCATTGTACAACAAGCTTTCCCAGGCGGAGCTGAAAAAACGCCTGTACGAAGAAACCGAACCACGCATCACGGTTTCATTTTACCAGTATTTTTTTATTGAAGATCCTGTAGCATTCAGGGATGAACTGTATCGTGGATTCAGCGCTGTCAATGTTTTTGGCAGGGTTTACATCGCTTCCGAAGGCATCAATGCGCAGGTGAGTGTACCGGAAACCAATTTTGAAGCCTTCAGGTCGTTTTTGTATTCTTATGCTCCGCTCAACGGATTAAGGTTGAACATCGCGGTGGATGATGACGGTAAATCATTCTGGGTATTGAAAATAAAAGTGAGGCCGAAGATCGTTGCAGATGGTATCACCGATCCGGATTTTGATATGGCCAACAAAGGCCGTTATGTGAATGCCGATGAATTCAACCGGCTGACGGACGATAAGGAAACCATCGTGGTGGATATGCGCAACCATTACGAATTTGAAGTGGGACATTTTGAGAATGCCATCGAAATACCGAGTGATACTTTCAGGGAACAATTGCCCATGGCGGCGGAGATGCTGGGCGATCAGAAGGAAAAGAATATCATCATGTACTGCACCGGCGGCATACGCTGCGAAAAAGCAAGTGCGTATATGCTTCACCGTGGGTTCAAAAATGTTTTTCACCTGGAAGGTGGGATCATCAATTACGCTAATAAAGTAAAAACGGAAGAGTTATCCAATAAATTTCACGGAAAGAATTTTGTCTTCGACGACAGGCTGGGAGAGCGCATCACGGATGAGATCATCGCAAAATGCCATCAATGCGGCAAGCCTGCCGATACACACACCAATTGCGTTAACGAAGGATGCCACCTGCTTTTCATACAATGTGATGAATGCAAAGAATCGTTCAAAGGTTGTTGCAGCACGGAATGCATGGAAGTGATAGCATTGCCGGAAGAAACACAAAAGGAATTGAGAAAAGGCATCGATAAAGGGAATATGATCTTCAATAAAAGTAAACAGCGTTTAAACGCCACCGTCAGAGGGACTAAAAAGTAATTTTTATCGTTAAAGAACCTTGTATGAAGTAATCTCGTTTATGGGGTGCACCTGATCCTCACCTCCTGCATAAGAAATTATCTTATCGGTTATCAACTATGACAACAAGCATGAATGCTGGGTAATGGTAAAATAACTATATATGTTTCTTATTAAGGGGATCAAAAAAATACGCAGCCGTATCATGCATATCGGTGTGCATCACGGCCTGGACGTACTTACGATCCGTAAATTATACATCTTCAACCAGCTGAACTTTCTTGGCTTTTTGACCGGAATCATAATACCATTGGCGGCATTATCCGGCGATGGTTACCTGCCGGTGCTGGCATGGTTTGTAGCCTCTTCCCCCGCAGCTATCAGCCTTGCGGTGCTGATCAGCAACCACTACCGCAGGTATGAGCAGGCGATGCTGATCTATTTTATTTTTTACCCGCTTACCACAGCATTGGTTTATGTGGGCAATATCGATGTTGGTATAGAGCTGTTTTTTATCCTGTATGGAGTTTTGTCTGTATTCTTTCTGCAAAAGATACGTTCGGTATTCATCGCTTTTTTCCTTTCAGCGGCTTGTTATTTTATGACTTACATCGTGGTCAAAGATTACCACTACCGGATGGCGGATATCAATTTCGCCTTTTATTTTTTTAATCATCTCCTTGCCATCATTTTTATTTTTACAGGATTATTCATGATCAAAAGAGAGAATTCGAGCTATGAAAAAAGGATTTTGTGGCGGAATAAAAAATTAAAAGAGAGTCATCTTAAAAATGCACAGCAAAAAGAACTGATACAGCAGAAAGCTATACAACTGGAAAATAAGACCGCTGAACTGACAGAGCTCAATTCATTGAAAGACCGGCTTTTTTCGATCATATCTCATGACCTTAAAACTCCTATTTACAGTTTGCGAAACCTCTTCAGTAGCATCGCCACCTACGATCTTCCCGGGGAGGAAATTAAAGTGCTGGTGCCCGATATCATTTCCGATCTTAATTACACCACCGGTTTGATGGAAAACCTGTTGCAGTGGGCCAAAAGCCAGATGACCGGGTATAGCGTAAATATGGAATTATTAGAAGTGGAACCAATGATCGAAGAGGTGAAGCAACTGCTCCGGCTGCAGGCAGAAACCAAAAACATTTATGTAACAAGTAAGATGGACGATACCGTATACATCTATGCTGATAAGGATATGATGAAGCTGGTATTGCGCAACCTGGTTTCCAATGCGATAAAATTCACACCCGAAAAAGGGGAAGTGTGCATTGGTGCAACACAGCATTCATCGGGAGTTGAGTTATTTGTGAAAGATACCGGTATGGGTATCAGCAGTGATGCTGTCAGTAAATTATTCGGGGGCGATTTTTACTCTACAAAAGGAACTGCCAATGAATCGGGAACAGGGTTGGGATTATTTCTGTGCAAAGAATTTGTGGTTAAGAACGGAGGAAGTATCAGGGTAGAATCGAAACCAGGGAAGGGAAGTAAATTTATATGCGATTTGCCTACACCATGAACACGTGAAAGGAAAATTGAAAAAGATAACTGATAATGATATCAAACAGAAAAATGGCAATAAACAAAGTTCTTCCGGGGCGAAAGTCCTGTTGTTTATTGCCAATTTTGCATTGTGAATTATAAATAAATTCCTGTTTCAGAAAACGCCCTCAATTCATTGGGGTCATCTTCATAATCATCATAAGAGGTGATCCTCCGGTCGTCGGAACTTTCACGCCCATCTGACCGTTTTCTTTTTGAAAGCAGCACCACGGCAGTAGTGATCAATCCGATGCCGATCACTGCCAGCAATGCATTTTCTACCGCTTTTTTCTTTTCCATTCTAAAGTGTTTTTTATTAAACTGGCCGGTTGCCGGATATCACTCTCAGTAACACAGCTATGACAGCGATTACAAGTAATATATGAATGATCCCGCCGGTATAATATCCACCGAAATATGAAATTGCCCAGATGATAACCAGTATCACAGCAATGGTGTAGAGCAGACTTGACATAGTATTTAAATTAAAGGTTAAAAATATTTTAACCATAAAATCCAAAAGCTATGCCAACGGCAAAACACTCTCAAAAACCTGTTGTTATCTCCGAATCAAATAATAGTTGGGAACTTAATTCTACATTAATCCTTCAATTCATCCAGCGATGCCACAATCCTTGCATACGTATCATCGTCTGATAAACTTTCCGGCTGGAATTTTTCGCCGATGATATTTTCGTACAATTCAATATAACGGTTGCTGATGGTCTGTATCCATTCGGCGGACATTTCAGGAACGCTTTGTCCTTCCTTGCCCATAAAATTATTTTGTATCAGCCATTCGCGAACGAATTCCTTGCTCAGTTGTTTTTGTTTTTCGCCTTTGGCCTGGCGTTCATCAAAACCTTCGGCGTAAAAATACCGCGAAGAATCGGGGGTATGTATTTCATCCATCAGTACGATCTCGTTGCCGAGTGTACCAAATTCGTATTTCGTATCTACGAGGATCAGGCCTTGTTTTGCCGCGATGGATCTTCCTCTTTCAAATAATTGCAGCGCATACTTTTCCAGCACAGCCCATTCTTCGGTAGTAGCAATTCCCTGCGCAATAATTTCTTCCTTACTGATATCCTCATCATGTCCTTCGGAGGCTTTGGTGGAGGGTGTAATGAGCGGCACAGGAAAATAATCATTTTCTTTCAGCCCTTCGGGTAATGGTACACCGCAGAGTGTGCGGCCCCCGGATTGATAAGTGCGCCATGCGTGGCCGGTAAGATTTCCCCTCACTACCATTTCTATCCTGAAGGGGTTACATCTTTTGCCCACGCTCACGTTGGGGGCAGGGGAGCGGAGCAGCCAGTTGGGGCAGATATCTTCGCAGGCTTTTAGCATGTATGCCGCAATCTGGTTGAGTACCTGTCCTTTGTAAGGGATCGGCTTTGGTAAGATCACATCAAAAGCTGATATCCGGTCGCTTGCCACCATCACCAGCAGATCATCGCCGATACTGTATACGTCCCTTACTTTTCCACTATAAAAACCAGTTTGTCCGGGGAATTCAAAAGTTGCCATACGCTAAAGTAGCACCTTGTTTTGAGATAATATTTTATGGGGCGGCAAAACTTTCAACAACTGGTTCAAAAATAAAATTTTAAAACATGAGAACTATGCTTATTTTGCTGCTAATTTACAAACCAAAACAAAGCTATATGAAAAGAATTACGAGCTATTTGGTTGCATTTGTACTGGCGAACATTCTTGCAGTGTCGGCATACGCACAAAATGTAACCATCAGCGGTAATGTGCAGAACAGCGCTACCTCAGAAAAATCCGCAGCTGTATCAGTAACTATTAAAGGGTCGGAGACAGGGACTTACACGGATGACAGGGGTAATTTCAGCATCACCACCAAGAGCCTGCCTGTAACGTTGATTTTTTCATCTATTGGCTATGAGCAACAGGAAGTCAGTGTAACAAGCGCTGCAATTCCCATATCGGTAAAATTTGTGCCTTCCAATTCATTGGGTCAGGAAGTAGTGGTATCGGCATCCCGCGTTCCACAGAAAATACTGGAA
This sequence comes from Ferruginibacter sp. HRS2-29, assembly GCF_024343615.1. Classification (GTDB taxonomy): domain Bacteria; phylum Bacteroidota; class Bacteroidia; order Chitinophagales; family Chitinophagaceae; genus Ferruginibacter. The sequence goes on along the minus strand of NZ_RJUB01000016.1, from coordinate 9,094 downwards.
TCGCCTGTTTCCATCGAAAGGGTAAGTGCCGCAGCGATCAGGAATGCGCCGGCTGCCAACTTTTATGATGTGATCTCAACACTGAAAGGTGTGGATGTGACCACTTCCTCACTTACATTTAAAGCACCGACTACCCGTGGTTTTGGCGGTAGCGGTAATACCAGGTTCAACCAGCTGGTAGATGGTATGGATAACCAGGCTCCAGGGCTGAACTTCTCCGTGGGTTCCATCATCGGCCTCAACGAACTGGATATCGATAACCTTGAATTGCTGTCCGGCGCGTCTTCTGCATTGTATGGCCCGGGCGGTATGAACGGTACTTTGCTCATGACCAGCAAGAACCCTTTCAAATACCAGGGGCTGTCTTATGTGGTAAAAACCGGTATCATGCATACCGACAGAAAAGAAAGGGCTGCATCTCCTTACTACAACCTTGCACTCAGGTGGGGTAAAAAAATATCTGAAAAATTCGCTTTCAAGCTGACCACAGAACTGGTTCAGGCGAAAGACTGGATAGGTACTGATTACAGGAACTACGACAGGTCCGGCGGTGTATTGAAACCAGGTGACAGGGTGAATGATCCGGCTTACGATGGTGTGAACGTATATGGTGATGAAACCAACGCGGATATCCGCCAGGTATTGAATGGTGCAGCAGCAGCGGCCCCTTTCCTTGCACCATTTATCGCTACGCTTACTACAAAGCCGATCGTTGTATCCCGTACAGGTTACACCGAACAGGAGCTGATCAATCCAAACACAGTTAACTTCAAACTGGGTGGATCTTTCCATTATAAACTTTCTCCGGGAACCGAAGCTATCCTTGCAGGTTACTGGGGAACTGGTAACACCATCTACACCGGTGCTTCCAGGTATTCCATCAAGGATTTCAAGATGGGACAATATAAGTTTGAATTGTTGAACAAGGACTGGATGTTTCGTGCATACACTACCCAGGAAAATGCCGGTGGAACATACAATCTTGCTGCAACTACTCAAAACTTCAACGAAGCATGGAAACCAAGTGCCGGTTCTACCGGTTGGTTTGCACAATACGGCCAGGCATTCCTTGGCGCAAAACTTGGTGGCGCATCTGATTTTGATGCACATCAGCTGGCAAGAGGCGTAGCGGATCAGGGCAGGCCAAAAGTCGGAACTCCCCAGTTCCGTGCTTTGTATGATAATGTAGCGAAGATCCCGGTACCAAAAGGCGGGGCATTGCTTGACAGGACGGATCTTTACAGCGTGGAAGGCAACTACAACTTCTCAAGATTTACCAAAGCATTTGCGGATATCCTTGTGGGTGCCAACTACAGGAACTATGTATTGAATTCTCAGGGTACCTTGTTTGCAGATACTGCAGGTACCATTGGTATCCGTGAAGTAGGCGCTTTCATCCAGGCTTCAAGGGATCTGGGTATCGTGAAGCTGACTGCTTCAGGAAGGTATGACAAGAATGAAAACTTCGAAGGCCGTTTCACCCCAAGGGTAACTGCGGTAGTGAAAGTTGCTGAAAACAACAATATCAGGTTGTCTTACCAGACAGCTTACCGTTTTCCATCTACACAGCAGCAATGGATCAACCTTGATCTGTTGTCTTACAAACTCATCGGTGGTAACGACGCTTTCAACACTATTTACAATTTCGGCGGCAATCCTCTCTACGACAGGGATTCACTGCGTGCAGGCAAAGTTGTTGCGGCACCATTCGTGAAACTGAAACCGGAATCTCTTTCTTCATTTGAAGTTGGTTACAAAGGTTTGTTGATGGATTCAAAATTGCTGGTGGATGTATATGGTTACTTCGGCCGTTTCACGGATTTCCTTGCACGTAAGAATGTGGTGCAATCAAAAACCGGATCGCCGATCAGCCTGGCAGATACTGCCAATGGCCAGATCTACTCAGTTCCGATCAATGCCGATGGTAAACTGAAAACATATGGTTTCGGTATCGGCTTCGATTACAGGTTGCCACGCAACTTCACACTTAGTGTGAATGCTGCTTCCGATAACCTGGATGACGTGCCTACTAATATCATCGCTAACTTCAACTCACCAAAATACAAAGTGAATGCTTCTATCAGCAACAGCGGTTTTGGTAAAGAAAAACGCCTTGGCTTTACAGTGGCTTACAGGTGGCAGGATGAATTTTACTACCAGGGTGACCTTGCAAATGGCACTGTTCCTTCGGTACAGACACTGGATGCGCAATTCAGCTACAAACTGCCTACCACCAAATCAGTGTTGAAAGTAGGTGCCAACAACCTGCTGAACCAATACTATTACAATGCCATCGGTAACTCACGGGTTGGAGGTTTATATTATGTAAGCTTCGGTTACAACATCTACTAGTAAAGCAATTAAAAAATTAAAACATTGATCATGAAACATATTATCAATAATATAAAAACAGGTTCGCTGATCGCGTTGGCAGCAATGGCAGTGCTTACGGCTTGTAACAAGGATATGCCTGAAATTACAGGCACCCCTGCTACTTCACCAGTTACTCCTCCCAGCGGGTTAGGCCTGGCGGATGCGGTGAAAGCAAACCCCAATGACAGTCTTTTCTATAAAATAATGTTGAGGGGTGGAACAGGCAACCTTACATTACTGAACAACAAAACTGCCACCTATACACTTTTTGTTCCTACCAATGCGGCGATCAGGTCGGCCATCACTGCCTTATCCGGCGGGTTGGTGCCTGCAGGTTCACCGGATCCGGTTTATGTCGGATTTATCAACACAGCGTTAAGGGCCGGGCAAGCTGATACGATCGTTCGTTATCACATCATCCCGCAGAAAGTATTGGCAGTGAACATTCCTGCTACTTTCCCTAACTTTCAATACCCGACCATCCTGAACCCTGCGCCACAGATCAGCGCATTGCTCAGGCTCACCACTTTCCCTTCTACAAGGAATGGTGCATGGTTGAACAATATTCCGATCGTTTCTACTGACAATGCTGCCGCGAATGGCGTTTACCACGAGATTGCAGCACTTTCTGTTCCGCCCAGCCAATACCTCTGGGACAGGATCAATACAGATGCAGGCCTCACTTACCTGAAAGCAGCTATCCTTCGTGCAGACAGTGGAGTAGCGGTAACAGCATCAGGATCTTTGCAGGGAGCGTTGCTTAACATCGGTGCCAACCTTACCGTGTATGCCCCTACAGATGCGGCTTTCCAGGCTACCCTCACCGGTGCTATCTACCAGGCATTGGTGCCGGTAGTGACTGCACAGCTGATCCCGGTTATTACCGCACAACTGATCTCCGGCGGAGCCACACCTGAAGAAGCTGCCGCACAGGCGCCTGCCCTGGCCGCTGCACAGGCACCTGCCATTGCATTGGCACAGGCTACTACATTGGCTTCTTCTCCTACAGTATTCAGCAATCCTGCATTGTACGGGGCTTTATCAGCTACCACAGTAAAAGGGCTGGTGGTATATCACCTGTTGGGTGTAAGGGCGTTCAACAACAACCTGCCAACAACAGCGGCTAATTTCCCTACGTTGTTGAATGGCGCCGTTCCAACCCATCCTGGTATCGGGTTACAGGCTACTTTTACCGGTGGTTTTGTAACATCAGCTACCGCAAAAGGTATTGCTAATACAACCGCATCTAATATCCTTATCAATCCTACGCCGGCACCGGGTGGTACCAGCGATCAATTCTACCTCAATGGTGTATTGCATAAGATCGATCAGGTTATGCGTCCGCAATAAGAATGAACTTTATAAAATAAAAAAGAGCTCCGGGAATGGGGCTCTTTTTTTGCTTGATTGGAAATTTTAGTTGCAAGATATTAGTTTTAGTAGTATAGAAATAGCTATAACTAAATTTACTATAAAATTGAATGAAAGTTTATTCTGAGCTACAGGTATCTGATAACTTTTAGAAGTTATTACCTAGCAGAAATTCTTGCTAATTTGGTTATAATGATACTTAATTTAAAATAGCGAGCTAATGCTGATTTCTTTTAAATTAATACCAGTCCGCAGCAAGTTCAGTGTTTTACATTAACCCATAAGCCAGACTTTTGTAACGAAATTTAATTTTGCATCATTCTATCACAGCAGGATGTGGAAACTTATCTTTAATTCTGTCTAAATCTTTCTTGATTAAAGGAAGTAATTCTTCTCCAAGTTCCCATAATTGAGTGCTACCAGGATTAGGAAAATAACCTGTTGCTTGATATGTGTTTTTTGAATTCGTTATTGCGACTTCAATTGCTATTGGATGAAAATCCGCATTAAAACCACCTTGTATTATTGTTGGCAAATGAGGCTTCCAATTGTTACATTGCGAAATATTTGGTAATGCGGGTAATTGACCTTTCGCATGAAAATAAAGCCATACTTCGAAACAGGGATTACTTTGTGCTACTTTCCAATGGGGATGTTGCTCGCACTCTTCTCTAATTTCATGCAATTGCTCTCTCCACCTGTCCGTATCTATTACAAACCATAATCTATCCCTTTCATCACTGGCCTCTAACTCTTGTTCTTTTGCAATTGCTACGTTTATTAGTAAACGTGGAGCACTGCCGATTTGACTCACCACCGGAACAATTTTTACTCTTGATGACATCCCATCAAAAAAACGAAAATAGTCAGGTTCCCGATTCGTACCTTCACAAACGATTATAAATAAAAAAGCATCTCTAAAAGGAGCCTTCTTCTCATAAGTAAATATCTTAGGCTTCGGCATATTTCTCCCAGTTTAAGTCTTTTAAATTTCCTAAAAAAGGAATACCACCGTAACGACCATTTAGATAACCCTTTCTGATATCGAGTGTATGATGTTCTTTAAACTCACTTAAAGCATACACTTCTGTCGCACCCGCTTTATTTTTTTCAGCAAACCAAATTTCATCAGGACGGAAAATTTCCTGATCTAACAAATTGGATTCATGTGTTGAAAATATTAACTGACCATGTGTTGTTTGATCATGAGAAAATTTACTGATTAATTCTTTTATCAATAACGGATGAATACTTCTTTCAATTTCATCGATGATATAAACACGTTTGGCTTTAATGGCTGCATAAAATGCGGGTAAGTAATCAAGTAAGCGTCTTGTTCCATCCGATTCTTCGGCAGAAGTAAACTTAACAATACCACCATCTGTATCATGTAAAAAAAACAAACGTTTGGCTACCACTTTATTTTGCCTCAATACAAATAAGATTTCTTCATGGGCAGTTAAAAATGGCCTTATTTTATCGGGGTTTGCTTTCAATTCTGCAGTAATACGTTCTGCTTGTTGTTTATCGTCTTCCCCAAAAAAATCTTCTATAGGTATTGTATCTACATTAATGCTTTTAATTCCTGTACTAAATGCCTGCATTACATCGGAAGCAAATTTATAAAATTCTGCATCTTCCTCTAGGTGTATAGTTAAACCGCTAGGTCTAGCATTAGGCATTACCGGGACTAAATCATGGGTAAACCATTGCAATGCTTTTTTGAAGGGGTCAAATACTTTGTTCTTCCGACTGGCCATATGAAACAACACTGGTTCATTTCTTTCTAAAATTTCATTTTTTAAGAAGAAGGGAAAAACAGTAGCTTCTTTGTCTTCCATAACTTCTTTACTAAAGGTAAGGTCTAAATTTTTTTCACCTGGCTTATCAGTACGTCGAAACAGTGTATAGTCTTCTTTTTTACCTATACCACTAATTTGCAACTCTTCTTCAACGACAATACCTTGATTAATAGTTATACCGTAGTAATATGGTATTTCTTCTTTGATAAATTCAACACCAATATAAACGTCTTTCTTTCGGCTTTCCTTATCAAATTTGAAAGTTTCAATTAAAAATTCAATTGGCAAATTACCGCTCTCAACAAATTGGCTAAGAAGCGATAAGGATTTAATCAAATTGCTTTTGCCTGCACCATTAGCACCATACATAGCATTTAGTTTAAGCAATTCTATATCGTTAGATTCATATACATGATAGGGCATACGACTAAATCTCCCTGGTAACATGTTAAATTCTGTGAGTTCTTTAAAGGAGAATAAATTTTTGACAATAAATCTTATTAGCATTGTGTGATAATTTCACGCAAAAATAGGCTTTTGGTGGGATAGTAGGATTAAAAATTAAATAAAAATTACTTATTGGTGAAAAATTAACGGGTTTCGATTATTTTATAATTTAAAGTATTCCTCAAATTTTCTTAAGTTTTAAATTTAATCACATACAAATATCTTCTCGTAAATAACCTTCCTCTCTGCTAAATAGGCCAGTATATACTTAAAACACTTTTCATCCTTACCCACCAACTCCGGCGGGAACACCCCTTTTTCGGTAAACAATCCTTCTGCCAGCATATTCACCGCCGCCGTGCAGGTATAGCCGGTAGTGCGGCTCATGGAAGCCGTTTTGGTGGTGGGGTCATATTCATCGTACAGGAAATATCGTACAGTCGTTTCTTTACCGCCCATGATCCCTTTTACCACAATATTCATCAGCGTGAATTCAGGTTCTTCAGCCCCAAGTTTCCATTGATCGAATAAGATCGCCGATGTCATATCGATGGGCCTTATCTCTTTTCCTTTGACCAGCATGGCTTCTTCACTGAAAAAACCTGCTTTCTGCAACGCGATCATGAGGTCGATATGGCCGGGATAACGCAGGGTCTTTTCTTTCATATCGGGGATATGTTTCATGGTGAATAATATGCTGCGCAACCCGTCCGTATTGAAACTTTCGAGCGTGCCGGCATATTCAAAATCGATGAGCTCGGCATCACTCAACGCGGGTTTGGTTACCACATGGCCATTTTCAACATACCTTGCCGGCCTGGTATATTCCTCTATCACATCCACCGGCGAAAAAGGGGCTTTATATTCGAAAGGTTTTATCCGTTGCTTGGGCAATCCGCCTACCATGCATTCAAAACTTTTTACCTCCATCAGTTCGTTGTAACGGCCCAGTACAAGATTGCTCATACCCGGCGCCACGCCGCAATCCACGATGGCAGTCACCCCATTGTCTGCCGCCAGTTGATGTAATTGCAGCGCATCTTCCGGGAAAAAGGAGATGTCCACCACATTCTTTTTTGTGCGGATGATGGCTTCCAGCGCTTTGTACCCCATGAAACCCGGTACAGCGCATACTACAAGATCAGCACCCTCCAGCAATTGCGCATATTGATCATACGCCATGAGGTCGGCAGCCCGGGTAGTGATCCGGTCGATCCCATGCAGCAGGGCAAGATTGTTTTCGCTGATATCAAAAGAAGTGACGTCGTTTTTTGTGGCAAGATCTTTTGCGATGGTACGGCCGACCATTCCGGCGCCGAGTACTGCTATTTTCATCTGTTTAAATTAATAATGAATAATGAATAATTAATAATTACCGTGCAGATACTTAACATATTAACTGCAATAATTTCGGGTTGAACAATTATTCATTATTCATTATTAACTATTAATTGCCCAATACTACTAAATTTCCCCAATATATTTTAACCGTACCTTAGCATAACAGGCGGTAAATTTGTTGCACACTTATCTCTGGATTTGATATGAAAAAATTTACATTCTTATTGCTGGTAGTTTTTGCTGCTGCAACAACCAATGCGCAAGGCATACTTGGCAAACTTAAAAAAGCGACTTCCAAAGACACTTCCTCTGCCAGTTCCGGAAGCGGAAGTTCCATCCTGGGAAGTATCAAAGGACTGGGGTCGGGTAATGGGTTATCGAATGATGAGATCATCAGTGGTCTTAAGGAAGCGTTGACTATCGGCACCGACAGTGCGGCCAAAAGGTTGAGCAAACCGGATGGGTTTTTCAAAGATGCCGCATTGAAGATCCTGATGCCGGAAGAAGCAAAAAAAGCAGAAGCCACTTTGCGCAAAGTAGGGATGGGGGCATTGGTAGATAAAGCGATACTTTCCATGAACCGTGCAGCAGAAGACGCGGCCGGCGGGGTTTCCGCGATCTTCATCAACGCGGTAAAAGGAATGACCGTTACCGACGGTTTGAAGATATTAAGAGGCGGAGATTTTGCTGCAACAGATTACCTGAAAGCAAGCACTACTTCCCAGCTTACTGAAAAGATGCGTCCTGTAATTGAAGCTTCTCTTGCAAAAGTAAACGCTACCACTTACTGGAAAGATGTTTTCACGGCCTACAATAAATTGGCCTTCGGCTCAAAACCAGTGAATACAGATCTGTCCTCGTACGTTACCGAACGGGCCATGACAGGCATTTTCTATTCCATCGGACAAGAAGAACAAAAGATCCGCAAAGACCCCGCAGCACAGGTAACTGGATTATTGAAAAAAGTATTCGGAAAATAGAAGCGGGCAGGATCACGGATTTCAGAAGGATTAGGGGATTACACAGATTATTTCCTGCAAGCAGGAAATGAAAATGCAGTCAGTTAAAACTTGTACTATTTTAAAGGTTGCAAGTTTTCACCGACTGCATTTTCATTTTTACGAAGTAAAATAATCTGTGTAATCCCCTAATCCATTTTAAATCTGTGATCCCTTCTATGCTTCAATCTTCGCTCAAATTCGTAATTCGTAATTCGTAATTCGTAATTCGTAATTCGTAATTCGTAATTCGTAATTCGTAATTCGTAATTCGTAATTGATCAAATGTATTTCAACCACCACTGCCCATGTTCCATCTTATATTTATTGAACCACTTGCACGGAAGATACAAAACCCCCACTACGGATATCCAGATGAGGTATACTACCGGTAACCCATAGCCGAAATTACGTGGCCTGAAAAGGAATGGCGGATCGCTGGCAATCTGCGACATACCATAACCGCTGGCGAAAAAGACAATGACCAGCAGGAAATGAAGCAGGTAAATATGCAGGATGTAGTAGAAGAACGGCACGCGGCCATAAATGCTGACAACATCCGTCCAGCGGGCTTTTATGTTTTCAAGAAGCGCCAGTAATATCATTCCCGGGCCAAGAGTCATGCAGGTGTATTGCAGCGAAGGTGGGTATTTGCTGGTATCGAGGAACGAAAGTAAACTATGTTCCCCATTGACCCATCTGCCCGGATCGCCATAACCTTGGAGCAAACGGCTTACAATAAATAGCACGATCATGGCGGAA
>NZ_RJUB01000015.1 GCF_024343615.1 Ferruginibacter sp. HRS2-29 | reverse complement strand
CGGCGGTAGTAGTAAAAGAAAGGCCTGTAGCACCGGTATATGTAAGACCGGCACCACCACGACCAAATTATATATGGGTAGAACCCGGCTACGTTCGCGTTGGCAGCGGATATGCTTACCGTCAGGGTTACTGGATAGCTCCACGTCCCAACAAGGTTTACCGCCAGGGCTACTGGAGAAACACCAGGCGCGGGTATGTATGGGTACCGGGCCGATGGTAAAATTATTATTGTTGTTGGAGTTTGATAAATGGGGAGCCGGCTTCTGCCGGTTCTTTTCTTTTGTTTCCCGCAGGTTCCCGCTGTTTAAATATACACAGATCTTCGCAGAGATAAACCTGCGAGCATCTGCGTGTATCGATCTGCGGACATCTGCGGAAAAATTAATCCGATTGGTATAATTTTGGCTGATAAATCAAAAAACAAACCATGATAAAGCTTAAACTGCTCTTCAGCCTGCTGGCGATGACTACTTTTTCTTCCTTTGCACAACGAAACCCTTTGAGCTCAGACCGTGAGAACTTCTTCCGCTTTGGCGCAAAAGGAGGGGTGAATATCAATAAGATCGATGGGCAATCTTATAAGGATGGGTTCAATTTCAATTACCAGATCGGCGGTTTCCTGCAGTTCAACCTCACCAATAAGATCGGCATCCAGCCGGAAGTCAGTTTTGTGCAATCCACATCCGAATTCAGCAGTGGTGCCGATAATGTATATGATGATCTTTTCCTGGGCGGCGGTCAGCGTAAAGCAAAATTGAATTACCTGGAAGTGCCGGTCTTCCTGAATGTGAACCTGGGCCCGAGCAAAAGGGTGAAGCTACAGGTGGGGCCTGCTTTCAATGGGTTGCTCAAACAAACAGTTGACAGCCTGAAAACAAATGCCGACATATTTAAAAAAGCAGAATGGAGTGCAATCGGCGGTTTGTGGGTACAACTCCCGCTGATAAACCTTGGCGCAAGGTATAAACTCGGACTTACTGATATAAACGATATCGATAACAGGCAGACCTGGAAGAACCAGGCGATACAGGTATTTGTTGGTATCACCCTGTAATAAGGAGAAAAACAACAGTATTTACCCGCTAAAACAGCGGGTTTTTTTATGGATATAGTTGTAATTTAAACGAATAAAAAAATGGCTATGCAACAGGTAAGAACGGAGGACGTAATTGTGATCGATATTGAAACGGTATCGGAGCACCCGGATTTTGAATCGATGAACGAGAACTGGCAACATCTCTGGGAAGAAAAAGTGGCGCGGGTAGTGCCTGAGGGAACCAGCGTTGGAGAATTTTACCCGATGAGAGCAGGTGTCATGGCGGAGTTTTCGAAAATAATCTGCATCAGCATCGGGTATTTCAACAAGGAGCAGCAACTGCGGATGCGCATCAAATCATTTTATGGGGATGATGAAAAAAAGATCCTGCAGGATTTCCTGGCTACGCTTCAAAAGATCGAAAGCATCAATAATAAATGGGCTTTTGCAGGACATAATATCAGGGAATTCGATATCCCGTTCATCTGCCGGAGGCTGGTCGTCAATAATATTCCGCTTCCCCGCTACCTCGATTTTCAGAATATGAAACCATGGGAAACGAATATCATCGATACATTCCAGTACTGGCGTTTCGGGGATTACAAACATTATACTTCGCTGAAGTTACTGGCTGCCGCTCTGGGAATACCTTCTCCCAAGGATGATATCGATGGCAGCATGGTAGGGGAAGTGTATTGGAAAGAAAAAAATATAAAACGCATCGCCACTTATTGCCAGAAGGATGTGATCACCACCGGGAACATTTTTCTCCGGTTTAAAAACCTGCCTTTGCTGGGGGAGGGAGATATTGATATTGTGGAATAGTGAATAGTGAATGGTGAATAGTGAATGGTGAATAGTGAATGGTGAATAGTGAATGGTGAATAGTGAATGGTGAATAGTGAATGGTGAATGGTGAATGGTTCAAAATTTTAATGAATATTTTGGATACTATATTAGAACTGTCATTGCGAAGCGATTGCTACGTGCCTCGCAATGACCATTCTAGGGAACAACTTCTCAGAGAAATGGCCCTATTCGCTAATTCGTGTAATAAAAAAATCAGTAGCCAAACTTCCCATCAAACGGGAACGGTGATAAATACAAGATCTTCTTCCCGCTGCCATTTCCCGGAGGGCCACCATAAACGCCATTCTCCAGGAAGCTGCCGCTGTTGAGCAGGATCACTTTCGAATTGTCTGGGGCATTGGCTTCGGCAACCGAAAGATTGTAATAAGGCCGGGTATCATTTGTTACGCCGGAGTTGGCCGGAATCCTGTACATATAACGCAGGTCAGGTTCCCATGAATAAAGCTGCAACCCACCATGTCCGTAGATGTTGTCATCACCCACTGTGCCCCAATCGCGGTAGAGCGTGGAAGTGCGGTAGCATACCTGCGTAACGCCGGTTGCATCCAGGTATGGATTGGCACTCCAGAACGAGGTAAGCGCTCCCGCGGCATTGGCGGTGGCGCTGCTGGTACCGCTGAATACCCCTCCGCCATAAACGAATACGGTAGTAAGTGTGGGACCCGCGATTTTTGGAGCAAGGTTTCCGCTGTTGGTAGGCCCTTGTCCGCTATAATTGATAATGATATCTGTAGCGCCGGAAGGTTCTTCAAAATACACCTGGTCTACAGCGCCCACCGATACAACATTCGGGCTGGTACAATTGCTGGGGGAAGTGGTAGAACCGGCAGCCTGGTAAAACTGGTAATCGATCCCACCTGCGGTAAACATTTCTATATTGGTAGCCACACCTGATCGTTTGGTCACCCTGAAATATACATTCACGGCGGCGCCGGTATTGTTGGTCCAGCTTACATATTCAAATGCTGCGGCAGTAGTGCCTACGGTAGCGGCATTGGCCAGCACCACGTTATTATCGAAGCGGCAGATGGCGATATCATAATCAGCGCCACTGGCGGTATTCCAGCTCAGGTAACAATGCGTGTTGCTGCCGGCAGTTATAGAACTCATGAGCCTGTTACGTTCCTCGGTGCCCGAAAATTCATGACGGTTATTGGCATTCGCATCTTTGAATAGTCCTTCGTAGTGATTGAAGACCCTGTTGCCGGCGCTGGTGCAAAAAATGATCCCCGCATTTGCGGCAGCATTGGCATAAGCGCATGCAGGCCCCGAATCGTCGGCCCAGCCCGTATTGTATTCACTGATGGCCATGGAGATCACATTTACGCCATGGGCGATGCAAAGGTTTACGGCATTGCCCCTCTCGGTGGCATTATCCGTTACATACAATTCGTAATCGGCATTGGGTGCATGATCGTATATAGTTTCAGCGCAGGCGGTGCCATGTTCCTGGCCGCCGATATTAACTCCTGCAACCGTACTTGGAGTACCATTCAGGTTTACATAAGCCGGTGTTTTTGCGTTACCCGAATTGATGGAAGCCTGCAACCCCGCGAAGCCATAATCGAATACTGCCACCCTGCGGCCAGTACCACCCGGGCCACCGCCTGTTTTATATCCCGTGCTATTGACAGCAGCAGGGCCCTGATCGTCTGCCGGAGGTTTTGGTACCTGGAAAACGAAATAATCTTTCTCCAACGTTTTTACCATGGAAAGCAGCTTGTCCAGTTTTACCCAGATGCTTGCCCTGTTCTTCCAGGTAAGATCAATGCTGAAACCGGCCCTTGTCAGGTATCCGGTATTGATCTTATCTTTTATCTGTTGAAGGTTTTCGTCGTTGCGGTATACGATCTCAATGTTGACAGTATTATCTGCTGCCCGGTGACGCAGGGTGGAATGTAACAACCTGTCATTCGCTTCAGCAAGATCCGTTTCGGCGAGTTTAGCCAGCTGGTAAAGCTGTGCACTCATCTTTACAGATTCCGGTACGGTTTCAAGTATGATATTCTGCCAGCGGGTTTCATTATAGCCTTTCTGTTGAGCCTGGAGGCACATGGCGGGCAATAGGATCGATATGATGAACAATATTTTTTTCATGAAAAAGATTTACAGTCCCGGATTATCTTGTACCGATCAGCACCAGCACCATGCCTTTGCCACCGGAAAGTTTACTCATTGCTTTACCGATGATGGCGCCCTGTGCTTTTTTGTAATTGGTAGCTTTCATCGCATATCCCGGAAGGGAAGAAGTAGTAAGTTGATCGCCTGGGTTGATCGGATTTTTAGTGGCATCAGCCATTACATAGATGCGCCCTGAGATGGCCACCGGGAATGCCCCATCGGCGATCGTATTCTTGTGGCCCATCGTCATACCCGGAAGGATGCCATTGGCCCCGCTGATAACGCCGGCTACTTTTTTATCGTAAGGTATATTGCTCACAGTAAGTTTACCGGTGTTGTTTTCATCGATTGAAACAAGCATGCCCGGCAAGGGTGTTTCGTTTTCAGGAGCGGTGATGTCGAAGTATTCGGCGAAGTCTGCCCCGCCTTTGATCTGCAGTTCATCAACGATGATCCTGCTGCGGCCCGATGAGTTGTAATTGCCGCTGATCTCCATCGTACGGGTATCGGTGGCAGGATTTACAAATAAAATTTCGGCGCCGTTGCCCACCGCGTTGCTGCCTTTGATGATGATGGTGCTGTCTGTTTCTCCGTGAGGAAATAATTTGATCTCACCACCTTCGGGGCCACCGTTCATCTGTGCTGTTCTTGTAAGCGTGCTCGGGTTGATGAGAGCGATATCGCCGCCCAGGCCATCGCCATTGCTGGCTTTGATCACTACGGTACTGTCGGCGCTGCCATTTGAAAATAAACGGATCTCGCCACCAAGCCTGCCATCATCGCCGCTCAGCAGCATTACAGATCTTGCGTCGAATAAGTTATCAAGGCGGATATTCTTTCCTTTCAAGTGTAATCCTTCCAGGGGTGCTGCCTGCCCCAGCCCCAGGTAACCCAGGCGGCTGATAGAAAAAAGCGAAGAGGTGCCGCCGGTGAGATCAACGTTGGGAGTAGCCGCTGATACATCTCCTGAAAAAAAATTGAAAGTGCCTGTTACCGGTGAATATTCGAGGAAACCGGCATAACCGGTTCCGAGGTAACCGTAGGCGTCATTTGTATTCTTACCCATCCCGTTGAAACCGAGGGTGGGATTGTTGTTGATGATAGAAAAAGAAAGCCCGGTACTGGTGGCAGTGTTCCGGCTGATCAGCTGGTTGCCGGTAGCGGAAATGATCTCCAGTTTGCCATCATTAGGGGTATCGGTACCAATGCCCACATTCTGTGCATTTGCGGCAGTGGAAAACAAGAATAGGAAGAGCGCACAGAAGGAGCTGTGTATTTTCATTTGTATACGAGTTGAAACCTGCATTCGTTGATGATTTGATTTGATCAAAGGTGTTTTATCCCGGATGCTTGAATGCGGGGGTGAAATTACAAAAAAACCGCATCAAACCATTACCGTAGGGTAACTAATTTGATGCGGTTGCAGATTACCCGTCTTTCACAAATCAGCGGCCGTTGCTGCTACTTACGAAAAACGGGTACCGGGAGATTTATCTTACTGAACGATCACTTTTTGTGTAGTGGTCTGTTCGTCGGTGAGCACTTTTACAAAGTATACGCCTTTAGCGAAACGGCTGGTGCTGATCTGCAGCAACTGGTCAGCGGTGTTGCGTTTTTCAATCACTTTGCCATTGATATCCGCCACGATCACCTGTGTGGTTTTCTGGTCGTTTTTAGCGATGTACACATTGATGAAGTCAGTTGCAGGATTTGGTGCTACAGTGATGGCGTATTGTTCGCTGAACAATACCGGCCTTACCGCTGAAGTTACAGACCTGTAATCAACGTCTACCTGTTTCAAACGGTAGTAGTTGATGCCTTTTGCCGGGGTGTTATCTACATACGCATAGTTTTTAACAACATTGCTGAAACCTGCTGCCGCAACGGTTGCGATGCTGGTCCATGTCCTGTTGTCGGTAGACCTTTCGATCACGAAATTCCTGGAGTTCAGTTCCTGGGCAGTTGTCCATTTCAGGGTAACAGTCCTGTTCACTTTTGTAGCAGTGAAGTTTACGAGGCTCACAGGCAGGATACCGAAGCAGGAGCCGGCATTCAGCGGAGCATCGCCTACAGTGATCTGCAATGCGTTGGCAGTTACGGAACCGTTTACCGGATCGCTGGTGGAAACACCTGAAGGCCATGTGCCATCGGCATCGCTATTGCAACCAACCACCACACCTGTTGGGGTGAACTGCTGGATGAGACGCACACCTTCCGGGTTGTCATTTGGGATAACAGTATTCCAGCTACCTGCGGTTTCATCATATGGAGCAACAGGTGCGGTAGTAGTAGCGTTATCTTCAACGAGGGTCATTGCTAAAGGCCGTGCTGCTACGATGTTTCCATCGATGCTGTTCCAAAGGGCCACCACATTATTTGCTGATGCAAGAGAAGCGCCTTTGATAAAAGAACCTTCTGCAGGAGCAGTACCCCAATCGAGCATTTTAATGGATTGATCAAGTGCAAAGCGGTATTTAACGCTGAAGGGTGTAACATCTTCGCCGATCGTTACAGTAACGAATACATTCGCACCTGAATCGAACCTGTTGTTGGTAGAAGCAAAATACCCGAACGTGCCGGTAAATTTACCGTTTGCATCTGAAGTGAATTTGCCATAAGAACCTGCAGTTGTAAGGCTACCTGTACTTGCAGTGTAGAACGACGGGGTAGTAACGGTATAATCATTCAATACTAGTGTACCCGCACTATTGCTTGTACCGAAATCAGCGGATGATGCACCGGTGCTGTAGTAACGATAAGTTGTATTTGGTGCCAGTCCGCTGATAGTACCTACTGCAACGGTTGGTATCCTGATAGCAGACCTTGCGCCGTATAGCGGTGTACTTACGGAAGTAAAGAACCCTTGCTGGATATTTGGAGAAATACCAGTGGTAGAAACTGTTACAGGGTTATTGGCAGCAGATGTAGTAAGGTAGTTGGTGGTACCTGCTGTAGAACCATTGTATTCGTAGGCATGTACTGTGTAGCTGGTACCTGAAACGAGGCCGGTAACGACTGTAGTAGCGTTGCCGGTATTGTTGTACCAGATGGTATTTCCGCCACCAAGGGTAGTAGTATATACAGATCCATCGGCAGGGGCAATAGCCGCCGCTGTTGTTTGCCTTACTGCTATGATCCTTGCAGCACCGTTTCCGTTTGTCCAGTCAATGGTAAAACCGTTATCATTAACCGCAGAAATAACAATATTTGAAGCCTGTACAGTTGGTTCAGCAACCAATACATTACCACCTACATTAGCATTAATTGTTGTTGCACCGCCACCGGCAAGAGATACTGTGCCTGTTGCCGTTCCCAAAGGAGCAGTGGCGCTAAGGCGAACATATACCGGAGTTGCAGCTAAAGTGGCTGAAGTGTAAGGAATAGTAGTTGTCGGGCCCCAGCTTGCATTATCGTTAGAAACCTGGAAGTCAGTTGAAGAAGCTGTTGCGAGGATGGTTCCGGGGAAACCCGTGAGATCAGTACCAGTAACGTTGAAGCTTCCGCTTGCGGATGCCGTACCTTGAACAGTTGAAAGGTTGGTTGCGTTGCCAGTAGTTCCCAAGGTAGGGCCGGTTGCAACAGTTGGAGTTACATCAGCCCAGGTTAAACCTACGAGCAGGCCATCCACTACAGTTTGAGGCTGGCTGGTGCTTCCCTGCCTCAAAGCGATCGATCCGATGCTGTTGTTGCCATTGGCAGAAGTGGTAGTCACTTCCGGTGTGCCGGCAGCCGCTTCAGAAGCAGGTACGCCAGCAGGAATTACCCACATAGAAAGCGGATCGTTGGCTGTAGTACTGATAGTATATTTAACTACCAGCAGGTAGGTAGTGTTTTTTGCAAAAGAAGTCGTTCCCCAGTTAGCGGTGCCATTATTACTGATACCGAAATTAACGGCATCTGCAACAACTCTAACGAATACCCTGGAGATAAACGTACTCCCTATAGGGCTTGGCCCAAGGTGAATGATATAATCACCGGTTTTGGCAGAAGCCGCCTCAGTGATATTAACCATTGCTGAAAAGTAAATGTTCTGGCCGTCCGTAGTTTGTGCTGTAAACGTTCTGTTCACATCCTCACCACCACCTACGCTGCCAATCAAAGCTGCATTTCCGATACCACTTGTAGAAAGGCCGGTGTAGGTAAGCCCTGTGGTAGTAGAAACGGCACTTGCGCCGGTACCACTGTGGGCAGCCCAGCCATTTGCAGTAAGAGCGCCGGAATAGTTAAAATTATCCGTTAAGAGCTGCTGGGCGGATAATAAACCTACGTTCATCATCAGCAAAACAGCCAGCATGATTTTTTTAGTAAAAATTTTCTTCATACAATTTTTTTGAGATAGATAGATGTGATAAGTGTGTAAAGATAGGGGTTTTGGATACTTTGCGCCAGAAAAATAAGGCCACAAATTATCCACGTAACAATAAGATAACCGATTATTCGTTGACGCTGCTTCAACAGTTCAAAAAGTTCAAAATGTTCAAGAGGCTCAGGAAGCCCGTTAAAACGCAACCTCTTGAACCTCTTGAACTTTTAAACCTTTTAAACCTCTTAATTGACCTTTTTCAGCATTTCCACAAATACCGGTAAGTGATCGCTATACCCATAATTGTAGGTATTGCCATCCCAGGTCCTTTTGCTGTAACCCCTGAATTTGCCGGTTTTTTGCACCAGGAATTCTTTATTAAATATGATCGCTTTCTGGAAAAAATACCCCGGCTGTGCCTTATCCAGCCAGGCCTGTGATACCATGATCTGGTCGAAAAGCCCCCAGGCATCCTGGTAAGCCAGCGTTCCGATCCCTCTTTTGTACATTTCCGTCCAGGGATTGTATATGCCGGAAACAGCCACGTCTTTTATTTTCCCTTTGGCGCCGATCGTTTTAGTTACGCTCGGGCTTACCGGATCGTCATTCAGATCCCCCATGATCACTACTTTGGTGTTAGGATTGATCGCCATCAGCGAATCCACCCGTTGTTTGCACACCCCTGCTGCTGCTGCCCTCGCCGGGATCGACCTTTCTTCGCCCCCCGACCTGGATGGCCAGTGGTTGACGAAAACATGTATGGTATCGCCATCGAGGATACCTTTTACATATAATATATCCCTGGTAAAATAAGAATCCTTACTTCCACCAGGCAATTTTACAAAAAGCGGCCGGCTATGTAAGACTTTGAAATACTTGGGGTTATATAACAATCCCACGTCCACGCCCCTGAAATCGGGTGAGTCGAAATGCTCGATCTTCCATTTCCTGTCTTTCAGCTTCGGGGAGTGGATAAGATCGGTGAGCACGGTATCGTTCTCCACTTCGGCTACCCCTAAAAGCGCCAGTCCATCGGGGCTGATATCGGTCCCCATCTGCGAAATTACAGTGGCCAGCCTGTCTACCTTATCCATATATATATGTGTATTGTAGTGCCTGTCGCTGTTTGGCAGGAATTCCTCGTCATTTACCATCGGGTTATTTACCGTATCGTAAAAGTTTTCAAGGTTGTAAAACCCTATCAGGGAAACCCTGTAGTTATTCTGTGCAAATAAACCTGTGAGGCTAAACAGCAGAATTGCAGTGAGTAATGTCTTTATCATAAAAAATTAATGTGCGCAAAGATATATATATGGCCATATTCAAAATTGTTAAGTTAAAATTATGTTTATAATAACTCTAAAAAAATGTCAACCAGTTACGCAAAGTACCCTTACATTTGCCCCTTCAATAAAAAAACTATGCTGCAAAAATTCTACAAATTAATGGCTGCGGGGCTGTTAATGCTGGTGGTTTCCCACCCGGTGTTAGCCCAGGAAAAGCCAAAGCCAGACTCACTCAGAACAGATTCTACCATCCTTGAAAGTGTAAGGGAGATTTCGGTGGACAATATCCCGGTAGTATCGCTGGACGATGATGCCAATGACGGGAGCGCTCAGAATATTTCTTCTGTATTGAACGCCGGCAGGGACCCTTTCCTGAATGCCGCCTCTTTCAAATTCGGGGCCGTAAGGTTCAGGGTGAGAGGGTATGATGCGGATATGTTTGGTACCTACATGAATGGTGCACCAATGGAAAACCTCGATAACGGCTTCACTCCTTACGGTTTATGGGGTGGGTTGAACGATGTTACCCGCAACAAGGACAATACGTTAGGTATGAAACCAACCACTTACGCTTATGGGGAACTGGGCGGTATCAACTATCTCGATACAAGGGCTTCTTACCAGCGCAGCCAGACAAGCATCAATTATGCAGTGTCTAACAGGAACTACAGCAACCGTTTGATGGTTACCCATTCAACCGGCCTCAATAAAAAAGGATGGGCATTCAGCGTATCCGGTTCACGCCGCTGGGCGGATGAAGGGTTTGCCGATGGTACCTATTATGACGGGTCATCACTTTATGTTGGTGTGGACAAACGTTTCTCCGACAGGCACCTGTTGTCTTTCGTAGCTTTTGGTACGCCAACTGAAAACGGCCGCCAGGGCGCTTCTGTTCAGGAAATGCTGGACATCGCCGGTACCAATTTTTACAACCCTTACTGGGGTTACCAGAATGGTAAAAAAAGGAATTCAAGCGTAGCAAAATCTTTCCAGCCGATAGGGATATTGACCCACGACTGGAAAATTTCCGATAAAACGTCGTTGCTTACAGCAGCTTCCATCACCGTTGGTAAAAGGAGCACTACCGCTATCGACTGGTACAATGCACCGGATCCAAGGCCGGATTATTACCGTTACCTGCCTAGTTACCAGCTGACAGACGAACTGAAAAGTTCAGTACTGACTGCGTTGCAGAACGACGTAAACCTGCGCCAGATCAACTGGGATAAACTATATAATACCAACTATGCTTCTTTCAGCACTATCAAGAATGCAGATGGCATAGCTGGTAATGATGTATCCGGTAAAAGGTCAAGGTATATCCTGGAAGAAAGGATCATCAATACTACCAAGTATAACTTCAACACCACGTTGAACACTACGTTGAGTAAAAATGTAGAATTTTCTGCAGGGCTTACTTACCAGTCGCAGAAGAATAATTATTATAAAGAAGTGAACGACCTGCTGGGTGGCGACTTCTATGTAGATGTTAACCAGTTTGCAGAAAGGGATTTCCAGGGAAATACTACTGCCAACCAGAATGACCTCAACCGTCCGAACAGGATCCTGGGTGTGGGGGATAAATTCGGTTACGATTATGATATCGATATTAAAAAAGCGAGCGGATGGGTACAATCTGTATTCAGGTTCCGTAAGATCGATTTCTTCCTGGCGGCAGAACATTCCTATACAACTTTCTGGAGGGTGGGTAATGTAAGGAACGGTTTGTTCCCCGATAATTCTTTCGGTAAATCTAAAAAGAACGAATTTTATAATTACAGCGCAAAAGGCGGTATCACTTATAAGTTCAACGGCCGAAATTATATTTTCGCCAACGCATCTTATATGACCAAAGCGCCGTTCTTTGAAAATGCGTATATAGCTCCAAGGACGAGGGATTTTGAACAGGATAACCTGAAAAACGAGCAGATCACTTCTGTGGAAGGCGGTTATATCATGAATGCGCCAAAAGTGAAACTACGTCTGACCGGTTATTATACTGAGTTCAAAAACCAGCTGAATGTGCTTACGTTCTACAATGACCAGTACCAGAACTTTGTTAACTATGCGTTGAGCAACATCGGTAAATACCATACAGGTATCGAATTTGGTGCAGAAGCTAAAGTATACAAAGGTCTGAGTGTAAATGCGGCAGCTGCTATCGGACGTTTTTATTACAACACCCGTCAGCAGGCAACAGTAACAGTAGATAACAGCGCAGAAATATTGGCGAAAACAACCGTTTATTCCAATAACTTCCGGGTGCCTACACCACAGGAAGCTTACACGATCGGGTTGGATTACCGCTCGCCAAAATATTGGTTCGTGAATGTGAATGTGAATTATTTCAGGAAAATGTGGTTGGATTTCAACCCGATCCGCAGGACTTCCACAGCAGTGGAAGGATTGGACAGGGATTCTGAACTTTACCATCAGATCATCGACCAGACACAATTGGACGACCAGTTCTCTGTAGATGCATTTGCAGGATATTCCTGGAAAATGCGCAACCGTTTCAAATCTGTGAGCAGCAATACTTACCTGGTATTCAATGTTGGGGTAAACAACCTGCTGAACAATAAGAACCTGGTTTCCGGCGGTTACGAACAATTGCGTTTTGACTTTGAAGAAAAGAACGTGAACAAGTTCCCTGCAAAACAATTCTATTCATATGGCCTGAACTTCTTCGCAAGCATCGGCCTGAGATTCTGATAATAATTATATAAAACATTCAATAAATAAACAACCATGAACAATTTTTTAAAGAGCAGTTTTGCAGCGATCGCGATCATGATTTCTGCTTTGACATTTACCTCGTGTGAAAAGGATTTTGATAATCCGCCATTATACGAGGAGCCGAATATCGTTCCTAATAAAACCATTGCTGCATTGAAAGCGATGCACATCAGCGGCCAGGTTGAAACCATTACCGATGATATCATCATCGCAGGTGTGGTAAATGCCGATGACAAAAGCGGTAACTATTACAAACAGATCAGTATCCAGGATAGCACCGGTGGTATCACCATCCGTCTTGATGGAAACAATCTTTATACAAGCTACCCTGTAGGACGTAAAGTTTACATTAAGCTCAAAGGTTTGTACATGGGCGATTACAACAGCCTTATCCAGATCGGTGGAAGCATCGACAACAGCGGTTCTTTCCTGAACGTGTTGGCTATCCCATCTGCTTTGTTTGACAAGTATATCGTTAAAGGAAGCGTTGGTTATACCGTTACGCCCAAAGTGGTAACTGTAGCAGAGCTGAACGCTTCTTATCAGAGCATGCTGATCCAGATCAATAATGCTGAATTCCTTCCCAGCGATACAGCAAAAACCTACGCAGACGCAGTTTTACAACAGTCTGTAAACCTGAATGCACAGGCTTGTACCGGTAGTAGCATCATCGTTCGTACAAGTGGCTTCTCTACTTTCGCCGGAGTAAACGCTCCTAATGGAAATGGTACGCTCACTGCGATCTACACTACTTTCGGCAGTACAAAACAATTGATCATCAGGGATACAAACGACGTGCAGTTTAAAGGCACACGTTGCAACGGCTCAACTCCAGGCGGCGGTGGCGCTGTTGATCCAAATCCTGCAAGGATCACTCTTGCGGCTTTCAGGGCATTGCAGCCAGGTACAGCAGATGTAACTGTTCCAACCAACACCCATTTCACTGCAAAAGTGATTTCAAACAACGCCAATGAAGCAGCAGGCAACTATCGTCTTCAGGACGAAAGCGGTGCAGGTATCATCCTTTACACAGTAGTAGGTTCGCCGGTTTACCCGATTGGTACCGTATTGAATGTAAACGCAGGTGGCGGTGGTATTATCACTCTTTTCAATGGGGATAAGGAACTGAAAAGTGTTCCGATCGCAAACATCACCACATCAACCTTAGCTATGAATCTCACTCCACGTGTAGCAACCATTGCTGAAATATTGACTAATAAAAATACCTGGGCTTCTTCACTGGTGAAGATCAACAACCTTACCAGCATCGTAGCGGGTACATCCAACAGCACCGGTACTAACTACACTGTTACTGATGCAACAGGTACTTTGAAAATGTTTGTACGTACGGCTGCGGGCATTACTGTAAGCACTTCCGGAACCTCTATCACCGGATATGTTTCTATCTTCAATACAGATACACAGGTCGGTATCCGTAGCGCATCGGATATTCAATAAGCGATCACAAAAGATATACAATGAGGCTGCCCTTCAAGGCAGCCTCATTAATAAAAAATAAAAATTTCAGTTATGAAAAAAATATTTACACTGGTACTCGTACTGTGTTCATTCCTTTCTTATTCACAGTCGACGACTCTTGTGATAAGCCAGGTATACGGTGGCGGCGGAAATTCCGGCGCTCCTTTTAAAGCGGATTTCGTAGAGCTGCATAATATATCGGCTACCGCTCAAAGTACTTCAGGCCTTTCTGTACAATACGCTTCATCAGCCGCAACCGGCGCATGGACGGGTATTGTAACATTGCCGGCTGCCAGCATCCCTGCAGGTGGATATTACCTGGTAAGGATGAGTGCAATAGGCACTACAGGAGCAGATCTTCCCACACCCGATGCAAACCCCGTTACAGGTGCCGAAGTAGCGATGTCATCTACCAACGGCCGTGTAGCCCTGGTGAATGGTACTACAGCAGTTACTGCTTGTCCTACGGCAGTGATAGACCTGGTAGGTTTTGGTTCTTCAGTTTGTTTTGAAGGAGCAGCAGCTACAGGGGTTTTAAGCAATTCTACCGCAGCTTTGCGTAAGGCAAATGGTTGTACAGATACCAATAATAACGGAGCGGATTTTACAGTGGAAGCCCCGGCTCCGCGTAACAGCGCTTCAGCTGCAGTTGTTTGCGGCAGCTCTACCACACCGGCACTGACCGTAACCGGCAGCATCGCTGGTTTTGGAAATGTTACAGTTGGTGCAAGTTCAGCTTCACAAACCTTCAACCTTTCAGGTTCAAACCTGACCGGTTTCCCCGGCGTGATCACTATCACTGCACCATCAGCAGATTTTGAAGTGTCTACCAATAACACTACGTTCTCAGCATCGGTAACCGTTCCTTTTACCAGTGCAACACTTGCTTCTACTCCTGTCTATGTAAGGTTCAGCCCACAAACGGCCGGCCTGAAAGCAGGAAACATCAGCATCACCGGCGGTGGGCAATCACCGGCGCTTACGGTAGCATTGAATGGTACGGGTGTGGCGGCTACGGTGCCTACCCTTACAACAGCCGGTACGGTTAATGATTTCGGAAACGTAACCATCCTTACCAATTCGGCTTCACAGAGCTTTACAGTAAGCGGTACAAATCTTACCGGTTTCCCGGGCAATATTACCATTACAGCCCCTTCTGCTGATTTCCAGGTATCCAGCAACAATACCACATTTGCTGCATCAACAACTATACCTTACACTTCAGCTACATTGGCTGCAACTACCGTGTATGTACGTTTCACCCCACAGACGGTAGGTGTCAAGACAGGCAATATCAGCATCACAGGCGGTGGTACTGCCACTGCCGTTACCGTTGCTATCAGCGGTACAGGTGTGAATGCTGCACCTCCATCAGGTTCGCAGGTACGCATCAGCCAGGTATATGGTGGCGGAGGCAATACGTCGGCTACTTACAACCAGGATTTTGTTGAGTTATTCAACTCCGGCACAACTGCTGTAGATATCAGCGGCTGGAGCGTACAATATGCATCTTTCAGCGGACCTAGCGGTGCAGGTGACTGGAATGGCGCTATTCTTCCGGCTGGTTCTTCTATCGGCGCGGGTAAATATTTCCTTGTTTCTTTTGCCGCTGTAGGAACCGTAGGTGCCAACCTGCCAACAGCGGATTTTGTAGGCCCTGTTACCACCAACCTTTCCGGTACTGCCGGTAAAGTAGCGCTGGTAAATAACAGCACTATATTAAATGGTACAACTGCCTGCTCAAACGCATCAGTGGTAGATGTACTCGGTTTCAGCACTACGGCCAACATAGCTACCTGTGCAGAAGGAAATACATTCACTACTACCGGTATCGATAATACGAAATCGATGTACAGGAAAAGCAATGGCTGTACAGATACTGACAACAACCTTGCTGATTTTGAACTGGGAACTGTATTGGCGAGAAACAGTGCAACTGCTGCTAATGTTTGTAGTGTAGCGCCCGTTAATCCTGCATTAACTACTGCAGGCACTATCAACGATTTCGGAAGCGTAGTGGTATTGACCAACTCTGCTTCACAGAGCTTCACAGTTTCAGGAACCAACCTTACCGGTTTCCCTGGCGTGATCACCATCACTGCTCCATCTGCAGATTTCCAGGTATCTAATGATAACACAACATTCGCTGCTTCTGCTACCATACCATATACTTCTGCAACTCTTGCTGCTACCCCGGTTTATGTAAGGTTTACACCGCAGACCCAGGGTGTAAAAACCGGTAATGTGACCATCAGCGGTGGCGGTGTTGCTACAGCACTTACTATCGCGGTAAGCGGTAATGGTATTTCAGCAACAGCGCCTGCAGTGACTACCACGGCATTGGCTGCTTTCGGTAATATCTGTACCGGTACCACATCGGTCACCAATTCATTTACGATCAATGGTGTTAACCTTACCAACGAAAATGTAACAGTGGCTGCCCTCGCAGGCTATGCTTATTCAACGTCTGCTACTGGTCCGTTTACTGCCACTTTATCACTTACACAGCCAGGCGGTACATACAGCCAGGAGATATTTGTACAACTGACTGCAGCAGCTGTTCAGTCTTACAATGGTAACATCGTAGTTGCTGGTGGCGGGCTTGCAACTCCTGTGAATGTTGCCGCTACAGGTGCGGGTGTAAATACTACCGCAACAGTTGCAACAGGTGCCGCTACTACTATCACCGTTAACAGTGCTGTGGCAGCAGGAACTATTTCTGCCAATGGTTGTACAGCAGTTACAGCCTACGGGATCGAATACAGCACTACCAATAATTTTCCAACGGGTACAGGTACGAAAGTAGTTTCTACCAACATATCTTCAGGAGTATTTACTTCTACACTTACGGCACTTACAGGCGCTACTGTATATTATTACAGGGCGTATGCTACCAATGGCGGCGGTACAGCTTATGGCGCTCAACTGAGCTTTACAACAGTAGCCCCTCCTCCGGCAGTATTAGTGGCAGGTCCGTTAACTGCTTTTGGAAATGTTTGTCTGCCTGGTTCAGCAGGCCCGAACCTTGTCAACCTGGGTGGCGCAAACCTTACTACTGCTAACGTAGTGGTAGGCCCGCTGGCTGGTTATAGTTTTTCTACAACCGCTACAGGAACATTCACTCCATCATTGACCATCACACAACCGGGCGGCACTTTCTCGCAGGCTGTGTATGTGAAGTTCACTCCAACGGCTGCACAGTCTTACAATGGCAATATTCCGCTTTCGGGTGGTGGGATTGCTTCTGCGGTTAACATACCGGTTACCGGCGCAGGATTGAACACACCTCCTGCAGTGGCTGCAGTAGCGGCTTCCGCAATCTCAACTACTACAGCGCAGTTGAATGCCACGATATCTTCGATCGGTTGTTCTGCCGTTACCACTTATGGTTTTGAATACAGCTCGATCAATGGTTTTGCTAACGGTCAAGGTACTGTGGTTGCTTCCAATAACCAGGCTGGTGGCAATTTCTCCATTAGCCTCAGTGGACTGGCGCCAGGCGCTACTTACTACTACAAAGCGTTTGCTCAAAATGCGAATGGTAAAACATACAGTGCTCAGGTTTCCTTTACCACATTTGCGGTAGGACAGGGACTGATCGTTTATTCAACTCCTGCTTTGAGGGGTGGTAAACTCAGCTTCAGCCTCAACCCGATCAAACCAGGGCACTACGCAGCAGCATTGTACAACATGGCCGGGCAGAAAGTATTCAAAAAAGAAATGCTGGTACAGATAGGCTTCATCAACGACAGCTTCATCATTCCAGGATTTATTCCTTCCGGTGTATACATTTTCCAGATCGAGAATTATGAATACAAGATCAGGAAACAGATCATTATCAAGTAAAATATCATCGAATATCAAAAATCCCGGTTCTTAAAAAGAACCGGGATTTTTTTGTTTAGAGATCATGGTTTAGAAGCAAGTCAGCTCTAAACCCTGATATCTAAACCCTAAACTTCCCAATGTCATCCTGTCACCAAACCTATATTGGTATTCTGTTTGCACGGCTACCATAAACAATTAAAAACTTATGCAAAAAGGCAACATACGTGTACAAACGGAGAACATTTTTCCGATCATCAAGAAATTTTTATACAGTGAGCATGACATTTTTATCCGAGAACTTGTCAGCAATGCAGTGGATGCCACACAAAAACTAAAGACCCTTTCTTCCATCGGCGAAGCAAAAGGCGATCTTGGCGAACTGAGGATAGACGTTACCGTAGATGCGGAAAAAAAGACCATCACCATCAGCGACCGTGGGGTGGGGATGACAGAAGAAGAAGTGGACAAATACCTCAACCAGGTGGCATTCAGCGGGGCGGAAGAGTTTTTACAGAAATACAAAGGACAAAACGAAAATAATATCATCGGCCATTTCGGGCTTGGTTTTTATTCCTCTTTCATGGTAAGTGAAAAAGTGGAAGTGGTGACCAAAAGTTTCCGCGAAGGTGCCCAGGCGGTAAGATGGATCTGCGATGGCAGTCCGGAATTTACCCTTGAGCCGGCAGAAAAAGAATTGCGTGGAACCGATATCATCCTTCACATCAATGAAGAAAGCAAAGAATTTCTGGATGCGTATAAAGTAAAATCCGTGCTTGAAAAATTCTGTAAGTTCCTGCCGGTTTCTATTTATTTCCACGATGCCAATGAAAAAGCTGAAGAACTGAAAGAAGGAGAAACAGCGGAAGAAGCAAGGCCGATCAACAACACTCATCCGGCCTGGACAAAAAAGCCATCGGAACTTACAAAAGAAGATTACGAAAATTTTTATAAAGAGTTATATCCTTTCAGCGAAACACCGCTGTTCTGGATCCACCTCAATGTGGATTATCCATTCAACCTTACGGGTATCCTGTATTTCCCGAAGATCAAACAGAGCTACGAGATCCAGAAAGACAAGATACAGCTGTACAGTAACCAGGTATTTGTAACAGATGAAGTGAAAGACATCGTTCCGGAATTTTTGATGTTGCTGCATGGTGTGATCGACAGCCCGGATATCCCGCTGAATGTGAGCCGTAGCTACCTGCAGGGCGATCCGAACGTGAAAAAGATCAATGCGCATATCACTAAAAAAGTAGCGGACAAACTGGAAGAAATTTTCAACAACGACAGGCCGGCTTTTGAAGAAAAATGGGAAAGCCTTGGCTTGTTTGTGAAGTATGGCATGATGACTGACGACAAGTTCCTCGACAAAGCCACCAAATTCTTTGTGCTGCAGGATACTAATGGTAAGTTCTACACGCTGGAAGAATATAAAACGGCTACATCAGCCACTCAAAAAAATAAGGAAGGTAAACAGGTGATTTTGTATACCACCAACCCCGTGGCGCAGGATGCTTATGTACAGCAGGCCATCGCTAAAGGATACATCGTGGTGAAGATGGAAACCCTTGTGGATGCTGCATTCATCAGCAATGTTGAAATGAAATGGAGCGATTCATTGTTTACGCGTGTAGATGCCGATATAGCAGACAACCTGATCGATAAATCGGAAGGCAGCGAAAGTGTATTGAGTAAAGAAGAAGCAGAAAAACTAAAGACTTTATTTGAACAACCGCAGGAAGGCCTGCACATCAGCGTAGAAGTAAAAGGCCTTAGTGCAGATGCTCCGCCGGTTACAGCTACGAGGCCTGAGCAAATGAGAAGGATGAAAGAGATGGCCAGCATGGGCGGCGGTATGGCACAGTTTTATGCGCAGATGCCCGATGAAGTGAACATTACTGTAAATGGGAATCATGCGATCTATAAAAATATACTCGCCGAAAAAGAAGAAGCCAAGCAGGAAAAACTGGTGAAGAACCTGGCTGATCTTGCTTTGTTATCACAAGGATTATTGACCGGTAAAAACCTGACGGAATTCATAAACAGGAGCGTACAGTTGATGGAAAACTAAAACAATGTATGATCTATGATGTATGATCTCTTTAAGTTGTAACTATAAAATAAAACTCCGAAGTTTAAAAACTTCGGAGTTTTATTTTATAGTTTGATTTGGAAAACATCATACATCATACATCATACATTCTTCCTGAATATTACTCCCTGCAGATATTTCATCTGCTGCGTATGATACACTTCCGTATATTTTTGTTTTGCAAAAAGTTCTTTGTGTAAACTATTCAGGTAAATGACGGTGATGGCCCGGGGATTTTCTTCCAGGCTTTTTTCAATATTATTTACCACGCCACTCATGATGATCTCGTCAAAAGGGTTGAATAGAAATATGCAATCTGCATCCGGCGGTATGTTAAAATAAAATGCGTCGTTGTTGATGACCTTATATTCCAGGGCCGGAATTCCTGCTGCTGTTTTTTGAAGATTGGTTTTAGCAACTTCACACAGCTCTTTTGAAAAATCGATGCCGGTCACTTTTGTGAAACCCTGTTGCGCAGCCACACACAGCGCACGCCCTTTGCCACAGCCGATATCGATGAAGTGATGATAGGATGACGGCGTTATCTGCGCAAAGAGTTCTTCCAGCACATCGTAACTCGCGGGCATGTAGATGGTGGCGTGAGAAATGTCCACACCTTTTTCTTCCAGTTTTTTTAACTCATCGGCGCCCGTAGTCCGGATGCCGTATTTTTTTTCGCCGCGTATTTCCTGCCGGATAATGTGTATGCCGATCTTCAGGCCCCAGTTAGAAGCGAGGTAGAAAAAATATTTTATATAATTAAATAGTTGCATCATTCTATTGTTTTAAGCCCGTTATCTATTCACCCATTGACCCATTCACTCATTCACCCGCTGAACTTCACATCTATTACTTTCAGCTGCAGCGTTTTTGTTCCGTTCCATTCGTTTTCATCGATCGTGTACACGATATCAAATGGCCGCCTGGATTCTATCAGCGGAAATTTATCCGCCATGTTGAAACCGATGCCCGTTAGCACCACATCTTTTTGCCAGATGGAAAAACGAACATGTTGTTCTTTCAATATCCTCGAAAAACCAGTGTCTGTTACATTTTTTGTGATGAACACGGGGCGCATATTCTGCGGGCCGTATGGTTCCATCTGTGTGAGTATACTGTAAAAGGCTTCTTTTATTTCTGTAAGATCGAGTTCTGCATCGATCACAATTTCGGGGATCAGCAATTGTTTATCGATCGTGGTTTCCACGACCATTTCAAATTTTTGCCGGAACGGCTCTACATGTTCGGGCAACATCGATAAACCTGCCGCGGCAAAATGCCCGCCATACGCTACCAGGTATTCGCGGCAGGCGTAAATGGCTTCATAAAGATTGAATCCGGGTACGCTCCTGG
This sequence comes from Ferruginibacter sp. HRS2-29, assembly GCF_024343615.1. Classification (GTDB taxonomy): domain Bacteria; phylum Bacteroidota; class Bacteroidia; order Chitinophagales; family Chitinophagaceae; genus Ferruginibacter. Next base: position 135,758 of record NZ_RJUB01000015.1, on the reverse strand, counting down.
CGCTTCCGGTGGCCAGGCCGTTGCTGTAGGTAAGCACCACGGTAGGGCGGTGATGTGTTTCGATCAGCCGGGAAGCTACAATGCCCACCACACCTTTGTGCCAGTGTTCGCGGTATACCACGGTCGATGTCTTGTCGTTGAGATCAATATCTTCAATCATCAGTTCCAGCGCTTCTGCTGTGATGGAGCGGTCGGCTTCTTTTCGTTCCGCATTATCGTTGTGCAGCATTTCGGCCAGCCCGAAAGCTTTGACCGGATCTTTTTCGATAAACAATTGCACCGCTTTACGGGCATCGTCCATACGCCCTGCAGCATTCACTCTTGGTGCAATAACAAACACAACATTTGTAATGCTGAGTGGCGGCTTCGCACCCGACAATTCAACCAGGGATCTTATTCCCGGCAGGGGATTCTCATTGATCTTTTTTAACCCGAAATAAGCAAGCACGCGGTTCTCTCCGGTTATAGGTACAATATCTGCCGCTATAGCGGTAGCTACCAGGTCAAGATAGCTGTAGAGATTTCCTTCATCTGTATTCAGCGCTTCGGTCAATGCCGTCATCAGCTTGAAGCCTACGCCACAGCCGCATAATTCCTTGTAAGGATATTCGCAGCCTGGTTGCTTGGGATTCAATATCGCGGCAGCAGGAGGTAATTCTTCGCCGGGCAGGTGATGATCGCAAACGATAAAATCTATCCCCAGCGATGCTGCATAAGCGATCAGTTCTACCGATTTGATCCCGCAATCGAGGCACACGATGAGCCCGTATCCATTGGCGGCAGCATGATCAATCCCCGCTTTGCTTACGCCATACCCCTCGCGGTAGCGGTGAGGAATATAAAAATCCAGCAAGGCCGGATCGTATATGCCGGAAAGAAAACTATACATAGAGGCCACAGCGGTAGTGCCATCCACATCGTAATCGCCAAATACCAGTATTTTTTCTTTATTGTCAAAAGCGGAGATGAGGCGTGTGACAGCTTTATCCATATCCTTCATCAGCCATGGGCTATGGAGCATGGAGAGTCGGGGGCGGAAATAATTGCGGGAACTTTCAAAGTCTTCGATGCCCCGCTGAACCAGTATGCCACACAGGCGTTTGCTGATCTTCAGCTGTTGCTGCAACGCCGTAGCTTTGGCTTCGTCAAAAGCCAGTATGTTCCATCTCTTTTCCAAGCTTAATATTTTCTGTCTGTAGTATAACGCACGAGTTCCTCCAGGGCATTACGCTCGGGGCCTTCGGGAAAAGAATAGAGGATGGCAAGGGCTTCGTCGCGGTATTCGAACATTTTTTTGCGGGCGTATTCGATCCCCCCTGTTTTCACCACCGTGTCGATCACATGCTGCACTCTTTTCTTATCCTTGTTCTCGTTCTTGATGATGTAAATAAGTTCTTTTTTTCCGGAACGTTCCATATTATTGAGGGTGAAAATCAACGGTAAAGTCAGTTTTTTTTCCTGAATGTCATTTCCGGTAGGTTTGCCCACATCTTCATTGCCATAATCAAAAAGGTCGTCTTTGATCTGGAAAGCGATGCCGACCTTTTCGCCGAAAAGTTTCATCTGCGCTGTTATTTCCTCGCTTTTGGTGGTGCTGTAAGCGCCCACACCACAGGCGGAAGACAGCAGGGAAGCGGTTTTATTGCGGATGATCTCAAAATAAACGGCTTCATCGAGATTGAGTTTCCTCGATTTTTCAATCTGTAATAATTCGCCTTCACTCATTTTGCGTACGGCATCCGAGAGGATGTGCAGGTGCTGAAAATCTTCATTGGAAGTGGAAAGCAGGAGGCCTTTGGACAGCAGGTAATCGCCGACCAGTACGGCGATCTTGTTTTTCCAGACGGCATTGATGGAGAAAAACCCCCGTCGCTCAAAAGATTCGTCTACCACATCATCGTGCACGAGGGTGGCTGTGTGCAACATTTCAACGAGAGCGGCAGCCCTGTAGGTGCTTTCGTTGACGGGGCCATGCAGGCGGGCGCTCAGAAAAACGAACATGGGGCGTAATTGTTTCCCTTTCCGTTTGATAATGTATTTCATTATCGTATCCAGGAAGGGGGTATTACTTTCTACCGCCTCCGAAAACTTCTTTTCAAAGGTTTTCAGCTCGGTTCCGATGATATCAGTTACAAATTTCATTTATAAAAAAGAAGCAAGATAGTTCAATTAAGAATTACGAATTGCAAATTACGAATGGGGAAAAGGTGTTTCTGCTGCAAATGAACCAGTTCGTAATTCGTAATTCGTAATTTTTTAATTTACTCCATGCAACTAATTCCAGGTCAGATGCGTCTAGTAGAAGCTATCGGGAAAATGAAACCGTATTGATTTTATACCATTTACTACTTAAAATCGGGATATCAAAATGCGTTTATATAAATAATTGCTAAAAAAATTTGTATATTGGCATTCAATGCGATAAATTTGCTTATTAATCAACTCGTATAAAAATTAGAAATTTCAATCATTAAGTTATGGCAAGCAAAAAGTACAAATTATTTTTAATGGCGTTTATGCTGCTTTCAGTAGGAGCATTCGCACAAACCGGGAGTGGTTATGACATTTATGACTCTTCCGTAATCACTTCTAAAAGAATGCCGCAGCAAAACGAATTCTGGAATAATTCGTACAATTTTCCTGCAAAACCACGCAATATGTGGGAAATCGGTATTTCTGGCGGTGTACCAACAATCTCCGGCGATGTAAGCTCCAAGATCCCGACTTTCGGTTTCTCTGCTCATGTAAGGAAAGCGTTCGGTTACATTTTCTCGTTAAGGGCGCAATACCTGAATGGTAATGCAAAAGGTCTTAACTGGACTATTTCTGAAAACTTCTCAAGGAACAGCGCCTGGAACAGGTACGCTTCCGTCCAGAGGAGCAATGCCGGTAATATCGAATACCGTTATGGTTACGGTGGTGCCGCTGCAACTTCAAAAGATCTTGTTTACTACAACTACAAGACAAACGTTCAGGATCTGAGCATCCAGGGTATTTTTACGCTGAACAATGTTCGTTTCCACAAACAAAAAACTGGTTTCGTACTTTATGGTGGTGTCGGTTTAGGTGCTACTGTGTATGATGTAAAAGTGAACGCATTGGATGCTAATGGCAATAATTATGCTGCACTTTTCAGGAACGTGTACAACCAGCAGGGTGCTGATGTTTACAAAAACCGCAAAGACATCCGTAAAGCGTTGAAAGACGGTATGGATGATACGTATGAAACAGCTGCTGAATCTCAAGGTTCACGCCGTCCGGTTTTGGGCGACAAAACCCTGAAACCATCAGGAACTGTATTGGCTGGTGTTGCCTTCAAACTTAGCAGGCGCATTAACATCGCTTTGGAAGACCGTCACACTTTCGTGAAGGATGATCTGTTGGATGGCCAGCGCTGGCAGGAACAAGGAGTTGGTGATCCGGTACTTACACGTGATTACGATTCTTACAACTACCTGTCTCTTGGTTTGAATTTCAACCTTGGTGCAAAATCTGTTGAACCACTATGGTGGTTGAATCCTTTGGATTACGCTTACAGCGAGTTGAACAATCCAAAGCACATGAAACTTCCAAAACCAGTATTCGACGATGCTGATGGTGATGGTGTTGTTGATCAGCTTGATCGCGAACCAAACACTCCTGCAGGTTGCCCGGTTGATACTCACGGTGTAACTAAAGATACAGATGGTGATGGTGTTCCGGATTGCAAGGATAAACAATTGATCACTCCTACAGAATGTCAACCAGTTGACGCTGATGGTGTTGGTAAATGTCCAGATCCAGAATGCTGCAAAAATATTGCTGCAGTTCCGGTAAACGCTTGCCCTACTGATTACCCAAGCATCACTTTCAAAGGAAATACTGCTTCTATCAGCAACGATAACAAAGCTCTGTTGTCAACTGTGGCAGCTAAATTGAAAGCTAATCCTACTTGTACTATCACTATCAATGGCTACCCTGAAGCATCTAAAGCTTCTCAGGCTGTTTGCCAGAAAAGGGTAGAAGCTGCAAAACAATACCTTGTTGAAAAAGAAGGTATCAGTGCAGACAGGATCACTACTAACTGCGAAGTTGGTGGTGGAGATAAAAACACAGTAGACATTAAATAAGTCTAACTAAAATAAGTTTTAATTCCACTTTTTGCTCAATGATGAAACCCTCCCTTTTGGGAGGGTTTTTTATTCTGAAAGGTTCAAAAGGTTCAAAAGGTTCAAAAGGTTCAAAAGGTTCAAGAGGTTCAAAGGTTCAAATGGTCATAACATTTTGAACCTCTTGAACATTTTGAACCTTTTAACGTATGATTTTTGGAGAATAATTAAAATAGGTTCATTTTTGAACAAAATCAGTTAATTTTGCAATTCTTTATGAAATTGATCAAAAATGTTTTCGCGGTAATATTGGTAAGCCTTGTGGTAGTTTCCTGTGGTAAATACAGCAAGATCGAAAAAAGCAAGGATGTGGATTTCAAGCTCGCGAAGGCGGATGAATACTATAGTAAAGGTAGTTATCGTCATGCCCAGGAACTTTACGAATCGTTGTTCCCGGTTTTTAAGGGAACACAGAAATTTGAAGATCTTTATTATAAATATGCTTACTGTTATTATTACCAGGGGCAATACAGGGATGCAGAGAATCTCTTCAAAGGTTACCTCGAAGTTTTTCCTACCAGCGCCAAGGCCGAAGAAGTGGATTACATGAGGGCTTATTCTTTCTACAAGCAGAGTCCTAAACTGGAACTGGAACAGGTAAATACGGTGAAAGCGATGAATATGATGCAGAGTTTCATCAATACGCATCCGGGATCCGAGAGGACCAAGGAGGCTACAGCGATCATCGATCTTTGCAGGCAAAAACTGGAACAAAAAGAATTCAGGGCAGCACAGTTATATTATAACCTCGGGCAATTCAGGGCTTCGGCAATCGCATTCGCAGATCTTTTGAACAACTATCCTGAATCGGCTAAAGGAGATGAATATAAATACATGGTGGTAAAATCTTATTACCGATTTGCCAAACTGAGCATAATAGACAAACAGGAAGAGCGTTATGGTAAAGTAACTACCGAATACCAGGATTTTATGGACAGGTACCCGGATAGCAAACTGCTCAAAAGCGCAGAAGAATATAGCAACTTAAGTAAAAATCATATAAAAGATATACAAAATGAGCAAACTACGTCGTCAGCTAAGCGCTAATACCAGCAGTGTAGTAGAACCGAAAAAATTGATCGACCTGAAAAACAAGACTGGTAATTTATACGAGTCAATTGCCATCATTGCAAAAAGGGCTAACCAGATCAATATAACCATCAAGGAAGAACTGCACAACAAACTGGAAGAGTTTGCCAGCCATACCGATAGCCTGGAAGAGATCCATGAAAATAAAGAGCAGATTGAAATATCCCGCGCTTACGAACGCATGCCTAACCCCGCATTGCTGGCTACTACGGAGTTCCTGGAAGACAAAGTGTACTTCCGTAAGAATGATGAAGATCTTTTCAGCTAAGCTGGAATGGATTTAATTTTAACGCACGGTTTCAATAAGAAGTTATAATTTTAACGGCACGCAAAAAAGCGTGCCGTTTTACTTTATGCTCAAAGGGAAAAAGATCATTTTAGGGATCACCGGAAGTATAGCTGCCTATAAATCTGCCGTGATCGTACGATTGCTGATAAAAGCCGGTGCTGAAGTGAAGGTCATCATGACACCACCCGCCACTTCATTTATCGCCCCGCTTACTTTGAGTACTTTATCAAAGAACGATGTATTATTCGAACTGTCAGAAAACGACACCTGGTCCAATCATGTGATGCTGGGCCGCTGGGCGGATATCATGCTGATGGCGCCGTTAACCTGCAACACACTGTCCAGTATGGCCAGTGGCGCCTGCGACAACCTGCTGATGGCGGTGTATCTTTCCGCCACCTGCCCTGTAGTGGCGGCTCCCGCGATGGACGAAGACATGTGGCTCCATCCTTCCACACAAAAAAATATTGCAACGATAAAGTCGTATCATAATGAAGTGATCCCTGTCAATAGCGGCGAACTTGCCAGCGGATTAACGGGGCAGGGGCGTATGGCCGAGCCGGAAGAAATAGTAGCATGGCTGGAAGAATGGTTTAAAAAAAAAGTACAGCTGACAGGTAAAAAAATACTGGTAAGCGCGGGACCAACTTACGAAGCGATGGACCCGGTGCGTTTTATCGGTAATCATTCCTCCGGAAAAATGGGGATAGCGTTGGCCGAAGAATGCCGCAGTCGTGGTGCCGATGTGACTTTGGTGCTGGGCCCTACAGTAGAGAAAGTCCCCGCGGGAATGACTGTGAAACGGGTGGTTTCCGCCAGCGAAATGTACGATGCCTGTACAAGCATTTTTCCATCGGTGGATATCGCCATCATGTGTGCTGCAGTAGCAGATTACACCCCGGTAACTGTAGCGCCCGAAAAGATCAAAAAGAGCGGCGAAACACTCACATTGGAATTAAAGAAGACAGCGGATATATTGAAACGATTAGGCGAGTTGAAAAAAGAGGGTCAGTTTGTGGCAGGGTTCGCATTGGAAACAACCAATGAAAAGGAACATGCACTTAAAAAGCTTCAGCAGAAAAATGCGGATATGATCGTATTGAATTCGCTGAAGGATGCAGGTGCGGGTTTCGGCCACGACACGAACAAAATCACTATTTTTGACAAGCAGGGTAACGAGCATCATTTCGATACCAGGCCCAAAAGCGAGATAGCCGCTGATATTATAAACACCCTCATTAATGTTGCACATGCGTAAATTGATTGTAGCCGCCGGTTTAATATTCCTCTTCAGTGCAGGTGCGAAAGCCCAGGAACTGAATGCCAAGGTAACGGTAGTGACTACACGTTTAAATAACATTGTAAATAAGAATGCATTCGTTACGCTGCAGACAGCGTTGAATAATTTTTTGAACAACAGGAAATGGACATCCGACGCTTTTGCCCCGAATGAAAAGATCGCCTGTAATTTCTTACTGAACCTGGAGCAAACCAGCGAACTGAATGTATACAGCGCATCGCTGACCATTCAGGCGGCCCGGCCTGTGTTCAACACATCGTACCTGTCGCCGATCGTAAATTTTAAGGATGATAATGTCATCTTTAAGTATGTAGAATTTCAGCAGCTCGAATACAATGAAAACAGGGTGGCGGGTAATGATGCGCTGGTATCTAATCTTACGGCCGTATTCGCTTATTACGCCAACCTCATTATCGCTTTCGATTACGCTTCATTTTCACTTCATGGCGGTGATACTTATTTTTTAAAGGCACAGAATATTGTAAACAATGCACCCGATGGCCGTGGAATAAGTGGCTGGCGTGCATTTGACGGATTACGTAACCGTTACTGGCTGGTAGAAAATATGTTGAATACACGATATAGTGCCATGCACGACGCTTACTACAATTACTACCGCCTGGGGATGGATAAGTTCTATGATGATGAGAATGCCGCCCGTGCAGAAATGATCAATGTATTGAACCTGCTTGATAAGTTCAATACGGATAATCCGAACACGATGATCAACCAGTTCTTTTTTCAGGGAAAGGGTACAGAGTTGGTGAAGATATTTTCCAAAGCATTGCCACAGGATAAAGCCAGGGCATTGGAACTTTTGCCCAAGCTCGATATCACCAATGCCGGAAAATATAAAGATGAATTAAAATGATGAGATACCTGTTGGCTATGCTGTTGTGTACGGTGCTGTTTGCCTGTTCGGATAAAAAAAGCCGCGGCATCATTGAGCCGGATAAGATGCAGGAGGTGTTGTGGGATTATATCAGGGCTGATATTTTTACCACCGATTTCATCAGCGTAGACTCTTCCAAAAATCTTCCGGCAGAAAATGTCCGATTGCAGAAAGCCATCTTCGCGAAATATAAGATCACGAAAGAAGAGTTTTATAACAGTTATACCTGGTATCAGCAGCATCCGGACGAGATGCAGGTGTTACTCGATAGCATGACAGCACGCAAAAGGCGCATTCCTGACCCGCAGATCGTGGTTCCGGTTGTTGTGACTGCGGGACCCGATAGCCTGGCAAAGCGGGACAGCAACTATATTCCGCGTAACCGTCTTGGCCGGGGAAGGATCGATACTTCCAACATTAAATAATTACGAGATTCAAGATTATGAAAAAAATATTCGATAATGCTGAGCAGGCATTGGCCGATATTCCTGATGGAAGCACCATTATGCTGGGTGGGTTCGGGCTTTGCGGCATCCCTGAAAACGGGATCGCGGCGCTTGTAAAAAAAGGAACGAAAGAGCTCACCTGTATTTCCAATAATGCCGGCGTGGATGATTTTGGTATCGGCCTTTTGTTGAAACAGCACCAGGTGAAAAAGATGATCTCTTCCTATGTAGGGGAAAATGCGGAATTTGAAAGGCAGTTGCTGAGTGGCGAACTGGAAGTGGAACTTATCCCGCAGGGAACATTGGCTACGCGTTGCATGGCGGCGGGGTACGGTATGCCTGCCATCTTTACACCTGCCGGCGTAGGAACCGAAGTAGCCGAAGGCAAGGAGGTCCGTAATTTCAACGGAAAAGATTACCTGCTGGAATATGCATTTGATGCTGATTTTGCACTCGTCAAGGCCTGGAAAGGGGATACGCAGGGAAACCTTATTTTCAAAGACACAGCACGCAATTTCAATCCGCTGATGGCGATGGCTGCAAAGATCACCATTGCGGAAGTAGAAGAACTTGTGCCTGTCGGCGAACTCGATCCCAACCAGGTACATACTGCCGGAGTGTACGTTCAGCGGATATTCGAGGGGAAAAATTATGAAAAAAGGATTGAACAACTGACAGTGAGGAAGAAGTGACGACCGACGACTGACCACCGACCACTGACCACCGCAGGTTTTAGAAACTTTAAAAAACTTAAAAACCTTCGAAGGTTTCACAATTCACCATTCACCATTCACCATATGGCTTTAGACAAATTCCAGATAGCACAACGCATTGCCCGGGAACTCCAGGACGGATTTTATGTAAATCTCGGAATCGGTATTCCTACGCTGGTGGCCAATTACATTCCCGAAGGAATGGAAGTAGTATTGCAGAGCGAGAACGGATTGCTGGGCATGGGCCCTTTTCCCGAAGAAGGCAAGGAAGATGCCGACCTGATCAATGCAGGCAAACAAACTATCACCACACTACCAGGATCTGCATTTTTCGACAGCGCGATGAGCTTCGGTATGATCCGCTCCGGAAAGATCAACCTCACTGTATTGGGCGCCATGGAAGTGAGCCAGGATGGTGATATAGCCAACTGGAAAATACCGGGTAAAATGGTGAAAGGCATGGGTGGTGCCATGGACCTGGTGGCCAGCGCAAAGAATATTATTGTGGCCATGATGCATACCAATCCAAAAGGAGAAAGTAAATTGTTGCCGGAATGTTCACTACCGCTAACGGGTAAACGCTGCGTAAAAAAGATCGTGACCGAACTGGCGGTGCTGGAAATAAAAGACGGCGCTTTTCATCTGCTGGAACGTGCACCGGGCGTGAGTGTGGAAGAGATCAAAGAAAAGACTGCAGGCAAACTTACAGTAGAAGGACAAATTCCTGAAATGATTTTTTGATTACCTGAAGAGAGGAAGAAGGATCACGGATTTTAGATTGATTAGGCGATTACACAGATTATTTTGCTGGCGCAAAATGAAAATGCAGTTTATAAAGTCCTACAACTTTTTATAAACTGCATTTTTATTTTTACGAAGTAAAAATCAATCTGTGTAATCGCCTAATCAATCTAAAATCCGTGATCGTTTTTTTATCGACTTTGGCAACATTTTAAATTACCGGCGCTGCCCTTAAAATTTCTTCGCTGACACCACTTTCATATTTCTTGAAATTATTTACAAATTCAGCGGCGAGTTGCTTTGCTTTCTGGTCATATTCATTTTCATCTTTCCAGGCCTGGCGAGGGTTCAGTAATTCTGATGGTACACCCGGGCATTCCACGGGCATCATCATGCCAAATGTTTTGTGCGCTGTATATTTCACCTCATTCAGTTTGCCTTCCAGTGCCGCAGTGATCATCGCACGGGTATAACTCAACTTCATACGCTGTCCTATGCCATAAGGGCCACCGCTCCAGCCGGTATTGACCAGCCAGATGTTCACATCATGCTCTTTCATTTTTTTACCCAGCATCTCCGCATATTTGCCAGGGTGCAATGGAAGGAAAGGTGCGCCAAAGCAAGCACTGAACGTACTTTGCGGTTCCTTTACTCCGGCTTCCGTACCTGCAACCTTTGCGGTGTAACCGCTGATGAACTGGTACATCGCCTGCCCTGCATTTAGTTTGCTGATAGGAGGTAAGATACCATATGCATCGGCCGTAAGAAAAAATATATTCCTCGGGGTTTTGCCGATCGATGGCTCCAGCGCATTGCTGATAAAATCGAGCGGATAACTCACCCTCGTATTTTCGGTAATTGTTTTGCTGGTAAAATCAATGGTGTTCGTTCCAGGCAGGAAAGTCACGTTTTCTACCAGGGCGCCCGGCCTGATGGCGTGAAATATTTCCGGTTCTTTTTCTTCACTCAGGTCGATCGTTTTTGCATAGCAACCGCCTTCAAAATTAAATACGCTTTCATCGTCCCAGCCATGTTCGTCATCACCGATGAGTGAGCGGTTAGGATCGGCGCTCAAAGTGGTTTTGCCGGTTCCGCTCAATCCGAAGAAAATAGCAGTATCACCGTCTTTGCCCATGTTGGCGCTGCAATGCATGCTCAATACATTTGCCCGGTGCGGCAATACGAAATTCAGCATCGTGAAAATTCCTTTTTTCATTTCCCCGGTATAACCTGTTCCGCCGATGAGGATAGTTTTATGCGTAAAACTGATCACTGCAAAATTTTCTGAACGGGTACCATCTTCAGCAGGGTTCGCTTTAAAACCCGGCGCCTGCAGGATGTTCCAATGCGGGGCAAAATTTTCGAGCTGATTTTCGGTAGGGCGGATGAACATATTGTAACAAAAGAGGTTGCTCGCCGGATCTTCATTGATCACTCGCAGGCTGAGCCTGTATTTGGTTTCGGCGCAGGCGAAACAATCGCGTACCCATATTTCTTTCGAAGAAAAATAACTGACCATTTTCTCTTTCAGTTTAAAAAACTGCGCTTCTTCAAACGGTATGTTGAAATCATTCCAGTTTACCGTATCGGCAGTGAGGACGTCTTTTACAGTAAACTTATCTTTCGGGCTACGGCCTGTAAATTTCCCCGTTTTGATCAGCAGTGCGCCTGTATCATTCAGGACGCCTTCGCCACGGTCTACAGATTGTCTGGATAATTCTGCCGAAGGCAGTTGATAGTGTACGGGTTGGGTTGTATGTATACCCATTTCAGCCAAAGCCTTCAATGGGGCTTCGGTCATTGTTGATAAAGACATAGCAAGCATCTTTTTAGTGATGCCGCAAAGGTAATATATCAATTATTCATCCCGTAACCGTAAGCACCGCCAATACTGCATTCCTATCTATGTTTTGTGGAAGTTCCTTTGTAAATTTTCTAAAAGAAGGGGCGATTTTTGAAACCCGTTTTATTATTGTTGGATAATGTTGGATGGCAATTATATTTTGGCGAATGAGTGAATAGGTGAACAGCTCAATGGTGAATGCTGAATGGTCAAACCTTTGGGGTTTTTACTGAGTAACCCGATCTTAAAGATTGAATTTAATTCGTAAAATCCGTGTAATTCGTATATTTCGTGATCCATAATTCGTGAAATTCGCTTTAATTCGTGTAATTAAATCAACAGTATGAAATATCTTCCTTTAGATCCAGCCATTTTTGTACAGAACCGCAAAAGGTTTACCGATAAGATGGAAAAGAATTCCATCGCCATTTTCAACAGTAATGACGAGTTGCCCACCAATGGTGACGCTCTTTATAAATTCAAGCAGAACTCCGATCTGTACTGGCTTACCGGTATCGAACAGGAAAACAGCATGCTGATATTATTCCCGGATAACCCGGATCCGAAATACCGTGAGGTACTGGTATTGACACGGCCCAACGAATTGAAAGAAAAATGGGACGGGCACCTTTTGCGTAGCAATGAAGGAACCGCCATATCCGGTATCACCAGCATCGTTTGGCTGGATGTGCTGGATGGATTGCTGCAGCCCTGGATACATCTTTCCGATACCATTTATCTCAACAGCAATGAGAACGACCGCAAGTCGAACCTTGTGTCGGTAAGGGATTACCGCTACGCGGAAATGATGAAGGAACGTTACCCGTTGCATCAATACAAACGCAGCGCGAAGATCACGAAGGAATTACGTGCCATCAAAACTCTGCAGGAAGTGGAAGTGCTGCAGAAAGCGATGGACATCACCGATGTTACGTTCCGCCGCCTGCTGCAATTCATCAAACCCGGCACTATGGAGTACGAGATTGAAGCAGAAATATATCATTCGTTTTTATCGCAACGTGCAACCGGCCCGGCATATGGTTCCATCATCGCCAGTGGCGATAGTGCCCGCATTTTGCACTACGTAGAGAACAACCGCGAATGTAAAGACGGCGATCTTATCCTGATGGATTTTGGTGCGGAATATGGCGGCTATTGCGCCGACCTTACACGTACCATACCCGTCAACGGCAAATTCACCCGCAGGCAAAAAACGGTTTACAACGCCTGCCTTCACCTGCATCATTACGCCGCAAGCATTTTAAAACCGGGCATCAGCATACTGGATTACACCGATAAGGTTGGTGAGGAAGCGACAGTTATTTTCCAGAAGATCGGGCTGCTCCGCAAATCGGATGTAAAAAATGAAGATACTGAAAACAGGGCTTACCGCAAATATCTATACCATGGTATTTCGCATCATCTCGGAATAGATGTGCATGACCTGGGAACGCGTACAGAGCCGATCAAAGCGGGCATGGTGTTTACGATCGAGCCCGGAATTTATATTGAAGAAGAAAAAATGGGTATCCGCATCGAAAATAATTTCTGGATCACCCGGAACGGCAATAAGGATCTGATGAAGAATATCCCGATAACGGTGGAAGAGATTGAGGCGTTGATGAAGCGATGACGACCGGGGACTGACGACCGGCGAATGACCACCGACGACGGACGACTGACCAAACTGATAGAATATAACCTACTAACCATACACACAAAAACTTTTTTAAAACGAAAAGCGAAGTGGTATGGCATTTAAATTTGAAAAACTGGAAGTATGGAAGCTTGCAGTGAATATGGCGGATGAAGTTCATTGGCTGACAAGGGCATTCCCGAAGGAGGAGATGTTTTCTTTGACATCACAGATGAAACGTGCTGCGGATTCCATTTCTTTGAATATCGCGGAAGGTTCAACCGGGCAGTCTGATCCGGAGCAAAGAAGGTTTTTAGGTTATGCTCAGCGATCAGCATTAGAAGTAGTCAATTGTCTGTATCTTGCTATCAGAAGAAATTACATTGATCAACTGCTGTTCAATAGATTTTACAATAATCTGGACAGGTTGGTTTATAAAATTCAGGCATTTAAGAATTCCCTAAAATAGCCGTCTTTTTAGATTAGAAAATAAAAGATAACCTTTAAAAATTATAAACTTTCGGTCGTCCGTCGTCGGTCGTCTTCTCCTCATGAAACAGATACCCAATTTATTTACACTGCTCAACCTTATTTTCGGCTGCCTGGCCATCATAGCAATTTTGCAAAATGGAATTGTTATTCAGTACAGCCCCGAAGGTGCCCAGTTTGTGGATATTCCTGAAAAGATCTGGCTGGCGTCCCTGTTCATAGCCATTGCGGCGGTAGTTGATTTTCTCGACGGGTTTGTAGCGAGGTTATTCAATGCCACTTCCGAGATGGGCAAGCAACTCGATTCCCTGGCCGATGTGGTAAGTTTTGGTGTAGCGCCATCACTCATCATCTACCAGTTTCTCCGCCTGAGTTTTGCGAAGCAGGAAGACGGGCTTGATATCTCTGTCATCTGGCTGGTGCCGGCATTGTTCATCGCGGCGGCCGGCGCTTACAGGCTGGCAAGGTTCAATATCGATACTTCGCAGCAATACGGTTTCAAAGGCGTACCGATCCCGGCAGCGGGATTGCTCATCGCATCATTCCCTGTTATTTACTGGTATACTGATATAGCTTTTGTGCAGGAGCTGCTGCTGAACAAATGGTTCCTTTATGGTGTCATCATCGTGGTAAGCGGACTGATGGTGAGCAAACTCCCCCTCATGGCGTTGAAATTCCAGGATAAAAGCATCAAAGGAAACCTTCCTAAACTGATATTGCTGGGCTTTTCGCTGTTATGTATCGTGTTTTTGCATTGGCTGGCGGTACCTGTTATTTTTATAGGCTACATTATTTTATCTTTGCTTTTCAAAAACAACTAAATATGATCTATACAGCGCAGGTAAAAGTGATGCCATTGAAAGAATTGCTTGATCCGCAAGGGAAAGCGGTCATGGGCGGATTAGGAAATCTTGGATTGGGGAGCATCAAAGATGTACGCATCGGCAAAAATATCACCCTGCAGGTAGAAGCAGAATCAGAAGCAGCAGCTAAAGCCATCGCGGAAGACGCAGCTAAGAAATTATTAGCCAACCAGGTGATGGAAATGTTTGAGATAACCATCGGGTAGGAGAGGCAACCGACCACTGACGACCGACGATGGACGACCGCTTATCGGAGTCTGCTGGTTTTGCGGGTTGAACAATTCAACAGGAAAGCAAGCGGATAATTTCAACCTGAGTTGTTCCTTGCTGACAACTGACATCTAACATCTGACAACTCTTCTTCATGCTTTACATCGTTCCCACCCCTATAGGCAACCTAGCCGATATGACTTTCAGGGCCATTGATGTATTAAAGTCAGTGGATCTTATTCTAGCGGAGGATACCCGCACTTCGGGCGTATTGCTCAATCATTACCAGGTACAAAAACCTGTATCACCTTATCATCAGCACAACGAACATAAGATCGTGGTTCACCTGGCTGAGCAGATGCTGGCCGGCAAAACGATTGCGTTGCTTACCGATGCGGGAACCCCCGGCATCAGTGACCCAGCTTTTTTATTGGTACGCGAATGTGTGAAACACGATATCAAGGTGGAATGCCTGCCGGGCGCAACGGCATTTGTACCGGCCCTGGTCAACAGTGGGCTGCCTATCACCAGCTTTTGCTTCGAAGGGTTTCTTCCGTTGAAAAAAGGCCGCCAGACTTTTCTCAAAAAAATGGCGCTGGAAGAACGTACCATGGTCTTTTACGAAAGCCCCATGCGGCTGGTAAAAACATTGAATGATTTCATTCAATATTTTGGCACCGACCGGCAATGTTGCGTAAGCAGGGAGCTCACCAAAAAGTTTGAAGAAAACAAACGCGGTAGCCTCCAGGAAGTATACGATCATTTCAATGCAAAAACGGTGAAAGGAGAAATTGTGATAGTAGTCGATGGGAAAAACTAGATCGTTATTCGGTTTTGTTATTAATACTTTTACCGGAGA
Source organism: Ferruginibacter sp. HRS2-29 (assembly GCF_024343615.1). Classification (GTDB taxonomy): domain Bacteria; phylum Bacteroidota; class Bacteroidia; order Chitinophagales; family Chitinophagaceae; genus Ferruginibacter. The sequence continues at coordinate 120,240 of NZ_RJUB01000015.1, read as the reverse complement.
AAACAAGAGAGCCCAGAGTTCACGTAGAAGTGTCTCTGATAGAGCATTCTCTGCGTAAGCTCCGTTTATCCATGTTCTCTGCGGTTAAGAAAATCTTGATCCTTTAGGATAATTAAAATCTACACATGAAAAAATTAATCCTGGTTTTCCTTAGTATTATTTCTTTCAATGCCCATGCACAGGAACTTTCCTTTGGCAGAAAAATAGTCGATACCCTTACTTCTCCCTATTTCTGGGGACGTGGTTATACCAACGACGGCATGAAAAAAGCCGCCGGTTTTATTGCCATGCAATTCAAAGATTATGGACTGCAGCCACTTTCAGGGAAAGATTATTTTCAAAAATTCAGTTATGACGTGAATACTTTTCCCGGAAAAATGGAACTCAGCATCAATGGTAAAACATTGTTGCCTGGTAAGGATTTCATCGTTTCGCCGGACGCGAAAGGCGTGAAGGGTAAAGGTGAGCTGGAGCAGGCGGATAGCATACAATTCATCAACCGTAAAAATGCTTTATTGGTTCGCCTTCAGGATAAACTTACCTGGTCGGTAGCAGATATAGCCTCTGATTATACGATGATCGATATCGATAAAAAATCCATTTCAGGTTTGCCAAAGGAATTTTCTGTCAATATAGAAAATAAACTCGTGGAAGATTTTAATGCCTCCAACGTGTGTGCTATCGTAAAAGGAACTGCCAAACCGGATTCCATCATTTTCATCACGGCGCATTACGATCATCTGGGCGGCATGGGCAAGGATACTTATTTTCCCGGAGCGAATGATAATGCCAGCGGCATATCGCTGCTGCTGAACCTGGCGCATTATTATGCAAAAAATCCGCAGCCGTACAGCATCGGGTTCATTTGTTTTGCCGGGGAAGAAGCAGGATTGAGAGGGTCTAAATATTTTACCGAACACCCGCTGGTGCCGTTGAATAATATCCGTTTTCTCATCAATACCGATCTTGCCGGAACCGGCGAAGAAGGCATTACGATAGTTAACGCCACTGAATTTCCAAAAGAATTCGCCATCATGAACGAAGTGAACGATCGCTACAAATTGCTCACTAAAATATATCCACGCGGCAAAGCCGCCAACAGCGACCATTATTTTTTTACAGAAAAGGGAGTGCCTGCATTTTTCTTTTATACCATGGGTGGAATAAAAGCGTATCACGATGTGTTTGATAAAAGTGCCACACTACCGCTGAATGAGCATGAAGATCTGTTTAAACTGATCGTTCAGTTCAATCAAAGGCTGATGAAGTCTGAGTAGTTCAACAGTTTAACAGTTCAAGAGGTTCAAAAAGTTCAAAGGTTCAAAAGTTCAATAGTTCAAAGGTTCAAAATGTTCGAAAGGTTTGTTCTAATGGAACGCATTTAACATTTTGAACCCCCTGAACTTTTGAACCTTTGAACTTTTTAGCCGATTTTTGCACGACAATTTTTCAAGCATGACTCATAAAGCCACTTCCTTATTTCTTATTCTATGTTCCTTATTTCTTTCTTCGCAGGCGCAGCCCGACCGCTGGCAGCAACGTGTGAAGTATAAAATGAATGTGGACGTAGATGTGAACAGCAATAAGTTTACCGGCAAACAGGTGCTGGCCTACAGCAATAACTCCACGGACAAACTCGACAGGGTATTCTACCACCTGTACTGGAATGCTTTTCAACCCGGAAGCAGCATGGACGTACGCAGCCAGGAACTGGGCAAGATCAGCATTGGTGGTAAGCCCGACTGGGATACGAGGGTGAAGGACAGGATCGCCAATCTGAAACCGGAAGAGATCGGTTACCAGAAGATCATTTCATTAAAGATGAATGGCGTACCGCAACCCTTCAAATACCACGAAACGATCCTGGAGGTAAACCTTACCAAACCCATTCTGCCTAAGACCACCGTTACCTTCGAAATGGAATTTGAAGCTCAGGTGCCTTTGCAGATCCGCAGGAGCGGCAGGGATAACCCTAAAACGAACGTGCGCTACAGCATAAGCCAGTGGTATCCCAAAATGTGCGAGTACGATTACGAAGGCTGGCATCCTACCCCCTACGTGGCCCGTGAATTCTATGGAGTATGGGGAGATTTTGACGTGACCATCAACATTGATAAAACATACAAGATCGGTGGTACCGGCGTATTGGTAAATGCCAATGAGATTGGCTGGGGTTATGATAAACCCGGTACCGAATTGAAACCAACGGCAAAGGATAAACGCAGCTGGCATTTTGTGGGCAACAATATCCATGATTTTGTATGGGCTGCTGATCCGGAATACAAACACCTGGTGAGGAAAATGCCGGGCAACGGACCGGTGATCCATGTTATTTATAATTTTATTCCTGATAGCCCGGGCAATGATTCTGCCTGGGAAAGACTGGCCGATGCGGCGGTAAAAGTGCTTCCATTCATCGAAAAGAATTTTGGTAAATACCCTTACCCGCAATATAGTTTCCTGCATGGCGGCGATGGCGGTATGGAATACGCGATGGCTACGCTGATACACACACCGGGACTTGGTACGGCTTTTCATGAGTGGACGCATAGCTGGTTCCAGATGATACTCGGTACCAACGAAAGCCTCTACCCGTGGATGGATGAAGGGTTTACCGATTATGGCGAAACCATCGAAACTGCTTTTTACGAAGGCAAGACGGAGAAACAAAAACTGAGGGATACTTTTGCCATCAAGCCCGATAAAAAAGGATTGAAGGAACAACTGGCTACTTTGCCGGAAAATCATCCTTCGGCTTACAACAGTTATTATTCGCTGGCACGCAGCAATTTTGAGGAGCCTTTATCGACACATGCCGATCATTTCAATACCAACACGGGTTACAGCATTGCTTCTTATTCAAAAGGGGCAGTGTTCCTGGAGCAATTGGGGTACATTGTTGGCGCTTCCGTACGGGATAAGATACTCCTGGAATATTACAACCGCTGGAAATTCAAGCATCCGAATGCCAACGACTTCATGAAAGTGGCGCAGGATGTGAGCGGGCTTCAGCTCGATTGGTACAAACAATACTGGGTAAATTCTATTAAGACGATCGATTACAGCATCGATAACCTTTGGGAAGAAAACGGGCTTTCCAACATCCGTTTCAAAAGGATTGGACTTATGCCGATGCCCATAGATGTGCAGATCACTTTTAAGGATGGTACAACCGAAATGCATACGATCCCGCTAAACCTCATGTTCGGTAATAAAAAACAGGAAACAACCGGTGAAAAATTCATCGTGGAAAACGAATGGAAATGGACGCATCCGACTTACACCATCAGCCTCAAGGCAAATTTGAAGGATATCAAAAAAGTGGAGATCGATCCGTCAAAAAGACTGGCAGATGTGGATCAAAAGAATAATGTGCTGGAGTTGAACTGGTAAGTAACCACGAAGGCACAAAGAGCTCAAAGAAGCACAAGAAAAAATATAAAGAAAAGGGCACGCTCGCGTGCCCTTTTCTACTTTGTGAAACTTTGAGTTCTTTGTGTCTTGGTGGTTGGTTACCTGCCGTAAAATTTATTGACTGCTTCCACCCGATTGTTCACGTGAAGTTTGTGATATACATTATAAACATGCTTGCGCACTGTTTCCGAACTGATAAAAAGCTTGGCTGAAATTTCTTTATACACCAATCCGGTCGCCAGCATTTCCAAAATTTCCAGTTCGCGTTTCGAGAGATTATCCAGCGAGTTATTGGCTACTACAGGTTTGCTCTGGAAAGTAGAAACGATCTTACGGGCTATCTGGCTGCTCATCGGTGCCCCGCCTTCATTGAGTTCCTTGATGGCTTCGAGTAATTTGGCTGGTGTGGATTTTTTCAGGATATAACCACTGGCGCCGGCATTGAGCGCATCAAAGATCTTGTCATCTTCCTCGTAAACGGTATCCATCATAAAAAGCATGTCCGGGTAAGATGCTTTTAATTCGCGTACCACTTCAATGCCGTTGATGCCACCAAGGTTGATGTCCATCAAAATGATATGTGGCTGAAAGATGGGAAGTTTTATGAGGGCATCTTCGCCATTGTTGCAGGTACAAACGAGTTCATAACCATCGGCATGTTCGATGATGTTTGCAAGGGCCTGACGGATGTCGCTGTTATCTTCAACAATTGCAACAGGTATATTTTTCATATTGCAAAATAGGTAAAAAAATAACCTAAAAAAGTACCTCAAAGGGGGTAGTGGTGGTAGTCAATAGGGAGTAGTCAATAGTGAATAGTCAATAGTGAATAGTCAATAGGGAGTAGTCAATAAGCAAGAAGCTTCATACTAAATGACTAATTCACTATTCACTATTCCCTATTGACTATTTAATCGGTTGGTACAAAAGGTATTTCTGTTCAAAATGCGGTTCAGCGAAGATATTGTCAACTTCCCAAACAAATGGTTTACAACCACTTTCAAAAATTTCCTGGGTAAGGTCGCCGCCTTTCAGGCAGATGAGGCCGTTTGGATTGTCGATGCCGGCGGCGGTCTTGTTGCGGCGGATCAATGGCTTGCCCCAGCGCCAGAGATCTTTTAGCGGTGCTACGGCACGGGATACCACCACATCAAACTGGCGGTTTTTGATCTCCTCGGCGCGGGAATGTTGCGTGGTAAGATTTTTCAACCCGATCGCTGAAGCGATCTCTTTTACTACCGTGAGCTTTTTGTTGATACTGTCTACCAGGTGGAAATTCGCTTCCGGAAAAAATATCGCCAGGGGCAATCCCGGAAAGCCGCCACCTGCACCAAGATCCATCACCTGCAGATCTTTTTTGAAATCAAATTTTGCGGCAATAGCCAGCGAATGCAATACATGATGCACATAAAAATTATCCATATCCTTCCGGCTGATCACATTGATCTTCTCATTCCAGTCGGAATACAGGTCTTTTAAGGCAGCAAACTGCTCTTTTTGAGTGGGGGTAAAGTCGGAGAAATATTTTTCTAAAATATCCAATTTTTTAAAATTTGAATGCGTTACAAAGTTACGGGTTGCGGATTGGTGTCGTTTTCGAAAAATGAAATTCCCTTAAATGTTTTTAAACTTCAAAGGTTTCACTATTCACCATTCACCATTCACCATTCACCCGCATGCGCCGCAGGCGCTTGCCTACTTCCAGGCCTGCTTTGGTTTCCTCATCAATGCCGGTGCAAAGATCAGGTAATAAAAAAACATCCACATGTCAAAGAAAATGAATAATCCGAAGAGGTCTTTTTCTCCCAGTTTGTTCAGCGTGCGATAAAATATGATGGATTGCACCAGCAATTTTATTCCGAATACGATCAATGCATATTGCCAGTTGTAAAATAGGGCGCTGGCGATGAGTAACGGGTAAAAAATAAATTGAGAAAACGCATATAAGGCCAGCAGGAATTTATGTATAGGTTTGTAGAATTTCGAAGTGGTATAATGCCGTTGCTTCTGCCTGCGCCATTGCTGCCACGATTCGGCGGGTTTGCTCATCGTAAAACTATCTTTCTCGATATTGATGCGGATATTCTTTTTTGTTGCGGCAGCATTGATGAACAGGTCATCATCGCCACCCGGCACATTGTTGTGCGCCGAAAAGCCTTTGTGTCGGAAGAACACAGCCTTTTTGTACGAAAGATTTCTTCCGACACCCATGTATGGAACGCCTGCCAGCGCATAACTCAGGTATTGCAGCGCCGAGTGATAAGTTTCCCAGCGGATCAGCTTGTTGAGAAATCCTTTTTTCTTATGAAAAGCGCCATAGCCCAGCACGATCTCCGTTTCGTCGTGGTAGGCATTCTGCATGCTGTCGATCCAGTGTTCGCTGGCTGGCACACAGTCTGCATCGGTGAGCAAAAGTGTTTCATATTTTGCCGAGCGGATACCGATGCTCAGCGGAAATTTTTTGCCCGGGATCATCCTCGCTTCCTGAGTCAGTTCCACCACCTGCAGTTGCTTGAAGCTGCGCTGAAATTCTTCGAGGATGTATTTGCTTTCGTCAAACGAATTATCATTCACCACGATCACTTCATGTGTGGTGCGATATTCCTGCACGAGTGAGCCGGGTAAATTATCTACCAGGTTGGCTGCTTCATCCCGGGCACAAATGATTACGCTTACCGGATGGGTCCGGGAAACAGCTTTGAGCGCAGGCTTGTAAAATGCCAGCCTGCTGAAGAAAAAAAGATGATAAAATAGTTGTATTAGGGCGGCTGCCGACAATGACACAAATAGTATCAACTGCCAGTGCAGCAACAGGAATTTTGGTAAATGCATGAGGGCAAAGATACAAGGTTCAAAAGGTTCAAAAAGTTCAAAGTTCAAAATGTTCAAAAGTAAAGAAGGTTTAAAGGTTCAAGACGTTCAAGAGGTTAAAAAGGTTAAATGCATATCATTAGGATGCAACGTTTTGAACCTCTTGAACCTTTAAACTTTTGAACCCTGTATCTTTGCAGCCATAAAAAATATAGATGAGCGCATTAACTTTTCAGCTGGAAAAAACCGACCCCCTTACCAAAGCCCGTACGGGGACCATCACCACTGATCATGGGGAAATAAAAACGCCCATTTTCATGCCGGTGGGTACGGTGGGTAGCGTAAAAGCGGTGACACAGCAGCAGTTGCATGAAGAAGTGAAGGCGCAGATCATCCTTGGCAATACCTATCATTTATACCTGAGGCCGGGATTGGAAATACTGGAAGCAGCGGGCGGATTGCATCAGTTCAATGGCTGGCACAAGCCGATCCTGACGGATAGCGGCGGGTACCAGGTGTTTTCGCTGGCGGGAACAAGAAAGATCAATGAGGAAGGCGTCACTTTTCAATCGCATATCGATGGCAGCAGGCATTTGTTCAGCCCCGAAAAAGTGATGGACATCCAACGCACTATCGGCGGCGATATCATCATGGCGTTCGACGAATGCCCGCCCGGCGGAAGCGAATACAAATACGCCAAAAACTCCATGGAACTTACGCACCGCTGGCTCGACCGTTGTTTTACACAATTTAATGCCACACAGGATAAATATGGCTATACGCAAAACCTTTTCCCGATCGTACAGGGAGGCGTACACCACGATCTGCGGAAAGCTTCCTGCGAATATATTGCTTCCAAAAATGCTACCGGCAATGCCATCGGCGGTTTGAGTGTAGGGGAACCCATAGATACCATGTACGAAATATGCGCCCTCTGCTGCGATCATCTTCCGCAGGACAAACCCCGCTACCTCATGGGCGTGGGTACCCCATGGAATATCCTCGAAGCCATCGGTATGGGCGTGGATATGTTCGACTGTGTAATGCCTACCCGCAACGGCCGCAATGCCATGTTGTTCACTTCCAAAGGTATCATCAACATCGATAACAAAAAGTGGGAAAAGGATTTTTCAGTGATCGACGACGGTATCGACTGCCCGATGAGCAATTATTACAGCAAAGCCTACCTCCGCCACCTGATGAAAAGCAAGGAGTACCTGGGGCTCACGATCGCCAGCGTGCACAACCTGGCATTTTACCTCTGGCTGGTGGGTGAAGCCAGGAAACAGATTGAAGGGGGGAATTTCAAAAGCTGGAAAGAGGAAATGGTGATGCGGCTGCAAACGAGGCTATAATCAAATTAATAATGAATAATTAATAATTTTAAACCTGCAAGGTTATATCAGGTCGAAGCGGGCCGGTTGAATTATTCATTATTAATTATTAATTATTCATTATTTTGCTGTAAAACCAATTACGACCATGAAAAATAAATACCTTTTCCTCTTACTGGCCTTTATCTTTCCGATGGCCATTTTTGCGCAAACTTCTCCGGTTCAGGACGGATCGGTGCCTAAAGATGCCCCGGTAAACGTGACGATCACCGATTTTAAGAAAAATGCGCTCAATAATGAGATCGTTGTATTTAGAAGTGAGAAGAATGGGAAGGAATTTCAGGGGATATCTGACGATTACGGTAAATTTTCCCTCCGGTTGCCGGCAGGTGATAAATACGAAATATTTGTATTGGGCTTCAAAGACTCCACCAGCCTCAATGTGCTGGATATCCCTGCTTTACAGGGAAAAGCGTATTACCGCGACCCTATGATCGTGGATCTGCAGCACCAGCCTTCCAAAACCTTCGTGCTGGATGATTGTAATTTCGAAACCGGAAAAGCTACCCTGGAAGAAAGTTCTTACAATGTATTGAATGAACTGGTAGCCTACCTGGTAAGAAAAGACGATGAGCGCATCGAGCTGGGCGGCCATACCGACAATGTAGGTACTGCGGCCAATAACCTCAAATTATCGCAGGATCGTGCCAATGTGGTGCGTGACTACCTGTTGTCCAAGGGAATAGCTGCCGACAGGGTATTTGCAAAAGGCTACGGCATGACCCAGCCGATTGAAAGCAACAAAACAGCGGAAGGAAGGGCTACCAACAGGCGCACGGAGGTAAAAATTTTGGAATAGGTTTAAAAATACTTACTTTAGTTTTTTATTTGTTAATACCTACCCTACCAATTTTATGAAAATTTATTTTTTGCTTAAAAAGTATGGTCTTTTTAGTGCACTGATTCTTACTATATTTATTTTTTCATGTAAAAAAACAGATTTTTCCTATAATAAGGTTGATAGATCGGCTACAGAATTGTTCTTCAGGGTTCCGTCTAATATTAATCCTTCGATAAAAAGAGTTGCAGATGAAATGCGTCGTCGCAACGAAATCACTGAATATATAACTGACTTTGCAAGAAACAACGGTTATCCTGTATGGGACAAAGCTATTATTAAACTGAAAATGCCTAAAGCGGGAGGCAGAGGTGGTGGTGGGAATATGATAATTCCAGATACTATTATTTGCGTTCCGTTTGTACAGCAGGATTCCCTTTTTGTTAACGGGTATTTGTTATCGAGTTTGGATAGGAGCCTTAGTATAAATTATACGCTCGCCCAGGATTATAAAGCATATCCTATCGGAATTGCGGGTAATGGAAAGCCAAGTGCTGAAGATTTTACAACTCTTATTGCACGTTTGAATAGCATGGTTTTTGGATATAAAAATTTTCAACTGCTCAATAAAAAATTGTTTGAATCAGAGTTAGACACAGCTATCAATGCTATAAAGAAAATTTCCATTGGAGATTCAACATTCAGTAATTCGAATAACCTGCTGACTACTTATACATCCTGTGAACTGGTTACTGTATCGGTTTGTGTATCAACAAATTCCGCCAGGATGATAGTATACCACAATCCATGCTGGTCATATTCACAGGAGAATTGCTGGGATACTATATTTGATGATGGAACTGGTGGTGTAGGTGGTGGTACCGGCGGAACTGGTGGCGGTACCGGTGGTGGTGGTGGCACAACGAATAATCCCACTACTCCCATTAACGGCGGAAATCCTGTTCCACATCATTTTCCGTGTTCTAGGCCGCCATGTACGGCTCCTACAGGCGGTTTACCCATCTTGCCTATTCCTGATGAACCTCCGATTAACAAAACGCCATGCGAAAAAATGGCTCCACTGATAAATTATCAATCGACTTTACAAACGCTAGACGGTTATATGAGCAATCCAGATCCGAGTTTTCATCGTGAACTCGGTCTACCTATTGGCCCTGATGGAATAGGAAATTATGAGTTTGGTGGTATTATAACATCTTCTACATCTACGCCAGTACCACAGGTTAATCTTAATTATCAGTCCAATCTGAGTACTCTACTGTATTGGATCCATACACATCCGGATTTTAATCCTAAGATACTTCCTATATTTTCGCCTTCTGATATTATGACTATCTATCATTTGCTCCAATACAGAAACTCTGCTAACCAACCGTGGACAGATTTTACTAAGCTGACAGTGGGAATAATTAATTGGAAACACGAAGCTTATTTTCTTGTAATCGATAATGTCAATGATTTTATGCAGTTTGCCAGCGATTACGATTTTGCCCTTCAGGGAGAAGATAATCTTGAACTCGAGAAGATGTATAATGCATATAATATTACTCATAACACCAGCACAAACGACACAGAAAAAAATTTTCTTTCATTTTTGAACAGAGTTGGCGGTGGTTTGAAAGTAATGAAAGCGAATAATAATTTTTCACAATTTTCAGAACTTAAACTTGAAAACGGAGTGGTAGTAAGTGTTCCTTGCACATAAACAAATTAGTTATCATGAAAAAATTATTAATTATATCAGTATTATTCCTAACGAGTTTAACGACTTTATGCCAACCTCCTGCTGTAGGGGCGGATATTTACCGCCCTGAACTGGACAAATTTGTAGGTACCTGGAAATTTACAAACTCTACGCAAGAAATCATTTTCATGTTTAAGAAAGTTCATTATTATTCCAATGGGCTGAAAATGACCGAAGATGTGCTCATGGGGTCTCATAAATATACCCAGAATGGTGTAGTGATTGAAGATCACCTGGCTGCCTTCCCTCTACTTGGGCAAACCAAAAAAGGGTCTTTACTGGTTTGGGTCAACTGGCCCTCGCCAGATCCAAATAATCTTAAGGGCAATATGGTGGATAGCCCTAAAAAGCAGACACAGCCATTTACTTTACAATATGTATCAGGTACACCTGCTCAGTTGGTTTGTCATATCGATGGAAATGGGGAAGGATTTGTTGCTGCTCCGGGTATTCCAGGAATAACATTACCAGTAGATTTTACCTTGGTAAAACAATAAATTTTCAAATATCTTAACTGTTTAATAGGCTCAAAAGGTTGTATTCCAACGGATACATTTAATTTTTTGAGCCTCTTGAACCTCTTGAACGTTTTGAACCTTGCATTTTTTTGCCTACTTTTGCCACCGGCTGCAAAAAAAGAGCATTGAATTACAATTAATTACAGCACGAAACATAGATAATCGCCATTAATTTGGGTTTATCTGTATTTTTTGTTTAATAATTAAATAATTCCTCTTATCTTTGCGCTCCGAAATTTATGGCTAAACAGGCACTTATTAAGCAAGATGGAACAATAGTAGAAGCGTTGAGCAATGCTATGTTCAAGGTAAAGCTGGAAAATGGCCACGAAATACTGGCTACCATTTCCGGGAAAATGAGGATGCATTACATCCGTATCTTACCCGGGGATAAAGTGGGAGTGGAAATGAGCCCTTACGATCTTACAAGAGGCCGTATCATTTTCAGGTATAAATAATCATTCGTGTAATTCGTAAGAATTCGTGTAATATATAGTATTAAGTAATAAGTAAAAACTCAATTAAGATGAAGGTTAGAGCTTCAATTAAAAAACGCAGCGCAGACTGTAAGATCGTGAGAAGAAAAGGCCGTCTGTATGTGATCAACAAAAAGAATCCTCGTTTTAAGCAAAAACAAGGATAATCTATGATGTATGATGTAAGATGTATGATCTTGAAGGTCGTTTGTCTTGCAGATGCAATCTAAAATCAACAATAACAAATCAAATAATAACTATGGCTCGTATTGCCGGTATAGATTTACCAAAGAACAAGAGAGGCGAAATCGGTCTTACCTATATTTATGGTATCGGTCGCTCTACTGCTAAGTACATCCTGGAAAAAGCAGGTATCGATATTAATAAGAAAGTAAACCAGTGGAATGATGACGAACAAACGGCTATCCGTAACGTGATCAACACTGAGTTCAAGACGGAAGGTGCTTTGCGTAGTGAAACACAGATGAACATCAAACGTTTGCTCGATATCGCATGCTACCGTGGCCTTCGTCACCGTAAAGGTTTGCCTGTTCGCGGACAACGTACACGTACCAACAGCCGTACCAGGAAAGGTAAACGTAAGACAGTTGCCGGCAAGAAGAAGGTAGCTAAGAAATAATTACTAATTGACAATTACGAATTACGAATGTTCGTGGCGTTTAAATATTGCCTGAAATTCGTCATTCGTAATTCGTCATTTAATATATGACTTGTTTTTTTGGACCCAACGCCGGATAGTTTAAGTCAGCAGGAGGGTTGGTCCGGTCCCGGTTATTTCGGGATAATTTTTTAACTGATTACCTATAAGTACAATTATGGCAAAAGCACAAGGCGGCAAACAAGGCGGAAAAGCAGCTGCAAAGAAAAGGATCGTAAAGGTGGAAGCTCATGGTGACGCTCACATCGTAGCAAGTTTCAACAACATTATCATCAGTCTTACCAACAAGCAAGGTCAGGTTATCTCCTGGTCAAGCGCTGGTAAAATGGGTTTCAAAGGAAGTAAGAAAAATACTCCTTATGCCGCTCAGATGGCTGCAGCAGATTGCGCTAAAGTAGCGTTGGATGCTGGTCTGAAAAGGGTAGACGTTTTTGTAAAAGGACCAGGAAGCGGCCGTGAAGGTGCTATCCGTTCTTTGTCACAAAACGGTATCGAAGTAGCAACTATCAAAGACGTTACTCCAATGCCACACAACGGTTGCCGTCCTCCGAAGAAAAGGCGAGTTTAAAAGTTCAGGGTTCAATGTTCAAAGTTCAATGCGTTTCAAACCGCAACAACTTTCAACTATCAACCTTCAACCATCAACATATTTATTAACGGGTGCACCATTCATTTTAAGATTTTTATAATGATGCATCGACACTAAAAAATCACTTTAATATTATGGCACGTTATACAGGCCCCAAAACAAAGATCTCCCGCAGGTTTGGAGAACCTATCACAGGAAATGGCAAGTGGTTAACCAAGAACAGCAATCCTCCGGGAATGCATGGTGCAAACCGCAAACGTAAAACTTTAGGTGAATACGCTTTACAGTTGTCAGAAAAACAAAAAGCGAAATACACGTATGGTTTGCTGGAAAAACAATTCCGTAAAACATTTGACGAAGCCAGCCGCCGTAAAGGTGTAACAGGTGAAAACCTGATCAAATTGCTGGAAGCTCGTCTGGACAATACCGTATACAGGCTTGGGATCTCTATTAGCCGCCAGGGTGCACGTCAGCTGGTTAGTCACAAACATATTACCGTTAATGGTGAGATTGTGAACATACCATCTTACAGCTGCAAACCAGGTGACGTTATCGGCCTGAAAAACAAGACTGCTGCAAATACTGCTATCACAGGAAACCTTCGCGGTAAAAACCCTAAATTCAACTGGGTAGAATGGAACGAAGCAGAACTGAAAGGTACTTTCATCACTTATCCTGAAAGGGAAAGCGTTCCGGAAAATATCAAGGAACAGCTGATTGTGGAATTGTACTCCAAGTAATCTTTGATCAATGATCTTAGATCTATGATCTAAGGAGGTCTGAAAGATCATAGATCATACATCACAGATCATAGATTGAACCAAATTTTAAATTAAACAACAAAAATACAAATGGGTATTTTCAATTTTGTTAAACCAGATAAGATCGTTCTTCAGAAAGCAACAGACTTTGAAGCTCAGTTTGAATTCCGTCCGTTAGAACCAGGATATGGTGTAACGATCGGTAACGCACTGCGCAGGGTATTGTTGAATTCACTGGAAGGGTATGCTATCATTGGGATCAATATAGCCGGCGCCGACCACGAATTCGCAACCATCAAAGGTGTTACGGAAGACGTTACGGAAATCATTCTTAACCTTAAACAGGTTCGTTTTAAAGCCAAGGTTGACCACGAAGTGAATACGGAGAAGGTTACTTTGTCTATCAAAAACAAAACTGAGTTCACTGCAGGAATGATCGGAGAAGTTTCCCCGGCATTTGAAGTGATGAACCCAGAACTGCTTATCTGTACTTTGGATAACAGCGCAAAACTTGACATCGAGATCACTATAGGTCGAGGTCGTGGTTATGTGCCTGCTGAAGAACACAAAGAAAAGAATGCTCACTTCGGATATATTCCGGTAGATGCTATTTACACCCCTATCAAGAACGTAAAGTACCTGATAGAAAATACCAGGGTTGAACAGCGCACGGATTTCGAAAAACTGATCATCGATGTGGTTACCGACGGTACCATCCATCCTGAAGAAGCGGTAAAGCAAGCCAGCCGTATCCTTATTCAGCATTTGATGATCATCACGGATGAAAACATCACTTTCGATACCAAAGAAGATAAAAAAGAAGACCTGGTAGACGAACAGACTTTGCAACTGCGCAAAATGCTGAAGACCCCATTGGAAGACCTCGATCTTTCAGTACGTGCCTTCAACTGTCTGAAAGCTGCTAAGATCAACTCTTTGAGCGAACTGGTACAATACGAACAGGAAGACCTGATGAAGTTCAGGAACTTCGGCCAGAAATCTCTGAGCGAAATCGATTCAGTATTGCAGGAACGCGGTCTGAGCTTCGGCATGGATTTGAGCAAACTGAAGATCGACGACGATAATTAATGCTTTCCCGTCATTGCGGGGAACGAAGCAATTTCATTTAAGTAATTAAACACTCATAAGTAGTCTGTAAATCCTGACACGGTACAGATGAACTAAAAAAACAACGTCATGCGTCACGGAAACAAAAACAACAATTTAAGCAGGACCGCTTCCCACAGGAAGGCCCTTTTGATGAACCTTGGTTGCCAGCTGATCACTTACAAAAGGATCACTACAACCCTGGCTAAAGCGAAAGCTTTGCGTACTTACATCGAGCCATTGATCACCAAGACAAAGGCTACCGATACCAAAGAAGTTATCATGCACAATCACAGGATAGTTTTCAGCTACCTGAATGACAAGCAGGCTGTAAAAGAACTTTTCACAGTGATCGCTCCAAAAGTAGCAAGCCGCCCGGGTGGTTACACTCGTATCATCAAATTAGGCGCACGTACCGGTGATAACGCTGAATTGGCAATGATAGAACTGGTTGACTTCAACGAAATCTATGGCAAATCAGTTGCAACTGCTGCTGAACCTGCTAAGAAAACCCGTCGTTCTTCTGGCGGTGCAAAAAAGAAAACTGAAGAAGTTGCTGCTGAAGCAACAACTGAAACTCCTGTTCCAGATGCTGCAGAAACTACTGAAGAAACAAAAGAAGCATAAGCATGATTCTTTGAAATTTTATACCAGCCCTGATATTTATATCGGGGCTTTTTTTAGGCAAAATGCTAATAAACCCCGGAGGTTTTGCAAAACCTCCGGGGTTTTAACCGAGAATTCACAACAATGTTTTTTATTTGCAGAATATAACGGCACAACTGATATAACTATGAACGAAACAGCGATTTTGATCCTCGAAGACGGTACCATCATCCATGGTAATGCCTTCGGAAAAAAAGGGACCGCAACAGGTGAACTTTGTTTTAATACCGGTATGACGGGGTACCAGGAAGTATTCACAGACCCTAGTTATTATGGCCAGGTATTGATCATGAACAGCGTGCATACCGGGAACTATGGCGTAAAAGAAGCGGATGTGGAAAGCGGAAGCGTGAAAGTGAAAGCTGTCATCGGCAGGAACCTGGAAGAAAAATTCAGCCGTTTCCTGGCTGACAGGTCATTACAGCAATATTTTGAAGATGAGAACCTCGTAGCGATCGATGGCGTGGATACACGTGCATTGGTAGCACATGTGCGTACAAAAGGTGCGATGAACTGCATCATTTCTTCAGATGAGAAAGATATTGAAAAACTGAAGGCACAATTGAAAGCCGTTCCTTCTATGGATGGACTGGAGTTGGCTTCAGTGGTAAGTACCACCGAGACATATACTTTAGGCGATGAAAACAGTGACCTGCGTGTTGCGGTGCTTGATTTTGGGATCAAAAAGAATATTCTGAATTGCCTGACGGAAAGGGGAGTTTTTGTAAAAGTCTTTAATGCAAAAACGCCGTTTGAAGAACTGGAAAAATTTGAGCCACATGGTTATTTCATCAGCAATGGTCCCGGTGATCCGGCACCGATGGATTACGCGATCAAAACTGTGAAACAAATACTGGCAGCCGACAAACCACTTTTCGGCATCTGCCTCGGGCACCAGTTGCTGGCACTCGCCAATGATATCGATACTTTCAAGATGCACCACGGACACCGCGGATTAAACCACCCGGTAAAAAATATCATTACCGGCAAAAGCG
This sequence comes from Ferruginibacter sp. HRS2-29, assembly GCF_024343615.1. Lineage (GTDB taxonomy): Bacteria > Bacteroidota > Bacteroidia > Chitinophagales > Chitinophagaceae > Ferruginibacter. Next base: position 104,287 of record NZ_RJUB01000015.1, on the reverse strand, counting down.
AGATCACCACCCAGAACCACGGTTTTGGTGTAAATCCGGAAACAGTAAAGACAAAAGAAAATATAGAGATCACCCACATGAACCTCAATGACAACAGCATCGAAGGTATCAGGGTCAAAGGCAAAAAAGCATTCTCCGTGCAATATCATCCTGAAGCTACACCAGGACCACACGATAGCAGATACCTGTTTGATGACTTTGTAGGGATGATGAAATAGTTGATTACACGAATTTTATCGAATTACACGAATGAATCCCGCCGTTGGCGGGATTTTTATTTTATCATAAAGAATCTGATTTTAAAATGATCTGTCTTCTTACAAGCCTTTTTGCTTAAGAAACCAATTCGTGTAATTCGTGTAATTCGTATAAATTCGTGTCATGAAAATTGCTATCATCAACGGCCCCAACCTCAATCTCCTTGGTAAACGCGAGCCTGAAGTTTATGGAAAAGAAACTTTCGAAGATTTTCTGCAGGATCTGATTGATCATTACCCCCAGGTAGAATTCAGCTATTTTCAAAGCAATGTCGAAGGTGAACTCATCAATGAAATACAAAAGCTCGGATTCGATTACGATGGCATTATTCTAAATCCCGGTGGCTACACACACACTTCAGTAGCACTTGGTGATGCGATTGCAGCAATCACTACCAAAGTGGTTGAAGTACATATCTCAAACATTTTCAGCCGTGAAGATTTCCGAAAGATATCACATGTGTCAGGCAAAAGTGCAGGCGTTATAAGCGGCCTGGGCCTCAAAGGTTACGAACTGGCGCTCGGCTGGTTTATTCACCATTGATATTATTGTTGCAACAATGTTCTGTTAAAAATAAGTTACCATACTTTGCCCCCGGCTGATTTTTATATCTTCGCAACTTCATGAAGAAATTTTTTGCATTCATATTACTGCTGTGTCACATGAACACTTCGATGTTCCTGCCACAGGTTGCAGAAGATGATCAATACGATATCACCGGCCGCCAGATCGATGACATCAACAGCGTTTCCGAATATGTCGACCAGGTTTTATTGGGTAATTATGATCCGACACCGGAAGACGAAGATTCCGATAATGGTCAGGATTTTCATGTAGTAAAATCAGTTGACTACAATTACCTTCAGCCTTCCGTTTTCATTCAACGCGATCGTTTTGTAGAGATCAGGAAACATAGTTTCTCTGAATACATGCTCCCGCAGTTATCATTTCCTGCACTCGATGTAGCTACTCCTCCGCCAGATATGGCCTGATTATTTTCACTGTCATCTCAACAGTATTTACCGAAAATAATTTTCCGGAACGCACCCTTGCATTCTTGATATGCCCGGAAACCCTTTGTGGGTATGTGTTCCGTCACATCATTCTTAATTTAAAATGAAACATACTACCATCAGGCATTTATGCCTGGCTGGTGTGATGCTGTTATGCAGCACGCTGCAATCGCGTGCGCAGGACACTTTGCGTATCACACTACCCGAGGCCGAAAAACAATTCACAGAAAAAAATCTGCAATTGCTCGCAGAACATTATAACATCCATATCGCAAAAGCTGCAGAAATGCAAGCAAAGCTTTATGATAATCCGACGTTGTCTATCATTGCAAATGCTTATGATCCGCAACGCAATAAAATCTTTAATGTAAGCAACAAGAACGGGCAATATGATATTGCATTGCAACAGATCATCCGGCTTGCCGGAAAACGAAACAAAGAGATCAAGCTGGCGCAGATAAATACTTCCATAAGCGAGCGTAATTTTTTCGATCTGCTGCGGACATTACGGTATGAATTGCGCAGCAATTTTTATGAGAGTTATTATCTGCAACGATCTGTTACGGCTTACTCAGTACAGATATTGTCTGTAGAAAAACTGAATGCGGCTTATGAGCAACTTCAGTCAAAAGGGACAGTGACAATGAAAGATGCGATGCGCATCAGATCACTTTTGTATTCATTGAAAGCCGAACAGATTTCTCTTCTGAATAAATTGAATGAAGTGCAGGCGTCGCTTCGGCTGTTGCTCCAGGATAATAAAACCTGGTTTACTCCGATGGTTTCAGAAAGAATTACTTCTGAAATGATTACTGCTGTTGATGTACAATCGTTGATAGACACTGCTTACAAAAACAGGTCAGATCTGCAAATTGCCCAACGAAGTGTTTTGTATCATCAACAAAATCTCAACTTACAAAAAGCATTGGCGAAGCCAGACCTCACACTAGGTGCGGAGTTTGACAAACGCGGAAGTTTTGTTGATAATGCCAGTTTTCTTACGATAGCGATGGACCTTCCTTTTTTCAAAAGGAATCAGGGGAATATCAGGGCTGCAAAATTCGGCATCGAACAAAGTAAGATCCTTGTACAGCAACAACAACAGACAGTGGAAAGCGAAGTGCAACTGGCATATTCGAAACTTTTGAATACAGATAAAATGCTGTCATCCATAGATACTTCCTTTGAGAATACTTTTGAAAAACTTTTGGCTGGAGTTACAGAAAATTTTCAGAAAAAAAATATAAGCCTCATCGAGTTTACTGATTTCTACGAATCCTATAAGGAGAATGTTTTGCAGTTGAACCAACTCCGGGATGATAAGATGCAGGCGATAGAGGCACTACATTTTGCCGTAGGCAAAACAATTTTCACCAACTAACTTTTATTAAAATGAAAAAATTACCAGTATATTTTTTGTTGTCAGTATCAGGATTTTATTTTTTAGCATGCAAGAACAAAACTCCGGAAGCGATAACCGATACAAGATTATGTCTAACGGATACGCTTAAACGAAACATAAAAATTGATTCCGTAAAAAATGAACCTGTAAAAAATCTTGTCACGCTTTCCGGAAAAATAGAAGCTAATGAGGATAAATGGGTAAAGATATTTCCTGTTGTGGGTGGTGTGGTAGAGCAGATGAAAGTGGAGTTGGGAGATTATGTAACCAAAGGGCAAATATTAGCGGTTATCCGTAGCAGTGAGATCGCTGAATACCAAAGCCAGTCTGCTTATGCGCATGCGGCCGTAAAGATCGCAGAGAAAAATCTGAGTTCTGCAGAAGATATGTTTTCATCAGGACTTGCTACGGAAAAAGATGTGGTGGCAGCACAAACGGATCTTGAAAAAGCAAAAGCGGATCTGCGGCGCATACAACAAACCACTTCAATTTTTGGGGCTAAGTCAAATGCGATACAAACTATCACTGCGCCGGTGTCGGGATATATCATCGAAAAAAATGTAACGGATAAAATGCAATTCAGGGTGGATGGAGCACAACCATTTTTCATCATTGCCAACCTGGAAGAAGTGTGGGTGATGGCGAATGTATTTGAAAGTGATATCACCAAAATAAAAGCAGGCGATGATGCTGATATAAAACTCATCGCTTACAAGGACAAGATTTTTACCGGAAAAGTCGACCGCATTTTCAATATGCTTGATCCGCAAAGCCGAGTGATGAAAGTGCGCATCAAAATACCTAACAAAGAGAATCTGATAAAACCTGAAATGTTTGCACAGATAAAGATCAGGTACGATGATGGTGCCGGCACAATGCCTGCTATTGCTGCAGATGCGGTGATTTTTGATAAGAATAAAGATTTTGTGATGCTTTATAAAGATGACTGTGATATAGAAGTAAGAGAAGTTGAGATCTTTCAAACTATCGGTGACAAGGCTTATTTAAAAAGCGGCCTTGCAGAAGGCGATAAAGTGATCACAAAATACCAGTTGCTGGTATACAATGCTGTCAACGATTAAGAATTAAGAATATCGTATTATAAATCTTAACTCTTCATTCTTCATTCTTCATTCAAATTGAATTTTCATGAATAAATTTATTTCGGGTATCGTAACCTTTTCGTTGAAGAACAGGTTCTTTATCTTTTTTATGACGCTCCTCACCATTATAGCCGGTGTATGGAGTTATGTGAAAACGCCGCTGGAAGCCTTTCCCGACGTGACGAATACACAGATAATAATTGTGACGCAATGGAATGGCCGCAGTGCCGAAGAAGTGGAACGTTTTGTAACTACTCCCATCGAAGTAGCGATGAACTCGGTACAGAAAAAATCATCGTTGCGTTCTATTTCCATGTTTGGACTTTCGGTTACCAAACTGATCTTTGATGATGGAGTGGAAGATTTTTTTGCAAGGCAACAAGTGACTAATTTATTGCAAGGCATAAGTCTGCCCGAAGGTGTGGAACCTGAAGTACAGCCGCCTTACGGGCCCACCGGCGAAATATTCCGATACACATTACAATCCAAAACTAAAAATTCCATAGACCTTAATACGATCCAGAACTGGGTGATCGACCGGCGTATCCGTAGCATTCCGGGTGTAGCCGATCTCAATGTTTTTGGTGGTGCGGAACGCACTTATGAGATCACTGCTGATCCTGTGATGCTGGCTAAATATGATATCACACCACTTGAAATTTATACCGCAGTTTCTAGAAGCAATATCAATGTGGGAGGTGATGTGATTGAAAAGAATGGCCAGGCTTATGTTGTACGGGGCATCGGTTTACTCGATAATATCCGTGATATCGAAAATATCATCGTAGATAATATCAATGGTACACCGATCCTGGTTAAGAATGTGGCGACCGTATCACCCAGCAATAAACCGCGGGTGGGGCAGGCTGGGTTGAATGATAACAGTGATGTGGTAGAAGGGATCATCGTGATGCGCAAAGGCGAAAACCCAAGAGAAGTCCTGAAGCTGGTGAAAGAAAAAATAAAAGACCTCAATGAAAGAATATTACCTGATGATGTGAAGATCGTTCCCTTTTACGACAGGGATAACCTGATGGATTTTTGTACGGATACAATACGCCACAATTTACTCGAAGGCATTCTCCTCGTAACCGTGATAGTATTTCTTTTTATGTGGGATTGGCGGACGACACTCATCGTTTCTATCATTATTCCACTGGCATTATTATTTGCCTTCATCTGCCTTAAGATGAAAGGCATGACAGCGAATTTATTATCAATGGGGGCGATAGATTTTGGTATCATCATTGATGGTGCCGTGGTGATGGTCGAAGGCCTTTTTGTTGTGCTGGCTCATAAGGCGCATGAAATGGGGATGGAGAAATATAATAAAACGGCGAAGCTGAGTACAATCCGCAAAACCGGCAGCAGCCTGGCCAAAGCGATATTTTTCGCGAAAATAATCATCATCACCAGCCTCATACCCATCTTCGCGTTTGAAAAAGTGGAAGGGAAGATGTTCTCTCCGCTGGCATGGACATTGAGTTTCGCCCTGTTGGGCGCATTGATATTTACATTAACGCTCGTGCCGGTATTGACAAGCATCCTGTTAAGAAAAAACGTAAAGGAAAAAAATAATCCTATCGTAAATTTCTTCGACAAGATCGTAAAAGCAGGTCTGTCTTTTACCATGAAGAATGCAAAACTGAGCATGATCGTAGCGTTCACAGCAATGGCTATAACTTTCTTCTCTTTCAAATTTTTAGGAACGGAATTTTTGCCTCAATTGAACGAAGGTTCTTTGTGGGTCACTACTGAATTCCCCATGAGTACATCGCTTACGCAGGCGAAGGAGCAGACTGATATTTTCAGGAAGGGGCTGATGAAATTTCCTGAAGTGAAAAATGTGCTTTCGCAAATTGGCCGATCTAACGATGGTACCGATCCCAATGGATTTTATTTTGTGCAATATCAGGTTGATCTTAAAGAGAAAAAAGATTGGAAAAGAAAAATTTCGCAGGATGAATTGATTGCAGAAATGGCGAAACAGCTGAATCAATATCCAGGTATCGTGCTCAATTTTTCTCAACCGATCATTGATAATGTTGCCGAAGCAGTCGCCGGTTTCAAAGCATCGCTTGCGGTAAAAATATATGGCAGTGATCTGGAGAAGCTTGAAAAAGCTGCTGACTCAGTTTGTAAGGTGATGAAAAATGTAGAAGGCATCACCGATCTTGGTGTGCTTCGCAACATCGGCCAGCCCGAATTGAGCATCGTACTCGATGAAGGCAAAATGGCCACATATGGCGTCACGACTGCAGATGCCAACTCGCTTGTCGAAATGGCGATAGGTGGAAAAACGGCTTCCACATTTTACCAGGAAGAGAGAAAATTCGATATCAGGATCCGGTATCCCGAACAATATCGAAACAATGAAGAAGCGATCGGGGCTTTGCTGGTACCGACTATGCATGGTTCAAAAATTCCTTTGCGTGAGATAGCTACCGTCAAAACTGTAACGGGGCCGGCATTCGTTTACAGGGATAAGAACATGCGTTTCATCGCCATCAAATTTTCTATCCGCGGCCGCGATATGGGTAGTACGATTGTGGAAGCGCAGGAAAAGGTAAGCAGCCAGATCAAACTTGGTAAGGGCTTCAACATAGAGTGGGCTGGTGAATTTGAAAACCAACAACGTGCCCAATCCAAACTGGCGCAGGTTGTACCGATCGTACTTGTACTGATATTCATTCTTTTGTTTATCAGTTTTGGTAATGGAGTAGATGCAGGGCTTGTGTTATTAAATGTTCCCTTTGCCATCATGGGCGGAATCCTGGCACTGCATATCACGGGAACGATCTTCAGTATTTCGGCTGGTATCGGTTTCATCGCTTTGTTTGGAATCTGTATACAAAATGGAGTGATACTCGTGTCTGTATTCAAACAAAACCTGCATAAAAAAATACCGCTCGTTCAGGCTATCAAAGAAGGTGTGCAATCGAGGGTAAGGCCTGTTGTGATGACGGCTCTGATGGCTGCTATCGGCTTGATGCCCGCAGCATTATCAACCGGTATCGGAAGCGAAACGCAAAAACCATTGGCTATTGTGGTGATCGGTGGATTGATAAGTTCTACTATTCTCACTCTGCTGATATTCCCGTTGATTGTGGAATTATTTTACAAAAGAACGCACAGCAAAAAAATAAAACGAAAAGTTTCATTGACCTGATGAAAATAAAATGGGTTAATTCCGGAGGTAGAAACTCCGGAATTAACCCATTTTTATTTAAAGAATATTAAAACGAAAATGATGTGCGCAAAAGAAAGAACACTACAAATGCGATCACAAATAAGATGACCGAATAAACAATGATGCCGGTAGTATTTGATTTACGTGTTTTACTATTGTATAAAAATTTACAGGCATTACATTTTGTATGATGTAAGATCTTTGGCCCCAACACGCCGCCCCACCAGGTATATTTTACAGGAGTAATATTTTCACTTCCACACTTCGGGCAACCATCTTTACCGACGAGTTGATCCAATTGATCTTCCATGATCATAGTTTTAAAGTTGAAATGATATTTTTTACAGAAGCCTTCATCTTATCCAGTTCTTCCAGCTGCGATTGTATGAAGCTGTTGTTTTCTAGTTTGCCCAGCACATTGTTCATTTCCAGGTTTGTTTCATATACCATTTTCCTGAAAGGGTTGCTGTAATCTTTTGCCCTCGAATCGTGGATACCCTTACACATCCATTGTTTGGTGATTAAAGCGCTTTCCAGAGTTGATCTAAGCAATTCTGCAGTGAATTGTTTTCCTGTAATGTTATTGATCTCAAGGAAGCTGGTATATGCATGCTGCAGTTTATCTGCCGCATAACCGGTGCCGGCAGTCCTGTAAAAATCGTGCACCTCTACCCAGCTATCGATCTTGCCGGATCTGATGTCTGCTTTGCATTGTTTTACATCAGAAGATTGGATGAGCTGCCCCCCGATATTGATCCATTCACTGCGTTTTATTTTTGAGCTGAGTGATTTTTTCAGATCATCGAAGCTTGTAAATTCATTGGCAGAAATATGTTGCATGAATTGATGGGCCGCATAAAAATTTATAAGTTCCGTAAAGACTTTTATCGCCTGTGGAACTTTTGTGATGATGGTTTTCCTGTTACTGTTTTCCCAGCCGTCCACTTCGGCTGATCCTTCCTCAGTAACAGAAAGTGTTTTAAACAGTTCAAGGCTGTCGAATATCTCGTTGATCGTGTCCGGTGCCAGGTAATCGTATTCGATGTGCTGGATCTTTTCCGTACGTTTATCCCTGTCACGCATTTTCCATGCATTACGCTCCATCGCGTACATGTTGTACATAAACCAATAAGCTGGCATCACCATCACCCGGTTGCTGACAGCGTCAATGCTTACCAGCGAAAACGGAACGGGGATATTTACTTCCGCAGGGAAATCGCCTTTGGCGATGATGGTGAAAGAAGCAAATTTTGAATTGTGTTTTAAGCTAACACATAAGCCAGGCCAAAAGCCACGCCCCGCAACGATCTCGCCATCGGGGCTGCGACTGTTGTGATTGCTGCCGATGGTGGCACCAGCTGCAATATTACTTTGGCCCATTACCAGGGAGGCGCAAAGAAATGAGTTGTTGTGATGTTGTTCGTGTGAAGGGAAAATAAGTGTGTTCAGCACTTCGCAACAAGAGATGGTTGAATTGTTACCAAGAAAAGAGTTGATCAACCGGGCCCCGTATTTCAATTGCGAATGCGACGACATTACAAAACGTACGGCCTTCACGCCATAAAATATCTTGCAGCCATATCCTACGATACCGTTCACCAGTTCGCAGCCTTCACCAATCTGTGATTTGCGTTTCGCATCGCTGTTGATCGTTACGTTTTTTATTTTATTGGCGCCTTTCAGGTAAGCATCCGAACCGATCCATACATCTTTGATGATGCCACAATTTTTTATCACCGTCCTTTCGCCGATCTTTCCGTAGTACCCTCTTTTTTTATCAAATTGTTTATCGGTAAATTCTGTAAAACGCTGCAGCAATTCGTCATCATCGCGATACTTGCTCCACAAAAAAGCATCACCTGCAAGCATCCCATTGAACGGCAATATCCATCTTCCACCGTTTTCATTGCATACTTCAATTCTTGTCCTGGATGATTCAGCTTCACCATCTTTTATCACGCCATTCCCGAATTTTGAATAGTCCGTAGTGGCCAGTTCATTTACATTGGCGATCATCACATCATTGTCGATGATGAAATGACTCAGGTAATGAACATTGTCGATGCAAACATTATTGCCAAGATCGCAGCTGATGATGGTGCTGTTGTAAATGCCGACAGCAATGCGGAAGTCGTGAAATTCCTTGTACAAAGGTTGTAAAGTGCCTATGCGCACAAGCCCGTAAAACTTACAATTCTTTACGAGGGTGGCATCAAAATCGGGGCCTACCAGCACATTGTTCCAGTTGTCGGAAGTATTCCTGTTTTGTATGAGCGTGTCCAGTTGCGAAGCCGTGAGGACTGTGTATTCTATACCCGAAACATTCTGGATATTCCGTAAATAATATTCGTCGAGGCCGTCGGGTATATATTGTTTATCTATGAAATTATAACCCAATTCTGTTATCGGGAATGTTTTGATCTGATTCATTTGAATGGATAATTTTATAATGAATAATGGATAATTATTCTGATGTTTGAACAATTATCCATTATCACATTTTAAGATAATTCAGGTTTGGCAAAATGGATGATATCTAAATTTAACACATTATCCATTTTCCCGTTATCCATTATCAATTATTCTACCGTCACGCTTTTCGCCAGGTTCCTGGGTTTGTCTACATCTATTCCTTTGGCTACGCCTGTGTAGTAAGATAACAGCTGCAGCGGAATAACAGTAAGGATGGGCGCTATCAATTCATCTGCGGTAGGAATGCTGAAATAGTGGTTGCTCAATTCGGGGCTGATGGTATCTCCGTCGGTGATGATCGAAATGATCTTTCCACGGCGGGCTTTGATCTCCTGCATATTGCTCACGATCTTTTCGTGGTACGAATCTTTTGTTGCCACAAATACTACCGGCAGGTTTTCATCCACCAACGCGATAGGGCCATGTTTCATTTCTGCTGCGGGATAACCTTCAGCGTGTATGTAAGAAATTTCTTTCAGCTTCAATGCGCCTTCCAATGCGATCGGGAAATTGTAGCCCCTTCCAAGGAAAAGGAAATCCGAAGCGTCTTTGTAAGCTTCAGCAATTGTTTTTAATTCTTCTGAATTCTTAAGGATGGCATCAACTTTTTCCGGAACATCATTCAACTCGTTCAACAGGTGTGTGTAACGTTCCTGGGTGATCGTTCCTTTTTCGATAGCGATCTTCAGTGCCACCATCATCAGCACGGCAAGCTGGCCGGTGAATGCTTTTGTAGAAGCCACACCTATTTCCGGGCCTGCATGCGTGTATGCGCCGGCGTGGGAGATACGTGCAATGGAGGACCCCACCGCGTTTACCACACCAAAGATGAATGCACCATCTTCTTTGGCTTTATTCAACGCAACGAGTGTATCAGCTGTTTCTCCACTTTGCGAAATCGCGATGATCACATCGCCGGGATTTACAATCGGATTGCGGTACCTGAATTCAGAAGCATATTCCACTTCCACCGGTATGCGGCAAAGTTCTTCGATGATGTATTCCGCCACAAGGCCCGCGTGCCAGCTGGTTCCGCAGGCAAGGATCATGATACGGTTGGCATTTTTCAATTGTTCGATATTCAATTGAACCCCCGCCATGGTGATCGTTCCGGCGGCCGCGTCTAAGCGTCCGCGTAAGCAATCGTAAATGGTGCTCGGTTGTTCGAATATTTCTTTCAGCATGAAATGATCGTAGCCGCCTTTTTCGATAGCGCTCAGTTCCATATCGAGTTTGGTCACGTATGGAGTGATCGTTTCGTTACCAAGATTTTTAAGGATGAGTTCATCCGGCTTAACGATGGCCAGTTCGTAATCATTTACATACACTACTTCTTTGGTGTATTCGATGATCGGAGAAGCATCGCTCGCCAGGAAGTGTTCGCCTTTGCCGATGCCTATCACCAGCGGGCTGCCTTTGCGTGCCGCGATAATGGTATCCGGAGAAGCTGCTTCAATGAGCAGGATGCAATAAGCGCCGGTGACCCTTTTAAGGGCGATGCGTAAAGCTTCTTCCAAAGAGCAACTATTATTTGTCTGGATATATTCGATGAAGTTGAGCAACACTTCCGTGTCGGTGTCGCTTGTAAAGCTGTAGCCGTTTTTTACCAGTTCGGTTTTGATCTGGGCATAGTTCTCAATGATACCATTGTGTATCATGGCCAGTTTGCCGTTGGCAGAAGTGTGAGGATGCGCATTACGATCGCTTGGTTCGCCATGTGTAGCCCAGCGGGTGTGGCCGATGCCGATGTTGGCCTCCACATTTTTACCGATGAGAAATTCTTCGAGTTCTGCTACTTTGCCTTTTTTCTTATAAACATTGAGGGAACTATTGTTGAGTAAGGCTACGCCGCTGCTGTCGTAACCCCTGTATTCCAATCTTTTCAGCCCTTTTAAAATAACCGGGTATGCTTGTTTGGGGCCTGTGTATCCTACTATTCCGCACATAAGGTAACTGTTGTTTTAAATTGTAAATTTGAATGTACAATATTATTGAAAATATTGGCTGAACGTGTTTTTCAGCCCTTAATTTAATAACTGCAATAGAACAATTAAACGCCTGTTTTATTGTTTCAAAACGCCAATATGATCAATTTTTCCCGTTTTATCCTGGTTGCCGGGCTGGTTATGGCTTTTTTACCTGGTTTGGCACAAGATATCGTGACCATAAAAAAAGGAACTTTTTACCTGGTGAGGCATGCCGAAAAGGATACCGGCCGTAATCCGCGTTTATCGGAAGAAGGGGTAAAAAGGGCGGGTGATCTTTACCGGAGATTGCGAAAACAACGCATCCGGCAGATATATACCACCAACTTTCGCCGTACGATGATGACGGGTGACTCCATGCGTATCTACCAGCACCCCGATACTTTTTATTATGCCGCTGATACCACCGGCTTCGGGTTGATGAAATCGCTCAAGCAGCATTTCAGGAAAAAAAGTCATGTACTGGTCATCGGACATAGTAATACCGTTCCGGTTTTGTTGCGCAGGCTGGGAGTAAAAAATATCGAAAATTTTGAAATGCCCGAAACTCAATACAACATGTTGTTCATCGTAAAAATAAGGAGGAAGAAAGTGGTCTCATTTATACAGGAGCAGTACGGTCAGTGGGCTCCGTGATGTTAACCACAAAGACGCCAAGGCACAAAAGTTCACAAAGATTAGTGCCCTTTATTTTTTTTATAATGATAGATCCGGGCTTAGTGTTTCTTTGTGCCTTAGTGGTTCAAAGTAATGTTCCTTTGAGGAAAAAGTATGCTACAGAAAAATAGATGATGATGCCTGTGACGTCAACCAGGGTGGCCACAAAAGGTGCGGATGACGCGGCAGGATCGAGTTTCATCCTTTTCAATATCAACGGCAGCATAGATCCCATCAGGCTTCCCCACAATACGATGCCCATCAGCGAAAAACAGATGGTAGTGCCTACCAGTTGCCAGTGCGTTCCATAATCATAGATATGAAGTTGCTGCCAGAGTACAATGCGCAACAAGCCTATCAGTCCGAGAATTATGCCCAGCAAGGCTCCCGACATGAGCTCGCGTTTCATTACCCGCCACCAGTCTGAAAGGGTTACTTCTCCCAGTGCCATCGCCTGGATGATCAGCGTGGAGGCCTGTGAGCCACTGTTTCCGCCACTGCTCATGATAAGCGGAATGAAAAGTGCCAGTACCGTGGCAGCTTCAATTTCATGTTCAAAATACTGCATGGCCGTGGCTGTCAGCATTTCACCCAGAAACAGGATCACCAGCCAGCTCGCCCTTTTTTTAACCAGTTTTAAAATACTGATGTCGAGGTAGGGCTCATCCAACGCTTCGGTACCACCGATCTTCTGGATATCTTCGGTAAATTCTTCCTGGGCTACCCAAAGAATATCATCGATGGTAACGATGCCCAATAAAATATTCTGTGTGTCTACAACGGGAAGGGCTACACGATTATTCATCTTGAAGACTTCACTCGCTATTTCCTGGTCGTCGGTAGCATTGAGGGCGATGAAGCGGTCATCCATTAGCTCATTCACTTTCACTTCCGGCGAGGCGAGAATGAAATCCCTGATACGGATATCATCGAGCAATTCTCCTTTTTTATTGATCACATAGATCACATCGATCGTCTCCGTATTGGTGCCGTAACGCCGGATGCTTTCGAGTACCTCCTTAACCGTATTGTATTCGTATACATACACATACCCCGGCGTCATCAGCCTGCCCACGCTGTTTTCGGGATAGCCGAGCAATTCGAGTGTACTTTTTCTTTCTTCCGGATCGAGGGTCTTTATCAGTTCCCTTACCGTACCTGTAGGTAATTCTTCAAAAAAATCTACCCTGTCATCCACGGGTAATTCATTGAGCAGTTCCGCGGATTTGAAAGGCGGCAGGTTGTGAATGATGCGTTTTTGCTCGCTAAGGTCGAGGATCTTAAAGACGCTGGCGGCCCTGTGTATGGAAAGATGGGCGATGATCTGTGTTTCGTAATCGGGATTGTCGTACACGAGGTTGGCGACATCGCTGATATTCTGGTCGTTCAGGAAGTCCTGTATGGCCAATTTGTCTTCAGACGCAATGACCTCTTCAAACTGCTGCTGCAATGGTATTTCATCTAATTCTAAAGACATCAGCCCAATTGATTATTTTCGTTCAATAATAGCTGCAATTTAGCTTTTTTAATTTTAAATGAATATTATGGTTCATCCGTGTCTGTACATCGATCATACGGAAAACAAGGGCAGGGGCGTGTTTGCCGATGATGATATTGAAGCGGGTACGCTGATAGAAATAGCTCCTGTGATCGTGATGGATAAAGCCGATCGTGAGCACCTGGACAAAACTTTGCTGCACGATTATATTTTCGAGTGGGGCCATGATAAGACGAAAGTATGCATGGCACTGGGTTATATCCCGATGTATAATCATAGTTATTCGAGCAACTGCGATTACATGATGGATTACGACGATGATAATATTTTTGTAAAAACTGTCAGGGCGGTTGCCAAAGGAGAAGAACTCACGATCAATTATAACGGGGAATGGAATGATGAGACGAAGGTCTGGTTTGAGGTGAATAGTGAATAGTGAATAGTGAATGGTGAATGGTGAAACCTTTGAAGGTCATACTGAGTATGAAAATTTATTATGTCAGAAGATACCTGGTTGTTAATCTGCGAAGAGCTGGGTGTATCCATCCGCGTAAATCCGCGGGGAAACTAATCTCTAAACTCTCATCTCTAATGGTTCCATTGATACTTTTTATTGCCATTATACTCTTCTGCTTTTATTATTTTACCCGGAGCAAAAAACTGGTCTTGCCCGCAGATTCAGTATCCATCAATGCTTCAGAGCTGGAGAAGAATGTATTATTTTATTCCCGCCTTTCGCCGGAAGAGAAAAAACATTTTGAAGAAGATGTGCTGGATTTTTTGCAGCGCATAAAAATAACGCCGGTAAATACTACCATCACCGATACAGACAGGCTGCTCATTGCTGCCGGGGCTGTGATACCGATCTTTTATTTTCCCGACTGGAAATATTATAATCTGAAAGAAGTATTGGTCTACAACGATACTTTCAACCACTCATTCGAAAGTGCCGGTAACAACAGCCGTGATATCATGGGGATGGTGGGCTCAGGATATATGGAAGGGAAGATGTTGCTGTCGAAACCTTCCCTCGAACAAGGTTTTGGCAACAAGACCGATAAAAACAACACAGTCATCCATGAGTTTGTGCATCTGCTGGATAAATCGGATGGTGATACAGATGGTATTCCGGAATTACTGCTGGATAAACAATTCATCCTTCCGTGGGTGGATATGATACACCAGGAAACCAAAAAGATCGTTGAAGGCAGATCGGATATTGATCCGTATGCGTACACCAACCAGGCAGAATTTTTTGCCGTGGTCTCGGAATATTTTTTCGAGCGCCCTGACCTGCTCAAAAGTAAGCACCCGAAGCTGTACGGGATCCTTCACGAAATGTTCCGCACACCCAATTGAGCCACAAAGTCACCAAGGCACTAAGGCTCACAAAGAGAAAAATGGCGGCGTTGAACGTGTTTTTTGAATAAAATAACTTAATTTAGTACTTAAATAAGTACTAAAATGAAAGTTGTTAACTATACCGAATTCCGCAACAATCTCTCCGAAAACCTGAATGAAGTGAATGATGACGGGGATATCGTGATTGTATCCAGAAGTAAAGGGAAGAATGTAGTGGTCATGAGCCTTGAAGAATATAATAGTATCCAGGAAACGTTACACCTAACCAGTACAAAAGCCAATCGCAAACAACTGGATATAGCTGTCGAGGAAATGAACAAAGGGCAATTTGTGAAACGCAAACTGATTGAAAAATAATGGAACTTGTTTTTCAAACTGTTGCATGGGAACAATATCAATATTGGCTGGAAGCCGATAAAAAAATCCTCCTGCGTATCAATGACCTTATAAAAGATACATTACGTTCTCCGTTCAAAGGCATTGGGAAACCCGAACCTCTCAAAGGCAATTACTCAGGTTGCTGGAGCAGGCGGATCAATGATGAACACCGGCTAGTATATGCAGTCAGGGATCAACGGCTACACATCCTGCAGTGCAGATTTCATTATGACAAGTAATTCCACATTCTCAATTGAACCACAGAATACACGGAGGAACACAGAGGTAAAACAATATTTATCTTCCACACCTCTGTGTTCCTCCATGTCCTCCCTGTACTCTGTGGTTCAAAAAATAAAAAACCGCCTTCCTTATCGAAAGACGGTTAGTTGATATTAACCCTTACCGAGATCGTTAAAATGTCATGGTTAGCTGTAGGGTAGGTGTTTCAAAATAACAGCCCGGCGTGGAATTGTTCAATGTGTGTTCAGAAAGTTAACAAGGCCCCTTTCTTTCCGGCAAATAACCGGCGTTACTATATAGACGAAGGCCGGGGATTGTTGGTTGCGCAGAAGCAATATTTTTCGAAGACATAAAAAAAGTTGCACCTGCTGGTGCAACTTTATATACAGACAGTTGAAAAATTATTGTTGTGCTGCGAATTCCCTGCGGATGATATTCAATGCACCACCAGCTTTAAACCATTCGATCTGCTGCTGGTTGTAGGTATGGTTCACATTGATGGTTTCTGATGTGCCGTCTTTGTGGTTCAATACCAGTTGCAATTGTTTATCAGGAGCAAAAGTGGTCAACCCGAGGATATCGATCGTGTCATCTTCCTGGATCTTATCGTAATCCGATTTATCATCGAAAGTAAGTCCGAGCATACCTTGTTTTTTCAGGTTGGTTTCGTGGATACGGGCAAATGATTTCACCAGCACCGCACGTACTCCCAGGTGGCGTGGCTCCATTGCCGCGTGCTCCCTTGAAGAACCTTCACCGTAGTTCTCATCGCCTACTACGATGGTGCCGATGCCTGCTGCTTTATAAGCACGTTGTGTTGCAGGTACAGGGCCATATTCGCCGGTCAGTTGGTTTTCAACCAGGTCGGTTTTTTCATTGAAAAAATTCACCGCGCCAATCAGCATGTTGTTGCTGATATTATCGAGGTGACCGCGGAATTTCAACCATGGGCCGGCCATGGAGATATGGTCCGTTGTACATTTTCCTTTTGCTTTGATGAGCAGTTTCAGGCCTTTAAGGTCGGTACCTTCCCATGCCGCAAATGGATCGAGCAATTGCAGGCGTTTGCTGGTAGGGGATACGATCACCTGTACGCCGCTACCATCTTCTGCAGGAGCCTGGAAGCCAGGATCATCCACTGCAAAACCACGTGGAGGCAATTCAAAACCGGTTGGCGGATCAAGTTTCACCATTTCACCTTTATCATTTACCAGGGTATCGGTCAACGGGTTGAAATTAAGGTCGCCCGCAATGGCCATAGCCGTTACGATCTCCGGTGAGCCTACGAAAGCGAATGTATTCGGGTTACCATCCGCACGTTTCGCGAAGTTCCTGTTGAAACTGTGAACGATGGTATTTTTTTCTGCTTTTTCTGCGCCAACACGAGCCCACATACCGATACAAGGTCCGCAGGCATTGGCAAATACGGTTGCGCCTATCTTATCAAATGTATCCAGGAAACCATCCCTTTCGATTGTAAAACGTACCTGTTCGGACCCCGGGGTGATGGTAAATTCGGAATTTAACTTAAGTCCTTTTTCAGTAACCTGTTTTGCCAGGCTTACCGCACGGCTGATATCTTCGTAAGAAGAGTTGGTGCAACTTCCGATCAGTCCTACTTCAATTTTTGTCGGCCATCCGTTTGCGGCAGCTGCTTCTTTCATTTTGGAGATCGGCGTGGCCAGATCCGGGGTGAAAGGGCCATTCAGGTGTGGCTCCAGTTCATCGAGGTTGATCTCGATCACCTGGTCGAAATATTTTGAAGGATCTGCGTATACTTCCGCATCTCCGGTCAGGTGTTCTTTAATGGTATCTGCAATGGCGGCGATATCTGCACGGCCCGTAGCGCCGAGGTAGCGGCTCATGCTTTCGTCGTAACCGAAAGTAGAAGTAGTAGCACCTATTTCGGCACCCATGTTACAGATGGTTCCTTTACCGGTACAGCTCATGCTGGTAGCGCCTTCGCCGAAGTATTCCACCACAGCGCCGGTACCACCTTTTACGGTAAGGATACCTGCTACTTTTAAGATCACATCTTTCGGAGCTGTCCAGCCATTGAGTTTACCGGTGAGTTTTACACCGATCAGTTTGGGCATTTTCAACTCCCAGGGAAGTCCGGCCATCACATCACACGCATCTGCACCACCAACACCAATGGCGATCATACCCAGTCCGCCGGCATTTACCGTATGGCTATCCGTGCCTATCATCAGGCCGCCTGGACATGCATAGTTTTCCAATACTACCTGGTGAATGATACCTGCGCCCGGTTTCCAGAAACCGATACCGTATTTATTGGAAACGGAAGCCAGGAAGTCGTACACTTCGCTGCTTTCGTGTACCGCCCTGTCGAGATCCGTAGCGCTATTCACTTTAGCTTCAATCAAATGATCGCAATGCACGGTAGAAGGAACCGCCACTTTCGTTCTGCCCGATTGCATGAACTGCAACAAAGCCATCTGTGCCGTTGCATCCTGCATGGCTACACGATCCGGGGCAAAATCCACGTACGAAGTACCGCGGGTGTATGCGGTGGTAGCTGCGCCATCCCACAAGTGGGCATACAGTATTTTTTCAGTCAGGGTCAGGGGTTTACCTACTACTTTACGGGCCGCTTCCACACGCGAAGGGAAGTTGGCGTAAAGCTTCTTGATCATTTCAATGTCGAAAGCCATAGTAATAATTTGGTTTGAGTGATTGCTGACACCCGCCCGGCCGAAGCCATTCGGGCTCTACTTTGCTGATGGTTAACGAAAAACAGCAGTAATAAATAAGGAGTTTATTCAGTTAAAATGTCAGCGTTATGTCAATTAACTTAGAGATTGGTGCGAAATTACGAAAAAGTTGTTAGATGTCAGATGCCAGTTGACAGGTATTTTCGGAAGGACTTTGTTATATGTTTTCATATATCAATGGCTTGCAACTTTATTTTTTAGAATATTATGAAAATTTGTAAAATCCGGGTTGAAAGCTGCTGACAACTTTTTGAAAAGTGGAAATAAAAGCTAGGAATTTTACATAAAATAACTATAAATTAGCAGTATGAACCGCTTCAAACAGTTTATAGAATGGCATGTATTCGGTGTTTGCACTGCCATTGGCGAAAAGATGGGCATCGCTACAAGCACCATCCGTAAAAACTTCATTTACATGTCTTTCCTTACCATGGGATCACCGCTCATCATCTACCTTTTTGTAGCGTTCTGGATGAATATCAAGCGGTATATTCTGAATGCCAGGCGCAACCCGCTGCGTTATTTGTAATTGTTTTCTTTCGAACATTAGTTGTCCGTTTTTTTTAATCAAAAAAATTTAAAAAATGGACAGATTAATTTGTGCAGTTTTGAAAAAAAAAAATAAAAATATAAAAACTGCACAAAGTTGATTTGTGCAGTTTTTGAAAAATTCTATAAAAAACAAAAAACTGCACAAAATTGAATTGTGCAGTTTTCGAAAATTTCTGCAAAAAATCAAAAACTGCACAAATTAATCTGTGCAGTTTTTGATTTTCCGGATATTTCGGCCGGGCTGCACAAAAAACAGCAAATTCAGGATCAAACAGGCTATTCACTCATTCATCCATTCACCCAAATCACTTTTTCATCTAAAGATTTCCTTTTTGCCGAAGGCGAAGGCACATCCACATAACCGATATAAAAGAAACCGAGCAGTTTATCCTGTTCCTCCAGGCCAAAGAATTCCTTGGCGGATTCGAGGTATGTGATGCCACCACTTGTCCAGTAACCGCCTAATCCGTAAGCACTTACGGAAAGGTAGATATTTTGCGCAGCGCAGGCTACCGCTTCAATGTCCTCAATTTCGGGGATACGTTTGGTAGTAGTGCGTTTCATACCCAGCGAAATGATATGGGAGGCCAGCAAGGGTGTTTCCTGTAGTTTCTGGTATTGCCCCTGCAGGAAGTTTTCACCGCTGCTCTGTTTGTACAATTCACTCTGGAAAGTGGCGAATGTCTTCAAACCCCCTCCCGAAAAAACACTGAATTGCCAGGGTTCGGTCTGCCCGTGGTTGGGCGCCCAGGTAGCGTTGATCAGTATCTGCTCGATGATTTCCTTTGGAACCTGCTTGCCGGGAACGAATTGTTTGGGGAAAACCGAGCGGCGGTTGCGGGCGAGTTCGTTGAATTGATCTGGATGCATATTTTATTTTATTACACGAATTTTTGCGAATTACACGAATTACACGAATTAGTTTTTTGCAAAGCTATGTTGAGATAGTTTGGGGACTTCTTAAAAGATAAATTAAAATTTACGTGAAGAGGAATAATTTATTACACGAATTTGAGCGGATTACACAAATGACTGGCTATTGCGCTTCTTCGCTAATTCGTATAATTCGTTTTAATTCGTGTAATAGCTCCCGCAGGGAAATCATATAACGGCTTCCCGCAGACGCACCAGCTTTTCCAGCAAGGGTTCCAGCAGGTCGAGCCTGAGCATGTTGGCCCCATCGCTTTTTGCGACAGCCGGGTTGGGATGTGTTTCTATGAATAATCCATCGGCGCCGGTTGCAATGGCTGCTTTGGCGATGGTTTCGATGAGTTCGGGATTGCCGCCGGTAACGCCGCCCGATTGATTGGGCTGCTGTAAGGAATGTGTACAATCCATGATCACAGGCACATGGATATCTTTCATCCAGGTAATGTTGCGGTAGTCTACCACCAGGTCCTGGTAGCCGAAAGTGTTGCCACGTTCTATCAATCCTACTTTATCATTGCCCGTATTATTAATTTTTTCTACCGCAAATTTCATGGAAGGCCCGTTGAGGAACTGCCCTTTTTTTACGTTCACGATCTTGCCGGTTTCGCCCGCGGCGATCAATAATTCAGTTTGCCTGCAAAGGAACGCCGGTATCTGTAAAATATCCACGTAATTGGCTGCCATGGCCGCTTCCCGCTCCGAATGAATATCGGAAGTGGTAGGGATGGCGAATTTCTCCCCTACATTTTTTACCAGCTGCAAAGCGGCTTCATCGCCGATACCGGTGAAAGAGCCCGCACTCGTACGGTTCGCTTTTTTGTACGATGATTTGAAGATGTAGGGAATGCCGAGTCGTTTGCAGATAGTACTCACTTTATCGGCCACTTCATTGATCAATTCTTCACTTTCCACTACGCAGGGGCCTGCTATGAGAAAGAAATTTTTTTCGTTGTATTGCTGGTTGGAGAACAGCTCCTGTAGATACTTTTGCATGTTGTAAAATTACACGAATTTGGACGAATTACACGAATAGCGAAGATGAAAAAGCAATTTATGTGATCTCCGCTAATTCGTGTAATTCGCTTTAATTCCCCGCTTGTTGGGGCAAGCAGTGTAATAAACATTATTTATCCGTTACCGGTATTACTATTTTACTTGAATGCTTTTTCCCCGTTAAGATGCTTGCCTCAATGATCCTGGGTTGTGTGGTACTTTCGTGGCTAACTACGCCACCGAAGCCGTAATTCTTTTCGGCATAGGGCGTATTGGTGCTTTGGAATTGTAACCGCAACTTACTGCCCTTGCTGATCCGTTTGATGTAGATGTAAATATTGTGAAAGTTCAGCTCTGTCACTTCACCCGGTTTCACCAGCTGGCCTTTTTCTTCGCCATTGCGGTAGCGTGCCCGCACATTTCCAAAAGCCAGGTTTTTATCTTTTCCGTCGGGAGTTATTTCCTGTATGGAGATTTCAAAATCTGCATCGGGAACGTTGAGTGTAGCATAAATTCTCGCGAGTATCTTATCACTGATGATGATGTCCTTGTTGAGCGGTGCACTTTCAAAAACCATATTGTAAGGAGATGCCATATAGAGCGAATCGTCGAATGGTTTTGGCTGCGCAAAAACAAATGCCGAATCTATCGCCATGGAAATATCATGGGTATACTTCATAGAAGCAGTTCCGGATGGCTTTTGAAGCGAAAGGCTGAAGAGCTCTTTTCTTTTTTTATTGATGACGGGAGCGGGCGTGAGGTACAGCTCTAATGAATCGGTGGTCAGGTTTTTAAAGGATGATGTTCCCTTCCAGGTATTGCTGCCGGTTTCAAAATAGGTGATCTTGTCTTTGATGAACGCGGGTTTTTGCCGGCCTTTCAGTTTCCAGTCGAACCACCAGATAACATATTTGTAGATCGGTACCTGGGCTTCCTTTTCGAGCTGCATGCCCGATTGGGTGGCATTGGGCTGCCATTGCGCAGCGCCATGTTCGTAAGGGCCGATCAATAAATAATGGTCGTTAAGCGCAGTGGCATTGCCATAACGCTGGTGTTGATTGTAATAGTACATAGCGCCTGACTGGTCCGCATCATAATACCCGGTGATGGAAAATACGGGAATATCAATCGATGCATAATCTTCTTTGTTGGGCAAAATATCCTGCCAGTAATGATCAAAGTCGGGATGGCTTACCCATTTTTGAAAGAATGCATTTGGCAGACCGGCAACAGAATCCAGTTTCACAAAAGGTATCCTGTTCTTATACAACGCATAATTTTTTTCGTTCCAGAATTTTCTGTCATAAAAAACGGCTTCATTCAATTCTTTCCCGCTTACAAAATTGGCCCATTGCAGGATATATGGATAAAACTGCCCGGCATTTCTTGGGAAATCCACCCCGAACCCTACCGATACCATCGGGTTGATCGCTTTCAATGCCGGATGTTTATACTTTTTACGGATTGCCTGCCATTGATCAAAGCCAAGATAGGAGCCGCCTGAAGTGGCTACCTGGCCATTGCACCAGGATTGTTTGCTCACCCAATCGATGATGTCATAATAATCACGGGCATCATCTTCATAAGGCATATAATCGCCTTCGCTTTCACGTCGGCCGCGTGTATCCACGTATACATATATATACCCGTTTGTGGCAAACACATTTCCTTTCAATGCCTCACCGCCGGATGGATAAGGGCTGAGGGAGATCACTGCCGGCTGGCCGGACGTATCGGCCACATTGCGATAAACGTATGCGTTTAACTTTATGCCATCCCGCATCGGGATCTTTACATTTATTTCATTCACCCTGGCAGGCGAAATGCCAAAAAGAACACTTTCAACCAATGGTTGATATTTTTTGCGGAGCATATATTCCAGGTAAAGATTCAGCAGCATCATAGCGCCGCCCTGGTCTAATTTGTTGCCGGATCGTTGCTGCGCCTGTTCGATGATCTTTTTCATGTCATCAAAATAAAGCTCTGTAATGGAAGACGTATAATCTCCTTTCTGCTGGTTCACAATGTCGTTGCGGAAATCAGCATCTGCCTGGTTAAATTCATCCCTCAGCGACTTTGACAAAGCATCCCTGAATCCATCGGAACCGTCGTCCTTGTGAACGGACATGGCCCGGTTCCAGGCGAGTATCTGCAACTTGGCGGGTAGCCTGTAAGCGGGAGTAGGCCTGATCTTTCGGAGTTCGGTGATGTTTTCAATGGCTTTATTATTTCTGCCCAGGAAAGTGTTGATGGCTACATAATCATTTAAAAAATAGTAAAGGCTGGTGGGATCTGATATTGTGTAATTTTTGGTGGCTTCCACCTGTAACTCATCGAGTTTTGAAGCCATCTTTTGGATTTCCGCAGCCAGCTGTACAGAATCCCCGATATTGAACCCGGTGGGTAAGGTGTAAGAAAATTGGTCAAAAAAGTCGGGAGATAATTCCGGTTTGGTTTGTGCGGATACGATCCCATTGAAAAAGAAAAAAACAGGAACAGGAAACTGATTTTTTTCATGATGTTTTTTTATGAATGAATGATGGTGCGTAAAGCTAACAAATAAGAAAATTAATGGATGTAACCTAAATGGGGTATTCTTATTGATTTGCGGGGAAGACGGGAAGAGATTTTTTTCTTCTTCGCGTCTTCCCGGCCTGTCGATTTTGCAATGGCCTTTGTAAAAATAATTCGTGTAATTCATGTAATTCGCTCAAATTCGTGTAATCAAAAAATTTGTATTCTATGGTAAAAGAAAAGATCCTCGTTATAGGCGCATCCGGCCAGATAGGTGTGGAACTTACGATGGCGCTTCGCAAGATCTATGGCAACGCCAATGTGATCGCTTCCGATCTGCGGGAGCAAAACCCTTTGCTGGAAGGCACCGGCCCCTATGTGAGCATGGATGTGATGAACAAGGAAATGCTGCATGTGCAGGTGATACGCCAGGGCATCACGCAGATATACCTGCTGGCGGCGATACTTTCCGCCACCGGCGAAAAAAATCCCAACCTTGCCTGGAACCTCAATATGCAGGGCTTGCTGAATGTGCTCGACATTGCCCGCGAAGAACACCTGCATAAAGTATACTGGCCGAGTTCCATCGCGGTTTTCGGGCCTACCTCACCTAAAGAGAATTGTCCGCAGCAAACCATCATTGAGCCGATCACGGTATATGGCATCAGTAAATATGCCGGGGAATTCTGGTGTAATTATTACAATAAAAGGTTTGGGGTAGATGTACGCAGCCTGCGTTACCCGGGGTTGATCAGTTATAAAAGCGCCCCGGGCGGCGGTACTACTGACTATGCCGTGGAGATCTTTCATGAAGCTTTGGAGGAGAAAAAATATGAGTGTTTTCTTGCCGAAGACACCTATTTACCTATGATGTATATGCCGGATGCCATCAAAGCGACCATTGAACTGATGGAAGCGCCTGCCGATAAAATATCCGTTCGTACCGCTTATAATATTTCGGGGATGAGCTTTTCTCCTAAAGAAATAGCTGCTGAGATCAAAAAATCGATCCCGGAATTTGAGATCAGTTACCGGCCGGATTATCGCCAGGCGATCGCCGATAGCTGGCCGCAAAGCATTGATGACAGCGTGGCACGGGCCGATTGGGGCTGGAAAGAAGAGTACGGCCTGGAGAGCATGACAAAGGACATGTTGCTCAACCTGAAACCTTAATACCCTATATTGGGTATTGTATAATCAGCATTGTTTTTTTCCCTTTGTAATAATGAATGTGCAATGTTTTTAGATTTATTCTTAACTTGCGCCCCATTTATAAACCAAAATTGAAAAAAATGAAAAAATTAATCTTAAGCTTCGCTGTTATTGCGATCGCTTCCCTTGGAGCTAGTGCTCAGAGCAATCTTAAATTTGGTATCGGTGTTGATGGACAATTGCCAATAGGTGATTTTAACGATGCATACAAAATCGGTTTCGGTGGTTCGGTAAAAGCAAATTACTCACTTGATGCTACCCTGGATTTGACTTTGTCTGCAGGTTATATTTCTTTTAGCGGAAAAGACATCCCAAACACCAACCTCAAATATGCTAATTTTGACATGATCCCGGTATTGGCAGGTATTGAATACAATTTCGGTGCATCTAAAGTGTACGCATCGGCTCAGTTAGGTGCTGGTTTCGGAACTAAATCCGGCTCTAAAACTGCATTCGCATATGCTCCTGGAGTTGGTTACAAATTCACACCAAACCTTGACCTTTTGTTGAAGTACACAGGTTATAGCTACAAAGGTGGCACTAACAGTACAGTTGGCCTCCGTCTCGGTTATACTTTCGGCCAGGGTAAATAATTCATTTAGCTTCTATAAAAAAAACTCCGCAAGAATTGCGGAGTTTTTTTGTGCTTAAAATTTTCTGCAATAGTTCGTAATTACAATTGTTTTCTTTTAGCTTTAAACAAACAATCTTTCTGTTGTGAAGAAAATCATTCCTTTTTTTATCCTCTTGTTTTTATATAATCATGCAGAGGCCCAAAAAAAACATGGCGATGCTTTGGGCTTCAAATTCTCCGGAGGGGCCACGCTGGCCGTGCCTTCAAGCAACCTTCCCCTGTGGTCTGTTGGCGCCGGGGTTGATCTGCTGATGCAATATGGCATCACACACGATTTTGCCATCACAGGTGATGCAGGTTTTACCAATCTCTTCGGCAGAAGAAACGGCATTAAAAATTACACGATCGTCCCGGTAAGGGTGGGAGCAAGATTTTTTGCTACGCCAAAATTTTACATAGCCGCAAAAACGGGGGTTGGCTTTTTAAAAGTAAAAGGCATAGATGGCGCTACGGCACTGGCTTACACAGTTGGCGGCGGTTATATGGTGGCCAAACAACTTGATCTTGGAGTAGCCTATGATGGCTACAGTAAAAACGGAACGATTGGAATGGTAGCATTCAGGGCAGGCTATTTCTTCAACAACGATTGAGGTATTTTATTTTTCGATCAGGTGATTTTCGTACGCATATTTGATCAGCCCGATCAGGCTCGCGGTTTTTGTTTTTCTGAAAATATTCTTACGATGTGTTTCCACCGTTCGTTCGCTGATGAAGAGTGAATCGGCGATCTGTTTGTTGCTGTATTCTTTTTCAATCAAACGGATGATCTCTATCTCCCTTAACGTCAGGTGCACTTCTTCTCCGTTCTTCTTTTTTTCGCTGGCTTTGATCATTTCATCCAGCACTTCCTGGCTGAAATAAACACCGCCACCGGAGATCTTTTCCAGGGCTTTCAGCAATTCCTGCTTGCCGATATTTTTCAACACATAACCGGATATATCGCTGTCGTCGATCATCTGGTTCACCAGGTCGCCCTGCCCGCTCATCGAAAGCGCCAGTATTTTTATTTCCGGGAAATGTTTGTGTACGGCTTTTGCCAGGTCGGCGCCGTTCATCACCGGCATCATGATATCCGTGAGCAATATGTCTACAGGCTGATCTGCCAGCAACTCCACCATTTTTTCGGGTTGCGTACATTCTATCTCCACCGCGAAAGCCGGGTGGCCATACAGCAATGATTTGATACCATCGATAACGATCTGGTGATCGTCAACGATAGCCAGCGAAATTTTTTCTTTCTTCATTCTTTATTACACGAATTAATCGAATTACACGAATTACACGAATTGGCGGAGATGTCCGGGATCGATCGCTAATGCTTCCGTATAAAATTGTAAGTGAAAATAATGTAATTCGGGTAATTCGCTAATATCTGTTTAATAAATTTAGCTGAATGGTACGTGAATGGCTATCAATGTGCCTTTTCCGGGAGCACTGTCGAAGTCGACTGTGCCTTTGAGGTAGGATATCCGGGATACGATATTTTTCAGGCCCGATCCATCGGATCCATCGGTATTGGACGTGTCGAAACCTCTGCCATTATCTTCCACGGTTACGGCAATGCCATCCTTGTCTTTGATCAGGGAGATATCCAGGTGATTGGCGCCGGAGTGTTTCAATACATTGTTCACGCATTCCTGTATCACCCGGTACAGCACGGTTTCGGTGCTTTTATCGATCGGGTCGTTCAATCCTTCCGTATGCAACGTCACTTTGATGATCCGCGTATCTATTTTCGCGAGGAAGTCTTTCACCGCATTGCCCAGCCCGCTTTTCAGCAAGGCATTCGGCATCATCTGGTGGCTCACGTTCCTGATCTCCCGGCAACTGTCGTCTACCAGGGTGAGTACGTTTTCGAAAGATAACCGCTGTTCTTCATTCACAAACGGAAGATCGTGTTCAAACACCGAAAGGTTCATCCTCGCCGCACTCATCAGCTGACCAACGCCATCGTGGAGATCGGCGGCGATCCGTTTGCGTTCATTCTCTTCGGCTTCCAATATGGCTTTGGTGGCCATGTCCTGTTGCTTCATCACTTCCTGCTGCAACTGTAACTTAGCCCGTGCCTGATTTTTGCGATAGATATTCACCCCCGCTATCAGCAACAATAAAAACAGGATGCAACTTCCGGCAAGCAGGTAATTCTTTTTTTGCAGCGCCGCCTGCTGCAAGGCAAGCTGCTGTTCTTTTTTGCCGGTTTCGTATTTAGTATTCAATTCTTCTACCTGCGCAACTTTTTCTACCGACATCAAGGAGTCTTTCAGCGCTGCATGTTTTTTATAATAATTGAGCGACTGCACCGCATCGTTTTTGCTTTCGTATAACCGTGACAATTTCAGGTAGTTCTCAGACAGTAACTGCGGGTATTTCAACCTCGTTGCCATTTCATTGCTGGAATCATAGTATGCTACAGCCCTGGGGAAATCCTTCATTGCAAGATACATGTCAGCAAGGTCGGTAACACTAAGCGCAAGCGCAAAAGGATCGTTGAGGCTTTTGCGGATCAGTAAAGCATCGTTCAGGTATTTTTCCGCTTCGGCATATTTTTTTTGCTGCGCATAAATGGCGCCGATAAAAGAAAGGCTGTACGATCTGCCTAACTGGTCGTTCATTTTTTCTCTTATCTGCAAAGAGTTTTTATACCGGCTGATAGCTTCTTCAAAATCTCCTTTGTATTCAAATACCACTCCCGATTCGTTGTAGATGGTAGCCATACCATCCTCATCATTCAGCGATTGATAAATGGAAAACGCTTCGTCGTACATAGCGAGCGATTTATCATAATCTTTCAGCTTGCGGTAAAGCCTGCCGGTGTAATTGAGTACAGAAGCCCTGCCTTTGTTGTCTTTCGCGGTGGCCATCAGTTGTAATGCTTCGGCATAAAAGATGGCAGCACTATCATAGTTTCCTTTAAAATAAAAAGAGAGCCCCTTGAGGCTGGTGAATGTGCCGGCGGCGGAGAGGTCTTTTTTGGCCGTGCTGAGTGCGATGCCCTGGTTGGCAAATGCTACGGCTTTGTCAAAATCTTTGGTGGAATAAAAATCGGTGAGCGACCTTAACGCGGATATCTTTTGCGTATCATCTTTTGTAGTGGCGATCACCTGCAGCAGGCTGTCGGTTTTCGATTGCGCATACAGTGTGCACAGCAGGCTGTGCAGGATCAGGAGCAATAAGAAAACTTTTTTTTGCATGTGGTTATTGATGAGCAATTATTACCGATGCCATCCATCTTTATCCCGGTACATGAATGGCTATCACAGTGCCTTTGCCGGGTTTGCTGTCGAAGTCGAGCGTGCCTTTGAGGTAAGTGATCCTGGAAATGATATTCTTCAATCCGATCCCTTCAAAATTATCTTTGTCGGCAAGATCAAATCCATGGCCGTTATCTTCAATCGTAGCTACAATTCCATCGGCCTCTTTGATGAGGGAAATGTCGAGATGATTGGCACCCGAATGTTTCAAAACGTTGTTCACACATTCCTGTATCACCCTGTACAAAACCGTTTCGGTATTGGCTTCAATGCGTTCGCCCAGGCCTTCGGTATAGAGCGTCACTTTCATCACACGCGAATCGATCTTGTCGATGAATTCTTTCACAGCACTTGCCAGCCCGCTTTTCAGCAAGCCGTTGGGCATCATCTGGTGGCTCACACTGCGTATTTCCCTGCAGCTTTCATCTACAAGATTGATCACATTTTCAAATGCTTTTTTCTGGTTTTCATCGCTGAATGTAAGCTCGTGTTCAAAAACAGACAGGTTCATTTTTGCAGCGCTCATCAATTGGCCTACACCATCGTGTAATTCTGCGGCGATGCGTTTCCGTTCGTTCTCTTCCGCTTCAATGATAGCTTTGGTAGATATATCCTGCTGTTTCATCACTTCCTGCTGTACATGCATCCTGTCAGTGAATTGCCGTTTGCGGTAAAAGAAAAAACCGATGGAAGTCAGCAGCGCCAATGCAATCACCAATGCCACGATGAAATAATTTTTCTTGGTGATGGCCGCCTGTTGCAATTTCAACTGAGATTCTTTTTTCTCCGTCTGGTATACGGTTTCAAGCTCCGCGATCTTGTTTTCCGTACTGGCATTGATCATGCTGTCCTTGTACTTGTAAGCGGTCTTCAATGCTACTATTGCACTATCCGACTGGTTGTTTTTACGGTATACTTCGGTGAGCAAAAGATAAGCCTGGTAAATGCCTTGTTTGTATCCTTTCAATTTCGACAGAGAAATAGAGTGCTGCAGGTTGCCGATAGCTTCGGTATATTTTTTCTGCATCAGCGATAGCTGCCCGAGATTGAGATAAGTATCGGCCATTTGTTTCTGGTTGGAAAAAGTAGAATCCAGCAAGAGGCTTTCGTGAAAATATTTTTTTGCAAGATCAAATTTGCCGCTGTACATATAACAGTTGGCCATATTGTCGTACAAAGGCGATTTGAGGTAAGGCGAATTTTCTTTGTCGCACAAAAGAATGCCTTCGTTGTCCAGCGCCAGCGCCTCTTCATATTTTTCTTCCATACCATAAATGTTGGCAAGTGTGTGCAGTATGGTCACTTTTATTTTTACATCGTTTACCGGCACGGAAGAAATTTCTTTCAGTACAGCTTCGGCCCGCGGCAGGTCATCTTTCAGTTGGTATACCTGCGCCATCAGCAGTTTGCTTCTCATAACACCCAGCTGGTCATTCAGTTTTTCAAAGATCTTTACAGCAGCCAGCGATTTTTCAATCGATTTGCTGTAATTGCTTTTATTGTAATAATAACCGGCATAGTTAAGGTTGCACGCAGCGAGCAAAGAATCGTTCTTCAGTTTTTCACTGATCGCCTGGGCCTTATCGATATGTTCCAGGCCGATCTCATAATTTGATTTTACGGCATGGGCAAGATTGATGCAGAGGTGTGCTTGTGCTTCGCCATATTCGTAATTTTCTTTTTCGGCGAGTTGCAATGCAGATATGGCGAGATCGAGAGCACTATCCGGGTCGCTGGAGCGAATCGTCCACGAAAGGCGGTTTCCAAGATCTGTTTTTTGTTTGGAGGAAGTAGCCGCGGCGTATTGCCTGTAAAGCGTTTCCGTTTCCTTATTTTGGGCAAAGCCCCCAAAAGAAAGCAGCAGAAGAAATAATATGGTCAGTTTGGTAAATTTCATTTTAACTGATGTCCAGTACATCCTGCATCGTGAATATGCCTTTTTTATCTTTTATATATGTGGCTGCCATCACCGCTCCCATGGCAAAGCCGCTGCGGTTGTGAGCAGTATGTATGATCTCGATATCGTCTATCGGCGAACTGTATTTTACATGATGGGTGCCCGGTGCAGGATCGATGCGTTTGCTGATGATCGAGAGCTGATCGGCGTTTGTTGCCGCTTCATTTACCCAGGTTGTCTTGTGGAGGTTGTGCAACAAGATCTGCTCCGCGATGGTAATGGCGGTGCCGCTTGGGGCATCTTTCTTTTCGGTATGATGGATCTCCTCTATGGCCACATCGTATTCGTTGTGCTGTGCCATCAGCGAAGCAAGCCTTTTATTTATTTCAAAAAAAATATTTACGCCGATGCTGAAATTGCTGGCGTATAACAATGTGCCGTGTTTTTCGGTACAGTAATTTTTCACTTTTTCCCATTTATCCAGCCAGCCGGTGCTGCCACTTACGATGGGGATGCCGGCGTCGATGCAGGCCATGATATTCTTCACGGCGCTGTTGGGGTTGGTAAATTCGATGGCCACATCCTGCTGCTGCAGGTTTTCCTTTGTGAGCGCATCCTGGTTATCGGCGTCAATTTTCAGCCCGATGGTATGCCCTTTCTGCAAGGCGATCGCTTCAATGGCTTTGCCCATTTTGCCATAACCGATGAGTGCTATCTTCATAATTCAAATGTAATGTGTATGATGGTTTGTCCCGTACCCTGTACGGGGTATTTATCGGGCAATAAATATACTTAGGATAGTTGAAAGTTGAAAGTTGAAGGTTGAAGGTTGAAAGTTGAAGGTTGAAGGTTGATGGGAGAAAGTTCGGGGAGAAAGCATTATCCATTATCCATTATCCATTAAACAGTTTTCCATTACTTTATCGCCAATATTAAACTTATCCCATTGGTTTTGGCAAGTGGGCTATAACCTGCTTTAATGCGGAACGACAGGTCATCGCTTACGTCGAATGTCTTGAGATGTGCATCCACGGCCGCATCTGCCACATTGAGCCCCCAGAAGAAAATGAAGAATAAGACGGAATAATCCACGTTTTGCCTTACTGAGTTACGAAATGCACGGATCCTTTCGGGTGATTTGCGTACGCTGTAATAAGGTTCAGGGATCTGTATATCATTGGCCTCGCTGGTGTCGGAAGCAAGTATGTAGGCGTTTTTAGCTTCTTTGTATTGTTTCAGGTTACGAAAGAAGAGGTAGCCGGTGGTGCCGAGTGCGCCGTATACGAGTGGCACTTTCCAGTATTTTTTGTTGGTGATCTGTCCCCAGCCCGGTACTATCGCCGAGCGGACGATGGCTTTCCGTGGGCTATATGGCTTTACGGAATCTGTTTTTAAGAGAAAATCGCGGGCCAGCGGCTTTTTGTCTTTGGGTAAAGTTTTGGCGGTACTGTCGTCATCGGCCACTTTTGCCGGATTGTTTGTCTGTGCAATACCAGTAGCAGCTGTGCAAATAAATATGCAGAAAATTATGAAAGTTCTTATCAAAAGCATCAGCTCACTTTAATGTTCAGTTTTTCCAATAAAGCGTTCAGTTCTTCCAGTGAATAGTATTCGAATAAGATACTGCCATTGCCTTTTTTGCTGTGCGACAGTTTCACTTTGGTGCCAAACGTGGACGCTAAATTATCTTCTATTTTTTTATAAGCAGCCGGAAGTGCAGGTTTTACAGCACTTTTAACAGTACCCGAACCTGTGTAGATCTTTCTTACCAGGTCTTCCGTTTGCCTTACAGATAAAGCATTCTTTTTTATTTCAGAAAAAATGAACAATTGTTTGTCTACCACATCCACATTGATCAATGCCCTCGCATGGCCCATGCTGATGGTACCATTGCGCACCGCCACCTGTATGTCTGGTGGAAGTTTAAGAAGCCGGATATAGTTGGTGACCGTGCTGCGCTCTTTGCCCATGCGCTCTGCCACCTGCTCCTGGGTATATTCCAGGTCGTCCATGAGGCGCTTGTAGCTGATACCGATCTCGATGGCGTTCAGGTCTTCCCTCTGTAAATTTTCCAGCAGCGCAAGTTCGAGTATCTGGCTGTCGCTGGTTTCGCGGATGTATACCGGCACATCTTTCAGTCCGGCTATCTTTGAAGCACGATAGCGGCGTTCACCTGCAATGAGCCTGTATTTTCCATTGCTCATGGCCGTCACGGTCAGGGGCTGTATGATATTATGTATCTTGATGGAAGCAGCGAGTTCGCTCAATGCCGTCTCGTCAAAATCCTTCCTGGGCTGGTTGGGGTTTACTTCGATCTGATCGAGCGGGATACGCTGACTTACTGTAGTTTTTTCTACGATCTCCGTCTTCAGGTTACCTGAGGTGGTTTTGAGGTCTGCATCTATATTCTGCAGGAGGCTGCGGATACCTTTGCCTAAAACATCTTTTTTACTTTGAGCGCTCATGATAGAATATGCAAATGTGCCAATATGCAAATATGCCAATAGTATTGGCAGTTTTTTACAAATTTTACGGCACTTTAATTTTAGTAGTTAATGATTAAAAGGAAGTATCAAAACCTGGTTATTTTGCAGATATGCATAGTGGCACATCTGCCTGTTTAACTCATTACCTTGTCTTCCTGATTTATTTTCGTAAGGTTATTTTTCTGTAATATCTCTTTGGCCAGGTTCAGATAATTCACTGCACCCTTGCTGTCGGAATCATATAGTATCACCGGTTTACCTACACTCGGCGCCTCACTCAGCTTGGTATTGCGGTGGATGATGCTGCTGAAGACCATTTCTTCAAAGTGGCGGCGTACTTCGCTTACCACCTGGTTGCAGAGGCGGAGCCTTCCGTCGTACATTGTCATCAGGATGCCTTCGATCTTGAGGTCGGTATTGAGGCGGTTCTGAACGATCTTCACCGTATTGAGCAATTTGCCCAGCCCTTCCAGTGCGAAGAATTCCGTTTGTACCGGCACCACCACGCTATCGGCGGCTACCAATGCATTTACAGTAATAAGCCCGAGGGAAGGGGAGCAATCGATCACGATGAAGTCGTATTCGTCCCTGATAGGCTCGATGATTCGTTTCAGTACACTTTCCCTGTTGGGATAATTGATCATTTCTATTTCGGCGCCCACCAGGTCGATGTGCGAAGGGATCAGGTCGAGGTGGGAGATCTCCGTTTTGAGGGTGACTTCCTTTGCCGGTGTTTCATTCACCATGCAGTCGTACAGGCTGCGGGTCACATTGTGGAGGTCGAAACCCACACCGGTGGTGCTGTTTGCCTGAGGATCGGCATCTATCAACAATGTCCGGTATTCTAAAATGGCAAAACTCGCTGCCAGGTTGATAGCAGTCGTGGTTTTTCCTACGCCTCCTTTTTGATTTGCAATTCCTATAATTCTTGCCATAATATTGAATCCTCGTTTTAATCTCCTTTTACCGCGTAGAACAAAAGAAAAGAGGGTTTACGCAGATATTTTTGTATCCTGCGAAACTTCTGCTCCATTTCCTCTCAGCGGTGATTTACAAATAACGGAATAATTTCATTGTTATCTCATTAAATCTGCTTCAAAAGGCGACATCTTGGCAAAAATAACCATTCGGTATAAAATTGGGAACTTCCAGGCATAAATAGTTTGGCAGGCTATCGCCAATCAGATTAATTTTACATTCTGATATGATTACAATAATATCCGGAACCAACCGGAAAGCCAGCAACACCAGGAAAGTTTCCCTTGAGTATCAACGGTTATTACTGGAGAAAAATATCGAAGCCCGGCTACTTTTGCTCGACGAGATTGATATGACGGTTCGCAACCAGGTGTTTATCGAAACAGAGAACGAACTGCTCAAGCCTGCCCGGAAGTTCATCATTGTGATGCCCGAATACAACGGATCTTACCCCGGGATATTGAAGCTGATGATGGATAATACGGATGTATCAAAAGTATGGTGGCACAAAAAAGTACTGCTGACGGGGGTGGCTACCGGCCGTGCCGGCAACCTGCGTGGAATGGAGCATCTTACAGGAAGTTTGCTGCACATGAAGATGCTGGTGCACCCGAACAGGCTGCCGATCAGCCTGGTGGACAAACTGCTGGATGCGGATAATCATTTTGCCGACGCGTCCGCACTTCGTGCGATCGATACACAATTGGAAGAGTTTTTGGAATTTTGATCCCGCAAGCGGGATGAGAACGCAACACGGATTTTTATGATAATGATGATCTGTTATGATTTTTTTATGTGAGAATTAAATTCCTAAAATCAGCTTCACCAGATCTTATGGTCTTTGCA
Source organism: Ferruginibacter sp. HRS2-29 (assembly GCF_024343615.1). GTDB lineage: Bacteria > Bacteroidota > Bacteroidia > Chitinophagales > Chitinophagaceae > Ferruginibacter. The sequence goes on along the minus strand of NZ_RJUB01000015.1, from coordinate 69,698 downwards.
AATAGATCATAATAAATCATAAGGATCATAAAAATCTGCGTTGCGTATTAATTTTTGCCGGAGGCAAAAATCATTTTAAACTTATAAGCATGCGTACACCCATTGGCGTAGTTATTTTCATATCGATCATGCTGTTGCTCGATACTTATTTTTTTCAGGCGGTCAGAAGTGTTACTCAATCCGCATCACCCAAGGCAAAAGCCATCATTTATACTATTTACTGGGCTATCACGGCTTTTGCCATCGTAGGCTTCCTGTTATTTGTATATACCGAGCAAAATTTTCTTGGTAAAAAAATACGCACGTATCTTTTTGCCACCATCATGGGGCTGTTTTTCGCGAAGCTGGTAGCACTGATCTTTTTCCTGGTGGATGATCTGCGCCGCGGCATCCAATGGCTGGCCGGAAAACTTTTCTTCCGCAATACCGAAACTGCCACTATGGGCGATGAAGGCATCAGCCGCTCGGTATTCCTGAGCTGGATAGGCATTGCCGCTGGCGGCACTTTATTCGGAAGCCTGCTCTACGGGTTTTCCAACAAATACAATTATAATGTGAAGCGGGTGCAATTATCTTTTGATCATCTGCCGGATGCTTTCAAAGGGTTTAAAATAGTACACATCAGCGATATCCATAGTGGTAGTTTCATGAATCCCAAAGCCGTTTCTCATGGCGTGGATATGATCCTGCAGCAGGAAGCGGACCTCATCCTTTTTACAGGTGACCTGGTAAATGATAAGGCTTCCGAAATGGATGACTACAAAGCGATCTTCAGCAGGCTGAAAGCGCCGATGGGCGTGTTTTCCACGCTTGGCAACCACGACTACGGCGATTATGTGCAATGGCCTGCGGATGGTATCAGTAAAGCGCAGAACCTTGAGAACCTGAAAAAAGTACATGCCGACATCGGTTGGCGATTGCTCATGAATGAGCATGTGGTATTGGAAAAAGGCGGGCAGCAGATCGCTTTGCTGGGCATCGAAAACTGGAGCTCGAAAGCCCGTTTCCCCAAACACGGGCGCATGGACCTGGCGCATGCTGGCACCGAAAAATATCCGTTCAAGATATTGATGAGCCACGATCCCAGCCATTGGGAAGCGCAGGTGCAAACACAGTACAAAGATGTAGACCTGATGCTCAGCGGGCATACCCACGGAATGCAGTTTGGCGTAGAAATACCCGGGTTCAAATGGAGCCCCGTGCAATATATGTACAAACAGTGGGCGGGATTATACGAAAGCGAAACGACGAAACAGAAATTATACGTTAACCGCGGATTCGGGTTTATCGGATATCCGGGCAGGGTGGGAATATTGCCGGAGATCACGGTGATAGAGCTTATATAATTGATAATTGATAATTAATAATTGATAATTAATAATTGATAGTGAGTTTCGGGGTTGAAATTTCTTTGCTGCAGTTGGGACTTATCGCATAACTCATACCTCATAACCCGTAACTCACTACCCGTAACTGTTATAGTATGGCTGCAAAAAATAAAACAACTGTTCCTTTTACTTTCCAGGTGAGCGACTCCATTACGGTGTTACTCATCACTTGTGTAGTAGCGGCTTTCTTCGCGGTATTGCTGTGTTTCTACCCGGGGCCGGGATTTTTGGGCGATATGTTCTGGCCACTGCTGGCCTTGCCGGGCTTGCTGGCATTGGGTACAGGGTATAAATTGCTTACTCGGAAGCCGATCCTGCAGATCGATTCCAAAGGGATTATTTTTTTTCGTTCAGGCATTACCGTTAGCTGGAAACAGGTGCAGTCCGCACAACTGGTAGTGGTAGGCGAGGGGGATGACGCGGAGGATTATCTTGCAGTAAAATACATTAATGCACAGCGTACGGCCATCCTGGAGACAGACTTTCATATCACCGGTGCAATGAATAAAACGCCGGGGGAGGTAATGGCCGCCATCGAATACTTTAAGAAGTAAGGAGAATAGATAAATGATTAATGGATAATGTGTGCATGCGGGTTTATGATTGAAAAAAGTTGCTTTTAGCAGTATATCTATATCCCTTATTCAATTATCTACCAACCCTTCCTGTATCGCTATCTTCACAAGCCCTGCCGTGTTTTTTACTTTAAATTTCTGCAACAGGTGATTGCGGTGATTTTCAATTGTCCGGAGGCTTAAAAATAGCTTGTCTGCAATTTCTTTGTTGGTGAACTCCGCCACTATCAACTGTAGTATTTCTTTTTCCCTGCGGGTAATAGCGGTGGCCGGCGATTGGTCGGTAAGGCTTTTCAGCAACTTGTCCTGTATTTCTTTCTGCAGGAATTGTTCCCCTTCATGCACCGCTTTTATTGCCTGTATGATCACTTCAGGATGGGCATCTTTAAGCAGGTAGCCCTTGCTTCCCTGCTGCAGCATTTTTTTTATCTGGACAGAAATATCGATGTTGGTCAGTGCGATGATCTTTACATCCGGGTATTTTTTATGAATGATGCCGGCCAGTTCTATTCCTGTTTTACCGGGCATTTGTATATCCAGCAGTAATACGTCGGGCCTGAGCAGCCGTAAGCCTTCGAGCAATTCTTCTCCGTTGGAAAACGTACCGGTGATATTTATTTCCGGGCTTTCGGCCAGTATTTTCTGCAATCCATTTATGATGATGGATTGGTCATCGGTGATCATAACGTTAATCATGCGGTTTCAAAATTTTCCGGTTGAAATTCCAAATAAAACCCGGTCCCTTTTCCTGTTTCGCTTTTTATTTCAAGGGAGCCGTTGAGTTCTTTTACGCGGTTGTGAATGTTTTTTAATCCCATACCATCCGCATGGTCACCATCCTGTTTCATGCCGATGCCGTCGTCTTCTACCGTAATGCTCAAAGAATTATCCGGGTGAAAATTCAGTTGCACCATCGCGGTTTTTGCCCGGGCATGTTTTATGATATTATGTACCAGCTCCTGTATGATCCTGTAGATGGTAAGGTCGTACGATGGGCCGATGTGCTGCTGTTCCCCAAAAGACTGGAAGCTGATGGTAGTGGTCCCTTTGCTGCTCAGCCTTTCGCAATAAGCGGCTACGGCGGCCGAAAGTCCTTCCTGTAAAAGGGTTTCAGGTATCAGGTTGTGAGCTGCCTGCCGCAATTCGATACCGGCTTCTTCCAGTAATTTCAACCCATCGGTAAAATCGCCGGCGCTTTCCTGCGGGATTTTTTTCCTGGCCAGTTCGAAATTCATTTTTGCAGCCGATATCAGCCCGCCGATCCCATCGTGCAGTTCCCGGGCCATACGCGTACGTTCTTTTTGCTCCCCGGCAATACTGGCATTCAGCCTTTCGATCTTTATCTTTTGCTGAAGGTTGTCGATCTTTTGCAATTGCAGCTTTTGTGTACTTACGTTCCGGTTGCGCCACAAGGCAAAGATGACCACTATTAAAAATGCAAATAAGGAAATGCCGGCCAGGAGAAAGTTCTTGTTGCGGTTACTGTTATTTACTTCTGTGAGCGTAAGTTTTTGCAATGCCAGCTCTTTGTCTTTTTCGGCTATGCCATACCTGACTTCCAGCCTGCTGATCATATCTATCTTGTCTTTTTTGCTCAGGCTATCGTAAAGTTCCAGGTAGATGTTTTTTTGTTCCAATGCTTTTTTATAATTGCCCATGGCTTCGTAAGAATCTGCAGATATCTTATAGGATTCCACGATCTCGTTCCGGAAATGGCTGCCGGTTTTTTTTAATTCTTCATGTGTCCTGCTCAACAACGCGATTGCCGCTGCATATTGTTTTTGCTGGTACAAGGCTTTGGCAGTAAGGAAATCGATGAAAGTGATGTAAAAAGCGAGGTACTTGGTTTTTGCCGGGTCTTTGCCGATCTCTTTTATTTCCGAAATATATTTCATCGCTTCATCCGGCTCATCCTGCTGAAGGTAAGTATCCGCTATATTGAAGAGCGTTGAGATCTTTCGCTGAACGCCCAGTTTTTTAAGGCGTTCCCGTTCATCAATGTATCTTTTATAAAAATAACGGGCGCTGTCAAATTGCCGGATACCATGGTAATAGGCACCTTGTATAAAATAAACGCTCGATCTGCCATCTTCCTGGTCTGTTATTTTTTTTGCGGCGGCATTCGCCTTTTCTACAAAGCGCCGTATGGTTTTTAAGTATTCTTTATTGGAAACAGAACCATAATCCAGGTTTACCCAAAAAATGGTCAGCTTGGTAAATACCGCTACCGCAAATTCCGGATCGTTGATATTGCCGGCTTCCATTTCTGAACCCAGCAGGTAATAAAAATAGGCAGAAGAATCTGTCTGGCCCTTTTCATCATACGATTCCGCCAGCAGCAAATGGGCTTCGGCTTTATGTTCCACCGTGCCCCAGGTATTTTTTTCAAATTTGTCGAGTGCGATTCTGGCCAGTTGTATCGACTTATCATTGTTACTTCCGAAATACCATTTTCCCATTTTGATGGAAGCCAATGCAACACCTTTATCAAAACCGGTTTTCGCACTTTTCTTCAGCGCTTCATCGAGGTATTGGAGCGCCTGGTCGGGGGATTTATCCGTAAGCCCCATAGCTTTTTCTATCAGCCTGAGAATGCTGGAAGTGTCCATCCCGCTTTCCTTTTCGGCCTGGCCATAGCCGGGTAAAATTTTGATAAACAACAAAATAAGTATCAATAAAGCCCGCTGTAAGAAGGTAGCTTTTTTGCAAAAAGCAAAAGGGGATATGATCGATTTCTCCAGGAGCATTTAGTTTTTACGATGTAGTTTTTGGCTGACCGGCAGGTAAATGTACAAAATCGTGGAGAAATGTGGTGGGATGGGTGCCGGATACCGGATACGGTTCAATCATGCGGGTTGGGGCCTTGATCCATTCCTTCGCTACCTATCAGGTCTCCGCCACCTTCCGGTACAATAAAAAAAGCCGCAGTGTTTCTCAACAACTGCGGCTAAACCAAAATTGAAAAAAGACTTATTTCAGAAAGTTATATTTCAGTAAAACTTCATGTGCATTGGAACCATTATCAAACAGGCTGATAGGCGTCTTGTAAACATCATAGGTATAACCTATGGTGAGTTTTTTGTGGATATGCAACCCTGCGGTAAGCATCCAGCTTTGCCTTGCCCTTAAAGCAAGGCCCCAGAAAAATGCCTGGTTGTGTTCCACCCTTACACCACCCTGGAATTCGGTAGGGGCATTTGGTAAGTATGTTACGAGGAAGTTTGGTGTGATGGTGGTCGCGCCATCCACGTCCCAGTTGTAAGAGCCGTGTGCATAATAGTGGCGGTACAACCGGGCCACTTCGCTCCGCTGTAAATTACCGCTGTAAAAATCAAGTTTTGACTGCACCAGTTGAGTAACCGAAGCACCCAGCTGAAATTTTTCGGTGGTATATGATATGCCGAAACCTGCATCAAATTTCATCCGGTTGTCGCTTGCACCCAGTACAGGATCTGAAGCCAGGGATTCGGACAGCTTCGACTTGTTGATGGAATACTGTTGCAATTTGGTTTCAATACCCAGCGAAAAATTTGCACCGTTGTTCATGAGGATATGTTTTGCCAGCGCCAGCTGGATACCGGTCCTGCTGGTAGGCCCTGTCTTATCGTTATAAACATAACCGCCAATGCCGATCTTTTGTTTCGGAAGCGCAAACGAACCGAATACGGTAATCGTTTCGGGGCTTCCACTGATACCGCTCCATTGGCTGCGATAGGTAGCGCCCGCTGTGCCTTTTACTTCAGGCTTTTGAAATACACCCGCCATGGACGGATTGTTAATTATCCCCTGCATATCATAAAAGGAAGAGTTTTGCAATTGCTGTGCGTTGGTAATATAAGCTGTGCTTAAGATAAATACCAACAGGATATATTTTTTCATGATTGTTGTAGTTTAAATTTTACCTTAAGATAGTTACGTCACCTTTCAATGTCACTGTTTTATTATTGATCAGCCTGTACGTAAGTACATAATAATAAGTGGCATCCGGAACAGGTTTTCCTTTGTAGGTTCCATCCCAGTCATTGCTGTAATTATCATTGCTGTACACGAGGCTGCCATACCGGTTATATACTTTTGCGCCGATCTGTGTGGTACAGGCGCTGCCGTTGGTAACGATCCATCTTTCGTTGATGCCATCGCCATTAGGTGTAAACGCATTGTTTATTTTGATGCAATAAGGCAATACGGTTACCGTAGCATCATCGGTAGAAGTACAGCTGTTGTTGTCTTTTACGGTTAATGTATACACCGTGGTGGTAGTTGGCTTGGCCAATGGCGCCAGGGTATTGGCATTGCTGAGTGTTGCCGCCGGTGTCCAGGCAATAGAGCCTGCGCCGTTGAACACAGTTCCCTCCAGTAATACAGCATCCCCCTGAACGATCGTTTTGTCAGCACCCGCGCTGATGACAGGGCTGGCTTTAATGGTAAACGAGCTGGTAGCCGTTTTTACGCAAGCGCCCAAAGTAGCAGTAACGGTGTAAACGGTATTGCTGTTCCCGGCAGTAGCAACCGGGTTGCTGATGCTGGCCGATGATAAGCCCGCAGCAGGCGACCAGGCATACGTAGCGCCGGCCAGGCTGGTAGCCGTGAGCTGCACCGGAGCGCCGGAGCAAACGGTAGTATCCGATGGAGATACCGCTACAGTAAGGTTGTCGGTAAAACCGATCGCTACAGTTTTAGTCAGCAGGCCGCAGAAAGCGTCTTTAACAGTGATCGTATAGTTGCCCTGTGTCAATCCTGTAAAGCTGCCGGAAGGCTGGAATGCGCCTCCATTGATGCTGTAAGAATAGGGAGGCAAGCCACCGGTAGCATTGATCACGATGCTTCCCGCATTGGCGGTAGCGCAGTTGGTATTGGTAATTACTTCGGTAGTATTTACGGCAATGTTTGCCGGGTTGCCATATTCCATGATAGCGCCGTTGGCTACCGGGGCAGAAAAACCGCTTACGATCAGCTTCCTGTTTTCGAAAGGAATACCTGCCGGAACAGTGCGTGGAGAGAATGCCATGGTTTCAAACAGGCTGTTGATGGGCGCTATATCCATTGTCCAGGTAGTACCGCCATCAGTGGTTTTAAACAATGAGCTTCCGGCGGTTACATAACCATTGTTGGCGTCCGACATGCAGAGCCCGATCAGGTTGCCCACCGGGAATAATGCAGGGATGTTGCCCGTGATATCTGTCCAGGTAGTACCGCCATTGGTGGATTTGTACACCCGTTTGATACCGGTGCTGGTGAACATGTTGCCGATAGCGAAAACGGTGTTTTCATCCAATGCCTTTATTTCGGTATAAGAAATGAAAGCATTTGGAAAGCCGGTCGGGCCTTCATTTAAAGCCGGGAAGGGATTGATGCTGGTCCATGTGGTACCGCCATCTGTTGTCTTATAAATGGAGTTCCTTGATCCTGCCAGGTAACCTACGTTCCTGCTGGCAAAAGATATTTTTGATAAGTTGGGGGCAGTTGTTCCCATAGGGAAACCGCCTATCGCGGTCCAGGTGGCGCCTCCGTCAATGGACCTGAAAACACTGGATGTTCTTGATGCGGACGGAACGCTGAACTGGCTGTATCCTACGGCCCATACCGTATCGTTGCCAATGGCTGCTACATCCAGCATCTGGAAGTTGAAGTTGGAATAAGCCGGATCGAGTGTTGTTCCTTTATCGGTGGAAACATATACCACGCCGTTGCTTACCGCGAAATAGGATTTGGTAAGTGTAGGGTAGGCTAACCCGCCGATGCTGTAGAAGGATGCGGCAAAATCGGGCCTGCTCTTGTCGAGCCATGTATTGCCGCCATCTTCGGTTACGCTAATGTTTGAGCCACCCGCGAGGATACCATTGTTGCAATCGGGAAACTCCGCATCGGAATGGGAAGCGGTGAGCGGTATGGAACGATACGTGCTTTGGAATACGCCTCCGGCGGTGGAATCGGCTACTACGCCATTTGCACCCATGGTGAGGAATTTACCGGAAGGTGATATGTCCATTGCCCAGGTGGCATTGTCGCTGAAGTTCTTGCCTTGCGGAAGGCTTTTTTCCTGTATCCAGTTGCGGCCGGTATCTACGGACGTCCATAGGTTACCAAAGTTAGCCGGGGCATATAGTTTTCCGTTTGCTGCTTTTTTGATCGTGTATGGATTGCTGGCAAGCAATACCTGCGGGTTAGGAATAGACGGGCCTGCATTGGGGCCTGCCGTTGGCGGGAAAGGGAAATTGAGCAGTTCGTATTTTCCTTTCTCATATACGCCCGGAAGATTTACATTGAGTGTGCTGTCGTTTACCCCCGTTTTTACTTTTACCACGATGTTGTTGTTGAAAGACATCAATACGATCGTAGAATCGTTGATGATGCTCAGCGCCCTGAACAGCTGGCTTTGCGGCGTAATGCTCCCGAAAGTAGTGGTACAGGTAATGGTATTGGTATTGATACCGGTGTAACCCAGCCGTTCTTTGCTTAAAGAATAATCAGTGAGTGTGCCGTTCTTAAATTTCCAGACAAGGGAAGCATTGTTGGAGCCTGTACTGGTAGTCGTTCCTGTTGGTAAACAGGTAGCGGCAACTGCTGAGGGGAATCTTGGGAAAAGGCTGGAGCCTCCGCCGGTGATATAACCCGTGTTATCGTCGGCAAACTGTATGCGATGAATTTCCTTTCCTTTGGCGTCGATGTTCCATGCCAGTGGAGGCAGGTTCGGATTGTTGATATAACCAACAACGGTTTTGCCGCCGATGGGCGCATTCAATGAATCCCAGGTAGCACCTCCGTTAATGGTGAAATATAATTTGGGGATAGAATCGAGCGTGTTGAATTGCCCGGCAATGTATCCTTTGTTCTCATTGATGAACCAGCAGGTGTTGATGTTCCTGGCGTTGCCGAAAAGAGGTGTCTGGATGAAATTCCAGGTAGTTCCGCCATCGTTGGTCTTGGCCATACAACCGGCAGAACCTACTACGTACGCCACGCTGGACGATACATAGTGGATATCGCTAAGGCTTGATTTGGTGCGAAGTCCCGCTGCGTTTACAAAGGTGAACGGCCCGTAGGTCCAGTTGGCGCCTCCATCAGTGCTTTTTGCTATGCCTCCATCGCTTCCAACAGCAATCACATTGTTGTTATCCAGGAAATCAACATCGAGTACGGTAAACCCGAATTGCCTGGGATTGCTGAATTTCCAATTAACGGTATTGTAAGATCCTTGTCCAACCACCTGGGCATGAGCCGCACCGGCCAGCAGCGCAAAAATCACCACCAGGTAAAGTGTAAAATTTTTTCTCATGAAGTTTCTTCTCATTTTGTTTTAATTGTTTGGTTAAAATAGACGTTGCAGAACCGGAATATTAAAAAAGGATTTTAAGCGGGAAACGTACTTTTTATTAAAGGCCATAAAAGTATATTTTAAACATATTTTATTTATGAGCATAACTACTCCATTTGATAAATAGGTGTTACTACTCAATTTTGTGCTTTCGGCTAAAAATCATACTGGTATTGGGTTGAAGGTGATATTTAAGTGGTTAATTTGTACAGTTCCAACTTTTTCTAATACAGATCGAATACCATGCTTAGACTGTTGTTTACATTGATCCTGTTGCACGTTACGATAGTGTTGAGCGCCCAGGATAAATCCAACAGGGGAAAGGAGTTCTGGCTGGCTTACGGCTATGATTACAGCTTTTTCAATGAAACGCCGGTCAACTTCCAGGAACTCGCCCTTTATATCAGCACTGAGCAGGCTGCTACCGTTACGGTATCCATCACGAATACCGGTTACACCCAAACGCTGATCATTCCGGCTAATACGGTAAATGCCAGCATCCTCATTCCTAAATCGGGGCCCGATGATGCAAGGACGCTTACAGACGGGCTGAACAACCGTGGTATCCACATTGTAAGCAATGTGCCCGTGGCCGTATACGCACACGTGTATTCTACCATGGTGTCTGGCGCAACGATGCTGATGCCTGTTGAAACATACGGGTACACCTATTATTCCATCAACTATTATCAGACTACCTCGCAGAGCAGCCCGAACGATTGGTACTCCTGGTTCTATGCCGTGGCTACCGAAGACAACACCAGGCTGGAGATCACTCCATCGGATACCACAAAGAATGGCTGGTTGCCGGGGCAGACGTACACTGTCAACCTCAACAAAGGGGAATCTTATCATGTATTTGGCAAAGCGATCTTTAATGGCGATCCCGCAAAAGCCAGCAAGGATATGACGGGAAGCAAGATACTATCAATAGCCGGGGCCGATGGCAAGTGTCACCCCGTAGGCGTTTTTTCCGGATCTGGCGGTATCCGCCTTTGCCGGGGCGATGGGGGAGAATTTGTGCACCAGCAGGTTTTTCCTGCACAGGCCTGGGGCACACGTTATCTGACGTATCATACGGCCAATAATACGAATACCGATATCAGGGAAACAAACCGCAATTATTACCGGATTTGTGTGGCCGATCCGACGGCTGTAGTAAAAAAGAACGGTGTAGTGATGACGGGCCTGATCAAAAATTTCTTTTACGAATACATGGATTCTACCGGCGGGGATTTTATCGAATCGGATAAACCGGTTATTGTTTCTCAATACACTCCTAATAAAAACCAGTGCTGGAATTTTCCAACCACCACCCCTTCGCCGCCATCTTATGGCGACCCCGAAATGTTTTACCTGAGCCCGATAGAGCAGGGGCAGAAGTCGGTGCTGTTTTATACCAGCCGCAAGTCATCTATCGACTACGTGTACGCTAATATTCACCTGCCCACGGCAGCAACAGCTTCTCTCCGGGTGGATGGAAATGTGGTACCGGCAGCACAGATCATCCCGCATCCCAATTATCCGGCTTATTCCGTAGCATTGGTGCGTTTTATTGGCGCTGCCGCACAACACAGGATCACCTGCGATGAAGCATTCACAGCTACTGTATACGGCATCGGTAACTATGAAAGCTACGGGTACAATGTTGGCTGCTTTATCAATAACCTGAATTCATACGGAAGCATCAAAAATACTTTTAACACATCCGGCAACATCGATACATTCACCTGCCCGAAGACGCAATCCAGATTATTCATCAAAACAGCCTACCTCTTAACCAGCATACATTGGAAACTGAGCGAGGCTGGCGGCGGATTGAACCCAAATGTTGATTCGGTCATAAACAACCCTGTTCCCTTAGGTAATGAAACCATAAACGGAAGAAAATATTACACCTATACACTTCAACAGGATTTTACGTTTACCACACCGGGGACTTATACAATCCCGGTCACTTATCAATCGCCGGATATAGATAATTGCGGTCACACAGAAACTTCGGGTATTACTGTAGTGGTCAAGCCCGGTCCATCCGCCGATTTCAGCGTGTCCGCACAAAATTGCCTGAATGATTCGCTTCGCTTCAGCGGTATCCCCACATCGGCGGGATTCAATATCACTCAGTACCTTTGGACATTTGAAGATAATACCAGCGCCGGTACGGTGAACACTGTAAAAAAATTCAACATAGCCGGCCCTCAGGATGTACGGTACAGGATATTTGCGGACAACGGCTGTACCGGGGATACGACCAAAGTGGTGAACATACTGGAAAGCCCTGTAGCAAAGTTCGGCTATGGGGCTACGTTATGTGCCGGCAGCAATGTAGAGTTTACCGATACTTCTTCGGTGGTTAACGGAAGTATCGTGAGCTGGCAATGGAACTTTGGCGATGGCCAATCTGAAACACGAAGCAGCGGGGCCACGTTTACGCATCAATACATTACCGCCGGAAGTTATACGGTATACCTGGTAGTAACTTCCGACAAAGGCTGCAAAAGTGATACGCTCAAACGCACGTTCAGCATACTTCCGAAGCCAGTGGCCAAATTTGGTTTTGATAAAGATATTTGTATCAGCGAATCAGTGCGCTTCAGCGATAGTTCCTATGTAGGGCAAAGTCTTATCACATGGCAATGGAACTTTGGCGATGGGAATACAGCAAATAATGTTAACCACATTCCTTTCAATCATCCCTACACCAGCGCGGGCAATTTTACTGTTTCACTGGTGGTGACGGGTAGCAACGGATGCAAAAGTGATTCATTTAAATTGCCGGTATTGGTTACTGCTAAGCCGGTAGTCAGCTTTACCAGCAATGGAAAAATGTGTATCGACAGTGCCGTAAGCTTTGTTTCATCCCTTCCTTTCAACAGCAGTGCTCCTGCCACCTGGTACTGGGATTTTGGTGATGGTCAAACACTGGTCAGCAACACATCCAATTCAGCCACACATGCCTACAGTTCACAGTTGACAAATGTTACCGTACGCCATGCAGTAAAAACAGGCTGTGCCAGCGATACTGTTTATACCATCATTTCCATAATAAACCCTAATCCGGCAGCTGTTTTCAGCATACTGGGAGATACACTTTGTGAAAATAAACCACTCAGTTTTATTGCGCCGGTAAATACAGCGGTCACGAGCTGGAACTGGAATTTTGGAAACGGAACAGGAAGCAGTGTTCCCCCTTTTACCCGTTCCTATGCTGTTGCAGGAAATTACAGCGTTAGCCTGAAAGTGTTCAACACTGCAGGATGTGGCTCTAACCTTGCAAATAAAACGATCGCCATCGGGGCCACACCTTTGGTGAATGCCGGTCCGGACCTGACCATAGAATCGGGTAGCAGTAAAACCATCCAGGCCAGCATTTCGAATCCTTCACAATACCAGTTCTTATGGTCGCCGTCAACATATCTTAACAATGCTGCTATATTAAATCCAGTAACAACGCCGGCTTCCAATGTGACTTACAGGCTGATGGCTATAAACCCTGCGAGCAAATGCATTGGCTACGACAGTATGATAGTGAAAATAGTGACGGACATTTATGTACCATCTGCGTTTACGCCTAACAACGATACCCGCAACGATACCTGGAAGATACCTGCACTGGAATTTTATCCTGATGCAATGCTGATAGTATTCAACCGCTATGGACAAATAGTTTTCCAGTCAAAAGGCGGAGGACGCTGGTGGGACGGAACATTTAAAGGACAGCCGCAGCCACAGGGATCTTATGTATATATATTGAGGCCTACGGCTAACTCCATACATGACATCAAAGGCACTGTTATGTTATTGCGATAGGGAAAATACCCGGCACCATTGCCCGTAGTACTACCAGTAATTCTCCAGATCTTTATTGGTGCGTTCCGGTGCTTTCGGCTTATTGTTTTTCCAGTTGCGATCGTAGCGTACAAAAAATGCGAGCCAACCTGTACGCGAAACCCGCATCAGGTAAGGTTGCAAAGCAATCAACAGGAATGCATTTACACCCAGCCAGTAAAATATCCGGTTATCGCGGATCGAAAAGCCGAATAATACCCACCACGCAACAAATGTAGCCACGCTCAATGCGACGGTGAGTGCATAACTGATATAACCTGATCCATAATAAAAGCCAACTTCAAGGTCGAACGTTTGTCCGCACACCGCACATTCGTGATTCATCTTCATGGTCTTTTTCAGGTTCCATGGATTTTTTTCGGCAAACATATCGCCTTTTCTGCAGCGCGGGCATTTGCATTTAAGCAGGCTGAGCACAGTTGGGGAATAATTCTCCTGTTGATTGAGCTCTTTGGCGGAAGCCAGGTGTATCGTTTCCATATATCTTATTTTAAAACTTGTTTTCTGAATGTTTGAGGAGTTACCCCTGCGTATTTTTTAAAGAACCTGGAGAAATAGGAATTGTCGGCGAAATTCAATTCCAGCGCTATTTCCGCTATTGTCATCTGTGCATTGATGAGTAATCTTTTTGCTTCGAGCAATATTCTTTCACGGATAACTTCACCAGCCGGAATGCCTGAATTTCTTTTGCACAAAGCGTTCAGGTGATTGGGTGTTATATGCAACATGTCGGCATAATCTTTCGTCAGTTTTTTTTCTTTGTAATGAACTTCTACCAGTTGCTGAAATTCACGGACCAGCGATTGTTTACGCCTGGTTGACGGCAGCGATTCCTCTTTTGATACACACCTTTCGGTAAGAATGAATAATTCGATCAGCAGTGCCCTCACCAGATCCTTGTAAAGCCTGCTCCGGAGATGATTTTCCTTGACGATATTTTCCAATACTTTTTTGATCACCGGCTGAGCTGATGCAGGAAGCTGCAATACCTGGTCGTTGGAGGCGCCTGAAAAAAAACTGAACCTGTCCGTGTATCTCGGATCAGCGATCAGGCTTTCGAGATAATGAGCGGAAAAATTTACGATGAAGCCATCGGGTGCTTTTTCAAAATCCCAGGTATGCACCTGGCCGGGGATCATGAAATAGATCTGGCCGGGCGTTACAGGATATTGCACAAAATCGATAGAGTGTGTACCACTTCCTTTGGTGAAATATACCAGGTGAAAAAAGGAATGTTTGTGTGGAAAATGAAGGTCCTGGTGCGCCAGCAGGTAATCCGAAAAACGGGCCGCTATCAGTTCGTCATCCCCGCCGGGATGATCATTCAGATTGCAGATCGCATATATGGGGAGCACCTGTTTGAGCATGTATCCGTTTATGGTACAAAACTACGCAGATGAAAAATGATTTTATAGAATATTACAGGGTTTTTGTGGTACTTTTTACTTGTTTGATAGTATTTAAAGAAACCCTTCGATCTGCCTGCGGTGACGCAGAATGTGTACGATCGCATGTTCCATCAGTTGCTCGTAGTCGTAATGCTGCTTCCAGCGGGTCAGGATCTTTTCCGACTCGTTGAAAAACTCCAGCTCATGATCATAGATGTTATTGAAAGTCTCGTGTGTGTAAACATTTACATCTTCCAACGCAGCGATATATTCGGCCGCTGTGGCAAAAGTTCTTCGCTGCGGCCGCTGGTCATCACCTCCGCGATGATTGCGGATGTACACGCAATACGAAAAACCGGCAGCCACTACATGGGTCATGATAGTTTGTATCGAGCGGCAATCGGGATTAGGCGTATCGTGATCAACAATAGCGGCGAGTTGTTGATCACTTACGGTTACGAGTACCTGCTGAAGTTCGCGGATGGCTTTTTCATTTTCTGCAAGCAATGCTTTTACTGCTCCACGGTAGGTTGACTTTGTCATGTGGGTAAAATGTAAGATTGAAAATCTGGTGAATAAACTACAATTACGGTAGGAAAATAACATCATTTACCGGTGATTTCAACAGATTTTTTCAGGCTCTTGAAATTTACATTTGACCATAGTAATAATTTATGGCTAAGTCAATTCATCCAATCAGTGCCACTGACGAAAAAATACTGAGTAAGATATATCTTATCAGGGGACAAAAAAGTAATGATCGATCGTGATCTTGCAATTTTGTATGAAGTGGAAACAAAACGTTTAAAGGAGGCTGTGCGACGCAACAGTACAAGGTTTCCAAAAGATTTCATGTTTGAAATGAATAAAAAGGAATTTGAAAATTGGAGGACGCAATTTGCGTCCTCCAATGAAGATAAAGTGGGGCTGAGGCATCCTCCGTTTTGTTTTACCGAACAGGGAGTTACCATGCTTTCCTGTATCTTAAATAGTGAACGGTCAATACAGGTGAATATCCAGATCATCAGGCTTTTTGCCAGGATGAAGGAAATGCTGATAGCACATAAAGATATTTTGCTTCAGCTACAGAAGATAGAGACCAGGCTTACTGCGCATGATGATGACATAAAACTGATCTTTGTTTACCTAAAACAACTCATTAATCCACCTCCCGAACCAAGAAGGCGAATCGGCTTTAAACCTTAACCAGCAAGGGTTTCAGAATTGGAGGACGCAAATTGCGTCCTCCAATTCTGAAAGTTTTTTAATTGCCCCCAGAGCTTAAGCCCTTGGTAATTAAAATAAAAGCCCCGGCATTCGCCAGGGCTCTATTACTATAATTTTTTACGGATTATTTTCTATCCCTTGGAGCAAAAGTTCTTCTTCTTTCGCCGCTTTCCCTGCGTTGTCCACCAACTTCACGGTTACCGCGTTGTTCGTCGCTGGGGCGTTTGAAACCCCCATCGGCTTCATTCATGCGTACAGTTCGGTTGTTGTAACGTTTGCCGTCGATCGCTTTTATCATGCTCGCAGCGCTGCTGTGATCCACTTCCACCCATGTATTCATATCACGCATATCGATCTTGCCCAGCACTTCTTTTTTCAGGCTGCTTTCATCAAGGATGAATTGCAAAAAACTGGCTTTGTAAAACCCATCCTTCGTTCCAAGGTTAATGAACAAACGGGTGTAACCATTGTCTTTCCTGTTGAACGATGTACGCTCTTTACGGCTGCTGTCGTCCTTGTTGCCATCAAAACGTTCCCTGTTGCGGCTGCTGTCTTTTGCATTCAGATCTTCAGCATTTTCATAGTATTTCAAAAAGTGGTCAAACTCCAGCGCAGCCACACGTTGCAATACTTCTTCTTTACTTACGTTCTCAAACTTCGTCATCAGGTCCGGAAGATAAGTTTCATAATCACCATGAGAAATATCCGTACTGATCAGTTTGTCCATGAAATGGAAGAATTGTTTGCGGCACACATCTTTGCCACTCGGGATATCCAGTTTGTGGAACTGCGAGTTCACCATTTTTTCCAGGCTGCGGATCTTGTAGGTTTCCCTGCTGTGGCAGATAGAAAGACAGATACCCGTTTTCCCTGCACGCCCGGTACGGCCGCTACGGTGAGTATATACTTCCATATCGTCCGGCAGTTCGTAGTTGATCACGTGAGTGATACCATCCACGTCGATACCACGTGCCGCTACGTCGGTTGCAATCAGTAACTGCAGCGCTTTCGTACGGAACCGAGCCATGACGCGGTCGCGCTGCTGCTGCGTAAGATCGCCATGCAGGGCTTCTATCTCGTATCCGGATTTGGAAAGGCGTTCTGAAATATCCTGAGCATCGGCTTTGGTCCTTGTGAAGATAATGCCATACATGCCCGGGTTGAAGTCGATCAGGCGTTTCAATGTTTCATAACGGCTATGCGCAGGCGAAACATAAAACTGGTGATCGATATTTACATTACCGCTGTTCTTTTTACCCACAGTAATTTCTTTGGGATTCTCCATGAAGTTTTTGGCGATTGCCCTTACTTCAGGTGGCATGGTAGCGCTGAATAGCCAGATGCTTTCCCTGTTCACGGTATTTTTCAATACGAAGTCGATATCATCACGGAAACCCATGTTCAACATTTCATCGGCTTCATCCAGCACTACATATTTTACTTTCTGAAGATCGATTGCTTTACGTTCGATCAGATCGATCAGGCGACCGGGAGTGGCTACCACGATCTGCACGCCCCTTTTCAGGTTGCGTATCTGCATCATGATGGATGCTCCACCATAAACGGCTTCGCTCATGATGCCTTTGCTGTGTTTCATGAAATCCATCAGATCATTGGTGATCTGTAAACACAATTCCCTTGTAGGGCAAACGATCAATGCCTGCGGAAATTTATCGGCGGCATTCATCAATTGTAATAACGGTAAACCAAACGCGGCTGTTTTACCGGTACCGGTTTGTGCAAGCCCTACAAAATCCGTCGTACCTGATAACAGTACCGGAATAGCTTGTGACTGAATAGGTGTCGGCTCGGAAAAGCCAAGGTCGGAAATTGCCTGAACGATGTTTTCGTTTAGGCCCAATGCTTCAAAAGATGCACTCATTGTATAATGTTTTTTAAAATGAAGACCGTGTAATACTGCCAGGCCAGTTATGGGCCGATAGCAAAACTCATGTGGTCAAAAAAAAGCTTTTTGATGGTCACATGTAATGCTTCTGGCCGTTGGGGAAACTTTGTAATCCTGGTGGTAGTAATTTAAACTACCTGCTATCAACAGCGTCTGAGCATAGTCATGTAATTCTCAGAAATTCTAAAATCGCCGCAAATGTACGGCTTTTATTTTTAATAATTGCATTTATATTAACAAGGTAGTATTCATCGTGTTAAATGATTGGCATATAAGTTGAAAATGATTATGAACTTTAAAACCTACAGAAATGAAACTAAAACCTTTCCTCGTAACCATTTTAATAATGGCGGCTTCTGCCGGTGCGCAGGCGCAAAGTGTAAAATTTGGTATCAAAGGCGGAGCCGATATCAACAAGATAAACGGTAAATCCTTTAAAGAAGCTTTTTCTTATGGTTACCAGCTCGGGGTTTTCAGCCAGATCAATGTAAATGATAAATGGGGCATACAACCCGAAATATTACTGAGCCAGATCAATATAGATACCACCAGCAATTTCAGCGACATTTATAAGATCAATGGTTTCCCTGATGCAAAACTGAAATACCTGAAGATCCCGATCCTGCTTAATTACAACGCCAATCAGTTCGTATCATTACAGGTAGGCCCGCAATTTGGTGTATTGCTCGATAAGGACAAGACTGCCATCGAAAACGGTAAAAATGCATTCAAAGGTGGGGACTTCAGCATGGTGGGAGGCATACAGCTCAATATCCTCAAACTGCGCCTGTATGGCCGTTACGCACTTGGCTTGAGCAATCTCAATGATATCACTTCTTCGGAAAAATGGAAAAGCCAGAGCTTCCAGGTGGGGCTGGGGATAACGTTATAAATGTTCCAGATGTTTAAAAGTTCAAGAGGTTCAAAAGGTTGATATATTCTAATAGAATGCCTTCAACTTTTGAACCTGTTTTACGGCCTACGGCCGTAAAATTGTTATCGATCCATTTTCATTCAATCGGATCACCGTGCTGGGCAATGCGGGTTCCGTATCGTCCTGCCGGTATTTCACTACATAATCCACTCCCTCACTGATGCGCACATCGATATCCGAAAATACCATTGGCGGCGGGTAGCCGCTAACGTTAGAGGAGGTAGATACGATGGGGCGGCCGAATTCGGTGATGAGTCTTTTGCAGAATTTATCTTTTACAATGCGCATGCCCACACTGCCATCTTCGGCCAGCAGGTTCCTGGCAAGGTTTTTCGCTTTGTCGTAAATGACGGTGGTAGGTTTCTGAATTCCTTTGATGTAATCAAAAATGGTCACATTTTCCTGGTCCGTATACGCGGGAACATCCGCTTCATCCGCCAGCAGGATGATCATACTCTTCTGTTCGTTACGGTTCTTTAATGTATAGATTTTTGATACGGCTTTTTCATTGGTGGCGTCACATCCGATGCCCCATACGGTATCAGTAGGGTAAAGTATCAATCCGCCGTTGTGCAATACTTCCAGGCAGGCTTCAATATCGTGTTCGAAGATCACTTGATGATTATTTGTGGTTGGTTTTATTTAATACTTCTTCCACCTGCTGCGCAATGAAGTTATCATCGAGCAGTGTCAGGCATTTGGGCTGATCATACAATTTACAGGTATTTTTTGTACAGGGTTCACACCCGAGTTCACCAAGGCGGATGATTGTCCTGTCTTTTTTATTATAAGGCGCAGTGTTGTTTTCATTTCCCGCACCAAAAAGTACGATGCTGTGGGTGCCAAGCGCATTGGCCACATGGGCAGGGCCGCTGTCGGTGGTGAGCATCACAGGGATGCCGGCTATGGTTTCGATCAGCTGCGGAAGAGTTGTTTTACCCGCCATATTACGGATGCCTTTTTTAGAAGCAAGCCCTTCGTACACTTCATCTACAAAAGTTTTTTCTTTCGGGCTTCCGAGTAATACAAAATCCTGCGGTAATTTTTCGCGTAAGGTCTGTATCATGCTGATGGCTTTCGCCACCGGCAACCGTCGCGAAGCCGCTTCGGAGTTGATATTGATCAGCAGGCTGTTCTTGATCTGCGTCGCATTATTTTCCAGCCGCACTTCCGGAATGGTGATATCTTTTTTCAGGTATTGCTGCAGCAGGTTCACATATTCTTCTACCCGGTGTGTGTCTTTTTTCCTGGTGAAAGTATCTGTGAGTAACAACGACCTTATCTCATTTTTAAACCCTGCTCTTTTTTTTGCTCCCGAAGCATACGCCATCATTGCAGAAGAAAACGAATCGGGGAGACAAAAAAATATATCGTATCGTTTGCGTGCTTTTATCTTTTTGCCAAATTTCAATGCGCCGCTCAGCCCTTTGTATTCATCTTTGGAAAATATATACCGGTGCCCGTGATCCGGAAAATAATCCAGCAGGAAATCGACCCCCTTTTTGGCGATGAGGTCTATCGTTGCACCCGGATAAGCTTCTTTTACAGCATGTACAAAAGCAGTACTCATCACCATATCCCCAAGCCAGTTGGGCAACCGTATCAATATGTTGGGGGTATTCATGAACCGAAGGTAAATAAAAGTTCAAAAGGTTTAAGAGGTTCAAAAGTTCAAAAGTTCAAAAGTTCAAAAGTTCAAAAGTTCAGAGTTTTTAAAAGTCTCAGGAGGTCCGGCAACCTTTTGAACCTCTTGAACCTTTTGAACCTTCTGAACTTCTAATGGCTTAAATTTGCAAGAAATTTTTAACCATGGAAGTGAAACAATTAATAGCCGAAGTATGGGCAAACCGGGCGTTGCTGGAAGATGAAACATATGTGGAAGCGATCAAGGATGTGATCGAAAGTGTGGATAAAGGAAAGCTTCGTACAGCCGAGCCCGTTAGTGACGGCTGGCAGGTGAATGAGTGGGTGAAACAGGCGATACTATTATATTTCGGGGTGCAGAAGATGCTTACTCACAGCCTTCCGCCGTTTGAGTTTTATGATAAGATGAAACTTAAGACGGGCTACAAGGAACTTGGTGTGAGAGCGGTGCCGCATGCTGTGGCCCGTTATGGCGCATTCCTTGGAAAGAATGTGGTACTGATGCCCTCCTACGTCAACATTGGCGCTTATGTGGATGAAGGTACTATGGTGGATACCTGGGCAACTGTTGGAAGCTGTGCTCAGATCGGCAAGGGCGTACACCTCAGCGGTGGAGTGGGGATCGGTGGTGTGCTGGAACCCGTGCAGGCCAGCCCTGTGATCATTGAAGACGGCTGTTTTATCGGAAGCCGTTGTATTGTGGTAGAAGGTGTAAGGGTAGGGCAGGAAGCAGTGCTGGGGGCAAATGTGGTATTGACACAAAGCACTAAGATCATCGATGTAAGTGGCAGCGAGCCGATAGAAACAAAAGGATATGTACCTCCCAGAAGCGTGGTGATACCGGGTACTTACAATAAAAAATTCCCGGCAGGGGAATATGGGGTAAGCTGTGCGCTCATCATCGGCCAGCGCAAACCAAGCACCGATCTCAAGACGAGCCTGAACGATGCTTTACGCGATTTCAACGTATCGGTGTAAGCTTAAGATAAAAACGGAAAGCAGATATTTATAAATATCTGCTTTCCGTTTTTGCCACACCCGGGCAAAGATCATTTCTTCGTACACATATATATTAATATATACCCTTAAAATAAACACCAAGGCCCGGTAAAACTCAGAAGGTTTCACTATTGACCATTGACCATTCACTATTTTACGCACTTTTTACCGTTTTTTCCTGGTCAAAAGAAATAATTACAACGTTTTTCCCTAATTTACGCCATTAATTAATTTATTTATGAGAAAAATCTACCAAACTTTATGGGCAGTCCTAGCTGTCCTGGTGACATCTTTTTCAGCATCGGCCCAGAAGAGCTTCTTCCCGGACATCGCCGAAAGTTCCATCCAGAAAGGAACTGCTAAAAGGTTGCTCATCCCCGACAAATACCGTACTATCGGTATTAAGAAAGACGAGCTGAAAAGCTTTCTCTGGTCTTTGCCATCAGAAAAAAATATTCTTCCCAGCCGTATCAATGCGCCGGTGATGCTCATCCCCATGCCGGATGGTACCATGGCCCGTTTCAACGTATGGGAAAGCAGTATCCAGGAAGCGGCTCTTGAAGCACGTTTTCCTGAGATCAAAACCTTTGCCGGCCAGGGGATCGATGATCCTTACGCTACAATAAGGATGGATTACAACCCGTACACTGGTTTCCACGCACAGATATTGTCTGCTGCTACAGGAAGGATCTACATCGATCCTTACATCAAAGGAAACACGGATGCTTTCATCAGCTATTTCCATGCAGATAACCACCGTAAAACCAATTTCTCTTGTCTTACTCCTGATCCGGTAGTTTCTCCGGTACAGAACAGGGGTACATTGGCCGGTCCTTGCCGCGGTACTCAGTTAACTACTTACCGTCTTGCAATCGCCTGTACAGGTGAATATGCTCAGGCTGTTGGTGGCGGTGCTGCAGGCCCAACACATGCGGCTATTGTTACTTCTACCAACAGGATTACTGGTGTATATGAAGTAGAACTGGCTATCAGGATGGTATTGATCGCTAATAACAACCTGATCGAATACCTCGATCCTGCAACAGATCCTTACACCAACCTGATTAACACTGGCCAGTTGAACCAGAACACTTCCAACATCAATGCGGTGATCGGAAGCGCTAACTATGACATTGGTCACTTGTTTACTTCCAATGATAATGGTGTAGCCTATCTTGCTTCTGTTTGCGGACCTAACAAAGGTGGTGGTGCAACAGGTGCGCAGGTACTGGTAGGTGATGGTTACGATATCGATTACGTAGCGCATGAAATGGGTCACCAGTTTGGTGCTCCGCACACATTTAATAGTAATACCTGCGCCAGTGCCGGTGGTTCTTACGAACCAGGTGGTGGTACCACCATCATGGCGTATGCGGGTATTTGCGCTGCCAATGAAAACATTCAGCCGAACAGTGATGCGATCTTCCATCCGGACAGCTTCGATGCGATCAGCAACTTCCTGACTTCAGGAAATGGCGGTTGTGGTGTAAGTACTCCAACAGGTAATACATTACCGGTGATCACTTCAGTAACTCCTGCAACTGCTATTCCGATCGGAACGCCATTTACCCTCACAGGTACCGCAACTGATGCGGACGGTGATGCTATCTCTTATAATTGGGATGGATGGGATTTTGGTACAGCAGGCACGTGGATCAGCGCTGGAACCAGCACTACCCGTCCTTTGTTCAGGACCCGTTTATCTAAAACTACCGGTAGCCGCACATTCCCTGATCCAAGGGTAATTGCAGCCAACTATCCGGGCCTTGCAGCTCCTTCTGCAATGGACGGGTTAAGGGGGGAAGTTTTGCCACAGGTGGCCAGGCCGATGAAATTCAGGCTGACTGTAAGGGATAACCGTGCAGGTGGCGGCGGTGTTGTAAGCAGCGGCAGCGGTTGCCAGGGACCAGCTGATATCATTATCACTGCTTCAGGTACACAGCCGTTTGCCATTACTTCACCAAATGGTGGCGAAAGTTATGCAGGTAATACCACACAGACTGTAACCTGGAACGTTGTAGGAACAAATGCTGCTCCTTTCAACGTTACCAACGTAAAAATATCTATCTCAACGGATGGTGGCCTCACCTTCCCGACTGTTCTTGCAGCAAGTACGGCTAATGACGGTTCTGAACCGGTTACTATGCCTGCTACAGCAACCACTACAGCGAGGATCAAGGTAGAAGCGATCGGAAATATCTTCTACGATATTTCTAATACCAACTTCACCATCACTGCTCCGGTTTCTGGATTCGGTTTCACTCCTCCTTCTCCTGCAACTGTAGCGTGCGGCGGACCAGCAACTGCGGCTGTAACTTTGGCTACAACTTCACTCGGTGGTTATACCACTCCGATCAACCTGTCTGCAACAGCAGGAGTTCCGGCCGGTACAACCGTTACTTTCGGAACAAACCCTGTTACACCAGGTAACAGCTCTGTTGTTACATTGAATAACGTAAATACTCTTTCTGCAGGTACTTATAATATTACTATCACAGGTATATCGGGCGCTATCAACCAGACCCAGGTAGTTAGCTTTGTAGTATCTCCGGGTACAGCTCCAACCCTTACAGGCCCTGCAGCGCAGGTAGTTTGTGCAGGAGCTGCTGCCAGCTTCACCGTAACATCTACCGGTACACCAACAGGTTACCAATGGCAGGTGAGTACGATCGCTGCTCCTGCTTTTGCAGATATTGCAGGTGCTACTTCAGCAACTTATACTATTCCGGCTACTACTGCTGCTCAAAACGGCAACCAGTACAGGGTGATCGTATTCAGCTGTACTCCTACAGGCATCACTTCTTCGGCTGCCACTCTTACTGTGAATACTCCGGTTTCGATCGGTACACAGCCTGCAGCTTCTACAGTTTGTTCTGGCGCTACTGCTACCTTCAGCGTAGCTGCAACAGGAACAGCACTTACTTACCAATGGCAATATGCCGCGACCTGCGCAGGTACATTTACCAACCTGGCCGGACAGACTGCAGCAACCTTGTCGCTCACTAACGTAACCACTGCAAACGCAGGTGCTTACAGGGTGATCGTAGGTGGAGCTTGCGGACCTGTCACTTCATCTTGTGTGTTGCTGACAGTGAACGTTCCTGTAACGATCTCTACTCAGCCTGTAGATTTCTCTATCTGTTTGCCAGTAACCGGCACTGTTAACGGTACATTTACTGTTGCAGCAGCAGGAACCGGCCTTACATATCAATGGCAGCAAAGCACTGATGGCGGAACAAACTTCGCCAACATCACCGGTGCTACTGCGGCTACACTTACATTGACCAACCTTACTGCAACAATGAACGGTTACAAATACCGTGTTGTATTGAGCGGTACATGTACTCCTTCATTGAATTCAGCTGTAGCAACCCTTACCGTAAATACTCCGGTAAACATCAGCGCACAGCCTCAGAACAAACGTATCTGTTCTGGCGATAACGCCACATTTGCTGTAACTGCAACCGGTTCTACCATCACTTACCAATGGCAGGTGAGCGTGAACGGCGGCCCTTATGTAAATGTTACCAACGCTGGTATCTACAGCGGTGCTACTACCAATACGCTTACCCTTACTAGCGTTACAACATTGAATAACGGTTACAAATACCGTGTGGTGGTATCCGGTGTTCCTTGCGGAGCGGTTAACTCAGCGGAAGCTACATTGACTGTGAATCAGACCCCGACCGTTGAACTGGCATTACAATCTTATGCCAATATCACTCCGGCTATCAGGACAGGTTTATTCCCTGTAGTAAGCCCTGCAGTTGGTCCTTACACCTATGCATGGTATAAAAATGGCAATTTGCTGAATGGCGTTGGAACTTCACCATTGCCGGTTTCTGTGGATGATTTCGGAACTTATACTGTGATGGCTACCAATACCGTTACCGGTTGTTTCGATGTATCAGACGCAGTTACCTTGTCTGATCTTGCTTCAGATGCACTGTTCGTTTATCCTAACCCATCAAGCGGCAAGTTTGAAGTGAGATACTACAACAGGGGTGGTGCAGCGCACACACGCACACTGTCTATCTATGATTCAAAGGGTGCACAGGTATTCAAGCAACAATACACTCTTACAGGTGTATATGCGAAAATGGCTGTTAACATGGTTGGCGCAGGAGCAGGTGTTTACTTCATCGACCTGACCGATGCAGCTGGCAAACGTATCGCTACCGGTAAAGTGGTGATCCGCAGGTAATCAATAGAATAATCAATTACCATAAAATTGAAGGCCGCTTCTGAAAGGAAGCGGCCTTTTTATTTTCCTTAAAGAGTAATTACAGAAGTCAATAACTGCACTTGTGCCTTTACATGAAACTTCTTTGCATCTTTGCGTGCAAATGAAGACAATTTACCTATTCAGTGGGTTGGGGGCAGATGAAAGGGTTTTCAAATACCTGAAATTCCCGGGTCATCATATTGTGCATATCAAATGGATAACAGCTTTGCGGAACGAACCGCTTGCAGCGTATGCAAAACGGTTGCTTGAGCAGGTAAGTACTGAGCATCCCATTCTGATAGGTTTATCTTTCGGGGGAATTATGGCCATTGAGGTTTCGAAACTCATACCAACTGAAAAGGTCATCATCATCGCATCGGTAAAAAACCGGAACGAACTTCCTTTTTATTACCGCTTAGCGGGATGGGTTTCTTTGCATAAGCTGGTTCCTGCCGGCCTGCTGAAATATCCTAACAGGATCAGCAGCTGGTTTTTTGGAGCAGGTTCCACGGAAGAGAAACTTATGCTTGCAGCCATTTTAAAAGATACAGATCCCGTGTTTTTAAAATGGGCTATTGATAAAATAGTGAACTGGGACAACAGGATCATTTATGATAACCTGGTGCATATTCATGGCAGTGCGGACAAAGTGTTGCCGCTCAAATTTGTCACTGCAGATATTACTATCAATAATGGCAATCATCTGATGACCTTGAATAAAGCGGAAGACTTGAATAGGGTGATCGCAGAATTATTAAGGTAAAAATTGCCGTGGAACATTTAGTAATGCCGCAGAGATAACGAAGAGGATGGGTTCGCTGTAGGTTCGCTGTAGGTTCGCTCAAGCTTCGCTCGTGGAACATTGGTGAATTTACTCATTAGATCGTATGGAGATGGTATACTCGTGGTATTCCCGTGGAAGATTCCATAAAAAAGCCGAAGCTTAGCTTCGGCAAATTAAAAAGTTGTAGAAATATATTAAACTTTGGAGGCTTGACCATTCACTATTGCCCATTCACTTACCAGGCTTTCGTCACATTACCACCCACCGCCTTCATAAAGTACAATCTTTTGTTTTCAAAATAATCAGGAACACCGGACTTTTTTGAAAGGAAAACCGGCTTGAAAATATACTCGTTAAAAACTTTATAAGGATAATCATTCAGGTGCCCCATATAATCGTCGGGGTACCTGGTAAGCAGGCGGGCAAAGAGAAATACAGATTCAAAACCTTTGTAAGTCATGTCTGACGGGGTAGACTTGTACGTTTTTTTATAAAATGCCTGTATCATTTTGCTCTGTGCATCCCACTTTGCATTGTAATAAGGAGTAGTATAATAGATCGGGTAATCTTTTAATGTGTTTTTTTTGCTTACAAATGCAAAACCATCCCAGTTGGGCATGCCGATTAATGTGCTGCTGTACGTTTTATTGATGGCAGCGCATTCCGTAGCCAGTTTCAGGGCAAATTCTTCGTTGAGGCTGCCGCCGATGATGATATTACGGTGAAGGCTGTCCAGCTTAAATTTCAACCCGCTGAAATTATTATCTGTGATGTTCACCACCGTAATGTTCAGCAACGATTTGCCATCCTGATCATTGATATTTTTGAAATACCCCGCCACTTTATCTTCCTGTGTCCCCGCCTTTTTTACCAGCACGATCTTTTCGTTCCCATGATTTTGCAGGAGATAACTATAGATGGCTTCGCAATGCGCTTTCAGTGTGGAGTTTACAATCACCAGGAACGGGTTCGCTACAATGCCACCATCATTCGGGTATACCGCAGATATGAACGGGATATTTCTTTGCTGCGCAAAATTTGCCAGCTGTACATATTCCTGATCCTTTACCGCACCGATGATGAGGTCGAGGCTGTCGATGGATTTATTGAGGATAAGATCGCTTACCGGTTTGGTAAATGATTTCGAATCGTAAAAAGTTGCATCGATATTGCCATTGAAAAGCGGCATGCTGTCGAGGGCTATCTGTGCCCCTTGTATGAAGTCGAGCCCCTGAACCGTAAACTTCGGGAAGCTCCTGCTGCTGTAGCGATAGCCGTTCTCGTTGAAAACAGAATCAAGGTAGAGCGGTGCAAAAATGCCCACTTTGTAGGTCCTGTAATTTTTTGGCGCACCGGTCTGAGCAAAAGTGTTTGCTGCGCAGATGGCAACAAGCAATAAAACGAGTCCGAATCTTTTTTTCATATAGAGGTTTTCTTTGCTGTTATTCCCACTCGATAGTGGCCGGGGGTTTACTGCTGATGTCGTATACTACCCGGTTGATGCCTTTTACATTGTTGATGATCTCGTTGCTTACGGCCCCCAGGAACTCGTAAGGCAGGTGCGCCCAATCCGCCGTCATCCCGTCTACTGAAGTTACCGCACGGAGGGCAACAGTGAACTCATACGTCCTTTCGTCACCCATTACACCTACACTTTTTACAGGTAAAAGAATGGTGCCGGCCTGCCAGACGCTATCATACAATCCGAATTTTTTAAGGCAATCTGTATATATCAGGTCTGCATCTTGCAATAACCGTACCTTATCCGGAGTAATTTCCCCGAGGATGCGGATACCGAGTCCCGGGCCCGGGAAAGGATGCCTGTTCAGCATTTCCGCAGGGATACCAAGTTCTGCGCCGATCTTCCTTACCTCATCTTTGAACAATGCCCTCAAAGGCTCTACCAGCTTAAGCTTCATGGTTTCGGGAAGCCCGCCCACATTGTGATGCGATTTGATGGTGACCGAAGGGCCGTGTACCGCCGCGGATTCGATCACATCAGGATAAATGGTGCCTTGCCCCAGGTATTCGATACCGGTGAGTTTATGCGCTTCCTGGTCGAATATCTCGATGAAACCGCTGCCGATGGCTTTGCGCTTTTCTTCAGGATCCGTTTTACCTGCCAGCTTCGAATAGAAATGCTCTTTGGCATCTACGCCTTTTACATTCAGGCCAAGCTGTTTGTATATTTTTAAAACCTCTTCAAATTCATTTTTGCGCAGCACCCCGTTATCCACGAAGATCCCGAAAAGATTATCGCCGATGGCGCGATGGATCAGCGTGGCCGCAACGGTACTGTCTACACCACCACTCAATCCCATCACCACTTTGCTGTCGCCCAGTTTTTCTTTCAGCGCAGCCACCGTATCGGTGATGAAATGCGCCGAAGTCCAGTCCTGCGAACAGCCACAGGTATTCACCAGGAAATTACGGATAATGGTTTTACCCTCCGTAGAATGATATACTTCAGGGTGGAACTGTAATCCATAGATCACGTGTGCATTGGTTGATCCACTTTTGAAAGCAGCTACCGGAATGCTTTCTGTTGTGCCCAGCAATTCAAAGCCGGAAGGAAGCTGCTTGATGGTATCGCTGTGGCTCATCCATACCTGCGAATTGATGGAAACGTCTTCCAGTATCTCATCTCCTCTTACTACGGTAAAATTCGCCCTGCCATATTCCCGCTTGTCGCTTTTGGCCACCTGCCCGCCATATAGTTTGGCAGTAAGCTGGGCACCATAACAAACGCCGAATACCGGAACTTTTTCCGCAATGGCGCTCACATCAACTGTTGGAGCATTTTCTTCATTTACTGAAAAAGGCGAGCCGGAAAGGATCACACCTTTCAATTCCGGGGTATATTCGATGTTTTTGTGAAAGGGAATGATCTCACAGTATACATTGGCTTCCCTTACAACACGGGCTATCAGCTGGGTATATTGGGATCCGAAATCGAGGATGATTATTTTTTCTGTCATAAAGCGCAAATCTAATTAATAATTAAGAATTAAAAATTAAGAATGAATGTTACAACTGTAAGTTTGATCTTGAAAACGGCTGTCAGCCTGAGCTTGTCGAAGGTGAAATAAAATTGGTATGGATTTGCCTTCGACAAGCTCAGGCTGACAGCAGGAGTAGTTTAGGAATTCTTGATTTTTAATTCTTGATTTTTAATTCTTAAAAATATCTTTGCGCAAAGTATAAAAACATCAACCATGAAAAAATTATTAATCATTATTGCCGCAGGCGTGCTTTTCAGCAGTTGCGACAGTGAAAGCGGGAGTGGCCATGTGATCACCCAAAAACGCTCTGCAACCGGATTTACCAAACTGAGTGTTAGTTCAGGCATCGAAGTAGAACTTCGTAAAGGTCCAGGATCCGTTACCGTGGAAGCGGATGACAACCTGATGGAATTCATCGAAACGGAAGTGGAAAATGGTACATTGAAAATAGGCATAAAGGATCATACCAGCCTGCACGATGTACACATCAGGGTTTTTGTTACGGCGAATGATATCAGTTCCATCAAGGCTTCGTCCGCGGCTTCCGTGGAAGTAAAGGATCCACTTGTAAGTTCAGGCACTGTTTCGCTGGATGCTTCCAGTGCGGCGAGCATCACCACTTCGGTAGAAGCGCCGGAAGTGCACATGGAAGCCAGCAGTGCTTCCGAAATAAAAGTATCGGGACGCACCCGCAATGTAAATGCCAACAGCTCCAGCGCTTCTACTATCAAAGCATTCGAATTGCTGAGCGAAAATACTGTAGCGGAAGCCAGCAGTGGTTCCAGCATCGACGTTTTTGCCAGCGTATCCATCGAAGCCAATGCCAGCAGCGGCAGCGATATTGATTACAAAGGTGCGGCAGCAGTAGTGAAGAAACAGGAAAGCAGTGGGGGAAGTGTAAGTAAAGAAAATTAAAAATTAAGAATTAAGAATTCAAAAGTTCAAAAGTTCAAGAGGTTCAAAAGGTTGAAATGCATTCCGATAGAATGTCAACTTTTTGAACCTCTTGAACTTTTAAACCTTTTTAACTTCTAATAAACCGGCTTAGGGCAGCCCAGCTTGTTCTTTCCGCCGCCCCTGCCACCACCTCCGCCGCCTGCACCCAGGCGATAGCTGATACGGAGGCCGGTAACGTAATACCAGTCTTTTTTATCGGGATTGCCCCTCACCGCTCCGGCAGCGGGGTAGGATGATGCGCCATGTATCTCGCTTTCGCGGTAAGCAAATGCTACGGCTTGCGGGCCACGCCCAGCCAGCAACAGGGTAGAATCGGCATAAGTGCCGCTCACATCATCCAGGTAATCGGTAAATAACTTCCTGAGGCCCACTTCGATACCTACCTGCAGGTTTTCGGTGAAAGCGAATTTTATA
The DNA here is from genome assembly GCF_024343615.1 of Ferruginibacter sp. HRS2-29. Classification (GTDB taxonomy): domain Bacteria; phylum Bacteroidota; class Bacteroidia; order Chitinophagales; family Chitinophagaceae; genus Ferruginibacter. The sequence goes on along the minus strand of NZ_RJUB01000015.1, from coordinate 39,088 downwards.
CCGCCGCCAAAAGGGATCGCCAGCTGGTTATTCTTATATAATTTCTTTTCAGGATAGGCAGCCAGGCCCTGCCCTTCGGTGCCGAGCGTCCGCAGGAAGACCTTGTTTCCGGAAGTATCGTACGAATAGGGGTTGAAATGGAAAGCCGCTACGCTAGCAAAAAGATAAGGGGTGAAACTTTTTTCCTGTATATCGAAAATATTGTATTCGAGTCCGAGCTGGGCCTCCCATATCCGCGACTTGAAATTGAGGTTTCGGGGGTTGATGACACCTTCCTTATCCTTATCATCGCCACGGAGCGACATAAAACTTGCCATTCCGCGTAGAACAACATGGTCGTTTATATCGTAGGAAAGTCCGAGCCCGACGGCTGGTTTCGCTCCTTTGAAAGTATATCCTTTGGTTTGCAGATCGCCCTGGTAATTGGCCACACCCAGTTGCAGATCGGCGTGAAGGCGTTGAGAATGAGCAAGATAAGGCATCAGTGCAATGCATATCAGCGGGAGGTATTTTTTCATATAATATTAAGGAATGATAAGTGAAAATGGTGTGTGTTAACCTTTACCAAAAACCATTCCTAAACTGCAGGTATATTTTTTCTAAAAAAACTTTAGTTATTTCTTTTCTATTTAAGAACAGACCCTTACCTTTGCACTCCAAATTAAAAAACGGTATTTTTTAAAGTTCTTTACATATGTCACAACGAATCAGAATCAAATTACAGTCTTACGACCACAACTTAGTAGATAAGTCAGCTGAAAAGATTGTAAAAACTGTACGCAGTACTGGCGCAGTGGTAACAGGTCCAATTCCTTTACCTACGCATAAGAAAATCTTTACTGTATTGCGTTCTCCTCACGTTAACAAGAAAGCTCGTGAGCAGTTCCAATTGTGTACGCACAAACGTTTGTTAGACATTTACACCAGCAGCAGCCGTACGGTTGATGCTCTGAGCAAACTGGATTTGCCTAGTGGTGTGGATGTAGAAATCAAGGCTTGATGAACCTCTTCGCCCCGGCGAAGAAAGGCACCAGGTAAGCTCTTAAAAAGAAAAATATGAACGCTCAAGTACCCTTCATAAGGTACCGCTGAGCATAAAACAGATACAATGAAAAGTATTATTGGAAAGAAGATTGGCATGACCAGTATCTTTGATACGACCGGCAAACAGACTGCGGTTACTATCATTGAAGCTGGCCCGTGTGTAGTCACTCAAAAGAAAACCGTAGAAACAGACGGTTACAACGCCCTTCAGATCGCATTCGGCGACAAGAAAGAAAAGCACTCCATCAAAGCCGAAGTGAACCACTTCGCAAAAGCTAATACAGCTCCTAAAAAATTCGTTCAGGAAATCCGCGATAGCGAACTTACCCAGGCAGTTGGTGAAACCATTACGGTTGACATCTTTGCTGAGGGCGATAGCATTGAAGTTGTCGGTACCACCAAAGGTAAAGGCTTCCAGGGTGTTGTTAAACGTCACGGCTTCAGTGGTGTTGGTGAGCAATCCCATGGTCAGCATGACCGTCAGCGTGCACCGGGTTCTATCGGTAACTCTTCCGATGCGAGCCGTGTATTCAAAGGTATGCGCATGGCAGGCCGTATGGGTGGCGACAGGGTGAAGATGAAAGGCCTGAAAGTGGTGAAGATCTTCGCAGAAAAAAATTACATTTTGGTAAGCGGATCAGTTCCGGGCCACAACGGTTCAATCGTTTTGATACAGAAATAATAACAACAAAACGTATCACAAACCATCAACATTGAACTTAATAAAACAACGAAAATGCAACTAGATATTATAAATACAAAAGGCGAAAAAACCGGAAGGACAATTGAACTGCCGGAAGATATTTTCGGTATCGAGCCAAACGACCACGTTATTTACCTGGCTGTTAAACAATACCAGGGTGCTCAGCGCCAGGGTACGCACAAGGTAAAGACCCGTATGGAAGTGAAAGGTTCTTCCAAGAAGCTTCACAAACAAAAAGGTACAGGTGGTGCCCGTAAGGGTAACCTGCGTAACCCTATCTACAAAGGTGGTGGTAGCATCTTCGGCCCGAAACCACACAAATACGATATCAAACTGAATCGTAAAGTGAAAGACCTGGCTAAGATGAGCGCATTGTCTTACAAAGCGAAGGAAAACAACATCGTGGTACTCGAAGATGTGAACCTGGAAGCTCCAAAGACAAAAACGTTCACTGGTATCCTGAAAAGCCTGAACGTAGGCCGTAAGAAAACTCTGTTCGTGATCCCTGAATACAACGACAACTTCTACCTGAGCTTACGTAATGTAACAGGTGTAGCTGGTACTGTTGTAAATGACATGAACACTTACGATATTCTGAACGCAAACGTGCTGGTGTTGACAGAAAGCGCAGCGAAATTATTCTCAGAAGCAGCAGCTGCCGAAGCATAATAAATAACAAACCGATTTCATCAGCTTAGCTGATAGCAAATTACAAAATAGAAAAGATGAAACCATCTGACGTTTTAATTAAGCCGATTTTGTCTGAGAAAGCTAACAAGCAATCAGAAAAAATGAACCGTTACACTTTCGTAGTGGCTCGTAAGGCTAACAAACTCGAAATCAAAAAAGCAGTAGAATCTTTCTACGGCGTACAGGTTGAAGAAGTGAATACTATGGTAATGCCTTCCAAACTGAAAGCAAAATATACCAAAGCCGGTTTCATCGTTGGCCGTAAGCCAGCTAAGAAAAAAGCTGTAGTAACAGTTGCTGAAGGCGAAACGATCGACCTGTATACAACAGTATAATCACCCCTGACCCCTGAAGGGGAACAGGAGCGAAGAATAAGACTTATAACGTATGGTAATTCTGCTACCGCAAAATGCAGAGATTTTAAAAAAGGTCCGAAAGTCCCTTTAGGGATTTAGGGTAAAAGTAATTAAAAATGGCACTTAGAAAATACAAACCGGTCACAGCAGGTACCCGTTGGAGAATAGGAAATGCTTATGCAGAGATCACTACCAACATTCCTGAAAAATCTTTGCTTGAACCGCAAAAGAATACTGCCGGTCGTAACTCACAGGGTAGAAGGGCAATGCGCTACATGGGCGGCGGTAACAAAACTATGTACCGTGTGATTGATTTCAAGAGGAACAAAAAGAACATTCCGGCAACTGTAAAAACCATTGAGTACGATCCGAACCGTACAGCGTTCATCGCTCTTTTGTCTTATGCAGATGGTGAAAAACGTTATATCCTGGCTCCGCAAGGTCTCCAGGTTGGACAAAAAGTAGAAAGCGGCGATGACGTAGCTCCTGAATTAGGAAACGCGTTGATGTTGAAAAACATGCCTCTCGGTACTAACGTTCACAACATTGAAATGCAGCCTGGACAGGGTGGTATCCTGGTACGTAGTGCCGGTACATCTGCACAGCTGAATAACAAAGAAGGCAAATATGCCGTAATCAAAATGCCAAGTGGTGAGTTGAGGAAAGTATTGATCAATTGTTATGCAACAGTTGGTGTTACTTCCAACAGCGATCATAGCCTGGAAAGCATGGGTAAAGCGGGCCGTAACCGTTGGAAAGGTATCCGTCCACGTACACGTGCGGTAGCGATGAACCCGGTAGATCACCCGATGGGTGGTGGTGAAGGTCGTGCTTCAGGTGGTCATCCACGTAGCCGTAAAGGTAAATACGCTAAAGGCCAGATCACCCGTACCCGGGGTAAAGGTTCTGACAAAATGATCCTTACCCGTCGTAACGGTAAAAAACTGCCTAACAAATAAGCATTCATCATTGTTAAAATATCCCGGTGATCAATCGGGAAAATCAACAAACAAATACATACTATGAGTCGTTCGTTAAAAAAAGGCCCTTATATCGAAGCAAAGCTTGAGAACAAGATCTTCGCTATCAATGAAGGGAAAAACAAAAAAGGTGTTATCAAGACCTGGAGCCGCAGGAGCACAATTTCTCCTGACTTCGTTGGACACACTTTCGCAGTACACAACGGGAACAAATTCATCCCGGTTTATGTAACTGAATTTATGGTAGGCCATAAACTAGGTGAATTTGCACCAACAAGGAATTTCCGTGGTCACTCAAGTAAAAAAATGTAATAACTAAGTGATAAGTTTAAGTCGTAAGTACTGAGTGCTGACAACTGACAACTGACAACTGACAACTAAATAAAAATGGAAGCAGTAGCAAAATTGAATAATTATCCAACATCACCACGCAAGATGCGCTTATTGGCAGATCTGATCCGTGGAATGAAGGTGGAAAAAGCGCTGGCTATTTTGGATCACAATCCAAAACATCCTGCAGTTCCTTTACGCAAATTGGTAATTTCTGCCATCAGCAACTGGAAGGCAAAGAACGAAGGTGCTGACGAAAATGCTTTGATCGTTAAAACGATCATGGTAGATGGCGCAAGGGTTATCAAACGTATGAGGCCGGCACCACAAGGTCGTGGTTACAGGGTTCGCAAACGCAGCAACCACGTAACAGTGATTGTTGATGCAGCAGGCGTGGCAACTGAAAAAGCGGTGAAGGTTTCTAAAACCGAAACTGTAAAAGCAGAAGTAGAAGCTCCAAAAGCACCAGCTAAGAAGAAAGCTCCTGCCAGGAAAAAAACTAATTCAGAAACAGCATAATAAACTAATAAATTCTTCCCGATCATATTCGGGAGGAGCTAAATAAATACTATGGGTCAGAAAGCAAATCCGATAGGTCAAAGGTTAGGGATCATACGTGGTTGGGATAGTAACTGGTATGCTCACAAAAAAGACTACGCCAACAAATTGATCGAGGACGATAAGATCAGGAATTACCTGAACGCTCGTATCAACAAAGGTGGTATCGCTAAGATCGTTATTGAGCGTACGCTTAACAAACTGATCGTTACTATCCACACCTCCAAACCAGGTATCATCATTGGTAAAGGTGGTGGCGAAGTGGATCGTATCAAAGAAGAGTTGAAGAAACTGTGTGGTAAAGAAGACGTGCAGATCAACATCCTCGAGATCCGTCGCCCTGAACTGGATGCAAACATTGTTGCAGATACAATTGCCCGTCAATTGGAAAATCGTATCAACTACAAACGTGCTATCAAAATGGCGATCGCTTCAGCTCTCCGTATGGGTGCAGAAGGTATCAAAGTAAAAGTTGGTGGTCGTTTGGGTGGTGCTGAGATCGCTCGCAGCGAAGAAATCAAACAAGGCCGTACACCGTTGCATACTTTGCGTATGGATATCGATTATGCAAATGTATTTGCCCTGACTGTATATGGTAAAATAGGTATCAAAGTATGGATCTGTAAAGGTGAAGTACTTGGTAAAAGGGATCTTAACCCGAACGTACTTGCCGGTGGTAAGAACGATGGACCGGAAAGGCCAGGTGGATTCGACCGCAGGGATGACCGTGGCGGCGACCGCAGGGGCGGAGACCGTGGTGGTGACCGCAGAGGTGGTGGCCAGGGTGGCTCACGCGGCGGTGCACAGGGCGGAAGGCGCTAATGCTCAATTAAGAATTAAAAATTAAGAATTAAAAATTGTGGAGAGCAGGTGTTAGAAAAGGTAACTCTGAACACTGATCTCTCAACTCTAAACTGATATAAAATGTTATCACCAAAAAGAACCAAACACAGGAAAACACAAAAAGGCAGAATGAAGGGAGACACTAAACGTGGTGCTACCTTAGCTTTTGGAACCTTTGGTTTGAAAGCCCTTGACAGTGTTTGGCTTACCAGCAGACAAATTGAAAGTGCCCGTCAGGCAATGACGCGTGCGATGAAAAGAGAAGGTAATGTATGGATCAGGATATTCCCGGATAAACCGATCACTGCAAAACCAGCTGAAGTGAGGATGGGTAAAGGTAAAGGTAACCCTGAAGGTTGGGCAGCTATCGTACAACCAGGCCGTATCCTGTTTGAAGCGGATGGTGTAACCGAAGAAGTAGCAAAGCATGCATTTGCATTGGCTGCTCAGAAATTACCGATCCTTACCAAGTTCATCGTAAGCAGGGATTATAACGCAACAGCCTAATAATTTGCAGAAGTGCACATTTGCAACTAGCAAAAGTGCACAGACCGCACACTGATTTGCACATCGGCCCATTTGCAGATTTGCACATTTTACAGAATATCAAATAATAAACAAAATGTCTAAAAAAGTTGATTTCCAAAAAAGCCTGACTGGATTGAGTGAGGCAGAACTGATAGCAAAGATCCAGGAAGATGAGTTGCGTATGAAAAAATTAAGTTTTGCTCATGCGATCGCTCCGCTTGAAAATCCTCAGAGCATCCGTTCTTTGAGGAGGGATATAGCACGTTTAAAAACTCAATTACGCAAAACACAAATTGGAGCTTAATCCAATAAAATAATAAATGATGGAAGCAACAGCAACTACAACAAGCGTTGAAAGGAATTTAAGGAAAACCAGGACAGGTGTGGTATCCAGCAACAAAATGGATAAAACCATCACTGTTAAAGTGGAAAGGAAAGTAAAACATCCGCTTTACGGAAAATTCGTAAAGAAAACCACCAGTTTTCATGCTCATGACGAAAAGAACGAGTGCAGCATCGGTGATACAGTTCGTATCATGGAAGCCCGCCCTATGAGCAAAACAAAACGTTGGAGATTGGTAGAAGTGATCGAAAAAGTAAAATAATACTATTCGTTCGATCGGCGGATCCGGAATGCAAATTCTTACTGCCGCTTTACTTAATAAAAGTTTAAACTGATCTGGATGCGATCATCGCAGGTCATAAAAATAGAAAAATGATTCAGCAAGAAAGTAGACTAAACGTAGCGGACAACAGTGGTGCCAAAGAGGTATTGTGTATCCGTGTACTTGGTAACAGCGGCCAGGATTACGCAAAGATCGGCGATAAGATCGTTGTGACTGTAAAAGATGCCATGCCTGCAGGTGGTGTTAAAAAAGGTACAGTTAGTAAAGCTGTTATCGTAAGGACAAAGAACAAATTGCGTCGTAAAGATGGTTCTTACATCCGTTTTGATGACAACGCGGTTGTATTACTGAATAACTCAGACGAACCAAGAGGTACACGTATCTTCGGCCCGGTAGCCCGCGAATTGAGGGATAAAGGTTACATGAAGATCATTTCTCTTGCTCCTGAAGTGTTATAATTTAAAAAACAACATGAATCTGAAATATGCGGCCTGCATATTTGCAGGTTTGCAAATAGATAAACAATGAGTACAAGATTTAAACCAAAGTTCAACATTAAAAAAGGTGATTCAGTAGTAGTCATTACTGGTGAAGATAAGGACCTGAAGAAACCACGTAAAGTGTTGGAAGTGATCATCGATAAAGCCCGTGTATTGGTGGAAGGTGTAAACATCGTAACCAAGCACACTAAGCCTACCGCACAGAACACCAAAGGCGGTATCGTAAAAGTAGAAGCACCGATTGCTATCAGCAACGTTATGCTTTGGGATGCTAAAGCAGGCGCACCCAGCAAGGTAAAACGCACCCGCGAAAATGGTAAACTAGTTCGTATAGCTAAAAAATCAGGGGAGGTAATCAAATAATGAGCACAAAAACAAACAACCCAAGATTAGCAGATAAGTACACTTCAGAAGTGATACCTGCTCTAATGAAAAAATTCAGTTACAAAACTGTAATGCAGGCTCCTAAGCTGACCAAGATTTGTTTGAATCGTGGTGTGAACGGCGCAGTAACTGATAAGAAGCTGATTGATGTTGCCATCGATGAGCTGACAAACATCACTGGTCAGAAAGCAGTAGCTACCATGTCCAAGAAGGATATCTCAAACTTCAAACTGCGTAAGAACATGCCGATCGGCGCTCGTGTTACTTTGCGTGGTGTGAAAATGTATGAGTTCCTGGACAGGCTGGTATCCGTTTCCCTGCCACGTGTACGTGATTTCAAAGGCATCAATGATAAAGCATTCGATGGCCGTGGAAACTATACACTGGGTGTTACCGAACAGATCATTTTCCCTGAGATCGATATCGATAAGGTAAATAAGATCACAGGTCTTGACATCACTTTCGTAACTACAGCTAATACCAACGAAGAAGCTTACGAATTGTTGAAAGAGCTGGGTATGCCGTTTAAGAATGTAAAAAAATAATTAAGAATAAGTTTTTAATAAAAAACAATTATGGCAAAAAAATCAATACAAGCCAGGCAAAGGAAAAGAGCAGTTATTGTTGCGAAGTTTGCAGAAAAAAGAGCAGCATTAAAAGAAGCAGGTGATTACGCAGCATTAGATCTGCTGCCTAAGAACGCTTCACCGGTTCGCCTTAAAAACCGTTGCCAGCTTACCGGCCGTGGGAGAGGTTATATGCGTCATTTCGGGATCAGCCGTATCATGTTCAGGGACATGGCAGTACAAGGTAAAATTCCAGGTGTAACTAAAGCCAGCTGGTAATACCCCCTGACCCCCTGAAGGGGGAACGAGGATATCGCATTGTAAAAAAATTATTAAATCAATTAACAGAAATAACAATGGTTACTGATCCAATTGCAGATTATTTGACAAGAATTCGTAACGCACAGATGGCTAATCACCGTATTGTGGAAATTCCTGCAAGCAACCTGAAAAAACGTATCACTGAAATTTTGTACGATAAAGGGTACATTTTGAAATATAAATTTGAAGATGACAGCAAACAAGGCGTTATCAAGATCGCTTTGAAATATGATCCATCTACCAAATTACCGGTTATCCAGAGCCTCGAAAGGGTCAGCCGTCCGGGTTTGCGTACTTACGCAAAACCAGAAGACTTCAAACGTGTGAAAAATGGTTTGGGCGTTGCCATCATCTCTACATCTAAAGGTGTAATGACTGATAAAGAAGCAAAAGCTCAGAATGTAGGTGGTGAAGTTTTGTGTAACATTTATTAATACAATGGTCCCGACTGTACAGTTGGGACCGTTAAATATACTGGTCCGATAATTAAGCCTCTTAGTCGTGGCTGAACACAGACCATCTTTCATAACAAAAAACAAAAATCGACTATGTCTAGAATTGGTAAAAAGCCGGTAAGCATAACAAGTGGTGTTACCATCACAGTTAGCCCGGATAATATCGTAACCGTAAAAGGTCCTAAAGGTGAGTTGAAACAAACCATCGACAGGGATATTAAAGTAGAAGTAAAAGGTGAAACTGTAGAATTCGTACGTCCTACAGACCAGATCCGCCACAGGGCAATGCACGGTCTGTACCGTTCATTGATCAGCAACATGGTAAAAGGTGTTACTGAAGGTTTTAAAAAAGAACTTGAATTGGTGGGTGTGGGTTACAAAGCATCTAACCAGGGCAACCTGCTTGACCTTGCTTTGGGGTACTCTCACAACATCGTGTTGGAAATACCAAAAGAACTGACTATCGCTACAGCTCAGGAAAAAGGGAAGAACCCGATCATCACTTTGCAGAGTATCGACAAACAGCTGTTGGGCCAGGTATGTGCTAAAATACGCAGCTTACGTAAACCAGAACCATACAAAGGGAAGGGTGTTAAATTCGTGGGTGAAGTATTACGTAGGAAAGCTGGTAAATCTGCTGGTAAATAATAACAACTAATCAACTGAATTTCCGGCAGTATCGGGAATCGCAAAATAAAATACAATGAGTAACAGTAAATCAAGCGCAAGACAAAAGATCAGGTACCGTATCCGCAAAAAGATCAGCGGAACTGCCGCAGCTCCACGTCTTACAGTTTTCAGGAGCAACAGCGATATCTATGCACAATTGATAGATGATGCAAACGGTGTAACCATCGCGGCAGCATCTTCCCGTCAGAAAGATATCAGTGCCCAGAAAGCACCGAAGATCGAAAAAAGCAAACTGGTTGGTGAAGCTATCGGAAGGAAAGCAACCGAACTGGGTGTAAAAAAAGTGATCTTCGATCGTAGCGGTTACATCTACCACGGACGCGTTAAAGCAGTAGCTGACGGCGCAAGGGAAGCTGGTCTGGAATTTTAATTAAAAGAAAAAATTAAATAGGTTTAAATGTCAAACGTAATAACAAATAAAATGAAAGCTGGTGACCTTGAGTTGAAAGAAAAGGTAGTAGCGATCAACCGTGTTGTAAAGACAACCAAAGGTGGACGTGCGTTCAGCTTTTCTGCCCTGGTGGTTGTTGGTAACGAAGCTGGTGTTGTAGGCCATGGCCTTGGCAAAGCTAAAGAGGTTCAGGAAGCTATCACAAAAGGTATCGAAGATGCTAAGAAGAACCTGATCAGGGTTCCGGTTATGCACGGTACTATTCCTCACGAGCAGTTCACCAAAGAAGGTGCTGCAAAGGTGCTGATAAAACCAGCAGCCCATGGTACTGGCGTTATCGCCGGAGGTAGCATGCGTGCGGTTTTGGAAAGCGCTGGTATCACCGACGTATTGGCGAAGAACCTTGGTTCTGCTAATCCTGCAAACGTAGTGAAAGCAACAGTAAAAGCTTTGGCAACTTTGCGTGAACCAATCGCAGTAGCTAAGATCCGCAACGTATCATTAAAGAAAGTATTTAACGGATAATACAAATGTATGATGGTTGATCTTCTTCCATCACACATCATACATCCTACATCATACATCATACATTAAAGAAAATGGCAAAGATTAAAGTAACACAGGTGAAAAGCGTGATCGACCGGTCAGAGCGCCAGAAAAGAACAATGGTGGCTTTGGGTTTGAAAAAAATCAACGCTACTGTAGAAGTAGAAGCTACTCCGCAGATCCTGGGCATGGTCACTAAAGTGAACCACCTGGTGAAAGTGGAAGAAGTAAAATAAAAGCAATTACGAATTATCAATTACGAATTACGAATGTAGTTCCCGTTGAGAAGATAATTCGTAATTCGTAATTGATAATTCGTAATTAATTAACGCGAGGGGTGATACCCCGTAAGTCAAAAATCAACAACAATGAATTTACATTCTCTTAAGCCTGCAAAAGGCGCAACGCACAAAGAAAAACGTATCGGCCGTGGTGAGGCAAGTGGTAAAGGTGGTACCTCTACAAAAGGTAACAAAGGTGGTCAGAGCCGTGCAGGTTACAAAAGCAAAAAAGCTCACGAAGGTGGACAGATGCCAATTCAGCGTCGTATACCAAAACGTGGTTTCACTAATATCAACCGTGTAGATTACAAAGTGATCAACATCGGACAGGTAGATCAGCTTGCTGAAAAATACGGTTTCACTGAGATCAGCCCGGAAACACTTTACATCAACAGCCTGTTGAGCCAGACAGACCTGCTGAAAGTGTTGGGTAATGGTGAGATCAAAGGTAAGTTCGCTTTCAAAGTAAACGCCATTAGCGAAAAAGCTAAATCAGCAATTGAAGCAGCCGGCGGTACTGTTGAAATAGTGAAATAATTTCACGATATTTGTTACCCCGCGAGTAGCGGGGTATTTTTACTTTTAGAACAATATTTAAACCGATTATAATTCGTGAAGAAGTTTGTTACAACATTAAAGAATATCTGGAGCATTGAGGAACTGCGAAATAAAATAGTTTTTACACTCGTATTGCTTTTTATCTACCGCGTTGGTTCTTACATCATTCTTCCGGGGATAGATCCGAATAAACTCGATGCCTTGCATAAGAGCGCCCAGTCAGGGATGCTTGGTTTGCTGGATGCATTCGTAGGTGGTGCATTCTCTAAAGCATCCATCTTCGCATTAGGTATCATGCCATACATTTCCGCTTCCATCTTCATGCAGCTGGTTACCATCCTGGTACCACAAATGGCGAAAATCCAGAAGGAAGGAGAAAGCGGCAGAAAAAAAATCAACCAATGGACCCGTTACCTGACAGTGATTGTTACAGCTTTCCAGGCTGGCGCATACATCGGGTACCTTAACAGTCCTGCAATTAAAGATGCTCTTATCCCGGGATACAGCGCTTTGTTCCTGCCTTCAACTATCATCATCCTCACCGTAGGTACATTATTCGTAATGTGGTTAGGTGAAAAGATCACTGATAAAGGGTTGGGTAACGGTACTTCTCTCATCATCATGATCGGTATCCTTGCACGTTTCCCTGAAGCCATCGGCCAGGAATGGGCAGCACGTACCACAAGGGGCGCAGGTGGACTTTTGTTCATCCTCGTAGAAATATTGCTCCTGATCGGTATCATCATGGGATTGATCATGCTGGTTCAGGGTACAAGAAAAGTTCCGGTGAACTATGCAAAACAGATCGTTGGTAACCGCCAGTTCGGTGGAGCAAGGAACTTCCTGCCGCTGAAAGTGAACGCTGCCGGCGTTATGCCGATCATCTTTGCACAGGCAATCTTGTTCTTACCTACCATCTTCACAGGTTTCACCGGTGATGGCTGGGCTAAATATTTTACAGATCATACCAACTGGGTATATATGGTTGTTTATTCTGTCTGCGTGATAGCATTTACTTTCCTCTACACCGCCTTGATCTTTAATCCAAAACAGATGGCCGACGAGTTGAAACGTAACAACGGTTTCATCCCGGGTGTTAAGCCAGGTCAGCCAACCGCTGATTACATCGGTACCATCATGGACAGGATCACTTTGCCAGGTGCGGTATTACTCGCGGCTGTTGGTATCCTGCCCGGATTGATCCAGTTATTGTTTGGTATGCAGCAGAATTTTTCTACCTTCTTCGGCGGTACTTCATTGCTGATCATGGTAGGTGTTATTCTCGATACATTGCAGCAGATCGAAACACAGTTGTTGATGCGTCAGTACGACGGGTTGATGAGCAGTGGAAGGATGCAGGGCAGGCAAGCGGTAACATCTGGTATCTAAAAACAACATACACTTACTTTATAAAGCCCTGACGAAATAATCGTTGGGGCTTCTTTTAATAAACTATTTCACGATGATACAGTATAAATCGAAAGAAGAAATTGAGATCATGCGCCACAGCTGCCTGCTGGTAGGTAAAGCGCATGCCGAAGCGGCAAAAGTGATGAAAGAAGGGATGACCACCATGCAGGTGAATAATATTGTAGAACAATTTATCCTCGATAATGGCGGCACACCAACTTTTAAAAATTACAACGGCTTTCCTTATGCTACCTGCATCTCCATGAATGAAGCGGTGGTACACGGGTTTCCCGGCGAACACGTGTTGAAGAGTGGCGATATCATTTCATTGGACATCGGCGTTTATAAAAATGGTTTTCATGGAGACAGTGCTTACACTTACGCTATAGGAGAAATTGCGGATGAAGTAAAACAGTTGCTCAGGGTTACTAAAGAATCATTGTATCTCGGAATTAAAAAAGCCCGCCAGGGAAATCGTGTGGGTGATATCGCTAATGCTATCCAGGAGCATACGGAAAGAAAACATGGTTATGGTGTGGTCAGGGAACTGGTAGGACATGGCGTTGGCCGCAACCTGCACGAAGAACCACAGGTGCCTAATTATGGCAAAAGAGGCACGGGGGCAAAGCTGAAAGAAGGAATGGTATTGGCCATCGAGCCGATGATCAACCTTGGGGTAAAGGAAGTAGTTCATCTTGAAGATGGCTGGACGATCCTTACCAAAGACCGTAAACCATCTGCCCATTTTGAACATGATGTCTGCATCACCAAAGGCGAACCGGACATTCTTTCTTCATTTGAAGAAATTGAAGCGGCAGAGAAGGGGAATCCGAACCTGACGTGGAGCTATTAAGGCAATAGTGAATGGTCAATAGTCAATTACTTTCACGAGAACCTACTTTTTATATAAGTTTATAATTTTTGAAAGACATTTCAACCGAATGGACCATTCACTATTCACTATTGACTATTCACAAAAATCGCTTATCGTCATCGGCGGAGGCGCTGCAGGTTTTTTCTGCGCAGTAAATGCCGCCCGCCTGCATCCCGGCCTGAAGGTGATCATCCTGGAAAAAAGTTCCAAATTATTAAGTAAGGTAAAAGTGAGTGGTGGCGGGCGTTGCAATGTAACGCATGCCTGTTTCAGCATTTCCGAAATGGTAAAGCGTTACCCACGAGGGGAGAATTTTGTAAAGAAAACATTCCATCATTTTTTTACAACAGATACTGTTGAATGGTTCAAAGAACGCGGGGAGTCATTAAAGACCGAAGCCGATGGAAGGATGTTTCCCATCACCAATAATTCGCAGACCATCATCGATTGCCTGCTCGCTGAAGCCAATAAATATAAAGTGGAGATCAGGATGAATGCAGGCGTAGAATCATTTGCAAAAGTGAATGATCGGTTCGAGATAAAATTGTCGGGCGATCGCGTGTTGCATGCCGATCATCTTTGCATTGCCAGTGGTGGTTTCCCAAAATCTTCACAGTTCGACTGGCTCACTCAAACCGGCCACAGCATTCAATCACCCGTTCCATCATTATTTACCTTTAATATTCCCCACCATAACATCACTTCGCTGATGGGGATTGCCGTGCCTGAAACGGTGGTAAAGATCGTTGGCACAAAGCTACAGCAAAGCGGCCCGCTGCTCATTACACACTGGGGGCTGAGCGGACCTGCAATTTTGAAAACATCTGCCTGGGCGGCAAGAGTATTGGCAGAAAAAAATTATGAATACAAAATACTGGTCAACTGGCTGCCACAGTACAATGAGAATTCGCTTCGCGAAAAAATCCTGCAGGTCAGGTTTGATGTGGCAGCACAAAAGATTTACAATCGCAATCCTTTTGGTTTGCCCTCCCGCTTGTGGGAATATTTGCTCAACGAATGCGGCGTAAAAGACGACGTACGCTGGGCCGATCTTCCTGCAAAGGAACAAAACAAGCTGGTAAAAATATTGTGCGCCCACGAATTTGATGTGAAAGGCAAAACCACTTTCAAGGAAGAATTTGTAACCGCCGGTGGTATCAATCTCGAAGAAATAGATCCGTCCACGATGGAAAGCAGGTTGGTGAAAGGCCTGTTTTTTGCCGGGGAAGTGATAGACGTAGATGGCGTAACCGGCGGCTTCAATTTTCAGAACGCCTGGACGACGGGATGGATAGCAGCGCAATTAAGAAGTAGAAATTAAGAATGAATGTGCCCTGATACAGCGTTGCCCAATTTTAACATCACCTATAACAGAAACAGTCCGAAGGTTTGACCATTGGCTATTCACCATTCACTATTTTGAAGTATCTTGCCGCATTGGATGAAAAAGATCGACCGCTACATATTAGGTAAGTACATGACCACGTTTTTCTTTTGCCTGCTCCTGTTTACGGCAATCGTGGTGGTGGTGGATATCAGCGAAAAAACGGACGATTTTGTGAAAGCGAACCTTACGGCCTGGCAGATCACCCGCGATTATTATTTCGGTTTCATTCCCCGCATCGTCGCGATGCTTTTTCCCTTATTCGTTTTTATTTCAGTCATATTTTTCACTTCCAAAATGGCGGGCCGTTCGGAGATCATCGCTATTCTCAGTAGCGGGGTAAGTTTCAGGAGGTTTGCTATGCCATTTATCTTCGGAGGTGTTTTCCTGGCTTTACTGTTATGGCTCGGATACCAGTTCCTGGTACCAAAGGCCAATCGCAAATGGGCTGATTTTGAAAAGACTTATATTGATGTCAACAAAGGAGCGGCACGGTTAAATGACAATACCTCCAAAAGGGATGTTTATTTCCGCATTGATGCTTCCACCTATGCAGGTATCGGCACATATGATACAGTAAGGAAAGAAGGTACCCGTTTCTTTGTACAACGTTTTGAAAACAATCAGCTGAAATATAATCTCCGGGCTGCAACCCTTCGCTGGGATACATTACGCAATAAATGGCAATTGGGCAATGTGCAGGAAAGGAACCTGCATGCGGAAAATGAAACGGTGAAGCGCACGGATACCTTGCTGATGAATTACAACTTCAAACCCATCGATCTTCGTAAAGATGATTACCTGAAAGACCAGATGACCACTTCGGAACTTAATAATTTCATAAAAATGGAAAAGATGCGGGGCTCTGAGTCGTTGAGTTCCCTGCTGGTAGAACGTTATAACCGTGATGCCATACCCGTTTCGGTGGTGATCATGACGATCATCGGTACCGCTCTAGCTTCGCGAAAAGTAAGGGGGGGCAGCGGAGCACATCTCGCCATAGGCGTACTTATCAGCGTATCGTACATACTTTTCAGCAGGTTCAGTGTGGTATTCTCCACTAAAGGCACTTTCAGCCCCTGGCTGGCGGCCTGGCTACCCAATGTGATCTTCGGGCTGCTCGCTTTATACCTCTACAAAAAAGCCCCGAAATAAGCAAAATCTTTCTCCGGGTTTCGATGAAACTTTATAACAAAAGTTTTGTTTACCCGCCTTTGTCATCGTAATTTTAAGCATTGTTTTTTTAACCTGGTTGAACGCTTCGATCAGTCTTATCTGAAACCATCAACTTATCACACGATTGTTATGGCAGCCGGGATTCCCGGGAAAATAATGCATAAAACAATACCGGTAACAAACATCAGATTGCGTAAATAATTTAAACACTCAATAATATATTATGGGAATAATTAAAGACAGGTTTAAGGAGAAAGCAGATATTGTTTCCGCTGAAATAAAAGCATTGCTGAAAGAGCACGGGGATAAAAAGATTGGTGAAGTTACTTTGTCGCAGGTATACCAGGGTATGCGCGGGATCACAGGGCTTGTAACCGAAACATCTTTGTTGGATTCGCAGGACGGTATCCGTTTTCGCGGTTATTCAATTCCTGAATTGCAGGAAAAATTGCCCAAGGCACCAGGTGGAAGCGAGCCACTGCCGGAAGGATTGTTTTATCTTATGCTGGTGGGAGAATTACCAAGCGAGGATGATGTAAACCACCTGAGCAGTACGCTGCAACGCCGCAGCCATGTACCAAACCATGTATTCGCCAGCATTGAAGCTTTACCGATCAGTACACACCCGATGACACAATTCGTTGTGGCCATCATGGCGCTGCAGACGGAAAGCCAGTTTGCAAAAAAGTATGCGAAAGGCATGAACAAAAAAGATTACTGGAATGCGACTTTTGACGATGCACTCGACCTGATTGCACGCCTGCCAAGGATCGCAGCATATATATACCGCCGTAAGTACAAATGGGGAGAACATATCCAGCCGAATGGTTTGTTGGATTGGGCAGGAAACTTTGCCCACATGATGGGATATGAGGATGACGGTTTTAAAGAGCTGATGCGTTTGTACATGACCATTCATGCCGATCACGAAGGTGGTAACGTAAGCGCCCACACAACGCACCTGGTAGGTTCGGCGTTGAGCGATCCTTACCTGAGTTTTGCCGCAGGCATGAACGGCCTTGCCGGCCCGCTGCACGGCCTTGCCAACCAGGAAGTGATCAAATGGATATTCGAATTGCGTGAAGAGATCGGAAGTGATGCGCCAACAAAAGAGCAGATAGAAGATTACGTAAAGAAAACATTAAGCGAAGGAAAAGTAGTGCCGGGTTACGGGCATGCGGTTTTACGCAAAACCGATCCACGCTTTACAGCGCAAAT
Source organism: Ferruginibacter sp. HRS2-29 (assembly GCF_024343615.1). Taxonomy (GTDB): domain Bacteria; phylum Bacteroidota; class Bacteroidia; order Chitinophagales; family Chitinophagaceae; genus Ferruginibacter. The sequence continues at coordinate 21,676 of NZ_RJUB01000015.1, read as the reverse complement.
GGAATTCGGGAAGAAACATATGCCGGATGATCCGCTGGTACAAACTGTATGGAATGTATACGAAGCCGTTCCACCGGTACTTGGCTCCATTGCCAAAATTAAAAATCCATGGCCGAATGTGGATGCCCATAGCGGTGCTTTGCTGGTACACTACGGCATGAAAGAATACGAATTTTACACCGTATTGTTCGGCGTTTCACGTGCATTGGGAGTACTCGCCAGCCTTTGCTGGGACAGGGCTTTGGGTTTCCCGCTCGAAAGGCCGAAATCAATCACTACAGATCTGGTGAAGTTATGGCTCGAAGGGAAAGATAATATCTGGGGAGATTAATAAAGTTCAAAAGGTTCAAAAGTTCAAGAGGTTCAAAAGGTTGACATTCTAACTGAATGCATTTCAACTTTTTGAACCTCTTGAACTTTTGAACCTTTTGAACTATTTAAAGAGTATCGATATCTTCTCTCCAACCGGATGGTTCGTTTTAAACTCTATTCCTGTTAAGTACGCAATAGTTTGCGCAAATTGCTGCTGGTATAATTGTCCTTCATTTTTCATTTCTCCTTTTGCTGCAATATTTTTTCCTATTACTGCAAACCATATCTCATTGCTGTTGGGTACATCGCTCCAGTGGCTTGTCCAGAGATCGTTGAGCCCGCGGCCATGATCTGTAGTTAGCAGCAACGTCGTATTATTTTTATAAAATGGATCCGATTGTACTTGTTCCCAGATCAGCCGGATGATCGCATCATTGTGCTGCGCCGCTTCCAGGTAATAATCATATTTTCCTTCATGTGCAAATTCATCCGTTTCGCCGAGTGAAATATGCAACACTTTCGGATGTTTCAGTTTCATGTATTCCAGCGCCATCAGGCCTGTCATGGCATCCAGCCTTTCTTCGGAGCCATAAATAGCGGGTAATAAATGTTGGGCTTTATTAAGCACATCCATAGCCGGCGAACTTTTATCCGCAGGAACATCATCAAATCCATCATTGATATAAATTCCGCTGCGCTCTTTATTCAATATCCGCCTGAACGCATCCCAGCTTCCGAAAGAAGCTACTTTGTTTTTATACGCCGGTTGCTTGTTGATAAACTCAAGAATATTTTCATTGTAGTTCGCGGGAAACTTATTGCTGTTGACTAACGTATCCGGGTAGCCGGTAAATATTTCATTGTAACCGGGATAACTGAACCAGTAGCGGTTTTTGACATTCACAAAATTATTGTACTTACGGTTGCCATAGATCTGGCCATCTTTTGCGATCGTGTTCCAGAGAAAAGGCATGAGCATTTTTCGCCGGTCGTTGGCATCAGGCTGTGCATATTTTTTTACAAGAGTTAAAGAATCCTGCGAAGTAAATTTTTTGCTGTTCAACAATGAAGTGTCGGCACCGGTAAAAATTTCCTGCCAACGCATTCCATCCATGGTGATGAGGATGACATTTCCCTGCTGCGAAAATGAAGGAAACACGCAAGCGAAAGAGAAGAGTAAAAGCAATAATTTCTTTTCCATAAAAAAAAGTTTTACGGAACGAATGTAAGGATAATTAAAAGCATCGTTATTTTTCCCCGTTATTAAACGGTGAAATTTTTTATGACATTGACTAAGGCATTTTTTTGTACTACGCCGCTCTGCCTCCACACGATCTTTCCTTTTTGAAAAAGGATCAACGTAGGAACGCCCTGTACCTGGTATACGCCTGCCGCCTGCTGATTTTTATCTACATCTATTTTTATGATGGAAGCACTGTCGCCCAATTCTTTTTTCACGTCCTGCAATATCGGCGACATCATTTTGCAAGGCCCGCACCATTCTGCAAAGAAATCTACGAGCACAGGTTTTTCGGAATTTATCATTTGTTGGAAAGTCATGGTAGTCGATTTCGTAACTTTTTTAATCCAATAGTTGTGCCTGTTTTCTTGCGGATGGAAGTGCAGAATGTTGTTTTAAAATATTCTGCAGTGATGCAGTTTTTTTATTAAACTATAATATGAAAATTAAAAATTTTATTTGCCTGCTACATAAAAAATCACTGCGGATCAATACCTTATTATATATTCTTAAAGTGTTAACCAGTAGCCTGCTATCTTTTTATTATCTCAAAGGTAGATATAATACTACAGATATATTTTTATTGGCATGTTAATCGCAACTATGTGTAGGTACCTATGAAACCGTCTTGATCCAATAACCTCAACCGTATCCAATATCCTACGAAAGTAATAGCCATATCCTATAAGAAAATCGGGACTTCATTTAGATCTTGTCCCCTTTTTTCTTTTCAAAAAAATATCTTCTTCAGTTATTAAATAAAAAAGATATCCTGGGCCGAATGCCGTTAATGTTCTGTGGAGAATAGCGGGGTCGAACCGCTGACCTTCCCGCCCTGCGGCGCGACGCTTGGCCTTAAACATCAAAGTTTAATAAAAACAAAAGGTGCCTATTATCAGACACCTTTTCCGTGGAGAATAGCGGGGTCGAACCGCTGACCTCTTGCATGCCATGCAAGCGCTCTACCAACTGAGCTAATTCCCCTTATTAGAATGGACTGCAAATATAGGAGCATAGTTCTTTTATTCAAAATCAATTTTAATTAAATATCCAGGATCAGGGGCGAAGTCTTTTTCCGGAAGGTAGCTGGCAAAGCCGCCACGATCTCGGATTTCAGTAATGCTACAAGATTCCTCTTGATAAAACTCTTTTGTGTTACCATACTGATCTCCCTTACCGGCGCCGGACTTTTGAAATAACGGAGCAATTGTTTTCTCGATGCAGGCATGCCTAATGTTGCCAGTTCGGGGAGGAGGGTGATGCCATGATGAAGCTCTACAAACCGTTTGAGCGTTTCGATACTCCCCGTTTCATAATCAAAATGTTTTTCCATCGCCGCACTTTTTTGCAAAGCACACAGGTTGATCACCTGCGAACGCAGGCAATGGCCTTCTTCCAGCAACCACAGTTTATTGACATCTATATCAGCAGGGAGCAGGTATTTTTTCCTGAACAAGGTTTCTTTTTTGGATACATATGCCACAAATTCTTCCTGAAACAATACTTCTTCCATCATGCCCTGTTCGTGCAGCGGCGTCGCCATGATGCCTGCATCAAGCGTACCGTTGCGAAGCCGCTTCAATATCTTATCGGTAGTAAGTTCGCTCACAGACAATTTAACATCGGGATATTTTTTTATGAATGTATGTAAAAACAATGGCAACAGGTACGGAGCCAGTGTAGGAATGATGCCAAGTTTTATGGAACCTGTGATGATCTTTTTATGATCATGGATCAGTTCCCGGATGTAAGCCGATTCGGCCAGGATCTTTTTAGCCTGCTCGATGATCAAAAGCCCGACCTCTGTGGGTTCTACGGGAATGCTGTTACGCGAAAATATCTTCACGTTCAGTTCTTCTTCCAGCTTTTGCACCTGCATGCTGAGGGAGGGTTGCGTTACAAAACATTTTTCAGCAGCTTTTCCAAAATGCCTGAAAGTATCGAGGGCGATGATGTATTCCAATTGGGTTAAAGTCATGATGATAGTTTTAAACTATGGTACTATAAAATTAATCGATTAAAATTATATTACAATTGTCATAGGTTTGCAATCCATCACCAATAAATTTATCATTATGGAAAATAGAAAACTGACCACCGCTTCCGGGAGGCCATATTACGAGCACGAAAACAGTATGACCGTTGGCCCACGCGGGCCGATCCTTTTGCAGGATTTTATCCTTCACGAAAAAATGGCACACTTCAACAGGGAGAGGATCCCGGAGCGGGTAGTGCACGCCAAAGGTTCCGGCGCTTATGGCACATTCACCGTTACGCACGATATTACCAGGTACACCAAAGCAAAAATATTCAGCGAGATCGGAAAGAAAACAAAAACTTTTTTGCGATTCAGCACTGTCGGGGGCGAGCAGGGAAGTGCCGATACTGAACGTGATCCACGTGGGTTTGCTTTGAAATTTTATACCGAAGATGGTAATTGGGATGTGGTAGGAAACAACACTCCCGTCTTTTTCATCAAGGATCCGAAAAAATTCAGCGACTTCATCCATACACAAAAACGTGATCCCCGTACACATTGCAAAAGCCCGGCAATGATGTGGGATTTCTGGAGCCTGAATCCCGAAAGCCTTCACCAGGTATTGATCCTGATGAGCGACAGGGGTACACCGCAGGGATACCGCCACATGCATGGATTTGGCAGCCACACCTTTTCTTTTTACAATGCACAGAATGAGAGGGTGTGGGTGAAATTCCATTTCAAGACGCAACAAGGCATTCGCAATTTTACCAATGCCGAAGCTGTTGAAATGAAAGGGAAAGACCCTGATTTTGCACAGCGTGATCTTGTGGCAGCGATAGACAAGGGAGATTTTCCAAAATGGGACCTGAAGATACAGGTGATGACGGAAGAACAGGCTGCGGATTTTCGATGGAACCCGTTTGATCTTACCAAGACATGGCCTCAGGGAGAATTTCCGCTCATTGATGTTGGTGTACTTGAATTGAATGAAAACCCGGATAATTATTTTGCACATGTGGAACAGGCTGCATTTGCTCCTACCAATGTAGTAGATGGCGTTGGGTTTTCTCCCGACAGGATGTTGCAGGGAAGAATATTATCGTATCCGGATGCCCACCGTTACAGGCTTGGCGTAAATTATGAACAACTTACAGTAAACAAATGCCCGTACATGACTGCAAATTTTCATCGTGATGGCGCCATGCGTTTTGATGACAATGGAGGAAGTTCGCCCAATTATTTCCCGAACAGTTTTGGTGATGTGATACCGGATGAAAAATACAAAGACTATCCAATGGAATTAGGCAACAGCCGTGCGGATTATTATGACCGCAACAGCGGGCCCGGGGATGACGATCATTACACTCAGCCAGGCATACTTTTCCGCGATGTGATGACGCCGGAAGAAAAGGCGAATACGGTAGCAAACATCGTTGACGCCATGAGTGGTATAGAAGGCCCGAAAAGAAACGAGATCATCAATCGCCAGCTTTGCCATTGGTTCAGGGCCGACATGGGGCTTGGAATGCAGATAGCGAAAGGCCTTGGAGTGGATGTGGAATCGATGATGCCGAAAAGGCACGGATAAAAACGATGCTGGATACTGGATACTGGATGTTCGTAATAACTGAAGTTCGCTCAGTTCTTCGCTCCATTATCCATTATCCTTGTTAAAAATCCCTCATTCGTAAGTTATCTTCAGCATTTTGAATTAAATTGTCAGCCCAAAATAAGCGCATGACAAAATCAGAGATAAAATTTTTAGACGGCCCGCAAAACCGCTGGAAGGATTTTAAGTTTACGGTAAGTGTTTTGTTTGAATTTATAAAAGGTTTCCGCACGCTTCATTTCGTGGGGCCATGCGTTACGATATTTGGCTCCGCACGTTTCAAAGAAGATCATCCATATTACAAACAAACAGAAGAGATCGCCGGAAGGATCGCTAGGCTTGGCTTTACGATCATGACAGGCGGAGGCCCCGGTATCATGGAGGCTGCCAACCGCGGGGCAAAAGCTGTTGGCGGTAGGAGTGTTGGATGTAATATTGTGTTGCCTCACGAACAATTTCACAACAAATATCTCGACAAATGGGTCGACATAAAATACTTTTTCGTCCGTAAGAATCTCCTCATAAAATATTCCTATGCCTTTGTGGTAATGCCTGGTGGCTTTGGTACGCTGGATGAGTATTTTGAAGCGCTCACGCTTATCCAGACAAAAAAGATCAGCGGTTTCCCGATCATTATTTTCGATAAGGGATTTCATAAGGATATCATTTCGCATATTGAATTGATGAAAGATAAACAAACCATATCTCCCGAAGACCTTGATCTGTGCCTCTTCACCGATTCTGTAGATGAAGCGATCGAATACCTGCAGGAAAAAAGTATCAAGCAATTCGGATTGAAAGCCCGTGAAAAAAAGGCATGGTGGCTTTTTGAAGGTAAATATTAAGGAGCGGATATCTCCGAAAACCTTGCTGCAATTGTCTTTTCGTAGCTCATTTCCCTTAACTTTAGCGTAACTAAAACTTAACGCTTGATAAAGTTTATTCTCAACGATGTTGAAATAAAGACTGATCTGAAGCCCGGGATGTTATTGCTAGACCTTATACGTTACAATCAGCAACTTACCGGAACGAAGATCGGTTGCCGGGAAGGAGATTGCGGCGCATGTACCGTGCTCGTTGGCGAAATAAAAAACGGGCATCTTGAATATTCCACCGCAACCAGTTGCCTGATGGCCATAGGGAATGCCTGTGGAAAACACATTGTTACCATCGAAGGAATTAATATCGACGGCCTCAACGCGATACAAGAGGCTTTTGCAAAAGAAGGCGCCACGCAATGTGGATTTTGTACACCTGGTTTTATCGTTTCACTCGCGGGCTTCAGCCTTGATAAATCTACCCCGACTTACGAAAGATCTATTGATGCCATGAATGGCAACATCTGTCGCTGCACAGGTTACAAATCAATTGAAAGGGCAGCAAAGAATTTTACAGAAATCCTGGGGCAACGTAGTACACAGGAACCTGTTGAGTTTGCTGTTGATAACAGGATCATCCCGGCTTATTTTTTAAAGATAAAAGAGCGGCTGCTTAAATTGAATGGGCAGGATACTCAGTCTGCAACAGCAGGAAATAAATTCCTGGGAGGTGGTACAGATCTGTATGTTCAGCAACATGATACCATGCCCGGTGAAGCCATCGGATTTTTGTTTGATAAAACTGAATTGAAAGGTATCAATCAATACGATGATGTTTGTGAAATTGGCGGGGCCGCTACTGTAGCGGATATTGCTGTATCTCCCGTTTTTCAGAAATATTTTCCTGCACTTAAAGAATATATCGAGCTGGTGAGCAGCACACAGATCAGGAACATGGCGACTGTGGCTGGTAATTTTACAAATGCATCGCCGATCGGAGACCTTACTATAATTTTCCTGGCGCTCGATGCAAAATTGACTTTGAATGATGGCGCACAAAAAAGAACAATCAGTCTGCGTTCATTTTATAAAGGATATAAACAACTGGATAAAAAAGCGGATGAATTTATCGAAAAGATAAGTTTTGTTTTACCTGCGGAAACCGATCGTTTCAATTTTGAAAAAGTAAGTAAACGCACGCATCTTGATATTGCGAGTGTAAATTCTGCAATAAAAATAAGCATGGAAGGCAATGTTGTTTCATCTGCGTCCATTTCTGCAGGTGGCGTGGGCCCAATACCAGCCTGGCTTTCCAATGGGTCGGCATTTCTTACAGGAAAAGAGATCACGCCCGAAAACATTGAGGAATTGCTGAAGATCGTACAGTCTGAGATATCACCCATCAGCGATGCCCGCGGTTCGGAAGCCTATAAACGATTGTTGTTATCCCAACTTATCAAAGCTCATTTTATCAAATCTTTTCCTGCATTACCCATACAAAACCTGTTGCACGGCTGATGAAGAACATCGATTCATATACACATACAAGAGGCGAGTCAATTTATCTTGATGATGTTCCGCTTACGCAGGGAACATTGTTTGGCGCAATTTTCGGCTCGCCGGCAGCGCATGGTAAAATCAAAAAACTGGATCTTTCGGCAGCGATGGCTTCAGAAGGAGTTGTTCGGATATTTACCTGGAAAGATATTCCGGGAGTGAACCAGATAGGAGGTATCGTACCAGATGAGCCATTGTTTGCAGAAGACATCGTAGACTTCAATGGCATGCCGGTAGCCTTTGTAGTAGCCACTTCTGTGGAACATGCACAGGCGGCGATCAAAAAAATTATCATCGAAATAGATCCGTTAACCGTGGTTACAGATCCACGGGTAGCGAGGCAAAATAATTCGCTGATCGTGCCACCTCGAACTTTCCGATTAGGCGATAGCGATGCAGCCTTCAAAGATTGTGTGCATGTAGTTGAAGGAATTGCTGAAACAAACGGCCAGGAGCATTTATATATAGAAACACAAGGTGCCTATGCATTGCCACAGGAACATGGGGCCATTAAAGTGATCTCTTCAACACAAGGGCCTACTGCGGTGCAACGCCATATGGCAAAGGTACTCGGCGTACCGATGCATCAGCTGGAAATTGATGTAACCCGCCTTGGTGGAGGATTTGGGGGAAAGGAAGATCAGGCTACATCCTGGGCGATCTTTTGTGCATTGGCTGCTTATCATTTAAAGAAACCTGTAAAATACAGCCTTCACAGGATGGAAGATATGCGCATGACCGGAAAGCGGAACCCATATTCTTCCGATTTCCGGATCGGCCTCGATGCTGAATTGAACATCCTTGCATACGAGGCAACTTTTCATCAAAACGCAGGAGCGGCAGCCGATCTTTCTCCGGCGGTTTTGGAGCGCACTTTATTTCATTGTACCAATAGTTATTTTATTCCAAATGTAACGGCCACTGCTTACAGCTGTCGCACGAATCTGCCGCCCAATACAGCTTTCAGGGGATTCGGTGGGCCACAGGGAATGTTTGTGATAGAAGCTGCCATTGCTAAAGCCGCGGAAAAAATCGGTGTGAGTGCATTTGAAATACAACAGAAAAACCTGATAAAGAGTGGTGATGAATTTCCTTACGGACAGCTTGCGGTGAGTGAAGCACTACCTTGCTGGAATAGGTCTTTGAGTTTGTTTGATCATGCAAAGAAGAAAAAGGAGATCGAAAAATTTAATGCAGAAAATATTTTGTATAAAAAAGGGATGTCGATGATGCCGATATGTTTCGGGATATCCTTTACAAAAATATTGATGAACCAGGCACGTGCGCTGGTACATGTGTATATGGATGGAAGCGTGAATGTGAGTACCGGTGCGGTGGAGATGGGGCAAGGCGTTAATACAAAAATGTTGCAGGTGGCTTCAACGATCTTTTCAATAGATCCCGCGAAAGTGAAAATGAATTCGACGAGTACATTTCGTGTAGCAAATACTTCTCCTTCAGCGGCCAGTGCAACTGCAGATCTGAACGGGAAAGCGGTGCAAATAGCCTGTAATAATATTCTTGACCGGATGAAAACAGTTGCGGCAGATATCCTGAAATGCTCAGCTACAGAGGTTTCTATTAAAAACGAAATTGTACATGTAAATGATGCTGCAACAGAAATATCCTGGGATTTCCTGGTGCTGGAAAGTTACCTGAGAAGGATCAGCCTGAGTGAAAGTGGCCATTACGCTACGCCGGATATCCACTTTGATGCATCAAAAGAAAAAGGCCATCCTTTCGCCTATCATGTATACGGAACAGCCATCACGGAAGTTACGGTTGATTGTCTACGCGGCACATATAAGATCGATGCGGTGAATGTGGTACATGATTTTGGCACTACCATGAATGCATTGATCGACAGGGGGCAGATAGAAGGCGGGATCGTGCAGGGTATCGGCTGGATGACGATGGAAGAGATCGTGTATGATGAAGCGGGACGGTTACGAAGTAATACTTTGAGCACTTATAAAGTGCCGGATATTTATTCGGTTCCTCAAATGCTGGAAATAGATTTCCTTGAAACAAAAAATGATAACCTTGCTATATTTCGCTCAAAAGCAGTAGGGGAGCCACCTCTGATGTATGGTATCGGAACATTTTTTGCCTTGCGAAATGCTGTAAAAGCCTTTAACCCAAAAAGCTCGATCGGTTTTTCAGCACCCATGACACCGGAAAAAGTGTTGATGGGGTTGTATGATAAATAACTATTTCACTGAATCTTAAAGTTGTTGTTTGATAAATAAAAGAACCATATATAGTGACCGGTGCTGGATAGATGGCCGCCTGCAACCTGCAACAATTACGATCACCGATGGAAAGATCTCGGAGGTTGTTTTTGAAAAAATACCCGGGGCTGAAGATAAGCAGGGTGCGGTGTTGATGCCCGGCGTGATCGATGCGCATGTACATGTGAATGAACCTGGCCGCACCGATTGGGAAGGTTTTGATACGGCCACGCAGGCAGCTGCCGCAGGTGGTATTACCACTATCATAGATATGCCGTTGAATGCCGATCCGGTAACGGTTTCAGCGGATAAGCTGAAACAAAAACTGGAAGCTTCTGCAGGCAAACTGAATGTGAATGTTGGTTTTTATGGTGGCCTGGTCCCCGGAAATGTTGATGAACTCGAAGGACTGATGAACGAAGGCGTGCTGGGGATAAAATGTTTTCTTACGCATTCGGGTATCGATGAATTTCCGAATGTAACCAGAAGTGATATGGAGCAGGCGATGCCACTCATCGCGAAATACGGTATTCCGTTGCTGGCGCATTGTGAATTGTATGATACTCCGGTAGAGACCCGGCTCGAAACAATTCCAGGAAATTACCGGGAATACCTTGCCAGCCGGCCAAAAAAATGGGAGAATGATGCGGTCGGTCTGATGATCTCGTTGTGTGAGGAATATGATTGTAAAACACATATCGTTCATGTTTCTTCTGCCGAAGCATTGGACTCAATTGCTGCGGCAAAAAAAGCCGGTCTGCCATTGACTGCTGAAACCTGCCCGCACTATATTTTCTTTAATGCCGGATCGATCCCGGATAACGATACACTTTACAAATGTGCACCACCCATCCGCGAAGCGGCCAACAATCAATTGTTGAAAGCTGCGCTGGTAAATGGTACGCTTGATTTTCTGGCAACAGATCATTCACCCGCGCCACCTTCGGTAAAAGAATTGGATACCGGGAATCTTTTGAAAGCCTGGGGCGGAATAGCCGGTTTACAATTTTTATTAACTTCAGGATATTCGGCGATGAAAGACACTGCAACGCTGGAACAGTTCATACCGATGCTGACGGAGAAGCCTGCTATTTTTCTTGGAATAAATGACAGAAAAGGATATTTGAAAAAGGGATACGATGCCGATATGGTGGTGTGGCATCCCGAAGAAGAGTCATTGATCAGAGAAGAAGATATTTTGCACCGGCACAAAGCGAGTCCTTATGTCGGTAAAACCCTTACTGGTGTTATAAAAGAAACAATTGTAAATGGTTTTTCTGTTTATAAAAACAATACGATCATTCATAAAAATGCTGGCCGATGGCTTTTGAAAAAGTAAAAGAAATAATTAAAAACCCTCCTGCTTTTGCGGCGCTCAATGATCTTGCGGCGGCAAGACTTGGTGGAAAGGTATTATATGCAACGGATGATTTTTTCGCGGAGAAAGAGAATCTTATCCTGCAAGGTCGCGGGATCTTTATCACCGATAAATATACCGATCGGGGAAAATGGATGGATGGGTGGGAAAGCAGGCGCAAACGTACTCCGGGACATGATTGGGCAGTTATTCAATTGGCTGCGCCGGGCCGTATAAAAGGTTTTGATATTGATACGAATTTTTTCCTTGGCAATCATCCGCCACATGCTTCTGTGGAAGCGGCTTACCTCAGCGAAGAGGTTACCGATTGGGAAGCAGTGCCATGGAAAGAAATATTGCCGAAATCACCTCTCGATGCAGGCAGTCAGAATTTTTACGAAAGTATCAGCAGTGAAATTTTTACACATGTCCGTCTGCATATTTATCCTGATGGCGGTGTAGCGAGGTTCAGGGTTTACGGAGAAATTTTCAAAAACTGGGATACTACCGGTAACGATGAAACGATAGATCTGGCTGCCGCCATCAATGGTGCTGTTTCCATCGCCTGCAACGATATGTTCTTCAGTCATATGGGAAATCTTATCATGCCTAATCGTGGCGCCAACATGGGCGATGGCTGGGAAACCAAGCGCAACCGGACTCCCGGCAACAGGGATTGGGTGATCGTGAAGCTGGCTACGAAAGGAACAATAGAGAAAGCTTTGGTGGATACGGGTCATTTCAAAGGCAATTATCCTGATAGTTGTACCATCGAAGCCTGCTACGCGGAAGAGGATTCTAAAGTGATCAATGATGAAGTAGCATGGCAGACGATCTTGCCTTCGCAAAAATTGGGTGCGGATGCCGAACATGAATTTGATATCAGCAATAAAGAAATTTTTTCGCATGTGCGATTGAATATTTTTCCCGATGGAGGTGTAAGCAGGCTGAGGTTATTTGGCAAAAAAGCATAACTATGAGCGGGTACGTTTTATTATCCATATTATTTATTGTGTTGGTCATGCTGGTTATCATGACCTACTATCTGCGTGCCGTAGACAAACAGGAGGTGCAGGACGAAGACGGGGAAGATGCTCCCGCAACTGTCAAAGTAAGAGATGTAGTAACGGCTCAAACTTTTGTGTACACTGCTATCGTGCTAACGTCGGTATGTATGGTAGTATCGTTATACCTCATCGTTAAAGGCACTATCTGGGAAGGGCACCTGATGGAATGGATGAATATTGTGATACGACTGATGCACATCACATTTGGTATCGCGTGGATTGGCGCATCGTTCTATTTTGTGTTTTTAGAGAATGCATTGAACCGGACAAAAGATGTACGCGAAGAACTTGCAGGTAATCTGTGGGCGGTACATGGCGGTGGTTTTTATTACCTGGAAAAATATAAAGTTGCTCCCAAAACAATTCCCAAACATTTGCATTGGTTCAAATACGAAGCGTATTTCACGTGGCTTTCAGGTTTTTGTTTATTATTTGTAGTGTATTATTTTAATGCGAAAGCCTTGTTGATCGATAAGAATGTACTGGATATTTCGCCGCTGGCGGGACTATCGATCGGTGTTGGTTCTTTTGTGGTAGCCTGGATATTGTACGATCTTATCTGCAAAACATCGCTTGTACAAAAAGGTATCTGGTTTGCGCTCACAGGATTTATCATCTGTACCGGCTTCGCTTATTTTTATTGCCATGTATTCAGCGCACGTGCTGCATATATGCATTTTGGTGCGATGCTTGGTTCTATCATGGTGGCCAATGTTTTTTTTGTGATCATTCCCGCGCAGAAAGCTATGGTAAAAGCCGCTGCTGAAAATAAACCCCTTGATCCCAAACTGGGTAAGAATGCGGGTTTGCGCTCATTGCACAATAACTATTTTACCCTGCCGGTATTATTTGTAATGATCAGTAACCATTTTCCCTCTACATTCGGTTTCGAGTATCCTTGGGTGATACTTGCTATCATTTCGTTGGGAGCAGCGGGGGTAAAACATTATCTTAACATCAAAGAGAAAGGGCAATTGTCGGTTTGGGTATTGCCTGTTTCCATCCTTATCCTTTTATCGGCTGCTTATATTTCTGCTCCGCAAAAACCCGGCGAATGTAAGTCTGTAGTTAGCTTCGCGGAAGTAAATGCGATCATACAGCAACGCTGCATCAGTTGTCACTCCGCGAGCCCGACAGACGATTTTTATACAGCGCCGCCCAATGGAATAACATACGATACGCCGGATAATATTGTGAAACTGAAGGACAAGATCATGCAGCGTGTGGTCCTTACGAAGAGCATGCCGCAGAATAACAAAACAAACATGACCGAAAAGGAACGTGAACTTATACGCTGCTGGATAGACCAGGGGGCATCATTAAAATAAGATTATGACATTACAGGAATTCAACAAACTGGAAAAACATCAGGCACACGAGTTGCTGGCAACTACCTGCGGATCGGGTGCCTGGCAATCGCTGATCATGACAAGGTTTCCCTTTGAATCGGAAAAAGAACTGGTGCGTTCTGCCGGGGAGATATGGTATCATGGCTGTTCGCGGCAGGATTGGCTGGAAGCTTTTTCGCAACACCCGAAGATCGGTGATACAAAAAGTATTGCAGAAAAATTTCCTTCTACAAAACACCTTGCAGGTTCGGAGCAATCTGGTGTAGATGCTGCTTCCGAGGATGTGATCGAACAGCTGTCGAAAGCGAATGATCTGTATGAAGCTAAATTCGGTTTCATATTTATTGTTTTTGCCAACGGGAAAACTGCCCCCGAAATGTTGCGTATCCTGCAGGACAGGAGCAGCAATAATTATGAAGAGGAACTTATCATCGCCATGGGCGAACAATTGAAAATAACTATACAGCGGTTTAAAAAAGTGATCCCTGCGGCAGACTGGACAAAAGTGAACGGGAGCCAACTGACTTCGCATGTGTTGGATACATCGCTTGGTGTACCTGGAAAAAATATGACTGTTCGGTTGAAACATTTTGTAAACAATACCTGGTACACATTGGCGCAAGGCGTTACCAATGCGGATGGCCGTGTAGGTGATTTTCTTCCGGCAGAAAAGTATGTAGTGCCGGGGAATTATAAAATGGTATTTGAAACATTTAATTATTTCAGGGCAAATAATATCAAAGGATTTTATCCGGAAGTGGAAGTCTTTTTCACCGTGCCGGACGAAGCACATTACCACATACCATTATTGATCAACCCTTACGGATATTCGACATATCGTGGAAGTTGACCCGGCATGGTTTTAGGCCAAACGCCCGGAGGTTAAAAGAAAGCTCCGGGGTTAGACCAAACACCCGGAGTTAAAGTAAAACCTCCGGGGTTAGACCAAACGCCCGGAGGTTGAAGTAAAACCTCCGGTGTTAGACCAAACACCGGAGGTGAAAGAAAACCTCCGGGGTTAGACCAAACGCCCGGAGGTTAAAGTAAAACATCCGGGGTTAAACCAAACACCCGGAGTTAAAGTAAAACCTCCGGGGTTAGACCAAACGCCCGGAGGTTAAAAGAAAGCTCCGGGGTTAGACCAAACACCCGGAGGTTAAAAGAAACCTCCGGGGTTTCCCCCAACCCCGGAGCGTTTGTAACAAAAGATGACACTAAAAAAATAATATGAGCACATCAATTCCTTCAAAAAAGAGAAAGAAAATATTTGAAAAACTGAAAGAAGCCAATACGGCTTTTCAAAAAATATATCCCGGAGACAGGCCCGAAAGACAGGCCGTACATACAGTGTACGGTGGCGCTAATCTTTTTAAGCATGATGCTGCAAAAACTTTAGGGGCCAGGGCTTTGGAGACGTTCGATACCTATGCACCTGATTTTTTAAGTTTCGGAAAAGTTTTCCGGCTGGAAGGTATTGAAGCGGTCGATCAGGAAAGTGCTGCTGCTAAAGTAGCGGAGGAGTACGAAAAACTTTCTGCGGAAGAAAAGAAAAAACATCCGGCCCACCTTTCTTACCAGGTGTATAAAAAAGTTATAGCGAAACTGAAATCTGAAGCGGTGGAAGATTTCCGTATCGATTTTGAAGATGGTTATGGAAACCGCAGCAATGAAGAAGAAGACGCGACCGCTGAAAGCGCCGCGAAAGAAGTAGCGAAAGGATTGAAGAAAAAATCTTTGCCTCCATTTATCGGCATACGCATCAAGCCGTTCACAGAAGAAATGAAAGAGCGTGGTTTGCGTACGCTGGATATATTTATCAGCACACTGGTTAAAGAAACCGGCGGTATACTGCCGGAAAATTTCATTGTAATGTTGCCAAAAGTTACCATCCCGGAACAGGTGGCAACGCTCGTGGATTTTTTTGAGATACTGGAAGAAGAACTCAACCTGGCGGTGGGTGTTTTAAAAATGGAAATGATGGTGGAAACCACGCAATCCATCATGGATGCGGATGGCCGAAACCCGTTGTACCGCTTTATGAAGGCGAGCAAAGGGCGATGCATTGCCACGCATTTTGGAACATACGATTATACTGCTTCCTGCAGCATTACCGCTAAATACCAGGAGATGGATCACCCCGTGTGCGACTTTGCGCATCACATGACAAAAGTAGCGTTGGCGCATACCGGCATCTGGCTGAGTGATGGCGCTACGAATACGATGCCTATCGGCCCGCATCGCGGCGATGATATGACTGAGGAGCAATTGAAAGAAAACAGGGAAACTGTGCACAGGGCGTGGCGCAAGGGTTACGAGCATATCCGTCATTCGTTGTGGAATGGCTTTTACCAGGGCTGGGATCTTAACCCGGCGCAATTCCCGATGCGATATGCTGCTGTATTCGCGTTCTTCCTGGAAAGTTATGATGATGCGGTAGAGCGATTAAAAACATTTGTAGAAAAAGCTGCCCGCGCTACGCTGATTGGCGATGTATTTGATGATGCCGCAACCGGGCAAGGATTGTTGAATTATTTTTTGCGGGCCCTCAACAGCGGCGCCATCACCGAAGAAGAAGTGCTGGTGACGGGACTTACATTGGAAGAGATTCGTGGCCGTTCATTCAAAAAAATCCTGGAAAACAGGAAAGCATAATTATAATTTGAGGAATGGAAGTGTGGCAATTCATAGCGCAAAAATACCAGGCAAAAACAAATGTTGTTTTGCTGTATGTGCTGCATAGCCTGGGAAGTTCGCCTGGGCGGCAGGGTTTCAAAATGGCTGTGGCTTCAGATGGTGACTTCTGCGGCTCGATCGGCGGGGGAATGATGGAACACAAGTTTGTGGAAATGGCTAAAGCCCGGCTGGCTGAAAAAGGCATGGCTGCTGCTGTTTACCGGCAGATACACGATAAATCGGCAGGCAAAAATCAAAGCGGGATGATCTGTTCCGGAGAGCAAACTATTTTCCTTTATCCCATGCAGGATAAAGATATGGCTGCCATAAATTCCCTGTTGTCATCACTGGAAAAAAATGAACAAGGCACTCTTCACCTGACTGAAGAAGGGATCAGGTTTTCTGATGAAATACCTCCGGGTGATTTCTGCTTTGAACCGAAAAGCGAGCAGGCATTTACGTTAGTTGAAAGAACAGGATATAAAAATACACTGCACATTATCGGCGGCGGGCATTGCGCATTGTCGCTTGCAAAGCTGATGCGTGATATGGATTTTTACATTCACCTGTATGATGAACGTAGTGATCTGAATACGATGGAGGCGAATATATATGCCCATGAAAAACATGTGGTGGCAGGCTATGAATCGCTTCGCCAATTGATCCATTCCGGGAAAAATATTTACGTGGTGATCATGACATTCGGATACCGCACAGATGATATAGCTCTGAAAGCCTTACAGGACAAACATTTCCGGTATATTGGTCTTCTGGGCAGCAAGTATAAAGTGAACAAATTATTTTCTGGTTATCCTCCGGAAATCGTTTCAACTATCCATTCACCGATAGGCATACCCATCAAAAGCCAGACGCCGGCTGAGATTGCGGTGAGCATAGCTGCAGAGATCATTCTTGAAAAAAATAAGGATCAGTAACTGGTCTTATCAGATTTTGTTTTCCATTTATTGAAAACCGCAAGGGCAGTTTCCCTGCTCAGGGAAATGATGGGGATTCTTCTTTCGTTGATGGATGCTTTCATTTCTTCATAGATCATCGAGTCATCGAAGCCGATATCGGCCGCATCTTCACGATTGTTGGCATAATAAATCACCGAAGGGCGTGCCCAGTAAATTGCGCCAAGGCACATCGGGCATGGTTCGCAGGAAGTATATACTTCGCAGCCATCAAGCTGAAACGTGCCCAGATTTTTACAGGCATCCCGGATCGCTACTACTTCAGCATGAGCGGTAGGATCGTTGGTAGAAGTAACTTTGTTATTGCCGCGGCCAATGATCTTGTCGTCTTTCACGATCACACAGCCAAACGGGCCGCCATCATTATTATCGATTCCCTGTTGCGATAACCCGATCGCTTCCAGCATAAATTTTTCTTCCCTGGTCATACCCGAAGATAGTTTAAAAGTTTAAAAAGTTCAAAGTTGAAGGTTGAAAGTTGAAGGTTCAAAGGGTACTTACAGTTTGTAAATACGTCGTTTTAGTTAAAACGTCTCGGATCGAAAAACTTTGAACCTTCAACTTTTGAACTATTTTTGTTTTATGGGAATATTAAAACAGGTAGCGGAATATCTTTATCTGAAGAAAAAAGATCCGGGTGCCGACAACAGCAAGTTTACCAGATATATGCATGGCATCAACAGGATATCTATTTTCCTGTTTATTTTCGCCATGATCGTTTTGGCCATTAGGCTTTTCCGTAAGCATTAAGGGGTGTTCCGCAGGAAGGTAACAATGCTTTTAGCTGCATTGGAAGATGCATGCCCGCCGGCGCCCAATAATTTTTTGAGTGCTGCATAATCTTTTTGCAAAGTCATCTTGCGGTCGGTATCGTGCAACAATACCTGCAATTCTTTAGTGAGGTTTTCTACCGTCAGTTCGTGTTGTATCAGCTCTTTTACCACTTCTTTATCCATGATGAGGTTTACCAGCCCGATGAATTTTATCTTGATCAGGCGCTTCGCGATCTCGTAAGAAATGCTATTCCCTTTGTAACAGATCACTTCCGGAACGGCAAACAACGCAGTTTCCAGCGTAGCCGTACCACTGGTTACCAGTGCGGCTTTCGAGCGATATAGAAGGTCGTAGGTTTTACCCACAACAGCATATACATTTTTATAAGGCCTGAGCAACCCGTTGTAAAAATCATCTTCCAGGCCGGGTGCTTTGGCCACCACAAAACTATAGTCAGGAAAATGTTCGGCCACCTGCAGCATGATGGGCAACTTCTTTAATATCTCCTGTTGCCTGCTGCCGGGCAATAACGCTATGGTGCCTGCATTTTTTTGCATAAGCGGAAGATCGGAATGCTCATGTGTTTCAATGAATTCATCGATCACTTCTACCAGCGGGTGACCAACATATTCTACTTCGTATTTCCATTTTTTGTAAAAATCTTTTTCAAATGGGAGTATCACCAGCATTTTGTCAACATTCTTTTTAATGCCGTTCACGCGGTTTTCTTTCCATGCCCACACCTGTGGCGAAATGTAATAGATGATCTTCAATCCCTGTTGTTTCGCCCATTTTGCAATGCGCAGATTGAACCCCGGGTAATCGATCAGTATCAACGCATCCGGCTGATAGGCTAGGATATCTTTTTTGCAAAAAGAAAGATTGCGAAAAATGGTCGGAAGATTTTTGATCACTTCGGTGAAACCCATGAAAGCCAGGTCGCGGTAGTGTTTCACCAGCGTAGCCCCGGCAGTCTGCATTTTATCGCCGCCCCAGCAACGGATATCCGCTGCCGGATCCCGGCGGTGTAATTCCTTGATGAGGTTGCTGCCGTGCAGGTCTCCGCTTGCTTCACCGGCTATGATGTAATACTTCATTGAGAATGGTTCAGATGCAAATTTAGCGGTTTTGAACCACCAAGTCACCAAGGCACAAAGTTTCACAAAGGCTTAAAGCAAAGATTATTTCATTGCGAAACTTTGTGTCTTTGAAACTCTTATTTCAGTTTTTTCAGATCTTCAAAACTAAGATCAAGCAGTTCATATTTCTTTGCCTCCGGCAATGCATAATGCCACCATTCGGATTCCAGTGCCTTGAAGCCATATTTTTCCATGAGAGTACGCAGCAGCAGCCTGTTTGCCAGTACATTCCCGGGCAATTTTTTATAATCATGATGAGCGGAATCGCTGAAATCATCAAAGCCCGTGCCCATGTCTATTTCCTTGCCGGTGAGCAGGTCTGTGATGGTAAGGTCTACAGCAACGCCGCGGTTGTGGCCGCTGCCAAATGCAGGATTGGCGGCATATCGGTCATCTTTTACCGGCTCCCACATCTTTTCGGTGATACTGTATGGACGATATGCGTCCCAGATTTTCAACCCGAGGCCTTTTTGTTTCAACTCGTTTTGCACTTTAGCCAATGCTGTTGCCGCAGGCAATCGCAGGTAAGTGGTGGCAGTAGGCGGATACAATATCTGCTTCATGAAATTGTTTTTGCCCGCATAACGCAGATCGAGCCTGATGCCCGGCACAAATTGATAGATGTTTACCATCTTTTTATAAGGAGAATGTACAACAGTTTGCTGGAAGACAACCGGCTTGCCGATCACCCAGAGACCGTATTTATTCAGCGTAGTATCCTGTGCACCGGCCGTGGCGATACTTGTTGAAAAAACAACCATTAAAATAATAACATATCTGAAACATATTATTATCTTGTATGTATGTGAAGGATTTTTTTTCATAAAAGCTTTCTTCAAGATACTCAATTTCGTCCTGATATGAACCTAACGAAGACATATTGTTGCCTGCTGGCTGCATTTTCGATCCTGCTATTTTCCTGTAATACCAAACGCACAGAAAAAGAGAGACAGCTTGTTTCGGATCCTGCTTCCATGGATGGTTTTGTGAGCAAAAATATTCGTTTGCTGCTCGAAAATGCCGAAGCCAATAAAGGAAAAATGGATGACAGCCTGCAGTTACGTTTTTTACCCGTGCTGAAATATTATTACAGGCAGAATGACTACACCCCCGTATGGAGCAGTTCGGAAAAATGGAAGCAGCCTGCGGATAGCCTTGTCGCATACCTCAAAGAGGCTGCATTGGATGGGCTGTTCGCTGAAGATTACCAGTTTGGTAAAATAAATAATTTCAAAAAAATGATGGATGCTGATTCGGTGAACAGAACCGATGCAGTTGCGTGGGCAAAAGCCGAATTGCTGTTTACCGATGCATTCATGCACCTGCTGCAGGATCTCAAACAAGGGCGACTTCAGCCGGATAGCCTTGCCTGGAAAAATAAAGAAGTGTTGTACAAAACTTATTTTACCCCTGAGATGGAAAAGATAAGAAATGGCGCTTCTTTCGCGGCAGTGACCACGGCATTGCAACCGAAAAATAAGGGCTATAGCCTGCTGAAATCGGGCATACGCAAGTTTGTAGACAGCATGGATAATAAGGTTTATACCTACATAGAATACCCTTATAAAAATGCACAGGACTCGTTGGTTTTCATAAAAAAGATACAGAAACGGATGACCGAAAGCGGTATCACTTCTTCTACGGGCCAATTCGATTCTGCAGCCCTGAGCAATACGATCAAACATTACCAGGCAAAAAAAGGATTGAAAGCAGATGGAAAAATTTCGACGGCCCTGGTGAGAATAATGAACATGACGGATAAAGAAAGGTTCAGGAGAATTGCGCTTACGCTTGACCGTTATAAACAGCTTCCGGAGAAAATGCCGGAGAAATATATCTGGGTGAATCTTCCGGCGTATTACCTGAAGTTGTACGAAGGCGATTCTGTTGCACTCGAATCGAAGATCATTTGCGGCAAGCCCGGCACGCCAACGCCATTGCTCACCAGCGCCATCACGGATATGATGGTTTATCCTACGTGGACAATACCTACCAGCATCATTTCAAAAGAAACATTGCCGGCTTTGAAACGCAATCCCGGATATCTTGCCCGCAAAGGGTTTTACCTCCTTGATAACAAAGGCGAGCGTGTGGATCCGTACAGTGTGAATTGGGCGAAATATTCCAAAGGCATCCCGTACAGGGTGCAGCAGGGGAGCGGCGACGACAATGCATTGGGCGTGATCAAATTTAATTTTGATAACCCGTACTCCGTCTACCTGCACGATACCAACCAGCGATACCTTTTTGGCAACAGCATGCGCAGCCTGAGCCATGGCTGTGTACGGGTGCAGGAATGGCAGAAACTGGCGTTTTACCTGGTAAGAAACGATAGCATTTTATCCAAACAACCGGATTCCTTGAAATACAACAGCGATTCTATCGTGAGCTGGATCGCGGCCAAAGAACGGCATAAGATCCCTGTGAAAAACAGGCTTCCTTTGTTTATCCGCTATTTCGGTTGTGAACTGGTAAATGGAAGCATCCGCTTTTACGATGATATTTATGGGGATGACAGGGCGTTGGCACAGAAATATTTTGCGGGAAAATAAAACAATGGATAATTGAATAATGGATAATTGAATAATGGATAAT
>NZ_RJUB01000014.1 GCF_024343615.1 Ferruginibacter sp. HRS2-29 | reverse complement strand
ACTGTGGGGATGATAGGGCTGCATTCTAACCAAACTGCCCGACAATATTTTTGGGGTGACTTATCAGTGACTCAATACGCTGGTGCGTCGCTTTCTTAAGATTTTTTTCACGGATCAATGCTTCTTTTTTGGTGGAGAATACTTCTACGTACACTAATTTCCAGGGAATCTTGTTTCGTGTATAAACTGATTCCCCGTTGTTATGTTGTATCAACCGCTGAGCCGGATTTTCAGTATACCCCTTATAAAAAGATTGGTCAACATCGCTGCGGAGTATATAAACGTAGTACATATTGCGAAGATGAAAAAAACAAAAAAGCCACCTCTTTTGAAGAGATGGCTTTTAGCGGACCGGACGGGACTCGAACCCGCGACCTCTGCCGTGACAGGGCAGCATTCTAACCAACTGAACTACCGATCCTTATCCCCTGAAATAGCTTTCTATTTTTTCGGGATTGCAAAGATAAGTATTTTTAGCTTTTTAAAACAAAACTTTTTAAAAAAATTTAGTTCAACTACTTTTACAAATTAACTTACACCCGATTAGCAGTAAAATTTTAATATGCCACAGTTAAAAAACCGACAGTTCCTTGATTTTGAAAAACCGATCAAAGACCTGTATGATCAGATCGAACAGCTCAAGTTAAGCCAGGAAAAAAATAAAAAGATCGATATGAGCAGCACCATCGAGGGGCTGGAAAAAACTATCATCGAAACCAAGCAACAACTCACAGAAACCCTCACCCCCTGGCAGCGTGTTCAGCTGAGCCGCCATCCCGACAGGCCATACACCCTTAAATATATTGAGAAAATGTGCACCAATTTCATTGAGCTGCACGGCGACCGCAATGTGAGGGATGATAAAGCCATGGTAGGCGGATTTGCACAGCTTGGCGATGAAACGGTCATGATCATCGGGCAGCAAAAAGGGAACAATACCAAAACAAGGCAGATGCGCAATTTTGGTATGGCCAACCCCGAAGGTTACAGGAAGGCGCTTCGCCTTATGAAACTCGCTGAAAAATTCAATAAACCGATCATCACACTGATCGATACCCCGGGAGCTTATCCCGGCCTGGAAGCGGAAGAACGTGGACAAGGCGAAGCTATCGCACGTAATATATATGAAATGATCAGCCTGAAAGTGCCCGTCATCTGTGTCATCATCGGCGAAGGTGCCAGCGGTGGCGCATTGGGCATAGGTGTTGGCGATAAAGTGGTGATGCTGGAAAATACATGGTATACCGTTATCTCTCCCGAAAGCTGCAGCAGCATCCTCTGGCGCACCTGGGATAAAAAAGAAACTGCCGCCGAACAACTGCGTCTGACCGGTACCGATATGTTGCAATTCGGGCTTGTAGACGATGTTATACCGGAGCCGATGGGTGGCGCACATTGGGACTACGACGGCGCTGCAAACATTTTGAAAAATTATCTTATCCCCGCCATACAGGAACTAAAACAAAAAACACCCGAACAAAGAGTAGAAGAAAGGATCAGCAAATTCGGCAAAATGGGCTTCTGGGATGAAGCCTAAGATCAATTACGAATGAAGAATGAAGAATGAAGAGTACGGGCTGTTACACTTTTAACTCATCACTTATAACTTATAACTAATTAGCATGTTAAAAATCGGGGTACTAGGTGTAGGGCATTTGGGCAAATTCCATTTGAACAACTGGAAAGAAATAGAAGATGTTACACTGGTGGGTTTTTTCGATCCCGATGACCATAATGCGATTCCTGTACAGGAAAAATATGGCCTTAAGAGATATCCCGATCCAGCATCACTGATGGATGAATGTGATGCTGTAGATATCGTAGCCCCTACCCCCCATCACTATAACCTTTGCTCACTGGCGCTCCGGAAAGGCAAACATGTTTTTGTAGAAAAGCCCCTGGCCAATACCATGGAAGAAGCCCGTGCATTGGTAAAGCTGGCGAAAGAATCCAACCTGAAATTCCAGGTCGGGCATGTGGAACGTTTCAATCCTGCTTTTCTTTCATTAAAAGAATTCAGCCTGGAGCCAATGTTCATCGAAGTACACAGGTTGGCGCAATTCAATCCACGTGGTACCGACGTAAGCGTGATCCTGGATCTGATGATCCACGATATAGACATCATACTTCACCTGGTGAAAAGTAATGTCAGCCATATTTCCGCCAACGGCGTATCCGTCATGAGCGATACTCCTGACATTGCCAACGTACGCATCGAATTCGATAATGGATGCGTTGCAAACCTTACCAGCAGCCGCATCTCCATGAAAAAAATGCGCAAGATGCGTTTGTTTCAGAAGGATGCTTACATCGGTATTGATTTCCTCGATAAAAAAACAGAGATCATCAAACTGAATACCCCCGGCGATAAAAATGTTTTCACCTTCGACATCGATACCAATAATGGTAAAAAAACGATTGCTATTTCCAGCCCCGCTATTGAAGATGGCAATGCGATCAAAATGGAATTACAGGGATTTAAAGATGCTATCACCAACAACACCGAAACACCTGTAACCGTGATGGATGGCTTCGAAGCGATGGATGTAGCGCATAAGATATTGGATAAAATAAACAGTGCCCAACGATAAAACAGTTTAGAGATTAGGGATTAGAGTTTAGGCAAAAAACTTTCTTAACTTGTACCACCCTAAACTCTAAACCCTAATCTCTAAACGAATTGAAGCAACCCAGGATAAATATCAGTTGGTACGTATTTGCGGATATCGTCATCTGCCTGCTCACCTGGCTTTGTTTTTATTATCTGCGTACCGTTATTTACGAATACCCTTTTTCAGTCCCTGCCGGATTTTATCTCGGACTTTTCCTTTACACACTTGGCTGGCTGAGCCTGAATTTCATAACAGGTACGTATACCGGTCTCTACCAGAAATCGAGGATCACAGAGCTTTTCAAAACATTTGTCCTTACCACTATAGGTTGCCTGGGGCTGCTTTTCTTTTTTATCCTGAAAAATCCCCAAACGGACAATACGAGGTATTATGTGGAATTTTTCTGCCTGCTGATCCCCATATTTTTTTCTACCGCGATCATCCGTATGATCATACTTACCTGCGTTCACAAACAATTATTACAAAAAAAAGTATTCTTCAATACACTGCTCATCGGGTCAGGGAAAAAGATGATCGAGCTGCATGATAACTTATTGGAGAAAGGCGACAGCGCCGGATATCGTATCGCTTCCATCATTGATATGAATAGCAGCGACGCTTCTCACTTCCGAAACATCAGCGTTCACAGGGATATCAGTCTGCTCACCGATATCATACAGGAAGAATATATTGAAGAAGTGATCATTGCTGTAGAAAAAAACGACCGCGAACTTATCACCAGAATACTCCAGCTGCTCAGCGATAAGGAAGTGAACATAAAAATAACACCCGATACATTCGACATCATCAGTGGCGCCATACAGACGAATAACGTGATGGGTGTGCCCCTGATAGATCTGCACTCCGGACTGTTACCAGCCTGGCAGCAAAATATCAAGCGCTTCACCGATCTCTTCATCTCATTGCTGGCAGTGGTTTTACTCACCCCGCTTTTTATTTATACCATCATACGGCTAAAACTTAGTTCCAAAGGGCCGCTTTTCTTTTTGCAGGAAAGGATCGGTTATAAAGGCAAGCCTTTTATCATGTACAAGCTCCGCTCGATGCATGTGAATGCTGAAAAAAACGGCCCGCAGCTTAGCAGCGATCAGGACGACCGCATCACACGCTGGGGCAAAGTGATGCGCAAATGGCGGCTCGACGAATTGCCACAACTCTGGAACATCATCAAAGGAGAAATGAGCCTGGTTGGCCCGAGGCCGGAACGAAAATTTTACATCGACCAGATGGTGGCGCTCCACCCTGAATATAACTATCTCTTCAAAGTGAAGCCAGGCCTCACGAGCTGGGGAATGGTAAAATTCGGCTACGCTTCCAACATCAGCGAAATGCTGCAACGGATGCCTTACGATCTGCTTTACGTTGAAAATGTTTCCCTGGGACTGGATTTCAAGATCATGATCTATACGATCAGTATCATTTTTGCCGGAAAAGGAAAATAAAAGATGTCAGTTGTTAGTTGCCAGATGTCAGGACGTTGCTGGCTAAACTTTGCTTAATCCTTCGCAACGATCGCTCACAACTGACAACGAACATCTGGCTACTATTTTCGGCTTTTATCATTATTTTTGAACAAACACATTCCTTGAAAAAAATACTGCTGCTTTTCATACAACTTTTCATTGCCTTTTGTGCTTTTTGTCAGTCGGAAGATTACTGGCAGCAAAGGGCTGATTATACCATCAAAGTATCGCTCAACGATACTGCTCATACACTGGATGGCCAGCTTCGGCTTAAATATTTTAATAATTCACCGGATACCCTGACTTTCATCTGGATCCACTTGTGGCCAAATGCTTATAAAAATGACAAAACCGCCTTCAGCGATCAGCGCCTGGAAAACGGCCAGACGGATTTTTATTTCAGTGATGAAGAAAAACGTGGTTATATCAACCGGCTGGCTTTTAAAGCAGACGGTATTTCTGCCGAAGCGGAAGACCATCCTGCACACCAGGATATCATAAAACTCATTTTACCGCATCCTCTTGCCCCAGGCAAATCCACCGAAATTGAAACTCCTTTTCATGTAAAGCTGCCCTATAATTTTTCGCGTAGCGGATATGTCGGGCAATCATTCATGGCAACTCAATGGTATCCCAAACCCGCCGTCTACGACCATAAAGGCTGGCACGAAATGCCTTACCTCGACCAGGGCGAATTTTACAGTGAGTTTGGAAACTTTGATGTGCAGGTAACCGTCCCCGTTAGTTATAAGGTTGCTGCCACAGGCAAAAAGATCAATGAAACTTCAGATGGCAATAAAAGCACTTTTCATTTCACCCAGGATAATGTGCATGATTTTGCCTGGTTTGCAGATAAAGATTTTATCGTGCTGCACGACACATTGCACCTTGCTACAAAAACAATTGATGTATACGCTTATTACCTGAAACAACATGAAGCGATGTGGAAGAATAGTCTGCAATTCATCAAAAACGCCATCACCACCAAAAGCGAATGGCTGGGTGAATACCCGTATGATATCGTGACCGTGGTGGATAATCCCGGTGATGCTACCGGCGGCGGTATGGAGTATCCGACCATCACCACGGTAGAAACACCGGAAAATGAGCGTATGCTTGATTTTGTGATCAATCATGAAGTAGGCCACAATTGGTTCTACGGAATACTGGCCAGCAACGAACGCCAGCATCCATGGATGGATGAGGGTATGAATACGTATTATGACCACCGGTATGAGCAGCAGCAGTACAGTAACAACAGCGTGTTGACAACGGACTCACGCTTTTTGCAAAAAATAATGCCCGATAACCTGGAGCAGAATATCTTCGAAACCGTTGCCCGGCTTAAAAAAGACCAGCCGATTGAAACCCCGTCCGCCTCCTTCAACATGATGAATTACGGAATAGTGGCTTATGAAAAAACAGGCCAATGGATGAAGTTGCTCGAAGAACAATTGGGCAAACCGTTATTCGACAGTTGCATGAAAACTTATTATCAACGCTGGAAATTCAAACATCCCTATCCTGAAGATTTTAAAAAACTTGTAGAAGAAGTAAGCGGCCGAAATATGGATGCGCAGTTTGCTTTACTTTCGCAAAAGGGCAGTTTATTGAAAAAACAGAAAAAAGATCTTCGCCTCACTCCTTTCTTCAGCCTGAAAGATACAGACAAGCATAACTATATCGGTGTTGCTCCGGCATTGGGTTACAACTTCTATGATAAATTCATGCCCGGTGCCATCATACATAATTATTCGATGCCATTGAGCAGGCTCCACTTTGTGGCTGTACCACTTTATGCCACGGGGTCTGCCTCCTTTAACGGGATCGGAAGAGTTGGTTACACAGTATTTACCGGCAACAAAGGCCAGCGGCTGGAACTGGCAGGATCAGTCGCCAGGTTTACCGGCGATACTTTCAAAGACTCTACGGGCAAGACTAACTACCAGCCCTACACGAAAATTGTGCCTTCACTGAGATATACATTTGCCAACAAGGATCCGCGTAGCCATGTTACAAAATATATCCAGTTCAAAACTTTCCTGATCAACGAAACCGGATTGTCTTTTACGCGGGACACCACCAATGATGTGGATGTGATCACTTACCCGAAACAGAAACGCTATGTAAATCAGTTGAAACTTGTATTTGAAAATAACAGGGTTTTGTATCCTTATAAAATAGAATTACAAACGGACCAGGGAGAAGGATTTGTACGTACAGGCCTTACTGCAGAATACTTTTTCAACTTCGCCAAAGGCGGCGGATTGAACCTGAGATTTTTTGCCGGCAAATTCTTTTACACGGGCGACAAAACATTTACCACTCAATTCAAAACGGATCGTTATCACCTGAACCTCACTGGTGCCAATGGTTCTGAAGATTACACCTACAGCAACTATTTCTATGGGCGCAACGAATTTGAAGGAATTTCCACGCAACAGATCATGATCCGCGATGGCGCTTTCAAAGTACGTACGGACTTGTTGAGCAGCAAGATCGGCAAAACCGATAACTGGTTATCGGCGCTCAACATCAATACCGATATTCCGAAACAGATCAACCCGCTGAGCATTTTACCTATAAAAATTCCGCTGAAAGTATTTGCCGATGTGGGCACCTATGCCGAAGCATGGAAAAAAAATGCGGGCACCGGTAAATTCCTGTATGATGCAGGCTTACAGATATCATTGTTCAGAAATACTGTAAATGTATATTTCCCGATCCTCTATAGCAAAGTGTTTGATGATTATTTCAAATCAACGATCACCGAAAAACGTTTTTCCAAAAACATCGCCTTCAGCATCGATATTCAAAATATCAACCTGAAAAGGTATTTCCCTCAAATAACTTTATAACCCGATGCCTGTTGAATTTGTACCATACGACCAGGTCGACAGGCAGCAATGGGATGATTGCATCGTGCACGCAACCAACGGGCTCATCTATGCCCGGGCATTTTACCTCGATGAAATTGCCGGCAACTGGGATGCGTTGGTGCTCGACGATTATCATGCAGTAATGCCGCTTGTAAGGAGAAAAAAGTGGGGAATAGAATATTTATACCAGCCATCTTTTGTTCAGCAGCTGGGGGTTTTTTACAAAGAAAATATAGATCCAGGCACGTTGGAATGCTTTATGGAAATGGCTTTTGAACGATTCAGCTATGCTGATATCACCATTAATTATGCGATGGCCGACCTGTTCCTTCCAGCCGGGGTAACTGTTGAGGAACGTACCAATTTCATTCTTCCATTGATGCTTCCGTATGAACAACTCTACCGGCAATATCATCCTAATTTCACCAAAAGCCTCAGACGGCTGCAGAAACTGGAACTCAGATATGCTTCTTCTGATGATATTGAAAATACGATCTCGTTGTATGAATCGTTATATGCGGAGAAGATTGAAAGTGTTACCGGTAAAGACATCACAGGTTTTAAAAATATCTGTAAACTATTGCTGGCCGCCAACAACCTGGTAATCCGTGAAGCCCGCAGTACGACAGATGAATTGCTGGCGGTGGCTTTGTTACTGAAAGACGAAAAGAGATTGTACAATATTATTTCGTGCATTACAGCAGCAGGAAAAAAAACTGAAGCCAATTATTTTTTGTATGATAAGATAATTGAAGAATTTGCAGGAAGTGGGTTGATACTGGATCTCGAAGGATCAGATATAAAAGGTGTGGCAGACTTCTATAAGAAATTCAACCCTTTGAATCAGCCCTATCTTCACCTGAAGCAAAACGATCTGCACCCCGTGCTGAAACTTTTCAAAAAATAATTCCGCTAAATATTTATCAGGCGTTCCGCGAATTCCATGTCCAGGGGCTGGGTGATCTTGATGTTCCTTTCTTCCCCTTCTACCAAAGTCACCTTGAGGCCAAAGGCTTCTACCACGGTAGCTTCATCGGTAAATTTATCTTTATAATCGATGTTGAAGAATGCGGGTAATAAGATCTTACTGTGGAAAGTTTGTGGTGTCTGCACCAGTTTTACCCTATCGCGTTCAATCGCTTCATTGCCATCATTGCTGAGGATCCGTACGCTGTCGCGGCAATCTGTAACCGGAATGGCTGAACCGAATTCTATAGCAGCATCGTAACACCTGTGAATGAGTTCGGTACTGAGCAGGCAACGCACAGCATCATGCACAAATACCATACTTTCTTCGGTGATCAGTTGCAGGCCATTTTGTACAGAGTGAAAACGTGTTCGTCCACCTATCGTTATCTGTATGCGGGTGTAATCAAAAAAAGCATCAATCACTTCCTGCCCCGCTGCCACGTGCTCTTCCGGCAATACCAATATGATCTGGATATCTTCGTATGCTTTCAGGAAAGCATCAATGGTATAATACAATACAGGCTTGCCTTTCAACAATAAAAACTGTTTGGGCACTTTACTGTTCATCCTTACGCCGCTGCCGCCGGCCACTATCACTGCATATTTTTTCATGTAAAACTTCTGTATTTAACCAATCAATTTTGCCGCAATTTACAACCAGATCACAACTACATAAAAAAATAAAATACCCTTTCAGCCTGAGTTTGCCGAAGGCTGACAGAAATGTATAAATCTCTGATCATTAATCTTTATAGATCGCGATCTGATTTTCGCCCGCACTGTTTTTCATCCCGCGGTACATGCCGGCGCTGTTGAATACCATGGCTGTATTGCCATGGGCATCCGTACCGATCATACCTCCTTCGCCGTCCATCGCCACCAGTTTTTTCATTACCACTTCATTCATCGCTTCCTGCAGGCTGAGGCCTTTGTATTCCATCAGGCAGCTCACATCATGTGCTGCTACGGCACAGATAAATGGCTCGCCATGCCCTGTGCAACTGATGGCGCAGGTTTTATTGTTGGCATACGTACCGGCCCCAATAACCGGGCTATCGCCAATGCGGCCGTATTTTTTATTGGTCATGCCACCGGTACTTGTTGCTGCCGCAATATTTCCCTGCTGATCGCAAGCCACGGCGCCTACCGTTCCGAATTTTTTATCTTTCATCAATTCTTCCAGTCCCTGGTGTGTATGATCGAGTGAATAATTATCGCTGTCACGCATTGCCTTCCATTGGTCGTAGCGGAATTGCGAAAAGAAAAATTCATCCGGCTCGAGTTTGATGCCTTGTTTTATCGCAAAATCATTCGCCCCTTTTCCGCTAAGGAACACGTGATTGCTGTTATTCATCACTTCAGTAGCCAGTTCTATCGGGTTGCGCACGTTGCGGATCCCCGCTACAGCACCGGCATTCATCGAATGGCCATCCATGATGGCGGCATCCATTTCCTGTACCCCTTTTTTGGTAAAGACCGATCCCCGGCCGGCATTAAAAAGAAGATTGTCTTCCAGTATCACAATAGCCGCTTTAACCGCATTAGTGGCCGAACCACCTTCTTCCAGTACAGCATACCCGGCATCCAGCGCATCCTGCAATCCCTGCAAATAAGCTTTTTCCAGTTCGGGTGTCATGTCTTCTTTCAGGATCGTTCCGGCTCCGCCGTGAATAACAAGAGAAAATGGTTGCATATGAATGATGATGTATTTTTTGTAGCTCCAAAATTATCCAATTTACCGGCAAATAGCTTCGAAGATTTTTACAGAAAGATTGAAGAAGCCCTAACGATAAGGGATATTCGTTTGATGACAACAAATATGCGCTTACTGGAATTCGGGCAGCAGGTCTTTGCTTTCAGGTTCTGTTTCAGCGGGTTCTTCGGGCAAGATGTAGATAAAATCGCTGAAATGATAAACGGGAAAAATAAGGATCAGCATCATCAGGTTGTATACCGCCAATGGATACAGAATAGCTAATTCCCTGTATTGCCTGAAGTCGGCACTGAAAAACCATATCAATATGGTGGCATATAAAGCTACGTTGAGATAAAAATTGAGATAATATGCCGACCTGTCTCTGATGAACCATGCGAACATCAACATCGCCAGCACCATGCTGAAGGCACCTTGCACTGAGCCGGCTTTTGTAATGTTGAGTAATAATAAAATCCCCATCAGCGTAAAATACGTGGCTGATATGCCCAGCGTTCCTTCAGCGGCGAATTCATCGATATTGCCGACCCTTTTTAAAGCATTATCTGTTTTTTCCTCCTGCAACAAAACGATCCATGTAATGATGCCGATTACGGGCAGCAACAGCAACCAATAAGATACTTTGGAAGTAATGCCATGACCGATGAAATATTCAATCAGAAATTTACGTAGCCACCATGCGGCCATCAGTGCCACGCCGATAGAAAATAGCGAATTAAAAATGGACATCGCCTCAAACAATGAAGTCATCTTAAAACTAAAGGAACGAAACGGACTTGAATAGCGGCTGATGATATATGCCAGTCCGAATACGAGCAGGTACACCAAAGTTTTCAACACCCAAAATACGATCGTAGCGGATAATTTTTTATAACTATTTCCGGGATTCAGCAAACGGATGTTCCATACCGGGGCTTTGCCATCGGCAAAATTCTGCAGTTCGCTGTAATAAATGTATTTCGTTATTCCAAAACACATCATCACCAGCATGCCCGCATATTTCGGAAAGCCTGAACCCAATAATTTTCTTAAAAGATCAAATGAACCCGCGTTGGAATAAAATATTACAGAAGTCCCCCTGAAGATGATCAGTGCTGCCAGGATGAGCCATATCCTTTTTGCCGGTAATTTTTTATCCAGGAAAAAGAAAAGATTTATCAGGATGAATAATACCTGCAGGCCGACATATAAAAAACCGGAAGCTGTATAGTCTTTACTGAAATCAATGAAATTATCCCATATCACTGCGCTGCCAATGGTGCCAATGATGGATGCGCCGATGCACCACCATGCCTTGGTCCATTTGTTGAATGCAAGAGCAAGCGGTACAAAAACGATGAAGATATTGATGATCTCGTCTACGATGTAACTGATTTGCAGGTTTTCCTTTTTCGCTGACGAAGGCAACAAAAGAAATATTTCCTGCAGCCCAAGTGCCGCAACGATCAATAGGAACACCAGTGGTATCCTGTCGAGGTAAGATTTATTATTTTCCATCAGCAGTCAGTGCGAAATCCTTTCGCGGGAAATAAATTAATGGTTGGCAAGAAGCTGTTTGCATTCCTGCAGCAATTTTTTTTTGTCGATTGCCACCGTACCTACTTCTTCACAGACAAGCCCTCCGGCGATGTTGGCCATTTCTGCCATCAGCAACGGGTCCTGTGTAGCGGCATATACCAGCGAAGCCACGGCTATCACTGTATCGCCGGCTCCACTCACATCGGCGATGCTGCGGATATGCGTAGGAATAAGCGCTTTTTTGGTTTCATTTTGGTAATAAACACCCCGTTCAGACAAGGTGATGAAAGAAATATGATGCTGCAATTGTTCGTATAAGGAACGATGGATCGTATCGAGCAATTCTTCAGAAAGTTCATCGCCGATGATATTCAGCCCTTCTTTTACTTCGTGCAGATTGGGTTTGAAAATATCCACATTTTTATACGCGAAGAAATTTTTCCGTTTCGGATCTACAGCTGTCAGTATCTTATTCGCCTTGCACAATGCTATCACTTTTTCAATCACGGTGGTGGTCAGCACACCTTTATTATAATCTTCCAGAATAACTATGTTGGGTAATTCAGCTTTGATATATGCTTCAAAACTTGCGATCAGTTTTTCCTCGTCTTCTGCAGATAACATATTCGTGATCTCCGCGTCGAGGCGCATCATATGCTGATTGCGGCTGATAATACGGATCTTATTGGTGGTAAGGCGTTCATGGCTTTTGACCAAAAAATCAGTGTTGATCTTATTCTCCTGCAGCAATTCGTTCAGCTGGTTTCCATCGCCATCATTTCCCAATACACTGATCACGCTTACATTTGCACCAAGCCCTGCTATATTCAATGCTACATTACCTGCACCGCCAATGCGCTGCTCACGCCTGGTAACTGCCACTACCGGTACCGGCGCCTCCGGCGAAATGCGGTCTACCTTGCCCCACCAGTACGTATCGAGCATAAGGTCTCCTATCACCGCCACTTTTATATCGGAGAAGGAATTGAAAAGTTTATCGAAATCTAAAGAAGCCATCTTTTTTTATTACACAAATTTTTAAAATACTGACGACCGACCACGGACCACAGACCTCGGCCGAAAGCTTATCGGCAACGGCGAATTTCACGAATTAATTTCAGTCTGTAAAATTTTGATAGCCAGTAATAACTTCGAAGAATTCACTATTCACTATTCACTTTCTTGTTTGCTACTGCAAGATAATAGATCGGTATTCCTATCAGCACGATGATCAGGCCCCATTTTGCATAAAACGGTTTGAAATAAATCAGCAGCCCGCAGAAAGTGATTGCCATTATAATATAAATAGCGGGCAAAACCGGGTAGCCAAAGGCTTTGTAAGGCCTTTCCGCATCCGGCATTTTTTTTCTTAAAATAAAAATACCAAGGATGGTAAGTGCATAAAACAATACCACCACAAAAGAGATCATATCCAGCAGGTCACCATATTTGCCGCTAAGGCAGAGCAGGGATGCCACGATACATTGTATCCACAGGGCGAATTCGGGAACATTATTTTTGTTGAGTGCTGATGCTTTCCGGAAAAACAACCCGTCTTTCGCCATGGTATTGTATACCCTCGCGCCGGAAAGTATCAATCCGTTGTTACAGCCAAACGTGGAGATCATGATCATGATGGCGATCACTTTGGCACCGATGTCGCCGAATATCTGGTTGCTGGCTGCTACGGCTACCCTATCCTGTGGGGCGGAAGCCACTTCGCTTAAAGGCAGTACACTGATGTACATGAAATTTGCTGAAACATAAATGACGGTCACGATAAGCGTGCCCAGGAAAAGACTAAGTCCGATATTGCGTTTGGGGTTCTTCACTTCGCCGGCAATGAAGGTTACGTTGTTCCAGGCATCGCTGCTAAAGATAGAACCTACCATCGCTGCGGCTATCGCCCCAAGAATAGCACTGCCAAATACTCCGCTCACTACCTGCCCTTCGGCGTTGCGGGAAGTCATTTTCCATGCATCCGTCCAGTTGGCATTCCAGATATCCGCTTTTGCCGCGAGCAGAAAACCGAAGACGATGAGGCCAAAAAGCGACAGCAGTTTTACGACCGTAAAACTGGTCTGTATCAGTTTACCTTCTTTTATTCCGCGGGTATTGATATAAGTGAGAAAAATGATCAATCCTATTGACACAAACTGCGCCGGATATATTTTAAATATACCGATCTCTCCGATCATGTTCTCGGGTTTCACATCCAGCACCGGTATGAACGTGCCTGCAAATTTGCTGAAAGCCACACCTACGGCGGCTATCGTAGCGGTCTGTATCACCGCGAAAAAACTCCATCCATAAAGAAAACCCGCCAGCGGATTGAATGCTTCCTTGAGGTAAACATATTGGCCGCCTGCTTTCGGGAACATCGAGCTTAACTCACCATAACTCAATGCGGCGGTAAGCGTCATGAACCCGGTGATGAGCCACACGAATATCAGCCAACCCGCGCTGCCTACATTGCGGGTGATGTCGGCGCTTACAATGAATATCCCGGATCCTATCATCGATCCCGCTACAATCATCGTTGCATCCAGCAGCCCCAGCGAAGGTTTGAAAGTTTGGTTTGTTTCAGTCATGAGCAGAGTTGTTTTTTATAAAAAGAGGAAAGTACTAAAAAATGTCCAAAAGGTCTAAAAATGAAAAACCTCCGGGGTTTTGAAAACCCCGGAGGTTTATACTGACCTCCTGAAACTTTTGAACGTTTAAACGTTTTTTAATCGTTATGGTTTCTTGCTCAGCTTTTCATTCATCCCTTTTATCACATCAGAAGTAATGTTGAGGGTAGAATCTTTATACACCATGTAATCCAGCCCGGTGCCGGAAGTGAGGATGTACATGTAATTCTTTTCCTTGTTATAATCATTCAGGAATTCTTTCAGCTTTTTCTGGATATCATCCATGAACTCGTAACTCTGCTGGCTCAACCTTTGTCCTGCAGATTGTTTCTTGGCTTCAATCTGCTGCTGCTGCTGGTATAGCTGCCCCTGGAATTTTTCCGCTTCTTCCTGTGTGATGGAGGCCCCCCTTTTCAGGAAATTGTCGCGCTGATTTTCCAGGCCTTTCATATCAACCTGCCATTGCCGCTCAATTTCTTTTTGCTCACCTTCCAATGCCTTCCTTTTATCTTTTATATAAGTGATCTTTTCATTCAATGAATCAAGCTCAACATAAGCGATCGGGGCACGGTTGGCAACCACGCCATTATCGCCCGCAGCGGCCGTTTTTACAGGAGTATTCTTTACAGAACTTTTTCCGCCAAACACATGGTAATACAGGAATGCCACAGCGGCCAGCAATACAATATTTAGTACAAGGGATAAATTCTTCATTCAATCAATATTTGTTAGGGCGGCAATATACTTACAAACCAATACTTAACCATATTTTTACGCCAACATTTAGGAAAGGCTTAACTACAGGCACTATAAACCTTTCATTTACCGACTGAAACCTCCGTTCAGCGGCATTCTGAGACAAATGCGGGCCCGTTTCTGGCTATTTTAATTATTTTTAAAAATGGCTGGTTTTATAAAAATGCCGGCAACTTACCATGGTAACCATCTTTCTTTTATTGCTTTGTTTTTTTATAATTATCTTCTTTTATATAAGGCTTCCCAAATTCGGTAAACTCGCCTCCGGCAAACGAAAAGAGCACATTCACGCTTCTCCCAATTTCAGGGAAGGGAAATTTCAAAATGTTCACGAAACGCCTGACCTGACGGATGGCGCCACTCTTTTTTCGGTACTTGGCGACCAGCTTTTTGCCAAAGACAAAAACAATTATCCCAAAAAGAAACTTCCCACGCAAAAAACAGTACTGCTTGACCTTTACCCGAAAGAAAACCTGCTGGTATGGTTCGGGCACTCTTCGTATTTCCTGCAGCTCGATGGAAAGAAATTTCTCGTAGATCCCGTGCTTAGTGGAAATGCTTCACCCATACCCGGTACAGTAAAGGCTTTCAAAGGAACTTCAATATACACGGCTGATGATATCCCGGAGATAGATTATCTTTTGCTTACACATGACCATTGGGATCACCTGGACTATGACACGTTGAAAAAAATTCAGCCACGGGTAAAAAAGATCGTCACCGGCCTGGGCACCGCGGCCCATCTTGAATACTGGGGTTTCGATACTGCGATCATAGAAGAAAAAGACTGGAACGAAACAGTCGCACCCGAAGAAGGTTTTACCATCCACACCGCAGCAGCCCGGCATTTTTCCGGCCGAACGTTCAGGCGCCAGCAATCCATATGGTTGTCATTTGTATTGCAGACTCCTTCCTTCAAAATTTTTCTCGGGGGCGATTCCGGCTACGATACCCATTTTAAAGAGATCGGTGAAAAATATGGCCCGTTCGATCTTGCCCTGCTCGAATGCGGACAATACAATTCTTCCTGGAAATTCATTCATATGCTGCCCGAGCAGGTGGCAGATGCGGCTATCGACCTCGGCGCCAACCGATTGATGCCAGTGCATTGGGGCAAATTTGCCCTGGCTTTCCATGCCTGGGATGAACCTGTAAAACGGGTTGTGAAAGCGGCCGAAGAAAAACAAATGCCACTCCTTATTCCGATGATCGGCGAAAAAATTTCGCTGGATAATATACCCGAGAGGATTTCCAGATGGTGGCTGATGGAATAAGAAACGAAAATTAAATGGCACAATACCAGCTTCCTCTATTCATGCATTCGTGGCAAAAAATAAGGACCTGAAGCACTCAAGCCCAGGTATTCTTTTTTATCTTTAAAATAAAAAAGTGCTATGCATGCAGGAAGCAGGTATTTATTAAAGGAAGTCATTTACTGGACAAGAAGGGATATTTATGTATTGATAGCATTATCGCTTTTTTATACGATTGTATACGAATGTATCGGGTTAAAATGGATAGCGATCCCCTGGGTACCGATTGCGCTGGTAGGTACCGCTGCTGCTTTCCTCATCGGCTTTCGCAATACCCAGACTTACAACCGCGTGTGGGAAGCCCGGCAGATCTGGGGTTCCATTATCAACAGCAGCCGCTCGTGGGCAATCCTGGTAAAGGATTTTACCGGAAATAACGCGAATGCTAAAGCGATACACACACAATTGTATTACCGCCATATCGCCTGGCTTACCGCACTTCGTTTTCAGCTGCGCGAATCGAGGGCATGGGAAAATATCCACACAAAAATTTCCAACAAAGAATTCTCCCGCCTTTACAAAGTGGATGAATGGACCACCAAAGTTGAAGATGCCCTGCAGCCATTTCTTTCCCCCGAAGAATTAACGTATGTGCTCAGTAAAAAGAACAGGGCCACTCATATCATCGGCCTGCAATCCGCACAGCTCAAAAGACTCCGG
The DNA here is from genome assembly GCF_024343615.1 of Ferruginibacter sp. HRS2-29. Lineage (GTDB taxonomy): Bacteria > Bacteroidota > Bacteroidia > Chitinophagales > Chitinophagaceae > Ferruginibacter. Next base: position 36,437 of record NZ_RJUB01000014.1, on the reverse strand, counting down.
GATTCCGGCGAGCTCAGCGAACTCAACCACATCGAAATGGAAAATATGCTCGTGAACCTTTACGAGCAACAGGGAAAATGCGAACGCATCAAGAACTTTCCTTATCCACGTCAGTTTGCCACCAGCAACCAGATGTTCACAAGGTTATTTGTATTCCTCATTCCTTTGGGCACATTGAATGAATTTCAAAAGCTGACTACCGCCAACGGACATTGGATCATCTGGCTAACGATCCCGTTCAGCGCACTCATCAGCTGGGTATTCATGGCGATGGAAAAGATCGGCGAAAGTACAGAAAACCCGTTTGAAGGAGGCGCCAACGACGTGCCCATCAAAGCTTTGAGCAGGACTATAGAAATTGACCTTCGGGAAATGCTGGATGAAACGGATCTTCCGCCGGCACTCACACCGGTAAATAATATTTTAATGTAAAAACAGCTATCATGCAAATTGAAAAAGTATTTGAAAACAACGAACAGTGGATCGCGAAAAAATTATCCGTAGATCCGCATTATTTCGAAAACCTTTCCAAAGGCCAGAGCCCTGAAATATTATACATCGGCTGCTCCGACAGCCGTGTTACCGCCGAAGACCTGATGGGGCTTCAGCCCGGCGAAGCTTTTGTACACCGCAACATCGCCAACATGGTGATCAGCATCGACCTCAACATGATGTCGGTATTGAATTATGCCGTGCGCCATCTCAAAGTGAATCACGTGGTGGTTTGCGGTCACTATTTTTGCGGCGGCGTAAAAGCTGCGATGCAGGCGCAGGACTTAGGCATCCTCAACCCATGGCTACGCAATATCCGCGATGTATACAGGCTGCACAAAACGGAACTTAATACTATTACCGATGAAAACCAGCGCTACAACAGGCTTGTAGAACTCAATGTGCAGGAACAATGTATCAACCTCATCAAGACTGCCGCGGTGCAAAATGCTTACAAAGAAAGAGGATTGAAAGTGCATGGTTGGGTATTCGATATCCAGACAGGAAAACTGATAGACCTGAAGATTGATCTTGAAAAAGAATTAAAGGGCATCAGGGAGATCTATGATCTGGGATAATCAAGGAAGAATAAAAATTGAGAATTGAGAATGATGGAAGCGGGTAATAAAAACGCTGATTTCAAATGGATAAAAGGATTTCGCTGATTATTTCCTGCAGGCAGAAAACTAAAAATGCAGTTTTTAATATTCTGATCTTTATAAAAAATGAAAATATTTTTAACACCTGCATTTCAATTTTTGCGAAGCAAAGATAATCAGCGAAATCATTCCATCTTTTTAAAATCAGCAATCCTTTTCACCTTTTGGAAAGTCATTTGCACCGCAAGCATTCTTCATTTTTAATTCTTAATTTTTAATTATATTTTGTTTTCAAAATATGTTATGAGTACCCGCCGCTCCTTCCTCAAACAATCTGCCTTATTGATCGGCGGCTTTGCCGCAACACAATCTTTTGCCGGCGGTTTTCATTTAGGTAAAAAAACATCTGTCATCATTATCGGGGCCGGTTTTGCCGGACTTGCAGCTGCAAAAATGTTGCGCAGGAAAAATATCCCTTATGTGATACTGGAAGCCCGCAACCGCGTTGGCGGACGGGTATTTTCGTTTGAAGCCGATCCTGCAGAAAAGCTGGTGATAGAACTCGGAGCGGAATGGGTGGGCAAATCGCACGAACGCCTGATCAGCCTGTGCGACGAATACAAGCTGGAATTACAAAATAACCAGTTTGACACTCACCTGGTTTACAAAGGCCAATACCATGCAAAAGATGACTGGGGCTTCAGCGAACCCTGGAAGAAAAAATGGGAAACCCTGCTCAAAGAATACCCTCACCTCACACTGGCTGATAAAAAAGCATTGGATAAGTATGACTGGTGGCGCTATCTGGTAAACAATGGCTGCCAGGGAATGGATCTCGACATCAGGGAGTTGCTCGACAGTACCGACTTTGGTGAAAGCATCCGCCATGTATCCGCCTTTGCCGCCCTGTCGGAATATGCGGAAAGCAGTGAGAAAAACGAAATGGACTACAAGATAAAAGGTGGAAACGGGATGCTTGCGCAAAGGATCGCCGATGAGATCGGCAGGGAAAATATTCATCTCGAACATAAAGTAAAAACTATTCGCCAGGGTGCAAAAGTGGAAGTGATCTGCGACAATGGAAAAACATTCACAGCAGATAAACTGATCTGCACCACCCCTACTTTTGCCGCAATGAAGATCGACTGGCAACCACGGCTGCCGATTGATACCTTGAATGCGATGAAACAATTGCAGTATGCCCGCATCAACAAACATCCGGTGTTATTCAGTGAACGCTTCTGGAAAGATGAATCCTTCGATATGATCACCGATCTGCCGGCACATTATTTTTATCATGCCACCAAAAATCAATCTTCCAAAAAAGGAGTGCTGATCTCTTACACCATCGGGGACAAAGCTGCTGTGATAGCCAACCAGGGCGACGATTGGAATGGGCGTACGGTACTGGAAGCATTGCAACCAGGTTTTGGCGATGTAAAACCGCTGATGGAAAAACAATTCAATTACTACTGGGGGCAGGATGAATTCAGCATGGGTGCTTATGCCTTATATGGCGCCGGGCAATGGTATGGACTAAGACCTGCATTGCAGCGGCCATTCCTGCACACACATTTTGCAGGCGAACATCTCGCCGACTGGCAGGGGTTCATGGAAGGCGCCATCAATACCGGCGAAAACGCAGCAAACGCAGTTAATGGATAATTGTATAATGGATAATGCTGTAAAATCTTACGCTTTGATATACTACCATAATTTAAATAACATTCATTCCTGAAACATTATCCATTATACAATTATACATTATCCATTAATATAGGCTTACTTTTGCGAATAAATTTCAGCTAACGGATGCAGGTTTTTCGCAGATCGACTTTTCCTTTTTTCTCCAACAAACACCTATTCGTTTTTTGGATAATATGCTGCTGTCTGTCGGTCAATGTTTTTGCGCAGCAACACCGTGCACCCTGCCTCTCTTCCATTAATGCATTTCCCTACGATGAAGGATTTGAAAGTTCCGCAGGCGATTGGTTTACCGGTGGCCAAAACAGCGACTGGACCCTTGGCACACCTTCCAAAACAGTGATCAGCGCTGCCGGTCAGGGAACAAAATGCTGGGTGATCGGCGGACTAACCGGCAGCCAATACAATGGCGGCCAGCTTTCGTGGATACAAAGCCCCTGTTTCGACATCAGTTCCCTGGCAAACCCTGAAATATCTTTTAAAGTATTATGGGAATCCGAAAGGCGGTTTGATGGCGCCTCATTCGAATATTCGATTGACGGTGGCGCTACCTGGTTAATGCTTGGTTCCACTTCTTCCAACACAAATTGTAAAGGCACCAACTGGTTCAACAATGCCGCCATCATGTACCTTGGCAATGGGGCAGGATGGTCGGGCAATATTCAATCCACTTCCGGAAGCTGCCTTGGTGGCTCGGGCAGCAATGGCTGGGTAACTGCACGACATTCACTGATTGATCTGCTCGGCGAATCGAACGTTACATTCCGTTTCACTTTCGGATCGGGAACAACCTGCAATAATTTCCAGGGGTTTGCCTTCGATGCAGTTCATATCGGCGAAGCGCCGCCCAACAATGCAGATTACACCTACACCTGCAATGCTTCCACCAACCGTTCTGTAAGTTTTTCGCAGAATGCACGTTGCGCTGCCAGCACACTCTGGGATTTTGGCGATGTTACCTCCGGTGCAGCCAATAGTTCTACAGATGCAAATCCTACACATGTCTTTTCCGCAGCAGGAGAATATAAAGTACGCCTGACCACAACATTTGCCTCTGCCGGGCCACCTTCGATCACAGAGAAATTCATCCGGGTGCTCGATGCTTCAGCTTCAGTTGTCAACCCGCTAAAATGTTTCGGCAACTCCAATGGTTCTGTCACATCTGTTGCCAGTGGCAGCAACACCACTTACACTTATTCGTGGAATACTTCGCCGGTGATCACTACCGCCACGGCAGCCAATCTTGCCGCAGGCAGCTACACTGTGCAGGTTGGCTCTCCTAACAGTTGTCCCGCTACCGCAACGGTTGTATTACAGGAACCTCCGGCATTATCCGTGAGCACTACCGTTTTGCCAACTTTGTGTACCGGCAGTAACGGCTCCATCACTTCAACCGTATCAGGCGGCACCGCACCATATGGTTATTTGTGGAGCAACAATGCCACTACTTCTTCCATAAAAACCCTTCCCGCAGGAAATTATTCATTGAAAGTAACCGATCAGAACGGATGCAGCTTTACGACAGGCCAGCTGGCTGTGATGCAGGAACAACGCACCCTTTCGGTAAGCATCGGAAAAGATACCTTCATTTGCCCGGGTAATCGCCTCGTCTTATCTCCCGGAAATTTCCGGCAATACCGCTGGCAGGACAATTCCACCGCGTCAGCTTTCAATGTGCTGCAAACAGGAACTTATTCCGTAACCGTGACGGATGAAAATGGATGTACAGGAATGGCTTCTGTAAATGTTACGGTAGATTGTTCGGATGTATATTTCCCTTCAGGGTTTTCGCCAAATGGCGATAGCCGTAATGAACTCTTTGGCCCTGTAGGAAATGTAGCAGCTGTAAGAAATTACCGACTGACGGTGTATGACCGTTTTGGAAACCGGGCATTTTACAGCACCGATCCTTACCGCAAATGGAACGGGCGTTTCAACGGTGAAGGGTACAACAGCGGCAGCTTTGTGTGGATTGCTTCTTACACACTTAACGGTAAGCCATACACGAAAAAAGGAACGCTTATTCTGATACGATAAAATATTGTTTATTCACCCCGCTGGTTTTATTTTTTTTCATCATCCGCCTGACCTGCACGATCAAAAGCAGCAAGGCCAATATTATCAATCCGCACAACAACTGCGTTCCCGCTACAGGCAGTTTCAAAAACGGGATCATAAAAGAAGTGCCGTTCTTCTTCCCGTTTTCTACAGGCCCCGAAAAAAAGCATCGTTCATACACTGCATTTCCTGCAATGCGCAACGGAGTATTCTTTCTTCCGTAATACCGGAAATTGCAACTGCGGTATACCACGTTTTTCCCGCAGGATGTAATGAGCGTTTGCGTTCCGGCTGTTTCAGGATATTCAAAATCCACATTACAATTCGCTATTTCGCATGCTAAGTCCGAATTGATCATACCCCAGCTGCCCAGGCTTTCCGCATACACATGATTCACACTTGTAGAAAAATATCCATGCTGGTCGTTGTAAATAAAACGTACCACCCCACCGGCAATGTTCACATGATCTATATCCCAGTTACCGGCCATACGTTTACCACCATACAGGTCTGTTCCAAAAATAGTATGCGTTCCTCCCCAGCAATAGATATTCGAGATCACGTTCGCTTTCTCCTGGTCTTGTCCGCCGGAGATGCAAAGCTTGCAATTGCTGAATTGTATCTTATTGATGATCGTTATTTCCGCGTTTCGGGTAACGCCATTCGGCGAAGAACAGATACCCACCACAAAACCATTGATATTGACCTCTTCAATCTCTGTGCCCGTACTACCCGATTGGCGGGAATTACCATTGGTGCCATAATACTCCCCAAGCCCGGGATAATAATTCGCAGCATCCAATTCACTGCCTGCAATGTTTGTAAAAGGATCTATCACGATGGCTGCGTATGGAGAGTTACGGTTATCCCGACAAACACCGTCTTTGAAATCTTCAAAAGCGGTATTGTAAAATTTCATCTTATCGTTTTTATTCGGCGGCGTAAACTTCCCGTTGATCCTCATCTTCCGGATCTTGCAACCTTTGCCCCGATGGATCCCGAAAGCAAAACCATTGGTAAATGAAGGATTGATCTCCGTACCAAGATTTGAATCCCAGAAGGAAGATTCACCCAGTATTTCCAGCGTGCAATAACCACGGGCATTGTCCTTTCCAGGACCACGAAGGATCAGCGGTTTGGAGATCGTATATCTGCCTACCGGGATGAACACCGTGCGGATATTATTGCGGATGCAGGTGTTGATCGACTTTTGTATGGCCGCATGATCATCCGTACCGCTTCCTTTTGCGCCAAACCATTTTGCCGAAAAATAACCATTGACAGCCTGTGGATTGATGGTGAGTGTGGTATCAAAAATAAACTGCTGGTAACCGGCATCAATGATCCCTCCTTCAATTGTACCTTTGCCCGTAAGCCTGCAACCAGGCTCAAACCGCAATGTCTTTCCTGCAGGTATTTTCACTGTGCCATTTATCTCCATAGCAGATCTGCCGATCACAACCGTTGAAACATCTTGCCTGTTAAATTCCTGTTGCAGGATGATGGTAACGTCAGAAGAAGAACGGGGCATTCCGTCCAGTATACTAACCTGCGCTCCGCAATGCATTGCCGACGACAAAAACAGGATGCTGAAGATTTTTTTCATTGTATCGCTTTTGAGCTGATGTAATTTACTAAATATTGTATGCCGAAAATCCTGTTCGGCATGCAGCAGCTGACGCAAACAACATGCTTTGCAGATCAAATTGCCCATTTTGCAGAAAAGTCTTATCTCACGGCCGGTAAATTTCTTCTTTTGCTATACATTAAATCACGCACCATGTATAGTGTTCAAACCTCCGGGGTATTTCATCATTTTTCGGAAAATGATCCAGTCTTAAAAGACATTGCATTGCAGGTTCCATCCGGTTCTATATATGGTTTTCTTGGACCGAATGGTGCAGGCAAAACTACAACACTGCGCCTTTTGCTGGGACTGATAAAAAAACAGCAAGGTTCCATTTTGATTTTCGATAAACCGATAGAAAACCATCGCATGGAAATACTCAGGAATATCGGCTCACTCATTGAAATGCCATCGATGTATGGTCACCTGACCGCTTCCGAAAACCTACGCATCTGGCAGCAACTGTATCAATGTCCGTACAGCCGAATAGCCAAAGCCCTGGAAACCGTTGACCTTGCGAATACCGGAACTAAAAAAGTAAGCCAATTTTCACTAGGCATGAAACAACGGCTAGGCATAGCCGCAGCATTATTACACGAGCCTTCTTTGCTTATCCTGGATGAACCTACTAACGGACTTGACCCTTATGGCATGATGGAAATACGTGACCTGCTGAAAAAACTGAATTACGAACACGGCATCACTATTGTGATCAGCAGCCATCTCCTATCGGAAATTGAAAAACTGGTAACACATACCGGCATCATTAGCCATGGGCAAATGGTCTTCCAGGGAACGTTGGACAGCCTTGTAAGCAGGCAACTTTCTGCTTCAAAGCTGATACTTAACACAAGCAATAATTTACAGGCAACAGATGTGCTAAAGCTACTACAGCTGGATACAAGCATAGAAAATGGAATGCTCACGATACCTATTCCTGAAAAAGAAATGATCGCACAGCTAAACCGCGAGCTTGTAAAAGCCAACATAGATGTATATGAAATAAACCCTGTACAAAAAGACCTGGAAACGATCTTCATGGAACTAATCAATCAAACAACTCATGCATAATACTTTCACACCATGCCTTAAAGCCGAGTGGCTCAAGAAACGCCATAGCTTTTCTTCCTGGCTTGTCATCATTGGCGGCAGCTTCACCCCCCTGATCTACATGCTGGTATTTTTTATTTATCCGAAACAACTGGCTGACCTGCATCAATCCCCCGGATTCTGGAAAATGTTATTCCTGCGTTCGTGGGAAACCATGAGCCTGCTGTTATTGCCGATGGGTATCGTACTTGCGGTAAGCCTTATAACACAGCTTGAATTTAAAAATAACACCTGGAAACAATTACACACCGCCCCCGTTTCATTCAGCAGTATTTATTTTTCCAAACTTATGGTCATACTGGTAATGATGTTGCAATTATTCATTCTTTTCAACTTCACTACTTACCTCTCTGCCGTAATACCATCTATGTTAAGTAAGAAAGTTCCATTTCCCTTGTATGAGATGAACGTTTTCTATTTTTTAAAAGAGAACAGTATCTTTTTTATCACCTGCCTGCCAATGGTTGCATTCCAATACCTGATCAGTTTACAATTCAAAAACTTCCTGGTTCCAATCGGTGCAGGGCTAGCATTGGTAACAGCCGGCCTGATCGCTCACTCCTGGAAATACATATATATGATACCATCAACTTATACCGGCCTGCATTTTATGGAAGCCGCCACCAATAAGCCTTCCGGCCATAACATCATTGCACTGTCGTTGGGATATTTCCTGTTCTTCGTGGTTTTGGGATACGTGTTGTATATTGCTAAAAAAGAAAAAGGATGATTCGAAGACCAGATTATTCCTCCATATAAAACCCCTGTTTGAAAAAATCCATCATCATATTACTTCACATCGGCTATTGGGTGTTATATCTTCTGCTGATATATATCTTCGCGACATTCATCAGGCTCAATGCGCAGAAAGCTATCGGCAATAATTTCAATTTCATGTTGGAATTTTTTAAAGCGATGGGTTCTTTGGCGGTACTCCCGGCAGTCATCAGTTTTTATACCTTCTACAACACGCTGTTCAACAGGTTTCTTGCCAGGCGCAGAATTGGTACGTTGTGCATTGCCGCATTCATCACTATACTTGCATCCGGATTGGCTGGTGCACTCACCATCAATTTTGCCCAAGGCAAATTTCATATCCGCAGTTATGATATATGGCCGCTCCTGCAGATCATACTTTTCATGAGCGTGCTGGCGCTGATACATGGTATCATCGCTTTGGTGATGCGGGGCTTCACACATTGGTACAATGATATCCGTGTAAAAGAAGAACTCGAACAAAAAAATCTGCAATCGGAACTGGCGCTGGTAAAGTCTCAACTCAATCCGCATTTTTTGTTCAATACCATCAATAACATCGACGTACTCATAGAAAAAGATCAGCAGAAGGCATCCGAATACCTGAACAAGCTGTCCGATATCCTTCGTTTTTTATTATATGAAACCAGTGCTGAAACGGTGCCTTTGCAAAAGGAATTAGATTATATCAGCAAATACATCGACTTACAAAAGATCCGTTACAGTAATACCAATTTTGTACAATACAATGTACAAGGCAATCCTGGCAACCATCGCATCGCTACTATGCTTTTCATTCCGTTTATCGAAAATGCTTTCAAGCATTCAGTTCAACGTAAAAAAGAGGCCTCCATCAAAATCCGCATCAGCATTACCAACGACACCATTAGTTTTTTTTGTATCAATCATTTTACCGATATGCCTTTATTGGTGGAAGAAGCTGGTGGCCTGGGTAATGATCTCATACAAAAAAGGTTAAGCCTGCTTTATCCGCAAAAACACGAACTTAGTATAAGCAAGGAAACTGATTTATATAAAGTACAATTGACCATACAACCCGGATAGCTGTTTTCGGGTACAAATTACCGTTATGAAGATTAATTGCATTGTAATAGAAGATGAACCGCTTGCTATGGAACGCGTAACAGGGTACATCCGCAAACTTCCAGGCCTTACGTTATTGCAATCCTTCGATAATGCGCTGGACGCTTTCGTTTTTTTGAAGATAACACCTGTCGATCTCATATTCCTCGATATCAACCTGGGGGAACTTTCCGGCATACAATTTCTTCAGTCGATCCAATTTAACGGTGATGTTATCATTACTACTGCATACACCGATTTCGCTCTCATAGGATACGACCTGAATGTAACCGATTACCTGCTCAAACCCTTTACTTTCGAACGTTTCTTACAAGCTGTAGACAAAGTATCTTCTGACAAAAATTCAGCCCTTCAGCACGAACAGCGTGATTTCTTTTTCGTAAAAACAGAAAACCGATATGAACGCATCTCCTATGCAGAGGTATTATACATTGAAGGCATGCGTGACTACCGCAAAATCCACACCACACATAAAAAGATCATGACGTTGCAAACATTCGCCGAACTGGAAAAAGAACTTCCTCCCTCCGTCATCTGCCGTGTTCACAAATCCTATATGATCTCGATCAGTAAAATAGATTCATTGGAAAAAGATGAAATACATATCGGCAATATCATCCTCCCTGTATCCGAAAGCTACAAATCAACATTATATAAATTAATAGGCCGATAAATAATAATCGGGCTTAAAATTTGGTGTAGTATTTCACAAACATTAAATAAACCGGATATGAATAATCAACTTCAGTTTGACTTCGATGTAAACAAAGAGAACAACACTATCCATGTAAGAAGAGAATTTAACGCACCACCGCAAAAGGTCTGGGCTGCCTGGACCAAAAGCGAGCTGCTCGACCAATGGTGGGCACCTAAGCCATGGCGGGCCGAAACGAAATCCATGGACTTCACCGTAGGCGGCTACTGGCTGTATGCGATGGTAGGACCTAAAGGCGAAAAGCAATTCTGCAAAGTGGATTTTTTAACCATCGAACAGCAAAAAAGTTTCTCCACTACATCCGCCTTTGTCGATGAAAATGGCGTAGACCAGAAAACCTTACCGGCGGCAGAATGGAAGAACACTTTCAACAACAAAGGCAATGGTACATTGGTAGATATTATGATCAAATACGATACGCTGGAAGACCTGGAAACTATCATCAAGATGGGCTTCAAAGAAGGATTTACCATGGGATTGGGCAACCTGGATGAGTTGCTTGCATTGTAAAATTCAACCACAACCACAGGGCGACACAGCGAGCACAGCGTAAAGCAATACCAGATCCAACGCCTTATTCGGTGTGTCGCCCTGTGGTTGGGTAAATATATGGGCGGTTTTGAATTCGCACTATCTCCGCTTACATTGCAAATTCAAAACCTTCACATGAATAGACTTCTTTTCTTTTTCGTCATCCTTATATCCGCCTCCTTTTCTTTTGCACAAAAAAAAGAAAGGGTATATCTCTCCCCTTCCGACAGCAGCAGCAATAAATACATAGCGCTCATTCCCGACCAGGTTCCTATAAAAGCAGTGATGTTTTTCCTCGATGGGTTTGGCGCTTCACCGGCGGGAGTATTGATTGAATCGGATATGCCGGCATATGCGGCACAGCAGGGTATCCTCACCATATTGCCTGTATTGAAAACCGGTGCATTATATTTTGGAGTAGATACGGCTTCCCAGGCATCGCTCAAAGAACAGGTGGAATACATCTATAAAAAATACCAGCTCGAAGGCAAACCGTTTTACATCGGCGGATTCTCCATTGGCGGCAGTTGTGCGGTAAAATATGCAGAGCTTGCCGTGAAAAATAATTATCCCGTAAAACCAAAAGCGGTATTTGCCGTTGATCCTCCACTCGATTTCGAGCGCTTTCATGAAAATGCCAAACGGGTGGTTCGGCTTTCAACCGACGCACCCGTGAATGGTGAAGTGACGTATATGATCGATCGCATCGAAAAAGAAATGGGGGGCACCCCGCAGACGGCGTTGGAAAATTATTTCAATACATCACCTTATTCTTTCAACGACACTACTCAACGGGCAGTGAAGTTGCTGATCAACACTCCCATCACTTTCATCACCGAGCCCGATATTCACTGGTGGATGCAGAACCGCGGTTACGATTATTCGTACATCAACGTAAGCGATCTTGCCGCCATGATCAATGAGCTTCAACATCTCGGCAACAAAAACGCCCTTCTCCAAACCACGGTCAATAAAGGTTTCAGGAAACAGACCAACACCAGGCACCCACATTCGCTGAGCATAATTGATAAGGAAGCATTGATAAAGTGGTTGATGGCGCAATAGTGTACCGCAGATCAAAGAATAAGCTGTTCTTTTATAAAAAAATCTGAACAATTCTTCTATAACATGAACTTCTGCTACAATTTCTACTCCGCATGAGCCCAATTTAAATTAATTTTTAAAGTCAAGCCGCAACGGTTCCCTGATTGGTATCTAATACCAAACAACTTATTATGAAAAAGACATTACTCTATGTAATCCCGATATTGTTATGCTGCTTTTTACTGAATGCCTGTAAAAAGACCTTCCATGATCAGCAATATTTCCCTTTGCCTGTTGATACAACCCTTGTTGCGGAAAAGATCGTGCAAAGCGTAGTAGGTTTTGTAACCGACCAAAATGGAAGTGCTGTAAGCAATGCAAAAGTATATGCCGGTACAAAAACCACTACAACAGATGCCAGCGGCAGATTTCAGATAGATAATGTCTCCCTCTCGAAAGCCGCAGGGTTTATTAAAATAACCAACACAGGCTATTTTGATGGATACCGCACATTTGTTGGAATACCAGGCCAGCAAACTTTTGTAAGGGTTCAGCTGGTTCCTAAAAAGAATGTAGGTGATATTAGTGCGGTATCCGGTGGAGCTGTAACCACTACAGACGGAGCACAGATAACTTTACCTGCCAACGCCGTCGTGAATGCCGCTACCAATGCCGCTTATTCAGGTACCATCCACGTGGCAGCACATCTTTATAACCAAAATAATATTTCGCAATTCACCAGCATGATGCCCGGCGACCAACGTGGCATTGACAGTGATGCGAAAATGCGGATGCTGAAATCTTATGGCATGCTGGCCGTAGAACTCACGGGCGATGCAGGTGAACTACTGCAGATTGCCACAGGAAAAGAAGCCACTATCACAACACCGATCCCATCCGCACTGCTGGCCGACGCTCCTGCGAGCATTCCATTATGGTCGTTTGATGTAGCCAATGGATTGTGGAAACAGGAAAGTATCACTAACAAAAGCGGTAATACTTACACCGGTAATGTCACTCATTTTTCTTTCTGGGATGGAGCTTCAGGCGTTCCGGTAGTAAACCTGAAAGCCAAAATTGTAAACAACACACAACAGTCTATCGGCAATATTTATGTCTGCATCCGCAGGGCAGATGATCCTAATATAGGGGCTTCTTCTTTCACCAACAACGAAGGATATGTAAGCGGTGCAGTGCTCGCCAATACAGCTCTGGTAATGGAAGTTTACACTGTTTGCGGAGGCATCAACCTCGTGTATTCCCAAAACATCAACGCCACTACCAGCGATATAGACCTGGGAACTATCACTGCTAACCTTGGAGACATCGTAAAAATCACCGCCCGTGTGGTGGATTGCAATGGTGCTGCAGTCACTGATGGCTGGGTACTGCTGCGGATAGCCAATGTGACCTGGCATATGCCTGTTGTTAACGGTGACGTTGATTTTTCTACCACAGCATGTACCAATATGAATTCTTCATATGTTGCGGTCAACTGGGGCGGCAGTCAGCAAAGTGTAATACAAAATATCACGCTTGTTCCGGGCAACAATAACCTTGGCACCATCCAGGCTTGCGGAGTAAGCGCTACAGGGTTCCTCGATTATTCCATCGATAATGGCCCGACCATACATCTTACACAGGAAAGAGAAATACAGAAAATGATCGCGACTTTTGATGGTGTGTCGACCAACATCATTACAATAGACAGGGATGGCAACCCGCAACCAAACATGGCATTTGAATTCGGCGGCGGCTCAACGATCGGTTCATCACACCAGGCAAGTTTATTCGCTTCCCGTGGTTTCCCTTCCGGTAGGGCCAATACAAATAATCCGCCTTATTCACCTTTAGTTGTTACCATTACCGAATTCGGTGATTGGGGAGGTTTTGTAGCAGGCTCATTCAGCGGGCATGTACAGGATGAAACAGATCATACAGATCACCTGGTACAATGTAACTTCAGGGTAAGGAGACAATAATTCAAAAATATAACTGCACTAAATCATTTATACAAACCGTGTATTCTTAAGCAAGGGATTCAATGACAGAAGCTGAAATCATAAAAGGATGTGTTGATCGGAATGAGGTTTGCCAAAAACTTTTATTTGAGAGATATGCGGGCAAAATGCTTTCGCTCTGTCAACGATATTCCCGCGATCAGCAGGAAGCGGAAGATATTACCCAGGAAGGGTTTCTGAAGGTATATGATGCTATTCATCAGTTTAAATTTGAAGGAAGTTTTGAAGGCTGGGTAAAACGTGTATTTGTAAGTGTAGCCACGAGGTATGTCAGTAAAAGAAAAATAATTTTCAGTGATATCGAACACCCGGGTGCAGATGTTACTACAGTTGACCCTACCGTTGTTTCAAAACTTTCGGAAGACGATATCTACCGGCTGATCGGGCGTATGCCTGATGGATACCGGCTGGTATTCAACCTGAACGTGATAGAAGGATACAGCCATGAAGAGATCGGAAAGCTGCTGGGCATCCAGGCATCTACTTCCCGAACCCAGCTGACAAAGGCACGCAGGATGTTGCAGTCACTTATTTTAAAACAGTTTAATGTACTAAGTGTATGAATAGTCGTGATTTTGATGATATCATAAAAAACAAGGCGCTGCAACGCGAAGCGGAAGTGCCGGCAGATATGTGGGGAAATATTTCCAGTCGCAAAAAAAAGAAAAGACGAATCCCATTCTTTTGGTGGATGCTCCTGCTGATATTCATATCAGCAGGTAGTTGGTTTGTGGCAAATGTGTATCAAAGCTCAACAGCCCCGGTTAGCCCGACAGCCGGAGATCACAAACTCCCGGCAAAAAATTCACAACAGGCAAACGTTCCCACAGAAGAAGAAAAATATCACCCGGAAGAAAGTACCCCTACGCCTTCCGCTATACAACCAGGTGATGATAAAATTATCCCAGGACATGCCGTGGCAACCGATACTGCAACACAAACAGGACTGGCAGGCAATTCGGTTAAAATTGCGAAAGACAATATGAATAGTCATACCGATGGAGTTGTCAACAATCATGTTTTAAACCCGGCATCTATAACCCCAACTAAAAATAAACGAACAAAACCTGCATATAACAATGAGAGCGATGAAGCTGATATAACTGCTTCGCGGAAGCCGGCAATAAGAAGCAACCGGAAATTTAAAGCAACCATATCCAAGGGTGCAACAGACAGCCTGTCAACGGATATTACAGGTGAGGACGACATGGTAACGAATACTCCTGTCGTTGAAAAAAACATACTTACCAATAAACCGGGGCTCTCTTCGCAAAATTCTTCTTTTGATTCTTCAAAAGCAGTGAATGATATCAAGCCTTCTACAGATAGCAATAAAACGGTAACCATACAGGTTGCAACAGCATCAGCAAACAAACCTGACTCCAAAAGCAAAAAGCGACCACTAAAAATTGAAGTGGCTGTTAGCATGGTATTACCTACGCAACAATATCAACAACCGTTATTTATACAACGTATTATCGAACACCCCGGCTCACGTTCCGAATTCATTTCAGAAAGTATCCATTCAACCATCGAACCGGGTACAGGATTTTCTTTAAACCTGGTGAAACCATTGAATAAAAAATGGAGCATTGCCGGCGGCATCCAGTACCTCAAGTTGACAGAATTGCTGCAGCTATCGGGTACGGAATCTAATACAACCGGCACCACGGTAGTAAAAAGTAAAACCATCATCACGGGCAGAAATGCTTATTACAACCTCACGTTGCCTGTAATGGTGCGTTATTCTTTCATCAACAGGACGGCATGGGTGGCAGCTTTTACTACAGGAGTATATGTAGACATCCAGAGAAAATACCACAATGATATCCCGGGAGAATTTGCGAACTTTTATCCTTCGGGTTGGCAAACATCCTCTTCACAAAATAAAACGGGTGCCGATCTTTACACGGGCATACATTTTACGGGAGTGTTCTGGAAAAAATATGAATGGTTTGCCGAACCTGGTTTCCGGTATAACCTTCATCGGTATGATTTAAACACCATATCATTCAACAAGAAAATAAATAAACCGGGATTATCCGTTGGAGTGGCTTATAAACTGCGGTAAGGCGATGGGATCTTTCCGTGTATGGGGTAAAACGCTTTGAGTTGACTACTCCCACGAGTTGACAACTCATGGGAGTAGTCAACTCGTGTGCAAAATCCTTTTCTCCTGCATCTAACGTCCGTCACCAACTTATCAGATCATGAAACTGCTTATTCTCCTTTGCACCTGCGCAGCCAGCTTCACATCAACGCTGGCACACCCAGCCAGCCCCAACGCTTCAAAAGAAGCATTGCACCGGATCGATGCGGATACGATACCCAACATAAATTGCCTTGTATATAAAATCCCGCTGAATGCTATCCAGATCAGCGATCCGGAAACATACCTCAATTCGGAGATCATTAATTTTACGGTTCCCGGGCTCCCATCGTCTGGCTCCCCGGTAGAGTTGCGACTGCTGCTCGACCAGCATTTTCCTCCACACAAAATGATCAATCACGATACACTTACCAACGATGAAGTATATGCTGCTACAATATACAGATCATTACCAAAGGCTCGGTTGTCCATCAACGGACAGTTATTCAGTGGCACCCTCCGTCTTTACTGCAATTCATACTGGTACGATCTCGGCCGCCGCCCCTACCCTTCGCTTTCGCTGATCATCAATTCTTATCTCGATGGTGTATTGCAAAAATCATCTGCTGTGTATGACGTTGGCTCATTATGCAGCGATCTGGCAATGGAAAGACCTACCTGAACTGTGAACCACAGAGGAAAAGAGGACACGGAGTAACACAGAGTGTATGATTTTTTCTCTGTGTTACTCCGTGTCCTCTTTTCCTCTGTGGTTCAAAAAAAGCCCCGGAAAAAATCCAGGGCTTATCCATGTAAAAGTCTCTCCATAATTACAAGGTGATTTGTTGGGTTACCAAATGACCGGGCAAGTCTATTGCTATGAACGTGATCTTGTTACCGGTAATGTTTGTTACAGTTGCGGTAGTGGTGTACCTGTAATGTAACCCGTCTTCCATCAGCGTGGCGGCACCTGCTTCTATGAGCTGGCCATTGGCTTTCTCGATACGCACTTCTACGGATGCTACCTGGAAGTCGTCGGTTACCTGTGCGGAGATGAAGCTACCAGCCTGGGCGGTGTAGGCGCTGGCATCGATGGTGCCGATAGTGGGCGGTTTGAAGAAATCGGCGATGGCAAGGTTGAAGGCGCTCTGCCACGGATTTGCTTTCGCCTTGTAAGCCGCTTTCACGATCGGGTCGATGAGGATCGCTTTTGCATAGCGCACCGCATCTTTGAACGTGTAGCGGATCTGCAGTTGCTCTTCGGATGCCGGAACCGTTGACGGCGAAGGGCTGGAGATTACATAGGTTCTGCCATGATTGTGGCGAAAAACCAACTCCTGGATGCGGCCTGAAAGACCTTTTGTTACGAGGTTCTTAATGTGTTTCATAACATGAAATTTAATTGTGAGAAAAACTGTTGTCGCTTATGGGATTGCGGTGCAAAAGAAATTGCATAAAGCTGAGCGTTAAAAAGCATGGGCTTTGTGTGAGTGGTAAAATTGTTTAAGCGGAGTGGTTATAAAAAAGGATGAATGAATGTTGGAACATTAAGAATAGTATTGTTTTTGTGTTGTTTTGCGAAATGTTCCACGAGCGAAGGTTGAGCGAAGATACAGCGAAGGTTGAGCGAAGGATGGGTGGAGGCTTATCTCAGCTTTACAGTGAGTCGACGTTTTAAGCAGGAAAAATTCTACATAGTCAAAAAGTTTTATGAATATAATATTTAATTTATATTTTGGAATAGATTAAATTAAAATTATATTTGGAAATACCCTTACAGTAAAGCCGATTTATATATGAGAAAAATTATTGCTGATTCCAAGACATTTATTATAGCCCTTATAAGTTTAGTATTTGGAGGTATCTGGGCATACAAATCGAATTGGGATTGGGAACCCATAATTGTTATTTCTGTTTCTTTCTGTGAGATTATAGCTTTCCTTTTACTACGTCAAGATCCAATCGAAGAAGTAGAGGTTATAGGAACCACAACTAATATTAACGAACGAAATCAAAATGTAAATGTAAATGTAAATGTTGGAAATAATACTCCTTTGGGGCCAACTCCAATTGCACCTACAAAAAGTCCTACATCAATGAATGAAATAAACCACAACAGAGAAGTGGAAATAGAACACATGAAAACTCAAACTAAAATACTGTTTATTGATGATGACAAAAATTTCAATGTTGTTCGAATATTAAAAGATAGTGGGTGGAAACATACAAAAAGTATCACCGATGCTAAAAGCCTTGATATGCCAATAATTCAAGAATCTTTTATATTTTTTGTTGATATTAATGGTGTGGGAAAGTTGCTTAATCTTGACTCAGAGGGATTAGATTTAGCTTTAATGCTAAAGCAAAAATACCCTAATAAAAAGGTTGTAATATATTCTGCTAATAAAAATAATAATCCTTTTCATAAAGCTTGGGACGAATGCGATTTCAAATTAGAAAAAAACGCATTACCCTACCAATTTCAAAATTTAGTAGAGCAATATAGCCTCGATTTGTTTAAAAAATCAAGATGAGTACTTATTATTACGCAATCAAAACAGATGGGGACTATATTTTTGATAATTTCCCAAAGAATTTAAGGAATCTAGTAACCAACTACAGTGATTCGCAAAAAATTATTGAAGTAATTATTGATGATAAAGTTTTAAAGGCTAGGCTAGGATCAAAATCAAATTCGTATGGAACGTTATTTACCCTCACTACCGATGATAAATTTATTCGCAGATATAAATTATTTAAAGATCTTTTGGAAATGAGTATAATTTCCATTGAATCGCTTTCATCTTTTCAAAATGATTTAGTAGCACGTCACAATTCCGAAAATCAAGAGTTTATTCATAATGTAACTTCCCTAAATACCTATAGTATACAAGATTTATTTGCTTTAATACCACAGAAGATACTAACTGAGAATTTTACCAAACAAAATGATGTAGTTAAGCAAATCATAGCAGAAAAACCTAAAGTAGCTACAAAAACACTTTTAAAGCTAATTAAATACAGTTTAGCTACAAAAGTGGAGTTTTCTGTTTTTGAAAGAACTATGAAAATTCATTCGATTTCTCAGAAAATTGAATACTCCATAAGAATTTTAGTTTTATCAATCCTACAAATTTTTATGGAGGATTTTGAAGAGCGAGAAATCACTGTATATCTTGATGCGTGCGAAAAAAGAATAAGTGTAGATCATGACTCTTTATTTGTTTCATTATATTACATTTTTGATAACGCAATAAAATATTGCCACCCAAAAACAGATTTTAAAATTATTTTTAAAGAGGAACAAGACAGTTTTTCAATACTTTTTGTAATGATTTCGATAAGAATAGAACAAAATGAAATTGAAAAACTATTTACTAGAGGATATAGATCGGAGAATGTAAAACAATTAAATGCAGGAGGAAATGGTATTGGAATGTATAGAATACTAAAGACTTTAAAATTTAATGATGCTATTTTAGTTGTAACTCCTAGAATTAATTCTTATAAAAGAGAATTCAATGGACTTGTTTATGAGGGAAATGAATTTAAAATAAAATTTATGGGGCAACAAGACTGGTTCAAAACCAATTTCACATAAACTAATATTTCAACTAACAAAAATAGTTTTCATAAATCGAAATTTTTCACAACTCCACCGCCATCAACTCCCTCCCCAACTTATGCATCGCCGCTTCGATCTTCTTCACCTGCGCCTGGCGTGGCTTTTTTAAACCTGAGGCATAATGTTGAAATTGCTTTTGATTGATGCCGGTCATGCGCTCCAAAGCAGCGTTGGTAAATATCTTTTTGTAGTAGGTAAGAAAACTCTGTACATCAAACTTGAATACTATTTCATATTCAGCATTGAGAATTGAAGGCAGATTTTCCTTCTTATTATACTTTTTAAATAATGCAAGACCTTTTAATGCAGATTTTTTTGCTTCATCTGCGGTATCACCCACCCCATATATACCTTCACAATTTTCAGCATAGGCGCCATAAGCATCAATACTTTTTTCGATAATGATTGTTATTTTTCTGGCTCTCATAAAGTCGGTATTTGTTTTATAAAGGTAGCATTTCTACTACCTTTATAAAACATGATGTTTCAATACATTCTTCAACAATCCTTTAACGTACTACCTTGCACCACTGAGAATAAATGGTGCAGGCCTTGAGATACGAAGGGGCGAGTTTATCTCCATATCACCATGCCCTTCAGCTCTAATAATCAATAATCCTGTCATCGTAGTAACGGTAATCCTATCATGAGGATTAAACCCTAAATTCTGTAACCAGTTTCCTGATAACCTGATGTAGGGTACTGTTGTTTCGCTCCATTCATTGATTCTTGTCAACGTTGAAATTTTAATGCTACGCACATCGGGGCGCCTCGGTGTGTTTGCTTTCTTCTTTGTTGCACGCATAGAAATATAATTAGTTTGCCTGGAAGTGGTGCGTACAACAAAACATCTAGAATTTGTACAGGACTTTCACCTGCGCTCTCCCAGGCATATTTTAATAATAATGTTTGTTGATGTTCTGTTTTACGCAATTCAAAAGTAGTACGTGCGGTAAACCTTACCGAAAAAAAGCGATGGGATTTTCCTGCCTGGCAGAGGGGATTTTTCACAGGAATAAAAGAGAATTTCCTCACATCTAAAAAGCTTCTTTATACCATATTAACAGTTAGGTTTGTATTGTTATCATTAACTATCTATGCCATCTTCAGCCTATATAAATTTCCTTCACATTCGAATCGACGTTTTAAAACTTATCGAAACCCATAATTTTTATACGCAAAATAAGCCCGGCCGTAAAACTTTGGGGCATTTAACCCGTAGTGCGGTGGTAATGTTATGTGCTGCCTGGGAAAGGTACAATGAAGATCTTCTTTTAGAATCGGTAAATTATTTATCGGATTCTATTTCAGATATACATCAGCTAAATAAAATTATCAAAAAGACAATCAGCTCAAAAGTCAAAAATGATTTGAATGAAATTAAGCCAATAGAATTGGCAGGTACCGGATGGAAGGCTGTCTGGCTAAATTATGCTAAACTGGAAACAGAATTATTACATACTCCAAAATCAAACAGGCTTAAATTATTATTCCATACTTACCTGGGAATATCAGACTACACGAGTTTATGGCAACCTGACTGTACTGGTAAAATTGACGATTTCGTATCAGACAGAGGCGCGATTGCTCACAATGGCAATAAAGCGTCTTATATTACTATGACAAAACTGAGGCAATATCAGGATCTGATAATTGATAACGTTATTGAAATTGATTCACGAATGGGCGATGAATTAAGGAATATGTCCAGTCAACCGGCGCTCCCGTGGTCGAAAGACTATTATACAGAACTTGAAAAATATAAATAGATTTGTAAAAAAATAACATGGGAAAGTTTGTTATATCTCAACGGGCTAATGGGCAGTATTATTTCAGTTTAAAAGCTGATAATGGAGAAATTGTGCTTGCAAGTGAGGGCTACACCAGTAAAGTGGGGTGTTTAAGAGGTGTAGATGCTGTAAAAGTGAATGCCAGAGACGAATCTAAATTTGATCGCAAAAGTTCTACCAACGCAAAATATTACTTCAACCTTAAAGCAGCCAATGGACAAATAATCGGCACAAGTGAAATGTATCAAACTTCTGTGGGAAGGGATAATGGTATTGATGTTGTAAAACGTGTAGCACCAGTTGCTGTTGTCAACGACTTATCATCATAAAGAAGAACTGTATACTATAAAATTCAACGCAACTCTTAATATGTAAAAAGCCCCGCTATCTATCAGCGGGGCTTGTATTTTAATTCGTGTAATTAGTGTAATTCGCTCGAATTCGTGTAATCCAATTACTCCTCATCATCAAACGTCATCGCTTCCTTCGTCGTCATCAGCAATTCATATTCTTCCTTGCTTCCTACGATCATGTTTTCGAAGTCGCGGAGACCTGTACCTGCAGGGATATGGTGACCGGTAATTACGTTCTCTTTCAAACCTAACATCGGATCAGTTTTACCCTGGATGGCTGCAGATGACAACACTTTGGTAGTTTCCTGGAACGACGCAGCCGAGATCCAGCTTTGTGTACCAAGAGACGCCTTGGTGATACCGAGCAGCAACGGAGAAGAGGTGGCCGGACTTGCATCGCGGTATTCTACCAGCTTCTTATCGGCACGGCGAAGGATGGAATTCTCTTCACGTACATCACGCAGGGTAACGATCTGGCCGGCACGGAGTGTGGTGCTTTCGCCCGCTTCCGTAACAACTTTTTTATCATAGATATAATCGTTCTCTGCATTGAAGTCGATCCTGTCTTCCGTATCTCCTTCAAGGAATTTGGTATCCCCTGCATCTTCAATCGTTACTTTACGCATCATCTGGCGCACGATCACTTCAATGTGTTTGTCGTTGATCTTCACACCCTGTAAGCGATACACTTCCTGGATCTCGTTCACCACGTACTCCTGTACTGCAAACGGACCTTTGATAGAAAGGATATCTGCCGGCGCAGTCTGTCCATCAGACAATGCAGCACCTGCTTTCACGAAGTCACCATCCTGAACCAGGATCTGGCGGCTCAATGGAACGAGGTATTTGCGTACCACACCATCTTTCGCTTCCACGATGATCTCGCGGTTACCACGTTTGATAGCGCCGAAGCTAACCACACCATCGATCTCACAAACCACAGCAGGGTTGCTTGGGTTACGTGCTTCAAACAGCTCAGTTACACGTGGCAGACCACCCGTGATATCTTTCAGCTTGCTGAGGATACGTGGAATCTTCACCAGTACCTGGCCGCTCCTTACATCTTCGCCTTCTTCCACCACGATGTGTGAACCTACCGGTAAGTTATATGTTTTCTTTTCCTTGCCTTCTACAATGATTGCAGGAAGCTTGGTCTTATCTTTTGTTTCGATAACCACTTTTTCGCGGTGACCAGTCTGTTCGTCAGCTTCATCGCGGTATGTAACACCTTCGATCACTGCGTCGAACCCGATAGCACCATTCACTTCAGCAACGATAACGTTGTTGAACGGATCCCATGTACAGATCATATCACCTTTCGCTACTTTCTGCCCGTCTTTTACATGCAATACAGATCCGTAAGGGATATGCGTTGTGTTCAGCAAACGATCAGATTTTACGTCGATGTTCCTGATCTCACCGGTACGGCCGATAACCACCTGAACTTTTTTGCCATCGTTGTTTTCGGTAGCAACTGTACGCAATCCATCGAACTGCAATGTACCGTCGAACTTAGCATACAAAGAGCTTTCAACTGATGTAGAGCCAGCCACACCACCCACGTGGAACGTACGAAGTGTCAACTGTGTACCCGGTTCACCGATGGACTGTGCTGCAATGATACCTACAGCATCACCACGCTGGGCAAGGATGCCCGAAGCAAGGTTTTTACCATAACATTTCACACACACACCACGTTTGCTTTCGCAGGTCAATACGGAGCGGATCTCAACGGTGTCGATTCCTATCTGGTCAATTTTCTTAGCGGTATCTGAATCGATCTCTTCGCCTGCTGCGATGATGAGTTCTTCGGTTACAGGATGGAATACATCGTGTAAGGAAGTACGGCCTTCGATCCTGTCTGCCAATGGTTCGATGATATCTTCGTTGTCTTTCAACGCTGAAGTAGCGATACCGCGGAGGGTTCCACAATCTTCGTCGTTGATCACCACATCCTGCGCAACGTCTACCAGACGACGGGTAAGGTAACCCGCATCCGCCGTTTTCAACGCCGTATCCGCAAGACCCTTACGGGCACCATGGGTAGAGATGAAGTATTCCAATACACTCAAACCATCTTTGAAGTTTGCCAGGATCGGGTTCTCGATAATTTCAGATCCTGATGAACCTGATTTACGAGGTTTGGCCATCAGCCCCCTCATACCACCCAGCTGTTTGATCTGCTGTTTGGAACCACGGGCACCTGAATCAAGCATCATGTATACAGAGTTGAACCCTTGTTTATCTGTTGCCAGGTCGCGGATCAACGTTTCTGTTACTTTCGTATCTACACGGCTCCAGATATCGATGATCTGGTTGTAACGTTCGTTGTTGGTGATCAAACCATTGTTGTAGCTATCCCACACTTCCGAAACTTCTTCCTGTGCATTTGCTACCAGTTCTTCCTTGATCTCAGGAATGATCAGGTCATTGATGTTGAACGACAGACCACCACGGAACGCCATACGGTAACCGAGTGTTTTGATGTCATCCAGGAATTTAGCTGTGATCGGAACGGATGTCCATTTGATGATATCACCAATGATCTCACGAAGGTTTTTCTTCGTCAGCAATGCGTTGATGAAACCAACTTCTTTCGGTACGTGCTGGTTGAACAGCACGCGGCCTACGGTAGTTTCGATCAGTTTGTAGGTAAGTGTACCGTCGTTGTTACGCCAGTTGGCACGTACCCTTATGTTTGCATGAAGATCAATCGATTTTTCGTTATAAGCGATGATCACTTCTTCTGCAGAATAGAAAGCTTTGCCTTCACCTTTTACGATATCGTCGCCGATGGTCTTTTTACCTTTTGTAATGTAATAAAGACCGAGCACCATATCCTGTGACGGAAGGGTGATAGGGGTACCGTTCTGCGGGTTGAGGATGTTGTGCGAAGAAAGCATCAGCAACTGAGCTTCCAGGATCGCAGCATTGCTCAACGGAACGTGAACGGCCATCTGATCACCATCGAAATCGGCGTTGAACGCGGTTGTTACCAATGGGTGCAACTGGATCGCTTTACCTTCGATCAATTTCGGCTGGAAAGCCTGGATCGACAAACGGTGAAGTGTCGGGGCCCTGTTCAACATTACCGGGTGACCTTTCAATATATTTTCAAGAATATCCCAGATGATAGCTTCTTTTTTATCTACCAGCTTACGGGCACTCTTAACTGTTTTTACGATACCACGCTCGATGAGCTTGCGGATGATAAACGGCTTGAACAATTCTGCCGCCATATCTTTTGGCAAACCACACTCGTGCATTTTCAATTCAGGACCTACCACGATAACCGAACGACCGGAATAGTCAACACGTTTACCCAGCAAGTTCTGACGGAAACGACCTTGTTTACCTTTCAGTACATCACTCAACGATTTCAGCGCACGTCCACCTTCTGCTTTTACGGCATTTGATTTACGGCTGTTATCAAACAGTGAATCGATCGCTTCCTGCAGCATCCTTTTTTCGTTACGAAGGATCACTTCAGGCGCCTTGATTTCCAACAGCCTTTTCAGACGGTTGTTGCGGATGATCACACGACGGTACAGATCGTTCAGATCTGATGACGCGAAACGGCCACCATCCAATGGAACGAGTGGACGAAGTTCTGGCGGGATCACCGGGATGTATTGCATCACCATCCATTCCGGACGGTTGTTGATACGTGTATTTGCATCACGGAAGCTTTCCACCACGCTCAAACGCTTAAGGGCGTCTGCTTTACGCTGCTGGGAAGTTTCGTTAGCGGCTGCATTACGCAGGTCAAAGCTCAATTGGTCGAGGTCAAGCCTTTCCAACATGGCGTGAACTGCTTCTGCACCCATTTTTGCCACGAATTTTTCCGGATCTTCATCAGGAAGCATCTGGTTTTCTTTTGGCAAAGTATCCAGGATATCCAGGTATTCTTCTTCGGTAAGAAGATCACCGTAATTCTGGCCTTTATCGGCACGGATACCGGATTGTATCACCACGAAACGCTCGTAGTAAACGATGGTCTCAAGCTTTTTAGAGCTCATACCCAACAGGTAACCGATCTTGTTTGGAAGAGATTTGAAGTACCAGATGTGCACTACAGGCACCACCAGTTTGATGTGGCCCATACGCTCACGGCGTACTTTCTTTTCTGTAACTTCTACACCACAACGGTCGCACACGATCCCCTTGTAACGGATACGCTTGTACTTACCGCAGGCACATTCATAGTCCTTTACAGGGCCGAATATCCTTTCGCAGAACAAACCATCACGTTCTGGTTTGTACGTACGGTAGTTGATGGTTTCAGGCTTTAACACCTCACCATAGCTCTTTTCGAGAATGGTATCTGGCGAAGCCAAACCAATGGTGATCTGAGAAAACGTTGATTTTGGACGATTTTCTTTTTTGAATGCCATATTTATTATAATTGATAATTAATATTTTAAATAACTATAGGGAGATTATTCCTTTATAGCTTAATATTTTATTGTTTAAAGAGTACAAACTCCCTTGGCAAGGTCATCCCTGTAGCACCGGTGAATACTCCATACCCTTCAGAATGCCTTTGTTTCCATGTCATAATCGTGCCGGTTGGATCTAAAGTTATTGTGACGACTTTTGTTTCATTGGCTTGTAAATAATCATTGATAGCACCAGAAGCAGTTCGTGATGAAGAATTACAATCCAACCCTGACCCCATTTTTAACCCGATCGAAAAACTTCTTATTGTTATAGTATCTACATTTACCGGCATAAACCTATTTTGATAAACACTCTCAATAATAATATTCCCTTTTTTATACTCATGCCAACCGTATAGAACATCCTGCACACCTTGAAAATCAGTGTCAAAAGCCCGTATTGGCCTTAAATAAACTCGTATTGTGTCAATACCATTTGCGTAACGCCATTCACCAGCAAATTTTACAATATATTGGCAAGTATCAAACTTAACCTGAGCTTGTATCTTAAAAGCTCCAATAAAGAAAATCAATATAAATATTAAGGCCTTTTTCATGAGCTAATTACACGGTTTAATTATCACTGCATCAGAATTATCGATACTAAGCTTATTCCATTTGCCAAAATTTACACTTCCCGTACCATCTTGAGAGGCCCTGAATAAAGAAAGTCCTTCGCTTGCTCCTAAATCCCGAAGCATCTTTAAAAATTCCTTTTCTTGTTTTTCATCGTCTCCTGAACTTAATTTATAATTATAATCTCTTGTAAAACCCTTTTTATTCAACTGCATTTGTACAATCTTTAGAGCAAACTTCCTATATTCTGTAGTATTTGATACTTTTATTAAATAGGGCAACCCATTATGACTCGTTAATCCAAAAAACAAATTCGTACTATCCCTCGCAAATCCTCCCAAATAAATCTCTGCCATAAAAAGTATATCCTGTGGTGAAAAGATGTTATTTAATCCAGAGTAATGACTATGTAATAATCCGTCAATTTTCACCCCGCCCAAAATCGACCAACTAATCTCCGGTTCTGATGCATTTCCTTGTTGAGATGAATATAAATTACCTGTTCTGTTGGTAACCATTAGTCCCGTCTCGTAAGGATATGCAGTAATCGCCGGTTGTTTGAGATAGGCAAAATTAGCCTTAAAATATGCATCATTCTGCAAAGCCGTTATCCCTCCATCGCAAGGATTTTCTACAGGCGGGTCGTCATCAGGTATTGGAATCCAGCCCCCTCCACCTCCGCCTGGAGTACAAGGTTCATTCCCTCTATGAGCCACTCTCCCACCAGTAGGACCTCCACAATTTGGTGGTGTCCAACCTCCACCTCCGGTGCCACCACCTCCACTTCCACCAGTACCACCTCCACCACTACCCATTCCGTCATCCTCGTATTCTGTCCAACTAACGCTTTCGCACCAGGTATGCTGGTAATAAAAAGGGCAATTTGCCCCTGGCGCACATCCTGTCAACTGACCGTTATGCAGGGGAACCCATTGCGAATAACAAATAGTCATAGTGTACTCATATGCAATCAAAAGACCTGGTGTTGGTGAGCCGTCAATCGGCGCTATTCCAGTATTTAATGACACATATTTCACCGTCTTTCCATCATTTCTTTCAATAATAGTACTATCAGTCATTTGAAACAACGTGTCACCAAAAACGCGGTTATGTAGTGTCATCAATACAATAGCCAGATCCTTGCCTTCCATTCCGGTAGTGGCAGTATCTTCATATTGCCAATCCTGCAAGAATTTAAATGTTGTATCAGTACTGCCCATAGTAATCCTCAAAGTTGAATTAACCAATCTCTGAGAATCTCTTACAAATGGAATATACACTACCTCTGCAGAATCCTGAACATTGCCAGAACCGCCACGTCCACTTTTATTTTGCACAGGCATTTTCAATACCAATGCATCTTTCCAATAGGGGTATCCAATTTTTTCAATGATCTTACCTGTAAAATGATATTTTTCATTTTGAGCCTTTACAAAACCAGCTGCAGCATTTACAATAGAATTGGAAGAAACATGATCGTTGAAAAATCTAGACGAATTCTCAACAATCATATTATCTTCTTTTTCAAAATCTGTTTTCTTACATGCATTGAAAACGCACAGAAGTATAACGGATATAAATAAGCCAATTTTATAAGTTCTCATATTACAGCAGTAACTAAATCCTTTCTAATCTATTGCCTGTTTCTATTAATCAAACTTCAGATCCAGCCCCAAACCTCTCAATTCATGTACAAGTACATTGAATGATTCAGGAATACCGGCCCTTGGTATGTTGTCACCTTTCACGATTGCTTCGTATGTTTTCGCACGGCCGATGATATCATCCGATTTCAGCGTCAACAATTCCTGCAATATGTTGGATGCACCATATGCTTCCAGTGCCCAAACTTCCATTTCACCGAAACGCTGACCACCAAACTGCGCCTTACCACCCAGCGGCTGCTGAGTAATGAGCGAGTATGGCCCGATAGAACGTGCGTGCATCTTATCATCCACCATATGGTGCAATTTGATGATGTAGATGATACCCACGGTAGCTTTCTGATCGAAACGTTCGCCGGTTTCACCATCATACAGATAGCTATGACCGAACTTAGGCAAGCCTGCTTTTTCGATGTTCTCTGCGATCTCGTCTACAGAAGCACCATCGAAGATCGGTGTCGCAAAGCGAACGCCTAACTTCTCTCCTGCCCAGCCCAAAGCTGTTTCGTAGATCTGGCCGAGGTTCATACGGCTTGGTACCCCCAATGGATTCAATACGATATCCACCGGTGTTCCGTCTTCCAGGAACGGCATATCTTCCGCACGTACGATCTTCGCAACGATACCTTTGTTACCGTGACGCCCCGCCATCTTATCACCCACTTTCAGTTTACGCTTAACAGCCATGTAAACTTTCGCCAGTTTCAATACACCTGCAGGTAACTCATCACCGATAGAGATATTGAATTTCTCCCTCTTGTAACGGCCCAGTTCTTCGTTGAACTTGATGCTGTAGTTGTGCAACAATGTGTTGATCAGGTCATCGGTTTTCGCGTCGCCGCTCCAGCCCAATGGGTTTACATTCACGAAGTCGATGTTTGCCAGGTTCTTGGCAGTGAACTTCACACCTTTACCGATGATCACTTCACCGAAGTTGTTGTTAACACCCTGGCTGGTCTTGTCTTTCAACAAGGTCTGCAGTTTGTTCTGCAACATTTCCATCAAGGCAGCTTCATTGTCTTCGTGTGTTTTTTCTATCTTATCCAGCTGTGCTTTTTCACGAACTTTCGCATTCTTATCTTTCTTCGCACGTTGGAACAATTTCTTGTCGATCACCACACCTTCTGTTCCGCTCGGTGCTTTCAAAGAAGCATCTTTCGCGTCACCTGCTTTATCGCCGAAGATGGCACGCAGCAATTTTTCTTCCGGTGTAGGGTCAGATTCACCTTTTGGAGTGATCTTACCGATGATGATATCGCCTTCTTTGATAGTAGCACCGATGCGGATGATACCGTTCTGATCGAGGTCTTTGGTAGCCTCTTCAGAAACGTTCGGGATATCCGGCGTCAGTTCTTCTTCACCCAGTTTGGTATCACGAACTTCGGTTTCGAATTCGCTGATATGGATAGAAGTGAACCAATCATCTTTTACTACTTTTTCAGAGATCACGATCGCATCCTCGAAGTTGTACCCTTTCCATGGCATGAACGCCACTTTCAGGTTACGCCCCAGGGCGATTTCACCACCACGTGTTGCGTATCCTTCAGTAAGGAAGTCGCCTTCCTGAACTTTCTGGCCTTTCACCACTGCAGGGCGAAGGTTGATCGTTGTTTCCTGGTTGGTACGAACGAATTTGGTGATCTTGTATACAGTCAGGTCATCTTCAAAGCTAACCAGCTGTTGTGTTTCGTTACGTTTGTAACGAACGTGAATTTCAGTTGCATCTACATATTCTACCACACCGTCGCCATCTGCATGGATCTGGATACGTGCATCACGGGCAGCTTTTGCTTCGAGGCCTGTACCTACGATCGGAACTTCCGGACGTAACAATGGAACAGCCTGGCGTTGCATGTTTGATCCCATCAAGGCACGGTTGGCATCATCATGTTCAAGGAACGGAATCAATGAGGCGCTCAAACCAACGATCTGGTTAGGAGCAACGTCCATGTATTCCACTTCATCTTTCGGAAGGATCGGGAAATCGCCTGTCTGACGCGATTTGATCATATCTTCCACGAAGTTTCCTTTTTCATCTATATCGATATTCGCCTGTGCGATCTTGGCGGTATCTTCTTCTTCTGCAGAAAGGAACGTGATCTTCTTCATGTCCACTTTACCATCCGTCACCTTACGGTAAGGGGTTTCGATGAAGCCCATATCGTTGATCTTAGCGTGTACGCAAAGCGTAGAGATCAGACCAATGTTCGGACCTTCCGGGGTTTCGATCGTACAAAGACGGCCGTAGTGAGAGTAGTGAACGTCACGTACCTCGAAACCTGCCCTTTCACGACTCAGACCGCCGGGCCCGAGTGCGGAGATACGACGCTTATGCGTGATCTCACTCAAAGGATTGGTTTGATCGAGAAACTGAGACAACTGGCTGGTACCGAAGAAAGAGTTGATCACGGAAGATAAAGTCCTCGCGTTGATCAGATCCACCGGGGTAAATACCTCGTTATCACGAACGTTCATCCTTTCGCGGATGGTACGTGCCATACGGGCAAGACCAACACCGAACTGAGCGTACAACTGTTCGCCTACGGTACGTACACGACGGTTGCTCAGGTGATCGATATCATCCACCTCGCTCTTACCGTTGGTAAGCTGTACAAGGGTTTTGATGATGGCGATGATGTCATCTTTAGTCAATACTTTCTTTTCGATAGGGAAGTTCAGTCCAAGGCGGCGGTTGATCTTGTAACGGCCAACTTCACCCAGATCATAACGTTTATCGGAGAAGAATAATTTATCGATGATACCACGTGCAGTTTCGTCATCCGGGGCATCAGCACCACGCAATTGCTTGTAGATGTGCTGTACCGCTTCCAACTCACTGTTAGAGGTATCTTTATTTAATGTGTTGTAAATGATCGCATAGTCACCGCTCACTTCTTCTTTCTGTACGAATACAGATTTCACTTCCATTTCAAGGATCATGGCGATGTTAGAATCGTCGAGTACCACGTCCCTTTCGAGGATGATCTCGTTACGTTCGATTGAAACCACTTCACCGGTATCTTCATCCACAAAATCTTCCACCCATGTACGTAGTACGCGGGCGGCGAGGCGTTTGCCGATGTGTTTTTCCAGTGATTTCCTGTCGGCTTTTACTTCATCCGCCATGCCGAACAGTTCCAGGATATCCTTATCTGTTTCGAAGCCGATGGAGCGTAACAAAGTTGTTACAGGGAATTTCTTTTTACGATCGATGTATGCAAACATCACGTTGTTGATGTCTGTAGCAAATTCCATCCAGGCACCTTTGAACGGGATCACCCTTGCGGAGTAGATCTTGGTACCATTGGGGTGGATGGACTGGCCGAAGAACACACCAGGTGAACGGTGGAGCTGGCTAACTACTACCCTTTCCGCACCATTGATCACGAAAGTTCCGCGTGGTGTCATGTAGGGGATATTTCCGAGGAACACATCCTGAACGATCGTCTGGAAATCCACATGCTCTTCATCATTACAGCTCAAGCGCAGCTTGGCTTTCAATGGAACGGCATAGGTCAATCCCCTTTCGATACATTCGTCGATGGAGTAACGCGGAGGATCCACGAAATAGTCTAAGAATTCGAGCACGAAGATGTTACGGGTATCCGTGATAGGAAAATTTTCCTTGAATACGCGGAACAAACCTTCCACATTCCTTTTATCGGGTGTGGTTTCCAGCTGAAAGAAATCTTTAAATGACTGAATCTGGATTCCGAGCAAGTCGGGTGTTTCCGCCAGAAGTTCAACTTTACCGAAATTGATACGCTGTGCGGCCTGTGTTTTTGTTGCAGACATATTGTAATTAAAACGTTTTAGTGTGCAGAAGACCCTTTAGTTTTCCGGGTCGTTTACAACTAGTGCCACTAACCCGAAATTAAAGGAGGGCAAAGGTAGGGAATATTCTTTGAAATTAAACGGTGTTAAACTGAATTTTTTATGGATTGGTAAGATTTTTGCTAAAATGGGAAACTTTTAACGGACTGACAGAAAGACAAGTTTGGGATTAAGGATTAGGGTTTAGAGATTAGGGTTTAGGTTTAGCGACCTGCGGCCTGTTGAGAGGGTTTAGAAGTTTAGGGCAAGTTGGGAAGACTTGTGAGATTCTAAAAACTCCGAAGATTTGACTATTGACTATTCACCATTCACTACTTAAACCTTATTTCATTCCTGATCCTGCTCAGCGTTTCCGGCTTTATCCCGAGGTACGAAGCCTGGAATTTCAACGGGAACCTGTTGGAAATCTGCGGCATATGTACCTGCAGGTAGTCGAATTTCGTTTTGGCATCTTCTTTCATGATCGAAGAAAACGACTGCTGAAACTTCAGGTACATGGCCATTCCCCGGGAGATCGCGAGCGCCATATGGCTGTTTTCCAGCTGCATCTTTTCAAAATCCTCATAGGTAAGTTCCAGTATGGAGGAATCTTCGGTGGTCACCAGCGTGACATCCGGCACTGTACCGTTGAGCAGGCTTTCTATATGGGTATTAATAGTACCCTCGGTTGACAGCAGCAGCGTATGCTCCTCTTCCCCTTCTGTTTTGTAAGTACGGGTAGCGCCTTCGGCGATGAAAAAGAATTTTTTGGAGATCACATCCTTTGAAGAAAGTACCGTGTTCTTTTTATAATGGGCGTAGGTAAAATATTGCTCTATCGCGTGAAACTCGCGTACATCCTGCAATCCCAGAAACATGAAAAAATCTATGATACAGCTGTAAGCATAAGCTTTCTTATTGTGCTTCAGTGCCAATGTATGTTCTGATAACGGGTATTCCTGGTAAAAAAAATTCATGGGCTTACAATTAGGTGACAGGAAAAAGAACAGAGCAAAACAAAGTTAGGAAAGTTTTTGAAAATTGATATATATCAAGTCAATTAAGAATTAAAAATTAAGAATTAAGAATTTTCCAGGCGGTTACTTCTTAAAAGTATCTAACGACACTCATTAGAAAGTGCTTCCTTCTTAATTCTTAATTCTTAATTCTTAATTGACTCATGTAGTTGGAATAAAAAAGCCGTCCCTTTCAGAACGGCTTTCGAACATCATAAAAGTTCATCTTACCAGATGTGTGCCCTGTTTTCCGGAGCGATATATAATTTATCTCCTTCTTTAATACCGAATGCGGCGTAAAAAGGATCAAAGTTGGCAGCCGGGCCGTTTACGCGGAACATTTCCGGGGAATGCGGATCAACGTTGATACGGGAACGCATGGTTTCATCCCTGTTTTTCAGTCGCCATACCTGCGCATAACCAAGGAAGAAACGCTGGTCGGGCGTAAATCCGTCGATTTTCACCGTATCCTGTCCCTGTTTGGTCATTTTGAAGGCATCGTATGCAATTGCCAGCCCACCGATATCAGCAAGGTTTTCGCCGAGGGTGAGTTCACCGTTTACATGCAGGCTATCCAATACCGTGTAAGCGCTATATTGTTTAACTACCCCACCTGTTTTAGCTTTGAATTTTTCATTATCGATGGCTGTCCACCAATTCTTCATGTTTCCTTTTTCGTCGTATTGCGAACCCTGGTCGTCGAAACCATGGGTCATTTCGTGGCCGATCACCATACCGATGGCGCCATAGTTGACAGCGTCATCCGCGTTCACATCAAAGAAAGGAAATTGCAGGATACCTGCCGGGAACACGATCTCGTTGTTGGTCGGGTTGTAATAAG
The DNA here is from genome assembly GCF_024343615.1 of Ferruginibacter sp. HRS2-29. Lineage (GTDB taxonomy): Bacteria > Bacteroidota > Bacteroidia > Chitinophagales > Chitinophagaceae > Ferruginibacter. The sequence continues at coordinate 2,470 of NZ_RJUB01000014.1, read as the reverse complement.
CATTTACCGTAGGTGCGCTCATACCCCAGTCTGTTTTATCTACCGGTTTGCCGATCTTGGAAGTTTCTTCTTTTTTCAGATGTGCGCCCACACTTTTTACGTTAGCGAAAAAGTTTGCCTTGTCGATGGTTACGTCATCGTAGTTTTTCCATTTGGTCGGGTACCCTATCTTTTTCAGGAAAGTATTGAGTTTGGTAACAGCACGTTGTTTGGTACTGTCGCCCATCCAGTCTAATTTTTTGATGCGTGCTTCAAATGCTTTCTGGAGGTTGTTCACCAGTTCATCCATGCGTGCTTTTGCTGCTTCGGTAAAATATTTTTTTACATAAAGCTGCCCAAGCAGGTCGCCCATGCCGCCATCAACACGGTTCACCATTTTCTTCCAGCGGTCGCTGTCTTTTTTCTGTCCACTGAATGTTTTATTGAAAGTAAAATCCGCGTCCGCGAAATCTTTGCTCAGGTAACCCGAGTTGCTGGAAATGTAATCGAATTTTAGTTTTGTTTTCCAGGTATCGATGGGAAGCGTAGCGAGCATTTTACTGAGTGCTTCATAATAACCCGGCTGGCCAACATTTACGCTGTCTACCTTCACACCAATTTTGGAAAGGATATTCGCCCAGCCAACATTGGTGGCTTTCTTTTCAAGATCGGCGATAGCCAGTTTATTATAGTTTGCCTGCGGATTGCGCAATTCCACCGGTGTACGGTGAGCTTTCGCCATCTCTGTTTCGAGTGCAAGGATGGTGACCGCGTTTTTTGCTGCTGTTGCAGTATCCGCACCGGTAAGTGTAAACACTTTGCTGATGTATTGCAGCAGTGCGGTACGGGCAGCTTTGGAAGCGCTGTCGGTACGGGTATAATAACCTTTTTCCGGAAGTGAAAGCCCGGTCTGGTAGAAGATCATGATGTTCTGTGCGCTGTTCTTTTCATCTGCATCCACATAATAACCGATCAAAGATGTTTCGCCCGCAGCATTCGATTCGGCTACGAGGTTCATCAGTTCCTTATAATCTTTTATGGCGTCAATTTTCGCCAGCATCGGTTTCAATGGTTCGGCGCCGAGTTTATCGATGGCTACGGTATCCATTCCGCTTGCATAATAATCGCCCAGTTTTTGTTCGGTGCTTCCTTTGGCCGCTTTTGCTTTTTCTGCATCTTCCAATATGCCTCTCAGTTTTTTCAGATTGTCTTCATACAATGTATAAAAACTGCCGAGGCCGGTCTGATCATCGGGTATCACGCTTGTTTTCATCCATGCGCCGTTGGCATACATGAAGAAGTTATCGCCTGGTTTTACGGTAGAATCCATTCCGGATCTGTCGAAGAAACTGGTGCGGGTTTCTGCTGCATCTGTTTTTTTTTCATTATTGCAGGACGCCATTCCAACGAGGCATGCAGCTGCTATGGCAAGAGAAAAGTGTTTCATACACGATTGTTTGGTTTAGGTCTGTAAAAGTAGGGAAGTAAATAAGGAATTAGAAATAAGAAATATAAAAAATAAGGAAGTGAAAGGATGAACGGCATTCGGCATCATCCGGTACTGAATTCTGACAGTTTACGAACGGCTTCTTATTCCTTCCTTGATATTTGTTATTTATCATTAAACGAAAAGCCCTCCGATCACTCGGAGGGCTTTCAACATTATTGAACTTAGAATTAAGCTACTTCAACTTCAGCACCAGCTTCAGTCAATTTAGTTTTCAATTCTTCAGCTGTTGCTTTATCAACACCTTCTTTAACTGGTTTTGGAGCACCATCAACTAAGTCTTTCGCTTCTTTCAAGCCAAGGCCAGTCAATTCTTTTACGATCTTAACAACCGCAAGTTTGTTTGCACCACCTGATTTCAGGATAACATCGAAAGAAGTTTTTTCTTCTGCTGCTGCAGGGCCATCGCCACCACCGCTAACTACCACTGCTGCTGCAGCTGGTTCGATACCGTATTCAGTTTTCAAAAATTCAGCCAGTTCCTGTACGTCTTTTACAGTCAGGTTAACCAGGCTTTCTGCTAATGCTTTTACGTCTGCCATTTTGTTTACATTTTTCCCGCCTTCATTGTTTACACTCCGGCGGAGTTTAAAAAAATTTGTTTACTGCCTTTATGGTACCATCCGGCGCAGGTGTTATAATTTATAAAAATTATGCTTGTGCTTCAGGAGCTGCGTCATCCGCTGCTGCTGCAGGTGCATCAGTTGCCGGAGCTTCTGCTGCTGGTGCTTCAGTAGCCGGAGCTGCTTCAGCTGCCGGTGCTGCTTCTTCAGGAGCCACCGCATTTTCCCTGTTTTGCAAAGCGCCCAATACACGCTGGATCGGAGATTGCAACAAGCCGATCACTTCACCGATCAATTCATTCTTGGTCTTGATCTGGGTAAGTGCTTTCAGCTGGTTGTCGCCAACGAATATATCGCCATTGATGAATGCTGCTTTCAGTACAGGTTTTTCGTTGTTGTTTTCTTTACGGAAACCAGTGAG
>NZ_RJUB01000013.1 GCF_024343615.1 Ferruginibacter sp. HRS2-29 | reverse complement strand
GGAACCAGACGACGGCGACAGTGAACGAACCACACAGATCATAGATCATACATCTTAGATCATACATCTTAGATCATAGATCATAGATCCTACAGTTCTGCCTTGCGCCCATTGATAGCCGCAATAAACACATCCGTTTCTACCAGGCTGCGGTCGATGCAGTTCACTTCATATTCCTGGTCGAGCAGGGCCATGTCGTTGAAGCCTTCGAGGCGCTGGGTAAGGGCGTTGAGCCTGGCTACTTTGCTGCTGCGTTTGGCGAGGTACTCGTTTTTAAGGTCGCCATCGGGGTAGGTGGCTATCATGGCGTCGAGGCCGTTGATCTCCAGCTGTACTTCGGCTATCTGTGTAGTTACCTGCGGGGCGGTTACTTCGGCGGCGGTGTGCCTGCGCACCAGCTGCACCCTCTTTACATTGAGGTCTTCTTTTTCGAGGGTGAGCTCTGCGAGTTTCTGGTCGCAGGCTTCGATGGTTTCCAGTTTCAATAATGAGTAATTCATGTTAGTTGTTTTTTTGATTAAAAAAATAAAATTCCGTTTCCGCAAAGGTTCGCGTGGCCTTTGCGGGGTGGGCAGGGGGTTAATTACTCCCCGGTGCCCAGGTATTGTGATATCACATTTGCTTTGGCCAAAAGCAAATCTCTTTGCAGCTGCAGGCGGAGTTTTTTATCTGCATGGCAGCCGCTTAATTTCCTTTTTATATCGTTGCTTCCCCAGTTCAGAAAAGCAGTATCTACTTTTTGTTGTTGCAACACGTCTATCAACTCGCCCCTCTTTTGCGTACAGGCAGATAAAACTTCCTGTTCTTGTTGCAGCCTGATCAATTGTGCATGGGTGGCCGTCAATTGAGAACGGGTGATTATCAGTTCATCTTTCAGTTCACTCAGTAGCATAGAACTTTGGCGCTCTGCTGCCCCGGTAATATGTAACTGCGGTTGCCGATCGTTCTTTCCGGCATCTACTTGCTGCACCAATTCGAGCAGGCGTATACCTACATCAATAGGTATCGGCCGCACTCCTTTTTCGGCCAGTTTAATCTGGCTTCGGGTAGTACTCAACATGGTAGCTGCTTCCTGTTGACTCAACCCGAAGCGTTGCCTGAAACTTTTTAAAACGTCTATCTGTATCATGCTATCAGCTTTTTGTACCGGCCCTGTTTTTTAAATGAATGGTTGGTACGTTTTGTACCAGCCCCCTATCTTTTTTATTAATCCGGTACATTTTGTACCGGGACATTGTATTTTCTACTCCCCTGGTACAATTTGTACCTACCCTCCTTTTTTTACGAAGGGTGGGTACATTCTTTTTTATGCCCTTCTGTTTAAAGCAATGAATAAACGTCTTAGAGTATTCACCCATTTTGGCAAAAACGTTGCAGAAAAAGGCGACTTTTTTCCCACACTGAAATTCCCCCCATATACTATTGCCACTTTTTGATAAAAACGTTTCAAATACCATCAACTTTTTTTTAAAAAGATTTTTCAATAATTAATTCATTTGTTGACTACCAGGATTTTTTTTTGATACCCGGGAACAAAGCAAAACAAAAGTTCAAAGCCAGACCAGTTGGCCAACCGGTTGGTCAACCCCCAACAGTTTTGATACTGAATAGCTTATGGGCAAAAAAATTTTTATTTTTTTTCTCTACCCCGGTTAAGGGGCCAGGTACGCTTTCTGATCACAAAACAACTACTTTATCCGGTGCGAGTCTAGTGCGGAGGGTGACAGCACCTACCCTGAAAGTCAATAGCAGTGCGGAAATTTTAATAAAAAAAAGTTGGCCGGGAAGGGGGAGGGTTGAAGGTTGAAAGTTGAAGGTTGAAGGTGGAGGGTTGATGGGGAGGTTGAAGGTGAGGGCTTCTTCTTCCTAACGTCGTTGGTCTGGAGACCAGACGACGGCGGCATCGATCATAGATCATAGATCATAGATCAGCTCAAACTTCATAAACACCGGCACATGGTCCGATACCCTGCGGGCGTCCTGCAGGCTTTCCATCGATTCATAAAACTTCCACACACCGGCGTTGAGCAGTTTCACTTTACTGGTATCGTAAAAGATATTGTCTAATTCGGAGGCAAGGCAGTCATCGTTGATGCACTGCTGGCGCAGCGATGTTTTTTGATGGGTGAGTACGGGGGCATACCCCATTTTTTTGAGGGGGTTAAAAACGGTATGGGTTTGCGGACAATTAAAATCGCCGCAGAAGATGAGGTTGAGGTTGGGATATTGGGCAGGCAGAAATTTGAAATATTTGATCTCCGTTTCGGGTTGTTTCGATTTGGTGATGGCATGAAAAGCAGCGAGGGTAAATTCTTTGCCGGCAAAATTGAAAGTAGCGTAATAGGGTTCACGGTCTATCAGCTGGCTGTACTGCTGCTCCAGCCAGGCATTGCCTACCAGCTTTACGCGGTGCTTCTTCCATACAAAAGCATAGCGCTCGGTTTTGTAACTGCTGCTGATGGTGGGGTCGCTGATGCGGTAGTCCCATTGTGTCCCGGTCTGGCTGAGGGCTTCCGCCAGTCTTGCTATGGCCTGTGCCCCACCCGGCCCCGCTACCACTTCCATGATGCAGGCTATGTCGGCACCCCTGATGGTATGGGCAATGACACCGATCGTAGAATCGGATTTCGATTTTCCTATGTTCTCGATGTTCCACGAAACGATTGTAAGGTGTTGGGAATACGATGGGCTGCCCGCGAAAAGGAACAGGAATGCGATGATTAGTTTCACGGGCAGGTTTTTGAGGGTGAAAGACCACTGACGACTGACCACAGACCGCAGACGACAGACGACAGACGACTGACGCGGAGGACGTAAGCGACGATGGAGGAAAAATGATCTATTTATTTTACAATTGGTTAATTACAATAACTATGATCCACATATACCTTTTTGCCTTTGGCATTGATATAATAACATCCACCCCTTGGGCCTAACGTGTAGCCACTGGTGCCGGAGGTTTTGCTTTTGCCATAGCCCTTCCACTTGCTGGTGGAAGTGGTGGTGGAAGAAGTGGAGGTATTAACCGCATCTGTATTATCTGTTGCGTCTGTATTATCGGTCGCTACTGTATTGTCAACCGGCGTGGAAGGAGTAGCTGCAGCATATACAGGAGTAGTATCTACCGGCACCGATACCAATGAGGGGGTAGTATCTATGGCCACCGCGGCTACTTTTGGTGTGGTATCCGCCTTCACCGTAATGGTAGTATCCGCTGTATTTTTTGCTACACCGGGTTGTTTATCTTCTGCAGGAACCGCTTTGGCAAATACACCGATGGATAACCACGCGGCTACAATTATGGAATACCGTAAAGTGGAATTCATCGCTTTGCCGGAGGCTTTTTCGAGCAGGCTGCGGGTAACCGGCATACATACCAATGCGCCAACAATAAGCGCCAGTGCGCCTAAGTAAGACCGATCAGATAACATACCGGCGGCGCAAATGAACATGGCTGCTGCGCAAATATATTGCAGGGCAGCGCTGGTTTTAGGAGAAAGTTTCATTTAGATAGAAGGATTAAAAGTAAAAAGGGTTTTGCCAAGGGGAATAACGAAAGGGGGCGATATTTTATTGTTTTGTGCAGAACAGATGGCAAAGCAGCCTTTACTTCTCTGGCGCCAGTGTTCCGAAGGATCACTGGCGCCAGAGAAGTGATACAAACGCCCGGAGGTTGAAGAAAAACCTCCGGGGTTTTGCCCTAACCCCGGAGCGTTTTTATAGCACAAACGCCCGGTGGTTGAAGAAAAACCTCCGGGGGTTTTGCCCTAACCCCGGAGCGTTTTTATAGCACAAACGCCCGGTGGTTGAAGAAAACCTCCGGGGTTTTTTAATGTACATGCCTCCGCTTGATCACCCCGCCAGCTGCTTCTTTGATGGTGCTGGCAAAAATAAATGCCGCCGGGTCCACTTCATAGACCAGGTTTTTCAGCTTGCGCAATTCGAGGCGGGTGATCACGGTGAAGATGATATCTACATCGGCACTCACATCAAATTTTCCGGGTAGGAAACCACGTTCGCCTTTGTACACCGTGATGCCCCTTCCGAGATTATTTACCAGCTCGTATTTGATCACTTCGCTTTTGCCGGAGATGATCGTTACGCCGGTAAATGCCTGTATACCTTCCACCACATAATCGATGCAGCGGGTAGCGCAGAAATAAGTAAGTACGGAATACAAAGCTGTTTCGATGCCGAATGAAAACGCCGCGATGCTGAAGATGAGGATATTGATGCCGAGGATAATTTCGGTAATGGTGAACGACGTGCGTTTGAGTGTATACAATGCCAGCACTTCAATGCCGTCGAGTGCTGCGCCGCCCCGCATCACCAGCCCGATGCCGGTGCCGAGGAAGACGCCGCCGAAGATGGAGATGAGTAATTTATCGTGCGTGAGCGAATATCCGGGAAGAAATACCAGGCACGCTCCCAATAATATCACGCTGAGAAATGTGCGGAAGGCGAATTTTTTGCCCACGGTATAAGAACTGATGATGATCAGGGGAAGGTTCAGGATGATGATCACCGCGGCGAGATTGAAATGATAGAGCTCATGCAACAGCAGCGAGATACCGGTGATACCACCATCGAAAAAGTGATTGGGCACCAGAAAATATTTGAGCGCAAACCCCGCCATTAATACCCCTACCGCTACAAAGAAAAAATCGGAGATCATGTCTGATTCTTTTTTCTTGCGCTCATGTGGCATGGTGGCCGCAATGCGCTGCTGCAGATCTTTCAGGTTCTCCAGTTTTTTATCGTTCCTGTTGTTAACGGCCGTTTCGGTAAAATAATGATGCAGCGATAAAAAACTGGCTTGCCTGAGCGCCCATTCGGTGGGGTTCTTCACGATACCATTGCGTTTGAATTCCGCATATAATTTTTCGGCCCGTTCTTCATAATCATCGCCGCCGAGGTAATAGAGATCGGCATCGCACAGCATCTTGCTGAGATGGTCTTTGGCGCTTTGCGGCAGTTTGGTGCAAAGGATCATCGTGCAGATACGTTCTACCTGGTCGTTAGTGTAGCCATATTCCGGTAAATATTTGCGGGCGATATTACACGACAGCTCTTCATGATTTTTATGGTTCTGCAAAAAACCGGCATCATGAAACAAGGCCGCGGTCTTCAGCAACGTCAGTTCATCCCCGGTAACATTTTCCCCCACAGCCAGTTCTTCTGCTGCCGCAATCACCTGTTTGGTATGCCCCACATCGTGATAAGTGATGAAAGAGGGAAGGCCGGTTTCTAATTTGTTGATGAGGAAAGAGTATACTTCTTCGTATCTCATGAATTAATAATTAATAATTAATAGTTGATAATGTATAATGTAGTATGTTCGGATAAGTTAATGCCTTCGGCGGAATGAATTATTAATTATTAATTATTCATTATTAATTAATCACCTCGTATAGCAAGACCTCTTGCGCCTTATTCTTCAACGTCACCATCCCGAGTTCCTTGCATTGAAAAGAGCCTTTCACTTTCTCATAACAGTCTGCTGAAATCACTATCTGGCTTGCTTTTGCGGCACTCTGTAATCGTTGTGCGGTATTTACCGTATCGCCGATCACGGTATAATCGAGCCGCTTCAGGGTAGCCGAGCCGATATTGCCGGAGATCATTTCGCCGCTGTTGACCCCTATGGCCACTTTGGGTAAGAATTGATGATCGGAAGGCATGGCATCAATTGTTTTTTTGATGGCCAGACTGGCATCGATGGCCCTGTCGAGATGATAATCCCCTTTAAAAACCGCCATGATACAATCGCCGATAAATTTATCCACGATGCCGCCCTGTGCGATGATCTCTTTCACCATCACATCAAAATACTGGTTGAGCATTTTCACCACCACATCCGGCGATTCTTTTTCACTGATGGAAGTGAAGCTGCAAATATCGATGAAAGCTACCGATGCTTCAATGGTCTCATTGTCCGTGAGAGAAGATTCGTATTCCCTTGTACCCATGAAATTGAGTACGTTTTCATCCACGTACATTTTGAGAATATTATTTTCTTTGATGGCTTTCAAAGTTTCTTTTGCCTGGCGTACCTGCACGATGGTTTTTTCCATCGTGAGCTCAAGGTCTTCAAAGTTTACGGGTTTGGTCACAAAATCAAAAGCGCCACGGTTCATCGCTACGCGGATGTTATCCATATCGCCGTAGGCCGATACCATCACGGTTTTGATCAACGGGTTGCCGGTACTCAGGCGGGTGAGCAACGTAAGCCCGTCCATTTCAGGCATATTGATGTCACTCAGCACGATCTCCACATCCGGGTTTTGTGATATTTTTTCCAATGCTTCATTGCCATTGGCCGCGAATACAAATTCATATTCCTGCTCCCTTATTTTACGGCGAAATTTCTGCCTGATAAGCACTTCCAGATCCGCTTCGTCATCCGCTACTAATATCTTGGTCATTGAGAAATAGGTTTAAGTTTTTCTTTCAATAAATTAAAATCCACCGGCTTGGTCAGGAAATCATCTGCCCCCAGTTGCTTGGCCATGTTGTAATTTTCTGCATCCCCATACGCGGTGATCATCATCACGATCGGTGGTGGCTTTAAATATTTTTGTTTGATATGCCCGAGCAATTCCAACCCACTCATACCCGGCATGTTGATGTCGGACAAAATGAGTACTGCTTCCTGCTCATGTTCGTTCAGGTATTTGATGGCGTCTTCGCCGGAAAAAGCAAAATCAAATTGCATTTCCCCACTCTTTATTTCTTTGCGAAAACGTTGCTGAAACAACACCTGCACATCCTGCTCATCATCTACAACTAAAATTTTCATTGCTTTTGTTTTTATTCGGGTAAAGTGATAGTAAATGTGGTACCGGCCCCTTCGTTTGTTTTTACGCTCAATGTACCGCCATGGCCTTTGGTAACGATATCATTGCTCATGCTCAGGCCCAGGCCTGTTCCCTGTCCTGTAGGCTTGGTGGTAAAGAATGGCTGGAATATCTTGTCCAGCGTCGATCGTGGAATACCGCCACCATTGTCACTTACACTGATCTGTATTTCTTTGCCTGCGGTACGTAAGGTTTTAATAGTTACGGTTGGTTCGTACTCAGGCAAACCTCCGGGTTTTCCTTCTAACCCCGGAGCGTTTGATTGATTCAAACTCCCGGAGGTTGAAAGAAAACCTCCGGGGTTTTTACGTTCATTCACTGCATAGAATGCATTTGTGAGCAAATTCAGAATAACTCTTCCGATGTCCTGCGGGATGACATTCACTTTGCCGATGGTTTCATCAAACTCTGTCTTCATCGTGGCGTTAAACGATTTGTCTTTCGCCCTCAATCCGTGATATGCCAGGCGAAGGTATTCATCGGCCAGCTGGTTGATATCCGTGGGTTCTTTTATGGCGTTGCTGCTTCTGGAATGTTGCAGCATCCCTTTCACGATGGCATCGGCACGTTTGCCGTGATGCGTGATCTTTTCTTCATTCTCTGTGATGTCTTTTGCCAGCGCTTCCACTTCCTCATAATCTTTACCGGCGATGGCTTCATTCATTTCGGCCAGCAATTCTTTATTGATCTCCGAAAAATTATTCACAAAGTTCAGCGGGTTTTGTATCTCGTGTGCAATGCCCGCCGTGAGTTCACCCAGCGAAGCCATTTTTTCAGAATGTATCAGTTGGGTCTGTGTTGCCTGCAGTTGGTCGAGCGTAGCTTTCAGTTCTTCATTTTTCTTCGAAAGATCGGCGGTACGTTCAGCCACCAGCCGTTCGAGTTCCTCATTCTTTTGTTTCCACTCGTTGATGCCAAAAGTATCTTCGTCGCTTTGTACGTTTTCTGGTTTGGACGCATGCCAGTAGAATAGTTTCCATTTTCCATCTTCAAATCTCAGCATGCCGGAAGAGCGCATATCAAACGAGGTCTCCTGTCCATCGCTTATAATAATGCGGGCAATGATCTCGTGAGTTACAATAGCCATCGTATCCTGGGAATAATATTGCCGGTCCACCTCTTTTGTAGTAAAGCTTACTTCCATCCCTGCACTTTGCTCCTTCTGTCGGTCGATGAGCTGCTGCAGATCCTGAAGGGTATCGATCATTTCATCTTTCGTAGTCCCGATGATGTACAATTTTTCTGAAAAATACTCCTTCAGGTCCTGGGTTGGTTCCAATGCAAAACCTATCCGCAGAATTTTCTGGTATGTCTCGTTCAATAAATTTTCCCGTTCTGCTGTCATCTTCCGTGTTATTTTGGCAAAGAAATGATAAAGGTGGTGCCTTTGTTCTCTTCTGTTTCCACGCTCATTTTTCCTCCATGCCCTTTTACAATAATATCATAACTCAGCGACAACCCCAAACCGGTGCCTTTGCCGGTAGGTTTGGTGGTAAAAAATGGTTGAAAGATCTTTTCCTTAATATCAGCGGGAATGCCGCCGCCATTGTCGGATACGGTGATCAGGACACCCCCTCCGCCCCCTGAAGGGGGAACCAGGCAAGTTTTTACGGTAACAGTTGGTTCGTACAAATCCAAACGCCCGGAGGTTGAATTAAAACCTCCGGGGTTTTCCGCTAACCCCGGAGCGTTTGACTCGAATGAACTCCCGGAGGTTGAAACCAAACCTCCGGGGTTTGCTTTACGTTCGTTTACCGCGTAAAACGCATTTGTCAGCAGGTTCATCACCACCCTTCCCACATCCTGCGGAACGATACTGACCAGGCCGATAGTTGGATCAAAATCCGTTTTCAATGTGGCGTTAAAACTTTTATCTTTTGCCCTCAAGCCATGATAACTCAACCGCAAATATTCATCGCACAGGGCGTTGATATCCGTCGGTTCCTTTTTACCATCGCTGCTGCGGCTGTGCTGCAACATTCCTTTTACGATCGCGTCGGCGCGTTTGCCATGATGGTTTATTTTCTCAAGATTCTGGCGGATATCTGCGGCGATGGCTTTCGCTTCTTCAAAATCTCCCTTGTTCAGTTCCTCCACCATCTCAGCGATCAGCTCGTTGCTCACTTCACTGAAGTTGTTCACGAAGTTCAACGGGTTCTGAATCTCATGTGCAATACCGGCGGTCAGTTCACCGAGGCTGGCCATTTTTTCCGACTGCACCAGTTGCTCCTGCGTAGATTGCAGCTCATGGATCGTCTGCTCCAATTCTTCTTTCTGTCGTGTTATTTCCGCGGTACGTTCCTGCACCTGCACTTCCAGTTCTGCTTTCAGCTTTTGCGTGACCTGGATTTCTTTTTCTCTTTCCTCGGCCTTCAGCCTTGCTTTTTCGAGCGCCTTCCTCTGGCGGTTATTACTGACCAGCATCGTGATCATCCAGATAAGAGCGCCCAACTCGGCTATCTCAAAATAGTCGTCCCACTTTTTGTAAAACGGCCGGTTGATCAATTGTATCACATCTTCCAGCAAGTTGATCCCAAGGATGGGTAAAAAAGCAAACAAGGTTGGCTTTACAGAACGGAATTCCTTGTATTTGAATACTGCATAATACTGTGCGCCCAGCACTGCATATGCCAGCCAGTTAATGATAGTGCGGGATGGCGAATAAATAGTATGGACCACTATCAGTACTGCCGTAAAGATGGTTCCACTCAGTAGAATACGCCCCCACTCCCGCTGTTTGCCTTCTTTGATGGCGGTTTTACGCAGTATATTAAAAATGATAAATATAAATATCGCTTGCATTATCATATTCTGGAGTGGTTTTACACAGGCAAAGTAATAGTAAACTTCGCATATTCCGATGGTTTGCTTTCAACACTTAAAGTGCCCTGGTGCGCCTTGATGATATCGTAGCTGAGGCTTAACCCCAAACCTGTGGCCTGACCGGTTGGTTTGGTGGTAAAAAACGGCTGAAAAATCTTCTCAATTATTTCCTGCGGAATGCCGGTGCCATTGTCTTCGATGGTTATTTCAATGGAATGATCTTTCTTTTTTGTATGGATGGAAACGGTTGGTTCGTATACCTCCAAACCTCCGGGGTTTTCTTCTAACCCCGGAGTGTTTGATTCGTTCAAACGCCCGGAGGTTGAAAGCAAACCTCCGGGGTTTTGAAAACCCCGGAGGTTTACCGCATAAAAAGCATTCGTCAACAAATTCATCACCACCCTGCCCATATCCTGGGGAATGATATTTATTTTTCCGATACTTTGATCAAAATCTGTTTTTAATGTCGCGTTAAAAGATTTGTCTTTCGCTCTTAAGCCATGATAACTTAACCGCAGATATTCATCACACAAAGCATTGATGTCCGTAAGCTCTTTTTGGCCTGAAGACGACCTCGAATGCTGCAACATTCCTTTCACGATCGCATCGGCACGTTTGCCATGGTGATTTATTTTTTGTTCGTTATCTTTTATATCGGTGGCAAGGGCTTTTACTTCATCATAATTCCCTTTTGCAATTTCGTCTTCCATTTCCTCGAGCAATTCTTTATTTACCTCAGAAAAATTATTAACAAAATTCAGCGGGTTTTGAATCTCGTGTGCAATGCCGGCAGTAAGCTCGCCGAGGCTGGCCATCTTTTCCGCCTGGATCAGTTGAGTTTGAGTGCTTTTAAGTTCAGACAAAGTAGCAGCCAGTGCCGAGTTTGCCTTTTGTTTTTGTTTATTATTACGATAAAGTATTAGTGCTACCAGGCAAAATATCAACAAGCCTGTTATCAATAATGTTGTAATTACTTTATTGCGGTAAACTCTCTTTTCATCTTCAATTGTACGTTGGCGCTGCGTTTCTTCAAAAGACATCATCATTAGCTGCTGGTTCGTACGTATGCTATACAGGCTATCGTTCGCTGCCATGTACACTTTCCAATATTTTAAAGCACTATCTGCCTGGTTGTTTTCATATAAACGGGCCAGCATCTTTGCAGGACTAAGCGCAAAATTGCTGAGCATCGTTCCGTTTAATATTTCGATTGCCTTTTTCGCATACGCTGCGCTGGAATCAAATTGTTTATACCTGTAATAATGATCGGCTATGGCCACGCTGACTGAATTAATGTAGCGTTGCGATCTCGCAATTTCTGCTATATGCAATGCTGAATCAAAATATATCATGGCTTTGGCCGGATCACCTTTAAGGCTATACACACTGGCGATGTTTGATAAAATATAACAGTATGTAGTCTCTTTAAGATTTGATGACGGGATCAGTGATTGCGATTTTTGTGAATAAAATAAAGACGAATCAAGCTGTAGCATATTCAGGTATACAGCGCCCATATTCATGTATGCCCACCAGCTGGTATTTGTGTTTCGGCTATTCATCACTCCATCACTTGCTAACCGGTACAACGCCAGAGCTTTTTCATTCTCCTGCCGATCCTTATAAATATGAGCCATCTGGTTTCTGGCATAACTTAATAAGTTGGCATTGCCTGTTTGGCTGGCCAAAGCCACAGCCTTGTAATGGCATTCGAGTGCTTTTACATAATTACCTGCAAGCCGATAACCTTGTCCTCCCATGCTCCATGCGCTTGATTCTATGATCTTGTCCTTGTTGTTGATGCCAAGCGTATAGAGCTTTTGGTAAGTTTCCAATAACAATACCGGATATGCATCTATCGACACCGTGTATATGGACAGCAGCAGATCCACCTTGCCTTTTTCGTTTTTCTCCTTTGCTACAAGTGTAACAATAGAATCAACTTTATGCCGCACAAGTTGCTCGGGATTTTGCCGGGCAAATGCATTGCCAAGCAAAGTGAATAACAGCAATAACAATATAATTTTTTTCATATCAATTGGTTCCGTTCAGTTGTATGATAAATGTTGTCCCTGCTCCTTCTTCCGTTTCTACTTTCAATTCCCCGCCATGCGCTTTCACAATATCATACGCCAGGCTCAAACCCAGGCCAGTTCCTTGCCCGGTGGGCTTGGTGGTGAAGAAGGGCTGGAAGATTTTCTCGATGATGTTTTGTGGAATGCCGTTGCCATTGTCTTTCACCGAAATTAAAATGCTTCCAGGGGTTTTGCCGGGAAGACGGGAAGACGTTATTGTAACGGTGGGTTCGTAAGGAAGTAAACCTCCGGGGTTTTCTTCTAACCCCGGAGTGTTTGATTCGTTCAAACGCCCGGAGGTTGGGAGTAAACCTCCGGGTTTTTGAAAACCCCGGAGGTTTACTGCGTAAAGAGCATTCGTGATAAGGTTTAGCAAAACCCTTCCCATATCCTGCGGAACGATGTTGATCTTACCAATGGTTTCGTCGAAATCGGTTTTCAAAGTAGCGTTGAAAGATTTATCCTTTGCCCGCAATCCATGATAGGCCAGTCGTAAATATTCGTCTGCCAATTTATTGATATCAGTCAGTTCTTTCTGTCCGCCCTTACTGCTGCTGTGTTGCAGCATGCCTTTTACAATGGCATCGGCACGTTTTCCGTGATGATTTATTTTTTCAAGATTTTGTTTGATATCCGCTGAGATCGCTTTCGCTTCTCCGATATCACCTTTTTCCAATTCTTCATTCATTTCATCAATGAGTTCATTACTTACTTCCGAAAAATTATTGACGAAGTTCAACGGGTTTTGTATTTCGTGAGCGATGCCGGCGGTGAGTTCGCCGAGTGAAGCCATTTTTTCCGCCTGTATCAATTGCGATTGCGTGGATTTGAGATCAATCAAAGATTTGTTCAGTTCAGCCGTGCGTTCATTTACCTGTAACTCCAGCAGCGTATTCTGGTTAGATAACAACAATTGTTTTTCCTGTTCATGCGCCAGGTTTTTTTCCGATAATGTCTGAACATCTTCGAGGCTTGCCTGCAATTGTTTACTGCGCAGCGAACTTTGTATCGCTAAATAAAAAGACATCCCGATGGGGAAGAACATTTGAGAAATGTAAAAAAACAATTGTGCAAAAATGCTGTTGATCGTGATCACCGCCGACAAAAGTGTGGTGAGCGCAAATACCAACAACCCCGCCAGCAGGATACCGGCATCCCGTTTCTTTTTCTTCATCGCCCAGATGCAGGCGTATACAGCGGTAAAAAGATACAATGCCGGATATATATAGGAGATGATAAAAAATGACTTCGTGCCATACCAATACATGCTTACTACAAGTATGATGCTGACTACAGACACAATCTTAAAGAATAACCGGTAAGGATAATTGAAAATGGTGTAGATCGTCAACACGATGAAGAACATACTGAGTGTGTAAGCCGCCGCTTCCGCAAAAAACACCCACATGAGTGGACCCAGCACACCAAAGCGGTCTGTGCCGAAAACCTCTACCGGTAAAGCATTCAGGCATTGCGCCAACATTGCCAGTGCATAATACAAATGCAATTTCTGGCTCCTGTCGAATAAAAAATATAACAGGTAAATGAAGCCAATGATCAGTACTGTGCCGGAACTGATACTGAAAATGATAATGTACATCTTCGTATGCCATTGCGAATGCTCATAACTCTTTACAGCATTTTCTTTATCATCTATAAAAAAATTAAAGGCCGGCAAAGATTCATTCAGGTAAGAGATGTAAGGGATATTTTTTTGCCAGGCCAGCCTTACGGCCATCACATTGCTTTTTCCGGGGATAAGGTTGAGATCGAACGGCATACCGGAAGGCAGGTAAGCCACTGTTTTTGCGGGATCGGCATTTACCGTTCCGTATTTTTTGATCAGTTTACCGTTCAGGTAAATTTCGGAAGCGCTGTATTGGGCAACGTGTGCAGCGAGTTGATTCACGGCCACTCCACTATCTACACTGAGTTGCAAACGTACCCAGATGATACCCGTTTTTTTAAATTCAGAAAATTCTGCTACATCTCTTTTCAGATCAACAGGCTGCCATTTACTGTCATCAAAAGACGGATCAGCAAATCGCGGATCATCACCCGCATACATTTTCCAGCCCGTGAGCAAGGTTTCCGCTTTGGGCAACTCTTTCAGCTGAAAAGCCTGCTGCGCCAACGTATGAACAGAAACCAACAATAAAACGATATATAAACAGCATGATCTCATCAGGAATTATTTGTTGGTAAAATGATCGTGAATGTGATACCTTTTTCTTCTTCGGTTGCTACTTTCAATTCCCCGTTGTGGCCTTTGCAATGTTCCGGAAAAAGGGAATGAGTGTGTACCCCACGTTTTCCGATCCTGCACGCTTTTTATTATTTAACCGGATAACTACCGATGATGCCATCTTCAATGGCGGCCTTCATTCCCGTTACCGAATCCATCTGTTCATTCGGAATGGTAGTGGAAAGAATATATTGTCTGATCTTCCAGTCATCGCCTTGTTTTACCAGCACGCCTGATCCACGGCAAATCTTCATTTGTGTATTCAGCAATTCATCAAACCAGGCAAGGTTACCGGTAGTGTCGAAGCTGATATGGCGCTCCATCGAACGGAAGTTCCAGGCTTTGCCTTTATCAAAAAACGGCTTGGCATATGCCATGAATTGTTTTTTGTCCCAGCGTTCGGTGGCATCCGTTCCGGTGAAGATCGATTGGTCTGCATATAGTTTGAAATATGCATTGAAATCTGCACGGGCGGCAGTAGCATTCAATGAATCGAGCACGGCATTTACTTTGGCAGTATCTGCGTGTTGGTCATGTACCGGTGTTTTGCATGCTGCAAAAAAAATAAACGTGAAGGTTAGTAGGGTTAATTGTTTCATTGATGTTAGTATTGGGTTTTGTTGTTTTCTTTTTTATTTGTCGAAGCTGGAACTTCAATATACAGTCGAAGCTGGAGCTTCAACGTACATTAGTCAAGCTTGTAAGATTTCTTCAGATAAGCCGCCAGTTCATCTCCACTTTTTTGCACCGAATCCACCACCGGTATCAATGATCGCCTGCTGCCATTCATGTACACCGCAAACACACTGAGCCCTTTCAGCTGTTTGGGATCGTTTGTCGGCAGAGACGGGTTATCCGCTTCGCGGGAAATACTGCCATCCGGGCGTTCCATCTTTCTAAAAACAGATGGTTCAAATATTCCTGATGCGAGTTTTTTATATTCGTAAAATTCCTGGGCATACAATTCTTCGAGTTGGCGTACGTATTGAATGCTGCCGTAATAACTCATGATCTTTTCTGCTGCCTTGTTATTACGAATCAGCCGGAAGCCGCCGGAATTCTTTAACTGGTCGAATGTGCGGTTATTGATGGTGAGTGCATCCAACCTTGGACTGATCCTGCCGAAGTAATATAACAGGTTGCCATTTTGTTTGATATGGGCATTGTCATCCAGCAGGGTGATCAACGAATCCATCTGGTTGCGGCCAAGCTCGAGTTTGGATACATACTTATCAATTTGCTGATGATCGGTTTGCAGATCTTCCACCATCGACCGGATGAATTCTTTTTCCCGCTGATGCTCGATCACATGCTCTAACTGATATTCCGCCAGGAAACCGCAGAACACGGCGAGGAATAACATCAGGAATTCCCAAAAATAATCTTTCCATGTTTTTTTGCCGTGGCCGGCGTGTGTATGGTGATGAACTTCCATGTCTTCGGTGGTTGAAGGTTGAGGGTTGGGGGTTGAAGGCTGCGGTTCCAGATCTGAAATTTCATTCGTTGCTGAAAATACATCCGCAGACGAAGCCGTTTCGTCCGGGGTTTGTTTCAATGGCTCATCCCCTGGTGGGTCCTGCTGAGGTAGTTTTGTTTCGTTGTCCAATTTCCTGCTTTTTAAAATATGTTTAGCTCCGCCACTACACGGTGACGATCAGTTGGTATGAGAATAAAATGCCTGAATAAACGCAAAGAAAAGCCTTCACAACCAGGCAAGATCGTGTTAAACGAGTGTGTATTATAGGTGCAAGTGCCTATCTGCCTGGTGCACAACTTGTAAGGATAAAGCAACTGTGGATTTTTGTGCTGTGCTGCACGGGTGATGTTGCCCTCTAAAGAAACGAAATTTCCGTCAACCGGCAATGGCAAATCGGCCGAAGTAGACGAATGTGGAAAAGAGGTAGACGAACAGAGATTTCACGCAAAGGCGCCAAGTTAAAAACAAAAGAGGCGCTAAGGATATTTCCTTTGCGCCTGTTGTACAGGACTAACCTTATTTGATGGAAACCCCGCCTAATTCTTACTGTACTTCAAGTTAAAGCTGGTAGCGCTCCATATGCCCTCTTTATTTTTTTCATCAAGAATGATATTCATCTGTTTTTCCGGAACGACTGTATAGGTAATTTTCAACGTTTTATCCCTGGATTCAAAAACGACGCTGTTTTTTTGAATGGACAAGACCACAAATTCAACAGGTGAATTTTTATCTTCCCAGGCGATATTGCCTGCATTAAAATGCCGCAGCTTCAATACCGGTCCTGATGAGTCCTGCTCGATCACCATAAATTCATAAAAAACTACTTTGCCATCCTTCACACAGCGAAAGCTGGAAGCCATACAATTGCCCATAGGTTTACTCCAATGCTCTTCCATCCATCCCCACTCGTGGTCCTGCGTCCAGGTGCCTGCCATGAAAGAAAGATCGTTGATGGTGGGTTTAGCGGTTTGCGCATATCCTGTTGCGGCAGCCAATAAAAATAAAAGCAAATAAATGATTCTCATTTGTGCAGTTTTTGGGAATGAAGTTAATAGTATTTAACGCAAAAAACGCAAAGGGTTTCCTTTGCGTTTTGTATTTTATTCCAACGTCTTTGCGGGAAGATCAATCCGCCAACGCAAATTTTACTTTCGACCTGATATCTGAGGAAGATGCGCCGATCAGCGCTTCAAAATCGCCCGGTTCAGCTACCCACGCGTGTTTTTTATCGTCGAAGAAACTGAGCGCAGATTTATCCACGGTGATAGAGACCGTTTTTTGCTCCCCTGCTTTCAGGAATACTTTTTCAAATCCTTTCAGTTCTTTCACGGGGCGTGGCAACGACGATTTTACATCGGTGATATACAACTGAACCGTTTCGGAACCATCACGGGTACCTTTGTTTTTTATGGTAACGTTGAAAGTGATCTTGTCGGAAGAAGACATTGTTTTTTTATCTGCTGTAACAGCCCCGTATTCAAATGTAGTGTAGCTCAGGCCATGGCCAAAGCTGAACAAAGGTTTTATCTTTTGTTTTTCCGCCCAGCGGTAACCTACGAATATGCCTTCTTTGTAGGTCACTTCTCCGTTACCCGGAAATTCTCCTGTAGAATGAGCCCCATTGTCTTCCAGTTTTACCGGGAAGGTGAATGTGAGTTTCCCCGAAGGGTTCACATCTCCTACCAATACTTCCGCTAACGCAGTACCGGCTTCAGTTCCAAGAAACCAGCCCTGTACTATAGAAGGCACTTCTTTTACCCATGGCATCGCTACGGCATTACCGGAAATATTTACAAAAACCAGTTTTTTATTCACTTTTGCCAGTTCGCTCACTACTTTATCCTGGTTGTATGGAAGCCCCAGTGATTTACGGTCGTTACCTTCGCTATCCTGGAAATCGCTTTTGTTGAGGCCTCCGAAAAAGATCACCACATCGGCATCTTTGGCTACTTTCAGCGCCTCCGCGAGCAACACTTCAGCCGAACGTTTTTCTGAAAGATCCTGGCCGGATGCCACACCATTGTAATTATTGCTGGTATCGCCTACATAACCACGTGCATACACGATCTCCGCCTGGGTGCCGATCCTTTTTTTCAAGCCTTCCAGGGGTGATATTTCATATTTCGCTTTCAGCGAAGAACTACCTCCGCCAACAGTCATCATCTTGATGGCATTTTCGCCGATGACCGCTATCTTTTTTGTTTTGGAAAGATCGATGGGCAATACATTGTTGTTGTTCTGCAACAGCACGATCCCTTCTTCCGCGATCCTGCGGCCGGCCAATGCATGTTCCGGTGTACCGAATGACCCAAAAGGCCTTTTGGTATTCATGTTCGTCAAAAATGACAGGCGTAAGATGCGGCGCACTTTTTCATCCAGTTCTTTGGTGCCTGCTTCGCCTTTGTTGATCAGGTCGAGGTATGGCCTTGCGAGATAATAGTTATCGTACGCATTGCTGGTACCCCAGGAAAGGCCGTCAGTCCAGGTACCGAATTCCATATCCAGTCCGTTGGTGATGGCCTGTCTGGTATCATGCACACCGCCCCAGTCAGCTACCACTACGCCTTCAAAGCCCCACTCACCACGGAGGATATCATTGAGCAGGTATTGGTTGTGGCAGCAATGCTGGCCTTTGTATTTATTGTAAGAACCCATGATGGCCAGTGTTCCGCCTTCCTGCACCGCCGCTTTGAATGCAGGCAGGTAGATCTCGTACAAAGCACGGTCGTCTACATTCACATTTACTTTATGCCGGTCGGTTTCCTGGTTGTTGAGGGCAAAATGTTTTACGCAGGTAGCCACGCCATTCGACTGTACCCCTTTGATATAAGGCACTACCATTTTGGAAGTAAGAAAAGGATCTTCTCCCATGTATTCGAAATTTCGGCCGTTGAGCGGAGTACGGTAAATATTTACCCCCGGGCCAAGCAATACGGTTTTGTTGCGGTAGCGTGCTTCTTCGCCAATGGAAGTTCCGTACAGCAATGCCAGGTCTTTGTTCCAGGTAGCCGCCAGCGCAGTGAGCGCGGGAAACGCGATACAGGAATCGTTGGTAAAACCTGCCTGCTTCCATTCGTCCCAGAGTACATCGGGACGGATGCCATGCGGCCCATCTGTCATCCAGATATCGGGGATGCCAAGGCGGGGTACGCCGGCCGAACTGAACTTCGACTGCGCATGTATCATCGCGATCTTTTCCTGCGTGGTCATTCTGGAAAGGGCATCTTCCACACGTTCCCTGATCGGTTTTGTTTCGTCGAGATAAACGGGTGTTTTTGTCTGCGCCTGCATCCTTACAGATCCGAGTAACATCAGGGCGGCAATAGCAATACTGATTCTCATTGTTGAGCTGATTTTTTATTCCGCGAAGCAACAAAGCAAAGCGAAAACGTTGTAGTGTACAAGTGGTGATTTATCCGTCACAAGATAGTGAATAGTCAATAGTGAATGGTGAAAATGTAGATACTTTCAGAATGATGATTTGAAATAAAATAATCGCTGATTTTAAAGGATAAAATGATTTCGCTGATTATTTTTTACTTCGTAAAAATAAAAATACATTTTAAAAAAATTGTTGGTGTGTTACAAACAACAACTGTCGCAAACTTTTCATGAACCCCAGAAAGCAATCCGTCCTGATGACTTCCGCCGACCAGGGCGTGTGTTAGCAGCATCCCATATTCAAAGTGAATGGTAAATGGTGAAAATATGCAGCTTAACCCATTCAGAGAAGTTTGTATCAACAGAAATTTTTGCTCCTGCCTGCATTCTTAATTTTTAATTCTTAATTCTTAATTGAATTACCATTCTTTCTTCATGGTCTTATTAAATTCAATGAAGGTTTGATTGGCATCTGCTTTCTCGCCAAAAAATTTCACCGGGGCTTCCATCTCTTTCGGTTTCATGTAGCCGGATAACGGTGCAGGCCTTGCATCAATGGCAGAAAGGAAAATAGTATGTGGAAATTCGAGGCGGCCGAAAGTGAGGTACATCGCGAGTTCGTTGGCCTTCACGGCAGGATTGTAAGCAAATTTTTGTTTATTGAAAAAAACGGTGTCTGTTGATTCTGCATCGAACCGCACGGCATAATATTTTTCATTTACATAAGCCGCCAGCTTGCTGTTCTGGTAAGTGGTTCGATCCATCTGTTTGCACCATCCGCACCAATCGGTATACACGTCGATCAATATCGGTTTGGGATTTTTGTAATAGACTTCATTGAGCTCCTGCAGCGTGATCCAGTGGATCTTTTCTTTGGAACCATTTCCGGCAGGCGCCGTAAATGCAAAACCCGTGGCGATGAGGACGATTGACAGTAAAAACCATTTAAACTTTTGCATCCTTTAATTGTTTAGTAGCTTAGCTTATTAAACGGGAAAATAATGCAAAAAATTGTTGTAGCAGTAACGGGAGCCAGCGGATCAGTATATACAAAGCTATTATTAACAAAATTACTGGACTTAAAGGCCCAGGTTGCTGAATTATCGGTCGTTTTCACCAAAAATGCACGACTGGTATGGGAGACCGAATTAGGCGATGAAAGCCACCGGCATTTCCCGGTAAAATACTACGAAGCCGATGATTTCTCCGCACCATTCGTTTCCGGCTCAGGGCAATATACCACCATGATCATCATCCCCTGCAGTATGGGTACTTTGGGACGCATCGCCGTCGGGATATCAAATGATGTCATTACAAGAGCGGCCGATGTGATGTTGAAAGAACGTCGCAAACTCATTTGCGTAGCCAGGGAAACTCCTTACAGCCTTATTCACATTCGTAATATGGAAACGATCACACTGGCCGGCGGTATCATTTGCCCCGCAACACCATCATTCTACAGCCAGCCAAAAACAGTGGAAGAAGTGGCAGCCACGGTGGTAGATAGGGTGATAGACCTGGCCGGGTTGACGGCAACATCATTCAGGTGGGGAAGCCAGGAAAATCTATGATCTATGATGTATGATCTATGATGTATGATCTATGATCTCTCTAACTTTTGAACGATAAACAAAATCCCCGAAGCTTATAAACTTCGGGGATTTTTATATTATTCGATTTAAATAAGATCATAGATCATACATCTCAGATCATAGATTACCGGAGGTCTACCACTTCCACACCAGGGTATTTTTTTGCATCAAATACAAACATATCGTCTCCGATTGCACCGTTGGGCGTCATGCTGCTGGTGCTGTAAGTGATCCTGTTACCGGTCTTTTCAAATATTTTGGTGGTGTTGATCACGTTGTTATCCACGTACAACAAAACCTTGTGAAATGCTTTTGTCTTGTCTACCGGCGTAAGTTCGATTTCTTTCATCTGCTTTGCGCCCACTTTTACATTACCGTTGAGTTTGTATAAAAAGTCCTTATCGTAAAAATTGGTGAATAATTTCTGTGGGGTGATCGAATTAGCCGATGCATCCAGCTTGGTGACGGTCACTTCGTTGGAAGCCTTATCGTATGTCCACACATTGCTGCCATCGCTGAATATTTCCTGGCCGGTAACGCTGATCCTGTATTTGGACCCTTTCATATAAACGGTACCGCTTTTTGAGCCTACATTTTTGCCGGAGGCATTTTCTATTTTAAGGGAGAATTTTGCCTGTACGGATTTGTACGTTTTGAACTTGGCACTTACCGCATCCAATACTTTTTTCCCTTCGGGATCGCTTGTACCCATTCCTTTTGGCACCTGTGCCTGTACAAATAAGACCGCTGCGAAAATGAGTACCAGGCTGCTGTAGAACTTTTTCATATTTTTTTCTTTTACTAAAACAATTACTTTGCCATTTTGCCAAAGTGGCGCAAAGATAGGCAATAGACCTGTTTATAGCACAGCGGTTTAAGCCCCTTAATTAATAAACTGTTAATGTATGGCTGCCGGGAAATATTCAGGGTTACTTCTTTCCACATTCAGCATATTAAATATTACTTTAGTCCTTCAACTCAGCTCCCCTATTGATTCATATTTAGTAATCAACTTATCCCTTTATCATGGAAAAGAACATCCCTATTTCCCAGCGGGAACATTATGCCCCGTCGCAATTCAGTGAATTCTTATGGTGGCTTTCTACCGCCGAAAAGGAACTGCTCGTAGATTCGGTGGTAGACCGCAACCGCTACCGCATCATCGGCATGACAGTACTGACCACCTGGCTGTTCGCCACTTTTACCTGGACCTACTTTTTCAGCACCATCGTGGATTCGATATTCATCTCCGTACTGCTCGGCATTTTCATGGGTTTCATCATCCTCACCATCGACCGGGCTTTGATAAAAGGCATCACAAAATTTAACAAGAAAAGATTTACACCACTGCTCTTCCGTGGACTACTGGCGCTGACTATCGGCACCTTTATGGCGCAGCCGGCTGTATTGTATATGTTCGATAAGGAAATAAAACTGCAGACTTCGCTGGACAATGAAAAGAAAAAACTGGCCAAACGCAGCGAACTGGATACCTTGTATAAGAATAGAAAAGATGAACTGCTGAAGCAACAGGCGGCATTGCAAGTTGAAAACTCTGCAAAATATGAGGATGTGACAAAAGCCCGTGCCGATTTCCTTTCGGAAACCGATGGCAGCGGTGGAACGGGTAAGGTGGGGATAAAAGATATCGCTATCGCCAAAAGGAATGAATACCAGAAACTGGATGGGGAATACCAGCAACTGCAAAAAAATAACAAGGTAAAACTGGATACCATCGCCAGTGAACTGAAAGGAATTGAAACCAGTATAAAGCAGGCCGAAACGGAATTTACCAACTACCTCAACAATGGTTTCCTTACCCGGGTGGAAGCTTTATCGAATCTGCTAAAAACCAGCAGTGCACTGCAATTCAGGTATTACCTCATCGTTTTTATTCTCATGCTTATAGAACTGATGCCGGTGATTGCAAAGACCATGTTGCCTTCGGGAAGTTATGATGAAAAAGTAGTGCTCCGCGAAGACATGGAAATAGAGATGGCGAATTTTAATACAAGAAAAGAACAACTGCTCAAAGAAATGTACAACCAGCTGGCTTTTGAAAATGACCAGCAGGCGATCAAAGATTTTTTCTCCCTCACCAAAGATCAGCGCGACGAAAAAATAAAAGCGTTCAGCCAGCAGTGGAAAGAAAATAAACACCAGAGCCTCGATGGATTGTGGGAAAGAATGAAGAAGGAAGTGCTTACGAAGCAGGAGAACTAAAATATCTATGATGTATGATCTATGATCTTTGATCTATGATGTATGGTATCTTTAGGATGAAACGATAATAAACACTTCGGATCTCCTAAAATCTGGAGGCTCATTTAAAATTCCAGACCGAATGAACCAGATCATAGATCATACATCATAGATCATACATTTTCCCTATTTTTGTCGCTATGGCAAAATCAGCAGGCGAAACCCCTTTAATGCAGCAGCACAACGCCATCAAGGCGAAATATCCTGATGCTATTTTGCTCTTCAGGGTGGGTGATTTTTATGAAACTTTCGGGCAGGATGCCATCATCACAGCGCAGGTTTTGGGTATCACATTAACCAAGCGGAACAATGGCAATCCCGATGCCTCCGAGCTGGCAGGATTTCCGCACCACGCCATGGATACTTACCTGCACAAACTGGTAAAAGCCGGTTATCGCGTAGCCATCTGCGATCAGCTCGAAGATCCCAAAGCAGCCAAAGGAATTGTAAAAAGAGGGGTAACAGAACTCGTTACGCCGGGAGTAGCTACCAGCGACAAATTACTCGAACATAACAACAACAACTTTCTCGCTTCCCTGCATTTTACAGATGATCTCATAGGGCTGGCATTTTTAGATATCAGCACGGGAGAATTTTTCATCGCCGAAGGGGATAAGGAATACACCGATAAATTATTGCAGAGCCTGCAACCCGCCGAAGTGATCTTTCAGCGCAACAGGCAAAAACTGTTCAAAGAATATTTCGGTAACAGTTTTTTTACCTACTCTCTGGATGAGTGGATCTTCACTGAGCAGTATGCACAGGAAAACCTGTTGAAGCATTTTGGTACACACAGCCTCAAAGGTTTTGGGGTAGAAGAATTGAAGAACGGGATCATCGCCTCCGGCGCAATACTCCACTACCTCAAGGATACCGAGCACCCCAACCTGCAACATATCACTTCACTGCAGCGCATCAACAAAGATGACCATCTGTGGATGGATCGTTTCACCATCCGCAATCTCGAACTGATGGGTAATGGCGAACAGAACACGCTTTTCAAAACCATCAACAATACCGTTTCCCCGATGGGTTCGCGTCTGTTGCGCAGATGGATGCTGATGCCGTTGAACGATATCACCCGCATCAACGAACGGCTGGATACGGTAGAATACCTGATCAAGGAAACCGATACCCGCAACAAGATCGCATCGCATATAAAACAGGCCGGTGATGTGGAAAGGCTGGCGAGTAAAGTGCCGCTGAAAAAGATCAATCCACGCGAAGTATTGCAGGTAGCAAAAGGATTGCAGCAAACAGAAGCGATCAAAACTATCTGCAGCGCATCTTCCAACAGTTACCTGAAAAGGCTGGGCGATTCGCTCAACAGCTGTAATTATATCTTAGAAAAAATTATCACCGAGATCGCGGAGAATCCGCCGGCGGCCGCTAATAAAGGCGGGCTCATTGCCAGGGGCATACATGCCGAGCTCGATGAGCTCCGTGAGATCGCCAGCGGCGGAAAAAATTATTTGCTCGAGCTTCAGCAAAAAGAAGCACTTAATACAGGTATTTCTTCCCTCAAGATCAGTTTCAATAATGTTTTCGGTTATTACCTCGAAGTGACCAACCTGCACAAAAGCAAGGTTCCGGAAACCTGGATCCGGAAGCAGACACTTGCCAATGCCGAACGTTATATCACCCCCGAACTGAAAGTATACGAGGAAAAGATCGTTGGGGCGGAAGACAAGATATTCCAGATCGAACAACAGGTTTTCCAGGAACTGCTCAATGAACTCCAGGATTATATAGCCCCCATGCAGGTGAATGGCCATGTGATGGCTGTGCTCGATTGCCTGGGCTGCTTTGCCGGCAATGCATTGCAATATGGTTATAAAAAACCGATCCTGCACGATGGCCACGAACTTTCGCTGAAAGACAGTCGCCACCCCGTGATAGAACCCAACCTGCCTGCCGGAGAAGCTTACATCACCAACGACATCAACCTGGATGCTGCCACGCAACAGCTGATCATACTCACCGGCCCCAACATGAGTGGTAAAAGCGCTATCCTGCGCCAGACGGCGCTCATCACATTGATGGCGCACATGGGAAGTTTTGTTCCGGCATCGGCCGCCAGCATTCCTTTAACTGATAAGATATTCACCCGTGTTGGCGCCAGCGATAACCTCAGTGGCGGCGAAAGTACCTTCATGGTGGAAATGAATGAAACGGCCAGCATCATCAACAACCTTACTTCCCGCAGCCTGATATTACTGGATGAGATCGGCAGGGGCACCTCCACCTACGATGGTATTTCCATCGCCTGGAGTATCGCAGAATATATTCATCAATCGCCCTTTGCGCCCAAAACATTATTTGCTACGCATTACCACGAACTGAACGAGCTGGAAAATAAATTTCCCCGGATAAAAAATTATCACATCACCAATAAGGAAGTGGGCAATAAGATCATTTTCCTGCGCAAACTCGCCGCTGGCGGCAGTACGCATAGCTTTGGTATACACGTGGCCCGTATGGCGGGTATGCCTCCATCGCTGATAGACCGGGCCAATGAGATACTGGCGCAGCTGGAAGAAAGCCGCGATGACCACCAGACCGGCCACGGCAGCATCGAAGCTTCGGTGAAAAACCTGAATACCCCGAAGATGCAGTTAAATATTTTTGATGTGCATTCAGTGACGTTCGAGGAGATCCGCAACCTGCTGGATACGGTAGACATCAACCGGCTCACCCCTGTGGAAGCATTGCTGAAACTGCAGGAGATCAAAGGCAAAATAAAGTAGGTTGTTAAAAAATGTAAGGCAGGCAGCAGCGATCGGAGCTTAAAAAGTATCTTTCAGATATCTTTGCAACGCTTATGGTAAAAAAACTACTTATATTATTTATTTCCTTCGCCCTTATTTCCAGGTATTCGCAGGCGCAGCCATGTTCGCTGCCGGGTATGACGCCTTCCAGCGCTATCCCCGTATGCGGTACTTCCCAGTTCAAGCAACCCGACCTGGCCAACTGTACCGGCCAGGCAATCGCCATCCGTGGATGTACGATCACGGCCACTTCCGACAGGGCTTTCTGGTATAAATTCACCTGCTTCCAGTCCGGAACATTGGGATTTGTGATCAAAGGCCTGAATGCGGCGGATGATTACGACTGGTGCCTTTTTGATATTACCGGCAGGGACCCCAACGAAGTTTTTACCAATTCAGCTTTACAGGTCTCGCTCAATTTATATGGCGTGGGCGCCGAGACTTCCCCACCGTTTCCGCAAACGCCTACGGGTTGCGTTCCGGCCGGCACGGGAGATGTACATTGCGAAGGGGCGGCGAGTTCCAACAGTCCATTTAACCGGATGCCGGTGATCACCGTGGGCAGGCAATATTTATTAATGGTAAATAATTTTACTGTTTCTACAGATGGTTATACTCTCGACTTCACAGGCGGTACGGCCAGTATCACCGATCCAAAGCTACCGGCTCTGCTGAGTGGCGAAGCCGCCTGCGATGCAAAACAGATACGCATCCTGCTCAATAAGGACATGAAATGCAAATCGATGGCAGCCAACGGCTCCGATTTCTCCATCAATGCGCCGGGTATCAACATCATCGGAGCAGCCAGTTCGGTATGTACCAATGGCTTCGATATGGATTCGCTGATACTCACACTTGATACACCTCTGCCTCCGGGCACTTACACCGTAACCGCCAAAAGAGGCGGTGATGGCAATACACTGCTCGACAACTGCGACCGTGAAGTACCGGTGGGTGATAAAGTTTCTTTTACCGTGTTTCCGCTGATCCCTACCCCGATGGACAGCCTTACAAAAGTAAAATGTGCCCCGCGTACACTGGAACTGGTATTTAAAAAACAGATGCTCTGCTCCTCCATCGCTGCCAATGGCAGTGATTTTGAAGTGATCGGCGGGCCGGTACCTGTCACCATCAGTTCCGCAGCTGGCGTGAATTGTACCAACGGGCTTTCTAAAAAGATCCTTGTCACCTTATCTGCCCCGATGCAGGTTGGTGGTTTTTATACTATCCGCCTGAAAAACGGAACAGATGGCAATAGCATTTTTGATGAATGCAGCCAGCAGACACCTGTAGGCAGCAATATCACTTTTGAAGTGAAGGATACGGTAAATGCGGATTTCACTTACAACATTATTTATGGTTGTGATAAAAACGTAGTGCAATACACACACAACGGCGCCAATGGTGTGAACAATTGGAAGTGGCTCTTTGATAACAGCATCACCAACAGCACGCCCAATCCTGTGATCCCTTATACTGATTACAGGCAGAAGCTGGCGCAACTGATTGTTACCAACGGTGTGTGCAGCGATACTTCCAAAACAACCATCTTTTTTGACAATCTCCTTATCGCCGATTTTGAAGTGACATCCATTGTTTGTCCGAATGAACCGGCGAAATTTGTCAACAAAACGATCGGCAGGATCACCGAATGGAACTGGGTTTTTGATAATGGAAACACCAGCTCAGTAAGGAACCCGTCGCCACAAACGTATGTTCCCCGCAATTCCGGTGATTATGCCGCCGCCCCACGGTTGATCGTGAAAAATGATTACGGTTGTTATGATACGCTCTCACGCCCGGTGAGAGTTGTATTCAGCTGTTACATAGCCGTACCAAAAGCGTTTACGCCTAACGGTGATGGTGTAAACGATCATTTATACCCGCTCAGCGCCTATAAGGCACAGGACCTGCATTTCAGTGTTTACAACCGTTTCGGCCAGCTCGTATTCTCCACTACCGACTGGACAAAGCAATGGGATGGCCGTTTCAAAGGGCAGGGTGCAGATCCGGGAACTTATGTGTGGGTGCTGAATTATTTTGATAGCATTACGGGAAGAAGGGTGAATCAGAAGGGGACGTCGGTGTTGATAAGGTAAGTCAATAGTGAATAGTCAATAGTCAAATCTTCGTAAATTTTATAGTTATACGCAATCCTATCTGCAGCAGGATAAATATGTCAGCCCAACCTTGCACTAAAGATAAATTGAAACACTAAACTTAAGCCTTTATTCTTCAGCCACTATAACGCCAAACCGTTAGTATACATACTGTACTCTTCCGCTTGTCTTGCCATACAATGGGGTTAATCAGTGTTTTGACTTAAGCTTTGTTGTCCTTTTAATTCCTTGCTCCTCCCTCTAACGCCAGTCCCTAAACCGTTATAGCTGTTTTATAATTCCAGGTGCAACTTAATAACAATAAAATATCCCGCTCTTGCGGGATATTTTATTGCTCTGATAGTAAATACTTTCAAGAATATTTTAAACCTTCAAAGGTTTGACTATTGACTATTCCCTATTCACTCATTCATCCATTGACCTATTGCGCCAGAGAAATATTCAACTGCAGCCCTGCCCTCGTATTCGTTGTCGGTGCGCTGGAAGAAATATACGGCTTGATCTTGCTCTGGTAGAAATAGAATTTGATATTGACCCTGTTGTTCAGGAAGTAATCTACCGTCGGGTTGATCGTGATCTCCTTACTTCCACCTGTGGCGAAATTGTTTTCCTGGTCAAGACGGCTGTTGGCAGTCACATTATCACGCAGGTGGAAATCGAGGCGGAAGTTGATCTCGTTGTCGAGTTTGGTACCGCCATCTTTATTCAGCCATTTCGGAAGTTTCAATCCACCGAGCAGTTTCAGTCCTCTTTTGCGATAGCCGAGCGCAAAACTATATTCCGTACTACGCTGTTCGCTGAGCTGGTAATCGTACAGGCTTAAGCTGAGTGTCCTTGATTTTGCATATTCAAATTTCGCCTGGAACTGGTTGGTAAACATCATATCGAAACCTGCCAGTGGTGCAAAGCTTTCGCTGATGGTAACATTCGGCACCAGGAAATATGGTACGAAGGCGTTGGAAGAAGAATCGTAGAACGACGGGTATCCAAACCTCGATACATCCTGGTAAAGCAATGCTGATGTAAATCCATTCATGCTCAGGTTGCCGGTATATCCATGAGAAATGGTAAAGTTGCTGAATATCTTATCCATGCCTTTCACTTTGGTAAGGCCGTTGTAATCGATCTTCCAGTTTGGCCTTGGTATGATGGCTTTGAAAGGATTCGATTTGATATTGCTGTTCTGTTGTTTGATCAGCGAAACATCTTCCGCATTCTGCCCGGTGTACGCCGCTATGAAAGATGGGATCAGCACATCCACCGCGTATTTGCCATATCCAAAATAATAGCCGTCGGCACCTTGTCCGCCACCCGCCAGTGAATAAGGGTTCTTCTGCCCCAGCCTGCGGGAAAGGACCAGCCTGTTGCTCTGGAAGGTCTTGAAGGTTGCTGAAACCCTGTTGGGATCAAACTTGCCAAACAATGTCTTGAAGGAAATATAAGATACATCGAAACCACCACCCGTGTACGGTGACAGGTGCACGAATTTATGGTTGGTACCACCCGAAGTATCGATGAACCGGAAGATCTCACTATAATTTTTGTTGAATGTCTTGCTGATATTGACCGTGATATTCAGGTCACGTACCGGCTCAAGCACGGCGCTTGCAGTGAGACGCTGATCGAAGCTCTGCTGGAACAGCGAGTTGAAGCTGGTATCCCTCGTGATAAGCCCCTGGGCCGCTTTCCTGTTGAGCCAGTTGCTATCCGGCTGCCTGCCCAAAATGAAATCGAAGCCCGGCGCCATGCTCTTGAAATTTTGCCCGAAGAACTGCGTACTGTCGGTATAACCCGGTAACCTCGTGTTGGCTACTTCAGCAATGGATATGTTCGCCTGCTTCAGGCTGGTGAGCAATTTGCCCAATACCCGTCCTGCAGTACCCACATAAGGCATCGCCGTTTTATCCACGATCCGCCGGGTGCGCAATACTCTTTTTCCATCTTTCGTGGTCACACTATCCGTCACTTTAGTCACACGGTTCTTCCATTTTTCCTTATCCTCTATATTTTTCGGCAGATCAAGCTGGCGCAACCATTTTGATTTCTGATACAATCTTGTAAAATCAAGTTGTGCAGTTGCTTCGCTCTGCTGGCCATTTTCCAGGATGTTACCAAGTTCAACCGCAAGACGGGATGCGCCTATCCAGCGGTAGCTGGCCTGGTATTTCAGGTTGATGGTTGTCCAGTCGAGTATCGGGAACTTAGCTGTCGGCAACGTGTAGGCGAAATTACCTGTCTGTGTGAAAATGGTATTTCTTCCGCCTTTCAGGAGGTTTCTCCACACACTGTCCTTTTTCTCTTTGGTATCAAGCCTTCCTGCCGGTTCATCGATACGGGAATTATTCGTAGCGCTGTAATCGAAGCTGAGCGACCTGGTGAAATTCCAACGGACGATGTAATCCCTCTGGAACACAAAATATTTATCGTAAGTTTCGGGTATGCGGTATTTATCCGTACCCACGCTGCGTGGACGGATGACGCCAAACTGCCTGCTGATATCGGCCCTGAAAGTCAGTTGCGAAGGCACATAGTTGAAATTGAAATCCTTGATCAGGTCAAACCAATGCGTCTTCGTTTTCCTGAACAGTTTCATTTTCTTGAAAGGCTCTATGTATTTCGGTTGCGGAGCAAAATTATACCCCAGCGCACCGCGGTGCCTGGTTACATCGTTGTATTCGATCAGCGGATTATGGCTGCTGATGTTGATGTACGAATAACTCACATCCACGTTTTCGATATCGTATATTTTCGGCGCTTTGCCATTCGTCTTGTTTTTGCGGACGTTGGTAAAATTCAACGTTTTGGTAGAAGTGAAATCGATCGCGGCATTGCGGATAGAATCTTTTGCCGCTTTGGTTTGCGCTGCATTCTTTTTATCCTTCAGTTTGATATCGATATCATACGGATCGTATTCCGGTGTACTCACCGCCTGTGAATAGCTGGCGAACACGGGTATAGACATGCCTGCTTTTTTCGGTAATAATTTACCCAGTTCAAGGTTGGCCGCCACATCAAACTGGAAGAAGTTATCGCGGTAGCGTTCGTTCACTCTTTGTTCCAATGTACCGAAGCCTGTGGTATGGCCATTGGCCGAAATGGATAAGGTTCCCAGGTCGGCAAGCGTTACATCCACTCTTCCCAATGCCGCATAGCCTCCTTTTTCATCGATGGAAGAAAGGCGTAATTCATTTACCCATACTTCACCGCAGGCACTGAGCGCCCGGGTATTTTCCACACCTATGAGTATGCCTTTTATTTCGCCGAGGTTCGGGCTTCCCATTACGGAATAGGTTTGCCCGTTGGCCTGCAACTGCCGGAATATCTGTACGGGGTTGCCGGTAAGGTTACGTTGCTGTTTCAGCTTGGTAAGAACGGTCAGGTCCACGTCGAGTGAGTTACGGGGATTCCACAAAGTATCGTTGTACTGATCTGAATTCGGGTTGAGGCTGGTGCCAGCACCCAATCCGGTTTTAACCAATGGGATGCGTATCTCGTAATAGTTGCTCACGAAATCCGTACCCATACGGATCACCGCGGTAAGGTCATAGTCTTCAAATGTATTGACCGGCTTCTGCGATTCTT
Source organism: Ferruginibacter sp. HRS2-29 (assembly GCF_024343615.1). GTDB lineage: Bacteria > Bacteroidota > Bacteroidia > Chitinophagales > Chitinophagaceae > Ferruginibacter. Next base: position 23,474 of record NZ_RJUB01000013.1, on the reverse strand, counting down.
CTGCATGTATGTACATGGAAAGTTTGCGGAACTGGCGAAGATCCCTGTTGGCAAAGGTTTGGAAAACGCCTTTGGCATCTTTTGTAGTAAGATTACAGAACTGAAGGCTCATCGCCTGTTCATTCTGCAAAAGATTAACCCCATTGTTACTTTGCGTCTGCACCCTTTCAATTTCCGAAGGAGTACGGTAAGGCAACGGGGTACGTTTATCATTTTCTTCAATGTTTACCGCACCCACATTCAACGGTGTAGTACTGGCTGCAGTGTAAAGCCCGGTAGAGTCTATTTTGTTATTGAACTTACGCCAGATATTCCTGGTAAGTTGCAATTCACCGAAACGAAGTACCACGCTGTCTTCAAAATCAGTCATGAACATCCTGATGAAACGGATCGATTTGAAATCAGGGATATTACCTATTTTTCTTTCGTAGTTGGCAATCGGTATCCTGAACTGGTACCAGGTTTCGGTACGGGATGTTCCATCTACCAGGCCCACGCCAACATCTTTCCTGTCGACTATAAAATTCTGGCCGATCTGCATTTCTGCAGCGCCTTTCGGTTTGATATCCACGATGTACTGGAAATATTCTTCCGTTTCGCTCATGGTATTGTCACGGTTCAGATCTTCCGCATCGGGATATAAAGTTGCTGCCGCAGAAAATTCTCCGCCATTATCAACCGGCGAGTTGCCCTGCGGACTGTTATAATCTTTATACCGTGCCAGCAAACCATCAGTGGCTCCAAAAGCGGCATCACGATAGTTGCGGTAGTTATCGCTCGAAGGATCGTTCAATGCACGCTGATAGGCGGCACCTCCCACACCTGCGGCCTGCAGATTTGTAAGGTATGTTGCGCGCCTGTTGGCTTCGGCTGTATCGCTCAATCCGTCAAATCCAAGATCCTGGTACAACCTGTCTTCAGGAATATTGCTGAAGGCATTGGTAACCTGTATCGGGTTACGTGCCACCCTTCCCCATACGGTCTGGTCTTCGGGGGACGGCGCATTGGGAGTGGCAAGGCCATTTTCGTAGAACCTTCTGCCATCTTTCAACACGTCTTCCGATACATTACCGAGGTTGAAATATAATTTACCACCTATAGAGTTAGCGGCATTCGGGTTTAATGGAGAATTGATAAAAGGATCCTGCGCCCAGAATTCAATGAACTCGATATTGCTGGTTTCAAAATCCGTCTGATCCAGCGCACGCATCAACCCGCCCCACCTTCTGCGTGGCTGGTTGAGTTTGCCATTGGAAGCCACACCTGCACTTATCGGCCCCGGCAGGTCATCGTAGTTGTACGGGCCTTTATCCGTTGGGTAATATGCGAGGTCAAATGTTACCAGCTGGCTTTCGCCGAAACCGGTTGTCCTTTGCGGGAAAATTTCTTTCTGGTAAACCTGCCTTGTACGCGGGTCGCTCAGCAGTATAGGATCGGTGATGGGGTTATTTTGTCCGCGGTATTGCTGCAATGTCTGCTCGATCTGGTACCACGCGATCTTCGCACGGTTCTTTCCATAATTGATATCGTTGGTAAGCGATGCTTCCGGGAACAGAATGTTACCCGTCCTGTCGGTAGCGCCTACCGGCGCCGAAGCCAGCGCCCAGCTCACGGAAGGGAAACGCAGATCGATGCCCGACTTGCTTCCTTCAAAGTCATCTATATATATCAACCCCTTGCTTCCCCGGCCGATCTGCGGGGCATGCCCCGGTTTCAGCATCGCCGCCTCTCCATACACATTAATGGTGGAAGGCGTAGTGGTAGAATAAAAAGGCAGTTTGTCGAGCAATTTGGTTAGCCTTGGCATTTCCTTGCGGTAATTAACATCGAGGCCAAACATGGAGTTGCGGATAGGATCATCGTTCAGGTTTACTTTCGTAAAGAACGGACGTTCGCTCAGCCGCACAATGGTACCACCGATAGACAATTGTTCTTTGGCGGTATTTTTTGCGAGGTAATCAAAACGCAAGCCGAGGTAAGAACGCTGTTGTATACCGAACGACGCGTTGTTTTCAAAATTCACCTGCACCGGCAAGCCTGCATTGAGGATGGCCTGGTTGGTCACTTTGATGGTTCCGAGATCGTAATTGATATCATAGTCCACTCCTTCCTGCAGGGTTCGTCCACCAGCGGTAACGGTAACGGACCCCCGCGGAATATTATAACCGATACTGATATCGGATGAGCCCGAAGTTTTGGCAGATCCCTTCAGCACAAACCTGTTGAGATTGGGATATTGCTGTGCCACCGCTTTGATGGAATCATACAGTGCGTAGTATAATGTATCCTTGATGGTAGGAAGTGCGGGGTTGCTGTACAACCCTGTAGCAAGATCTCGGCCGAATGGCTCTAGTACCGGGAAGATGACCCTGCTGTACGGTGATACCACGGTAAAATCTTCTACATAATCAAATACCCCGTCGGGCTGGGGATCAAGCTGACTGTTCAACCGGTCGAGGTTGATCAGTGAAATGATCGGTGTACCCTGGTTCTGATCGCCAAAGGGGAAATATCTTTTTGCGCCAAGCCCGGGCTCCTGGTACAATACGTCCAGTTTGAAATCCTGCGGTGATAATACGCCATACCCGATAGAGTACACGTTTTTCATCATCAGGTCCCAGATCGGGAGATTGGTACGCTGGGAAGTAGCTTTCAGCAATTTGAGGAACAAGATCTTTTGTATTCCCGCGCTTGCACCCGAAGTGGTATCCGGTGGTACATCCTGCGAAAATTCACCCACCTGGAATACTTTTCCGAGATAGGTATACTGGTAGGCTACCGCCAATACCTCGTCTGTCTGCAGTGGCTGGCTCAGCGAGACAGTTCCCAGTTGTTTATTGTAGGTATACTGTGTACTGTCGAGTTTGCGTGCGAATGTTTTTTCAAAATCCTGCACCGGGCTGAGGCCGAGGTTGCGCAGGTTCTGATAAACCACCGAAGGACTCCTGAAATTAGGCTGTGCCTTGATCTTTGCGAGGAGGTCATTGGTATTGTTGTTGGGGATAGGCGAACTGGTAAGCACGTTTATCAGCGGTGGCTGCAGGTAAGGCTGTTGCTCACCAAGATCCATCAGGCCGACCACATCCCTTGTTTCGGTAGTGGTACCGATACGGTTGGTCACCCATACTTCCATACGGAGTACCTGCACCGGTGCCGTGATGGCCGGCAGTTTGCTCATGACCTGGTTGTAATTATTGCGGAAGTACTGCGCCGTCAGGAAGTGCCTGTTCTCTTCGTATTCATCTGCCTTGATCTCAAAATTCTGCGAAGCGGTACCGCCCTGCAGGTTCACATTCTGGCGCTGTGATTTCTGGTTGGCCAATACACCCATCACGAATAATTTACCAAACTGCAGCTGCGTCTTGATACCAAACAGCTGCTGTGCTCCCGGGATGAGCGTACCGCGGCTCGGGAAACTGATATTACCCGCTTCAAAACGTTTGAGGATCTCATCGTCTTTACCGGTATAATCGAGCTTCAGCTGGTTTTCCAGGTCGAAGTTGGCCAGCGTGTTATAATTGATGGGGAATTTGAGCTTATCACCGATATTGGCGTTCACATTCACCTGGGCATTCATGTTGAAATCCAGCCCGCCATTTTTTCTCGCCCGTTCGGGCAATGTGGGATTGTCTGTTTTTTGCCCCTGGTAACCTGCGGTGATGTTGACATTACCCTGCGGACTGATCTCTATCTTCCCGTTGCCAAAAAGCCTGTTGAAGAGGTTATCCGTCAACGAAAGCTTTGGTTTTACCAGTTTACCGCGGTTGAGCAGGCTGGTGGTATTGGCACGTTTTTGGAAATAAGCTATTTCCGCCTGGCGGTTGCGTATCTGCCAGTATTCATCGAAAGTGTAGGTAGTAGGTACACGGTAATATTTTGACCCCACTTTTTCATAAATGGTATACCTGCGGGTGATGGCATCGTATACCACCGAATCGGTAATGTTGGAAGGATCTTTAAGATCGTATGTACGGGATGAATTTCCTCCGGCTACATAATCGGATCTCCTGTCTTTAATGGGGTACCTGAGGCTGTCGGAACCAACAGGCGGCGGGGTATCCCTTACAGGTACCTGCTGCGTTGGCGGCGGCTGAAACGCATCATTCGCGTTGATCATTGATAGCAACAGAGGTATACTGCAACAGGTGACTATTGAAAGAATTGTTTTTCTAATAAGCAACATCCGGTAAATTAATTAACGTAGCAATGGAATCAAATGACTTTTAATGCTTTTTTTATCAAATCTTCTAAATGTAAGATACCAGGTTCAGCACGGATTATTTTTTGGATCGATTGCTCGGCCTGTATACGGGAAATCCCCAGGGCAGTCAGAGCAGTTAACGCATCCTGTTCCAATCTATTGCCTGCGGGCACAATAATGTCGGTTCCGGATGTTTGTTTATTTACCTTGTCTTTTAATTCCAATACCAGTCTTTCCGCAGTCTTTTTTCCTATCCCTTTCACCCCTTCCAGCAGGCGCACATTACCCTGTACGATGGCATGGCCTACTTCTTCTGAGCGCAATGATGACAACATCATGCGGGCAGTAGCTGCACCTACACCGGAAACGCTTATCAACAAAATGAACATTTCCTTTTCCTGGCGCTCGAAAAACCCATACAATGTATGTGCATCTTCCTTTACCTGGAGATGCGTATAAAGCCTTCCGCCGGTAAGCCCCTGTATGGCAGAATAGGTGGTGAGGCTTATATTCACTTCATAGCCAACCCCGTTTACATCTACATGTACCTGCGCTGGACTTTTATAAGTAAATTTCCCCTCCAAATATGCATACATAATTTCCTAATCTGTCAAGTAGCGAAAATAAGGATATTTTGTTAGCTGAGGGCGTTAGTGGGGATATTTGTTTTGGGAGCTGGTTGCTGGATGCTGGATGTCGGATTCCGCCTTATCTGTCAGCCCGGGCTTGCAGAAGTCTATACGAATATCGTATAATAGAACTTAGCGAAACACAATCGGTATAAACTTCCGGCATCCAGCCACCAGAATGCAGTATCTGCCCTCCGGCATCCAGCATCGGCATTTTTCCATTAATTTTGCAGCAGACCAATCATCAAAACAACACGAATCAATGGGAAAAATTACTGCCGCCATCACTTCTGTAGGGGGTTATGTGCCGGAACACAGGCTTACCAACAAGGAACTTGAAACCATGATAGAGACCACCGACGAGTGGATCAGGACCAGGACCGGCATTGAAGAAAGAAGGATTCTGAAAGGCGAAGGCCTCGGAAGCAGCGATATGGGGGTAGAAGCGGTGAAAGAAATATTAAGGAAAAAAAATATATCCCCGGATGAGATCGACTGCGTGATCTGCGCAACCGTTACCCCGGATATGGTTTTCCCGGCTACTGCCAACCTCATTGCCGATAAGGCAGGCATCACCAACGCGTTCAGTTATGATATCAGCGCCGCCTGCTCGGGCTTTCTCTTTGCATTGACCACCGGCGCAACCTATATCGAAAGCGGCCGCTTCAAAAAAGTGATCGTGGTTGGGGTAGATAAAATGAGCAGCATCATCGATTACAGCGACCGTACCACCTGCATCATCTTTGGCGACGGTGCCGGCGCAGTGCTGCTCGAACCAAGCGAAGACGGCGATGGTATACTCGACAGCATCCTGCGCAGCGATGGCAGCGGTGCCAAACACCTGCACATGAAAGCAGGCGGCTCGGTGAAACCGGCAACCGTAGAAACCGTTTTAGCAAAAGAACATTTTGTATACCAGGAAGGACAGGCCGTTTTCAAATTTGCCGTAAAAGGCATGGCCGATGTGAGTTATGAATTGCTGCAGCGCAACAACCTCACCGCCGATGATGTTGCCTGGCTGGTGCCGCACCAGGCTAACCTGCGCATCATTGATGCCACCGCCAACCGGATGGACCTGCCGAAAGAAAAAGTGATGATCAACATCCAGAAATACGGTAATACCACCGCGGGCACATTGCCGCTTTGCCTGTGGGACTGGGAAAAACAATTGAAAAAAGGCGATAATATCATCCTGGCTTCTTTTGGCGGAGGATTTACCTGGGGCGCTACGTGGGTGAAATGGGCGTATGATACCAATTGATAATGGATAATGGATAATGCTTACTACCGGAAATTACTTCAGTAGTAGTGGAACAACTTTCGAGAAGAAAACATTATCCATTATCCATTATCAATTATCCGTTTTAAAAATACTTCACGGATTTTATCGTTTAGCTGTAATAACAATGTTCCAATGAATAAAATTCTGGCCATATTTTCCATTCTGCTCTTATTCTTTCAGCAGCAGACGAACGCCCAATACTCCCGCTACATCATCCGCCTGAAAGATAAAGGGACCAATCCTTACACGCTGGCGAACCCGGTGCAATATCTTTCACAGAAAGCGGTGGACCGCCGCACGAAATATAATGTCGCCATCGACAGTACCGATCTCCCCGTTACGCCACGTTACATCGACAGCATCCGCCTGGCGGGCAATGTGACGATCCTGAATACATCCAAATGGCTGAACCAGGTGGCTATCCGCACTACCGATGCGGCAGCGCTCGCGAAGATCAATTCATTTCCTTTTGTCATTGCAGCCTCGCCGGTTGGTTCTTTTGCGGGCGAAACGATCGTGCCGGTCAATAAAAAACTGGACGCTGATCTTACCCAGGGTAATCCTCCCCCGTCTCCCGGGCCGGAAGATTTTGTTGAAAGCATCATCAATTATGGCAAAAGCAATGGACAGGTAAAAATACACCAGGGCAGTTTCCTCCACGATCATGGGTTCAAAGGCGAAGGGATGCAGATGGCCGTACTGGATGCCGGATTTTTTCATTACCTCAGCTTACCCACTTTCGACAGTGTAAGGTTGAACAACCAGATCTTAGGCACCTGGGATTTTGTGAACAACGAAGCCAGTGTGGATGAAGATTATGATCACGGGATGAAATGCCTGAGCACCATCGCCGCAAACATACCGGGCGTGTTGGTGGGAACGGCCCCAAAGACTTCATTTTACCTTTATCGCACAGAAGACGTTTTCAGCGAATACCCTATTGAAGAACAAAACTGGGTAGCCGGTATGGAACGGGCCGATAGCCTCGGCGTGCCCGTATCTTCCACTTCCCTGGGATATAATCGTTTTGACAACCCAGCCCTGGATTATACTTATGCCGACATGAACGGCAACACTTCCATCAGCGCACGCGGAGCCGATATGGCGGCCCGCAAGGGAATGCTGGTGGTAATTGCCGCCGGCAACACAGGTAACGATCCTACGTGGAACCAACTGATCACTCCTTCAGATGCCGACAGCGTTTTGAGTGTTGGCGCCGTAGATACAACGGGTATTGTAGGCAGTTTCAGCGCTTACGGCCCCAGCAGCGATGGACAGGTGAAGCCTTCGGTGGCTGCCGTGGGTTCTCCCGCGTATGTGGCCAATTCTTTTACCGGCCTCCCTGAGCTCGGCTTTGGTACTTCTTATGCCTGCCCGAATATGGCCGGATTGGTTACCTGCCTCTGGCAGGCTTTCCCGGAAGTGAACAACATGGCGGTCATTGATGCTACGCAAAGATCTGCTACGAGAGCCACTACCCCCGACAACAGGATGGGATACGGTATCCCGGATATGAAAAAAGCATTCGTGTTGCTGATCAAAAAATTATACACACAGAATATTTCCCTCAACAGCTGCAAGACCGGCGTTTCTTTTTCGGTAAAGACCGGCGCTGATATGATGGTGGAAATTGAACGCAGATCTGTCAACGAAAACACATACTCAAGCATAAAAACTTTCAATGGCGAAGGTGCTTTTGCCAAACGTGATTACGATTTTACGGACGACCTTTCCTTCTCCGCTTATGGCGGCGTGAAATACAGGATTAAAATGACGATCGGCACCGATACTACTTTCTACCTCGATTCGATGACGGTGAATTATATCCAGAGTTGCCTGCCTTCGGCGAATAATATCAGCATGGGGCCAAACCCGGTGGCCAACGATCTTTTCATCAACATTGAACGGACAACTGCCGCCAAAATGGATATCGTGGTAACCAATGCCCTGGGTCAGAAAGTATTCACCAAAACCTTTCAGCAGCCTGCAGGGTACAATGTACAAGCCGTGCCAATGGCGGGAATGAGCAGGGGTATTTATTTTGTAACGGTGTTTGTGGATGGCAAACGGGAAGTGGTGAAGCAGGTGATGCGGTAGTTTTTTATTACACGAATTTTTCGAATTACACGAATTACACGAATTTTTCATAGCAGCCATTGCGAGGCACCAAGCAAAGCTATCTCTTCATAATGACTGTCTACTGTAATGTGGCGGAAACTCCAAAGGTTTAACTATTGACTATTCGCTATTCACCCATTCACCCATTCACTCATTCACCAGTTTTTTCCCAAAGGGCATCAACGATATTTCTATTAGTTTGAAATGCTGCCTTGCAAAGGGTAATCCAATGATGGTGATGGCCAGCAATACTCCCCAGACAATATGATTCAATGCAGTGGCCAATCCGCCGCAAAGTAACCAGACGATATTCAGCAAAAGCGTGAGGCATCCGCCACTCGATGGTTTATATTCTATGCGTGTGCCGAATGGCGCCAATACCGTTATCGCGAGTTTGAAACATTGCAACCCAAATGGTATTCCAACCACGGTGGCACAAAGCACCAGTCCGCCGATAAAATATCCGAGGCATGCGAAGAAACCGCCGAAGATGATCCATAAAATATTGCCGATAAAATTCATGGTAGATTATTTTAAACCTCAAAGATTTCACCATTCACCATTCACCTCGTGAACACTGCCGCAAACATCGTATCCGCCTGCTTTTCGTATCCCTTATAATATTTTGCCTGTAGCAATTTAACGCCCTTTTTTTCCTGAAGAAATTTCACCACCCCTTCATTTTCTTTTTCAAAAACAGAGCAGGTGATATAAAAGAATAACCCGCCGGGTTGTAAATGCTGTAATGCGGCAGCCGCAATTGTCTGTTGCTTTTGTGCATATTCGCCGATCGTTTTTTCGTGGAAGAAAAAAAGTTGTTCCGGTGTTCTGCCCCAGGTGCCGCTGCCGGTACACGGCGCATCGCATACGATGATGGGAAAATCTTCGGGCAATTGCCCGTCGTTCTTTTGCGTGAGGTCCGCCACAAAAGACCGGTAGATATCCACCCTCGCCTGCTGCAATCTTTTTTCGCAATTATGCAGGATCGATTTTCGTATATCCGAAACCGTTAGCTGAACTTTTCCTTTCAGTTTATCATGCAGCAGGATCGCTTTACCGCCGCTGGCGGCGCAACAATCCCAGGCAGGCGTTTTTTTCCCGGCAGGGAGATCAGCGGTATGTTCATCCAGGTAATCCAGTACATGCTGCGAGTTGAGATCCTGTATGACGGCGTCCCGGTTGATGCTGATGATCTCTTCCAATGAAGTCGCATTTTTCAACGCCAGCGAATTTGTATTGATCTCTTCAAATATGATCCCGGCCTCCTTGAATTTGTCTTTTACCACCTGCTCCCGGCCTGGCCGCAGGCGAATGAACAATTTCGGTTGCTGAAGAAACGAACGCGAAAATAATGGTTCATCCAGTTCGGGCGAAAGCTGCTCATGAAAAGGAAATAATTGTTGCGCATCGATGTTCAGCAAACCGATCTTTTCTTCCACAGGCAAACCGATCTTTTCATTCAGCTCAGGATAAAAGAAAGCCAGCAATTCGCTGTGCTGCTGTTCGCATAAAAAAACTGCCAGTATGAACTGGTCATCCCTTGATCTTTCCTTTAATGCAGTAGCCGTTCGGAAATGATCGTAACATATCGCTGCAACGGCTTTGCGGTCTTTGGAACCGTATTTTTTATTGGCGGCAAAATATTTCCGGATAAAATGCACAAAAGGTTCTTCGCCTTTGTAAGCATCGGTGATCTTTTGAGCGGATGATATGTGGGAGTGGTATTTACTCATTTTTATATTACACGAATTAAAGCGAATTACACGAATTACACGAATTGATTATGAAGAAACAAGTTTAAAACATGAATTCACGATTCAATAATTTAGAGGTGGAAAGTCAATAATAAACCCGCCATTGGCGGGTTTTATAATTCGTGTAATCCGTGTAATTCGAAAAAATTCGTGTAATAAAATTTATAGTTCCAGCAACGTGCTCACCGGGTCTTTTCCAAACAACAGCAACGCCGGGTTTTCCAGCAGGTTCTTCACCGTTACCAGGAAGCCTACCGATTCCCTGCCGTCGATGATCCGGTGATCGTAGCTCAGGGCCACATACATCATCGGTTTGATCACCACCTGCCCGTTGACGGCCATCGGGCGCTCCACGATATTGTGCATACCCAGGATAGCGCTCTGCGGAATGTTGATGATCGGTGTGCTCATCATACTGCCGAAAATACCGCCATTGGTGATGGTAAAGGTACCACCGGTCATTTCTTCGATGGTCAGTTTGTTGTTCTTTGCTTTTGTGGCCAGGTCTACCACAGCGCTTTCTATTCCTGCCATGCTGAGGCTTTCCGCATTGCGTATCACCGGCACTACCAGTCCTTTTGGCGCACTCACCGCTATGGAAACATCGCAGTAATCGTGGTAAATGATGTTTTCCCCGTCGATGTAGGCATTAACCGAAGGAAATTGTTGCAAGGCATAACAACATGCTTTCGTAAAAAAGCTCATGAAGCCAAGGTTTACCCCATGCACTTCCTTGAACTTATCCTTGTGTTTTTTCCTGATCTCCATGATCGGCCCCATATCCACTTCGTTGAACGTAGTGAGCATGGCGGTGGTATTTTTTGCTTCCACCAGCCTGCGGCTGATAGTTTTGCGGAGATTGCTCATTTTTTCCGGCCTGTCGGTACGGCCGAATAACTCAGTGCCTGGTTTACGGCCGGGGTTGTTGAGCAATTCCAGCACATCCTGCTTCACTATTTTACCATTGCTGCCGGTGGGCGTAATATTTTTGCTGTCAACTTTTTTATCCGCGATGATGGCGGCAGCTACCGGTGTAGCTTTTACATCCGTAGCAGGGGCTGCTTTAGCTTCCTGTTTGGGAGCTTCCGCTTTAGGGGCTTCCGGCTTAGACGCTTCGGGGGCTTTTTCGGCTGCAGGAGCAGCTGACGCCGGTTTTTCCGCTTCGGTATCGATGGTGCAAACGAGGTCGCCGATAGCGAGCGTATCGTTTTCCTTTGCTACCTGGTGCACCGCGCCGGCCTGTTCGGCATTTATTTCAAAAGTGGCTTTTTCGCTTTCAAGTTCTGCAATCACCTCATCCCGGTCGGCCCATTCGCCTTCCTTTTTCAACCATTTTACCAGTGTTACTTCACTAATGCTTTCTCCTACTGTAGGAACTTTTATTTCTATAGCCATTAAGAGTTTATTTTTTGTACGGGCAAATTTCGGATAAAAAAGGGATTATCAGGCTAGTAATTTTAAAAATCCCTATAATAAAAATATACCCCATATGTGGTATATCAGGATGGGATTTAGTTCCTATTTTTACGCCTCAGAACATTCACCTGAAATCCCCATATACTAACCAAAAACCACCGTTGGATAAACGAACAGCATCCATAAGAACGGTTTACACGTACTTTTATGCCAACCGATACCAGATAATATAAAAAATATGCGATATAAAAATCTACTGCCTTTACTGTTACTGGCTTCACTATCATCCGTACGGAGCCAGGCACAGCTTTACAACAATGGCGCTTCCATCAAGATCCAGCCGGGTGCGGTGGTTTTTGTGGCCGGCGATGTACAAAACAATTCCAGCGGTACCATCAGCAACGACGGCAAACTGGAAGTACAAGGCAGTTTCATCAACAATGCCACATATAGTTCCGTTGCTGCCGAAGACTCCCTGATCCTTTCCGGAACCGGTAATGTGCTGCTCAAAGGCGGGGCTTCCACCATCAACTATCTCATCATCAGCAAGTCTTCCAATGCCAATACAGTTACCCTTTCGGGAACAACTTTGCTGGGCAAAAAGCTGGATTATACTTCGGGAAGTTTTTCTACCGACCCGGTCAACAACCCCACTTATCTTTTTTCAGCGCCGGTTTCTGCCGTGTTCAACTACACAGCAGGACGTGAGATCACCGGGAAAGTAAGGAGGACTTCCTGGACAAATAACAGTACCGCTGTTTTCAACCAGACCAATATGCTGGTAGCCACCAATTCGGGCACCGCACCAACAGATTTCACAGTGACCATGTTGCCAAACAGCGATCCTGCACAAGCCGAAAGGGAAGTGAAAAGGAAATTCGCTTTTACCCAGACAGGCGGAAGCGGGTTCAATACGGATGTGCGCTTTGCTTACCAGGATGCCGAACTGAATACCAATCTTGAACCCACGCTGGCCCCATGGCAGCTGGTAAGCGGCGAATGGAGATCAGCAGCGACTAACCTGCGGGATGGTTCGGCTAATTTTGTAGCTACCACTTCCATAGCGGCTGCAGACCTTGGCAACGAGTGGAAACTGGCCGATGCCCGTTATGTTTTTAATGTAAATGCAAACCTGAGAGGTGCATGGAACGGTACTACCGCCATGAACACCACTTTAAATACAAATGGCCTTCTGCCATTGACCAATCCTTATTTCGGCGTTATCCCCTTCAACTATCCCACCAATGACGGCGTAGGTGCTATTCCGAATGCGAATGTGGTAGACTGGATACTGGTTGAATTGCGCAAACCAGCTACCAACCTTCCGGAAGATGCTATCAATACCACCATCATCGGCAGCAAAGTTGGTTTCATATTAAACGACGGAAGCATTGTAAACACCGACGGCATTACTCCTATCAGCTTCGACATCAACAAACAAGGGGCAGCATTTGTAGTGGTCCGCCACCGCAATCACCTCGGTGTTATCAGCAATTCTATTCCATCGAACGCGGCCGGTACTTTCGCCAATGATTTTTCGGCAGTTGCCAACTCCTATAAACCTGTCGGCAACACGGCTAATCCTGTAGTATTACTTGCAGGGGCTACCGGCAAATATGGCCTGTGGCCGGGCGATGTAAACAGGAATGGTTTTGTGAACGCTTCTGATAATAACCTGATAAAAGTGGATATCGCGGCATCACAGTCAGGCTACCGTTTCAGCGATATCAATATGAATGGTATCATCAACGCGGCAGATAACACGGTAACCAAAGCTACCATCGCGGCTTCAGGAGCTGGTTCGGGCGCAAGGGCTGCCACTATCAAAACAAACCTGCCTGATCCGATCACGGAATAAAATCATTGAGAAAGAAAATAAACCCCCACTAAATTTTTATGAAAAGAATGTTACACATATATAAGGTTGTCGCGGTCGTGTTTTTGCTGTCGGTAAAAGCCATCAGTTCTTCCGCACAGGTGTGCGAATGGCGACTTGCCAACCCGGTTTACAACCCGGTAGACCCGGATGGTGCCGGTCCTGCAACTGGCACGGTTAGCTTTACGCTGCAGGTGCATACTACCAGCGGCACCATCACACAGGTGAGCGGCATCTCCGTAGGCTGGTGCTGGCAAACGGCTAACGCGATGCTGCCAACAGGTATCAACTGCGGCTTGTCGGTCCCCCCTCCATCGAATGTGACCGTAAACCCGGTACTCGCGGGACTTGGATTTACCTATAATAACGTTGATCAATGCAGCGGAACTGTAAACTTCAGCACCGGCGGAGAAACATTCAACCGCAGGTCTTCAGGAAGTTTTGATGGCGGCGTGTTTGATCTGAGCACTACCTGGGTAGACCTCTTCACGGTAACATTATGGTCATTGGGTTCAAGCGCCCCTCATGGCGGATATGTAGCACTCAACTCCAGCGGTGTGTCGCCAAATGTACCGGCAGGGATCGCGTTTGGCAGTTATGCCCTGTCCGATGTGCCGGGCGGCGAATATGTAGTAAATTCATTGACGTATACTTCACCGCTTCCACTGGTAACAGGCCCTGTACCGGTAACTTTCTCCAGGTATGATGTAAAATGTTCCGACAGGGGTACAGCCCTTACCTGGAGCACTTCGGTTGAATACAACAGCAATTATTTTGAAGTGGAAAAAAGCGCCAACGGATCCGGTACAGACTGGAAAGCTATCGGCAGAACTCCGGCAGCAGGCAGCAGCGCTATACAGCAAAATTATCAATACCTCGACCTGGAAGCAGGAGCTGCGGCTTATCGTATCAGGCAGGTTGACCTGAACGGTCGTGCGACTTACACCGATATCAAACGCAGCAGTTGCGAAGCGAAATCGATCAATGTGTTATTGTACCCGATCCCTGCAAAAGACAGGCTGACGGTAGCGATCAGATCATCCCGTGCGGCACGCACCAACCTGAACGTGATAGATGCTACAGGAAGGATCGTGTTGAGGCAGTCGAATACTATCATCAATGCGGGCAGCAACAACGTCCTGCTGGATGTACATACGCTACCGGCCGGCGAATACATACTCGTAAGCAGCGATCCATCCGTTTATATCAATCAGAAATTTGTAATAGCCAGGTAATACCGGCTCAAGATTCTCTTCTTCATACTTATAAGGCTCCGCTCATTTGGGCGGGGCTTTTTTTTGAACAACAGAGGAAGGGAGGGTACAGAGAAACACAGAGGATTGCGCCGCAGGCACGTTTTATAATGAACACGCTACAGGCATGTTTTATAATTAAACGCACCGCAGGCATGTTTTATTATGAACGCGCCGCAGGCACGTTCCTACTCGGTGAACCTCTGTGAAAAAACTCTGTGCAACTCTGTGGTTCTAAAAAAAATTGCCGCGTAAGCGGCAATCAAAAGAAAAATAAACGCCTATGAAAAAAATCATGATCCGAGATAACTACGGAGCAGGTTACATTTTGAAGTGGTCCTTAACTTGGTGATGGCTTTGTCTTTGATCTGCCTCACCCTTTCGCGGGTAAGCGAAAAGCGTTCTCCTATATCTTCCAGGCTCAGCGGATGATCGATGCCGAGGCCGAAGAAATAACAGATCACTTCCTTCTGCCTTTCGGTAAGGGTGCTGAGCGAACGGGCGATCTCTGTATTTAAAGAAACGCGGACGGCAAGGTCGTTGTCGGTACTTACTGCGTTGTGGTTAATGAGGATGTCGGCCAGCGTACTGGTATCATCGCCGTCGCCCATGGGCTGATCCATGCTTACGTGGCGGGCCGCTACACTCATGGTAGCCGCTACTTCTTCTACATCTATATCCAGGAATGTAGCCAGTTCGTCGGCTGTTGGTTCCCGTTCAAATTCCTGTTCGAGTTGAGAATACGCTTTGCTGATGCGGTTGGTAAGCCCTACCTTATTCAGCGGCAGGCGAACAATTCTTGACTGCTCTGCCAATGCCTGCAATATGCTTTGCCTGATCCACCATACGGCATAAGAGATAAATTTGAACCCCCTGGTTTCATCGAAACGTTGTGCCGCCTTGATGAGGCCGAGATTGCCTTCATTGATCAGGTCCGGAAGAGTAAGCCCCTGGTTCTGGTATTGTTTTGCAACAGATACCACGAAACGAAGATTGGCTTTCGTCAGCTTATCGAGGGCTGCCTGGTCACCCTTCCTGATGAGTAATGCGAGTTTTACTTCTTCTTCAGGTGAAATGAGCTCCACTTTTCCGATCTCCTGTAAATATTTCTCGAGGCTCTGGCTTTCACGGTTGGTAATCGATTTCGTTATTTTCAGCTGGCGCATACTCATAAGCTGGCAATTTTAGTTGTAGTAAAGGTTTGTATCGTTAACATTTTTATAAGATATTAGATACTAACGTAATTTAATCTAATTATTATATGTTTCCTAAAATATTTTTTTGTAAACGCATCTTTTGAAAGCCTTGTCTGCACTTAAAAGCAGCCTATTTTTGAATTGTTTCAAAATAAGCCGCTAAAAATTTTGTCAGGTTAATATTTTTTCTATAATTGCACTGTTCAATTGAACGATTAAAAAAATAGAATGAGTAAAAAAGTTTTATACACACTGGAATACCCGGTACGTTGTTCTCCAGGGATTTTATTTGAATTTTTAAGTCAGCCATCGGGTTTGCAGGAATGGTTTGCTGATCATGTAGACGAACGCGACGGGGTTTTCACTTTTGGCTGGAATGGCACCGAAGAGACGGCAAATATGGTGGAACAGGAAGAAGATAAATTCATACGTTTTCATTGGGAGCATGCCCCCAAAGGCGAATATTTTGAATTCGCGATAGACCGCTCTGAAGTAACCAACCAGACGATTTTGATCATCAAGGATTTTGCAGAAAAGAAAGATATCAAGGACCAGAGCCAGTTGTGGGAGTACCAGGTGAAGGATCTGTTTCACCGGTTGGGAAGCTAGTTCGCTTCGCGATAAAAAAGCAACGCAGATGATTATGATGGTTATGATCTTTTAGGATTTATCTGTGTTCATCCTAAAGATCATAATGATCTGCGTTCCGTTCTATATCACCGCAGGTGATATCATTAATCCGGCAAGGCGCATAGCACCTTCTTCCAGCAACCACCTCATCTCATTCCACTTTTCCAGATCATACTTTATGGCAAGCTTGATGAACGATCTGTTCCCCAGTTCTTCCATGTTGTATTCCGATGCAGGCACATAATTACCCGCTTCAAAATGATGATCCCATTCATTGTGGCCGATGCAGATGTAAATGCCCGACGATCCTTTTTGTAAATTATGGATGATACTTTCGCGGAACGTGTCTGCATAATGCCCTTTCAGCAGCAGCGTACAGCTGAAGAAATTCCCCCACCAGAACATCGTACGGAGCGCAAAAATATGGTCGCGGCCAAAAACCGACGGGTAATCCAGCATCACATACGGCATCTGCAGGTAATTTTCCCCTTTGGATATCTTCGGAAAGGAGCCGGTGATCTCAGCGCCAAAAAAATCGCCGTGTGCGGCAAAAGCCTGCCTGACGGCCGCCGCGTGGAGGCCGAGGAGATCATACACTTTTTCAGTAATGCGTTGTTTCGTTAAAATCCATTCCTTATCACAGACTTTATCAAGTTCCGCTTCAGAAAGTGTTATTTTTGCAGCATCATCCATATGTTACCAAAAATAACATAAGAAAAATGAGTTAGCGAGCAAATGATCAAGAAATTAGATAAACTGATTATTAAATCTTTTTTAGGGCCATTCATCATCACGTTTTTTATCGCGGTATTTGTATTGATGATGCAGATCCTCTGGAAATACATTGATGACCTGATCGGTAAAGGACTCGATCTTATCACCATCGGGCAGTTTCTCTGGTACGCCAGCGCATCGTTGCTCACACTCGCCATGCCCATCGCCATCCTTATTTCTTCCATCATGACCTTTGGTAACCTGGGCGAAAGCTTTGAGTTGGTGGCCATCAAATCAGCGGGCATTTCTCTGTTGCGTTTCATGCGGCCGCTGATGTGGATCGCTATATTACTTTGCAGCATCACGTTTCTTTTTGCCAATTATGTGATCCCTTATTCCCAGTTGAAATTCGCTACGCTCTACCACGATATCTTTTACAAGAAGCCGGCGTTCGATCTGAAGGAAGGGGTATTTTTTACCCATATACCCGGTTACGCCATAAAAGTGGGCAAAAAAGATCCGGACGGTAAAACGATCCGCAATGTACTGATCTACGAAAATCCTTACACCAATCCTGTCCAGAACAACAGCATCATTGCCGAATCGGGTGTGATGAAAATTTCCGACGATAAAAAATTCCTTGAATTCAACCTGAAGAATGGTTACCGGTACGAAGAAAGGGGAAATGTTTACGATACCGCCACAGACTTCATCCGTGTAGGTTTCAAAGAATTCAAAAAACTATTTGACCTCAGTATACTGCAGCAGCAAAGTACTCCTGATAGTGTTTTCAAAAACGATCTCAAAATGCTGAGTGCACGCCAGCTCAACAAAAGCATCGACTCGCTTGACCGTTTGACAGATACCCTGTTAAAAAATATGACCGTGATACTGAACGGCAACCTGCATTTCACCAATGTGAGCGACAGCATCTGGAAAGCTACGCCTGCCGCAAAGCCTTCAGCGAAGCTGGTGCCCGATTCGGCGGAACGCCTGGTAAAAGACAAAGCGCTGGGTGTAGCGGAAATGATGAAAAGCACCATCCAGTATTCCGGAACGGAAATATCGGCCCGGCAAAAAAATATCCGCTCAGGGCGTATCGAGTGGCACCGCAAATTCTCTTTGTCGCTGGCCTGCCTGATCCTCTTCTTCATCGGTGCGCCGCTGGGCTCCATTATCCGCAAAGGCGGGCTGGGTATGCCATTGATCGTGGCCATCATCTTCTTCCTCATCTTTCACCTGCTGAATATGTTTGGAGAAAAATTCGTGAAAGAAGGCCTCCTGTCGCCTGCAATTGGCATGTGGTTGGCTATAATCGTACTTGCGCCCATAGGTGTGTTCCTTACGTATAAGGCCATGCACGATTCGCAGCTGTTCAATAAAGAACTTTACAACAGGGCATTTAAAAGGGTAAAAGGATTTTTTACAAAAAAGAAGGCCTCCGCTTCTTCTATTTAAAAACATTTTTATGAGCAACATCAACAGAAGAAATTTTATCGGCAGTACCGCTAAAGGCACTATCGCATTAACTGTAGGCGCCATCGGCATCAGCAGCTTCCTCGAATCCTGCACGGGCAGTAAAAAAATGGCGGCGCCACCGGCCTATTCTACCGGTTACGATCAGCAGCCCCTGCCCTATGCATACAATGCATTGGAAAACGTGATAGACGCCATGACGATGGAGATACATTATACCAAACATGCCGCGGCTTACAGCAAAGCGCTCAAAGAAGCCGTGCAGGCGGAAGGCGTGGCGGCAGGTACAAATGTTGAAACGATCCTGGCCAACATATCAAAATACAGCACCAAGATGCGCAATAATGCCGGTGGCCATTACAACCACGAAATGTTCTGGCAGAGCATGCGCCCCAAAACCAACGACAACAAACCTTCCGGCGCTTTGCTGGCTGCGATAGAAAAATCATTCTCCTCCTTTGCTTCTTTCAAAACAAAATTCAATGCGGCTGCCACCGGCAGGTTCGGCAGCGGATGGGCATGGCTGTATGTTGATGCGGCAGATAAAACCCTGAAGATCGGCAGCACCCCCAACCAGGATAACCCCTTGATGAATGTGAGCGATATCAAAGGGTTTCCGTTACTCGGCCTCGATGTGTGGGAACACGCTTACTACCTCAAATACCAGAACAAACGTGCCGACTATGCCGACAACTGGTGGAATGTGGTGAACTGGGCGTATGTGGAAAAACGTTTCGCAGCGGTTTAGTGAATAGTGAATGGTGAATGGTCAAACCTTCGAAGGTTGTTAGGGTAATTTGAGGTTTGTAAAAAATGCCGTTAATTCGTGTAATTCGCGAAAATTCTTTTAATTCGTGGTTATGCGATCAAAATTATCCTGGATAATAATCATATTGGGTACGCTGGTGATGGTGGTAGTAATGTCCATCACCGGCAAGCCTTTGAAAACTCCCGAAACTCCTTCGGGTATCATTGCGCTGGAACTGGCGGGCAATAAAGCGGAAGTAGAAGAAGTATTGACAGCTTGGGGTTTTCCTTTCTTTGCAAATCCTGAAGGACGTGCGAGGGGATTCAGGTCGATGGCCGCAGTTTTTGGACATACCGGCGCTAAAATCAAAGCTGCCAAACAAAATACCTACTACGATTTTATTTTCATTCTCTTCTACACAGCCTTATTCTACATGCTTTGCAAAGCAACTGTACGCTGGTTAAATAATCAAGGGCATACCACATTCTTAGGCACTTTCCTTAGCAAGGCAGTCATCGTTTCCGCTTTCCTGGACGTTATAGAAAATACGGGCATGTTACTAAGCCTTTCTGGAAATATTTCTGATGGCTCTGCAGCCATCACTTTTATAGCTTCCATCATCAAATGGTCGATCGTTGCCATCACTATTTTATACCTGCTGATATTCGGAATTTATTTTGGAATTTATTCCAGACGTAAATGAATCATAAATACCCGGCAAAAAAAGAACGCGCCACAGGCACGTTCCGACATTCGTAATTTTTAATTCGTAATTGCCCTAAATTGACTCAGCCTTCGCAAAATAACATCCCCAATAATACCGGGATGAAACTCTGCAAAGGCTGATAAATTGACAAGCAATCGTGACACGAATTTACAGGAACGCGGGGGAATTATGCAAAGAGATTTGGTAAAATTTTGCCAACAAAACAGGTTACGTTTACATTAGAAAAAAATTAGAAAAATCATCGCTCGGAGAGGCTTTATTTAGCCATTAGCTGGCCAGTCCCAGAACTTTTTTTTGTTTTCCAGTTGCCGGATCGTTTTCACTATCCTGGACACTTTTGTATCCGCTCTTTTTGCTTCATTGATCCAGTCGATATAATACTTCTTGTTGCTTTCACTAAGCGTTGAAAAGAAATCGTAAGCCTCCGGAGACTGCAGTAAGGAATCGTAGATCTCTTCCGGTATGTCCACATCAGATTCGTCGGGGAATAGTTTTACATGAACTGCATCTCCCGCTTTTTTCCCGATCGCTTTTCGCAAAGCGGCTTTCAGCACCAACATCATTTCACCGGTTTTGACGGGCAGCAGGTTGAACTGGCGGATCTCGTAAGTATCGATAAACCCCTTTACCCTTACCAATCCCTGTGAAGTTTTAAGGGATGCAGGAATATCTTTTATGGTTACATAATGCCAGCCTCCTTTTGTTGCCTGGCGTTCAATGGTAAATTTTTTGTCGGTTAACGGGCGCATAGATGGCTTTGTTAAATACAAAGGAGTTTAATTCTTTGGAAATTGCTCATTCGCTTTCACTTCTTCTATCTGTTGCGTATGCCTGTTGCTATGCGACGCAATCAGCAGCACGAACTGGTAGGCATCGTACGTACCGATAGGAAGTACCGCTACATGATTGCGCAGATCGAGCTGGGTGGTCTTTATAAAGTCAATCAGCTTTTCGCGGTTTTCCTTGAAAGCGACGAGTGCTTCTTCCGTAGTTTTATAGGGAGAATTGGCCGGCTCCAGCATGGCGAATGTTTTTGATTTATGCGAACGGTCTTCTACCGCTTTGACAAGATCGGCATCCGTAAATTTTATCTCGGCCCTTTTTTCTGGATTAGCCGGTTGTTTGAGCAGATCGTCTACCATTGCCCACAAACTTTTTTCGGCTGCCGCAATGTGTTTGATACCTTCTTCCACGCTCCATTTATCTGCCGCGGGCTTGAATGCCAGCTGGGCAGCAGACAACCCTTTCACCGAATTAAAAACGCCTGTTTCCGTTTCGGACAGAAGTTTAACGGCATCGTCCTTTTCTTTAGCAGTAAGCTGAACAGTAGACGCTATGGTAGCAGTGGCAGTTTTTTCCTGGGCACACACCTGTTGAAAACTGAATTGTGCAGCCAGTAGCAGAACGGGGATGATGATCTTTTTCATGTTGAAAAATTTGATTTTTTAATAAGGTTTGATGCCTGCTAAAGATACTGTTCTGAAATTTGTAATAACGGGTGTTGGCGGGACAATTATAAGGGTGGGTTGAGACAGGTTCTGTTTTTACCAACCGGAAACGAACCCTTTCATGGTGGAGTCAATTTTTTCTAAAACTAATAAGTAATGTTAATCAAATTTTAAACTCCAGCCAATATTCCGGCGCTTTGTCCTTTGCCTGCTCCAGCAGCAGTTGCTGCTGTTTGAGCGCCATTATCTGCATCGCTATCTTCCGCGGGTTCCTTTTGGTAATGCGTTCCATAACGGCCATGGCTTTCTTTCTCCTCGTATACACGGCAGCGTATCCATACCCGAGGTTAGGATTGGCTTTGAGGTATGGCAATTCGCTGTCTGCCGCATTCACCACTTCCATGGCGATCTCAAAATCCTGCTTCATCTTTTTGAGCTCTTTCTCCAGTTTGTATAATTGAACATCGCATTTAATGCCTTCCATCTTAATGTCTATGGCTGACTGACTTTCATATTTTTCGCGTAATTCGGCTATGGCGGGAGATTCGGCTGCCTTAAGGGGTTTCACCTCCTGCGAAGTAATGTTGTACCTGGCGGCCAGCTGGTCTACCAGGGGGTACAATTTCCGCGGTACTTTACGGTCGCCCCGCTCCATCATGGCGTACGTACTTAGTTTGAGGCCGAGTTCGCGGGCCATTTCGGCCTGGGTAAGATGGATCTGATCGCGAAGGAGACGAAGGTGGAACATGTGAGATAGTTTTGCCGGTAATAAAGGGATTAAGGGTAAAGCCGCATTTTCAACGACTTATCACACAATTTAATAATAATGCTGAAATATTTTGTGCAGATAATTATTTTTAACAACTGCACAAAAAATTTGTGCAGTTGAGTAACTGCACAAAATTTCTGCACAAAAATATTTGTGCAGAAATTATTTTTTTGAATCAAAAATTAAAAACTGCACAAATTGTAATTGTGCAGTTTTAATTTTTAATCAAAATTTTTCCGCAACTGCACAAATTTTTGTTGTGCAGTTTTACTTTATTATCGAAAGATCTCAGCAACTGCACAAATTATTTATGGCGCAGGAAGCCCGGCAAAATATATTGCCCGCTCCAAAATAACATTGTCGAAAACGAGCCCAATCTTCACCGTTTTTTTTCAGCCACTTTTGAGTTTCCTTCTGAGTAAGATCAGTTTGAATTTTATATTGTCGTAGATGAGGCCGGATAGCAAGGCAGCTGCGGCAAAAATTAAAGAGTACAGGGCCAGTTTTGAATATAAGATGCCGCCAACAATTCCGCCGATAAAAAAGAAACTGATGATGATCAACCGCAATTTTATGGAGGAAAGCAACCTGGTCTTTTGCTGATCTTCTTTGTAAAAAAACAACTGCGATAATTCGATACCCAGGTCGGTAAAAAGCCCGGTCAGGTGCGTTGTTCGCACACTTGCGTTGGAAATGGTTGTTACCAGTGAATTTTGCAAACCCATGGCAAAAAGTAAACTGAAGGCAATGGCATCGGGGCTGCTGAGCATGAGCCTGTGCCCCAAAAAGCCAACGGTTAATAAGATCAGGCATTCAATGGAAGCAGGCACTACATAAATATACTGGTCGCTTTTGCGGGAGATGATCTCTATGAGAAAGCTGGATACAAAAGAGCCCAGGAAAAAGAAAAAGATATAGAGGAAATAAATAAACCCCTGCCAGAAGTTGAGCTTGAAAACCTCGTCTACAAAAAAAGCAAAGTGCCCCGTTACGTTTGTCGTCAATCGTTGAACTGCAAAAAAACCGGCCACATTTACAATTCCGGCTACAAAAGATAATAAAGAAGCAATCCTCAGGTTATGTTTTAAAGTCCGGGTCTTACCTTGATGTCTGAACATTTTGTAATTTTTCTCTGGCCCTAAAGTTAAGCCACAAACGGCGAGGATGCTTCAATATTACCATGGGCTGCAATCCATGGCGACAAAAATTTTGCCGGGAAGACGGGAAGAAGGAGGGG
>NZ_RJUB01000012.1 GCF_024343615.1 Ferruginibacter sp. HRS2-29 | reverse complement strand
TTTGTTTTTCCAGCATTGCTAATACTTTCTGTTGAGATTTAATGATCAGATCACTCTCCTTGATTCCGATATTGCGGTATTCCTTAAGGCTGCATTTTAAAGAAGTTTTTTGTCTTACCAGGCCGGAACGAACTGTATTGAGCATTTTCAAGCGATCAAGATCTTTATCCACAGGAGCATGGGGTATTAGCTTATGTTGTTTCTCTACCCCATATAATGCGATCCTTCTGGCGTCTATTTTATCCGATTTCCCTCTTACTATGCCCTGGGATCTTAGTATTTCCAAAGCAGCCACCTTTACAAATAAAATCGAATACCGATGTAAAAATTCTTCAAACAGGTAACTGTAAAGTCCGGTATGTTCCATGAAGATACCTGCCTGGCAGGTGGATACGTTCTGTTCTTTAAACCATTGCAACAATAATCTAAATCCGCTTTCATTGTTTTCAATGCAATGGTGAGTGCCGGTAGAATGACAAAACACATCAATTGTTTTTTTGGAGAGGTCTGCTCCGATAATGTGCTGAACTTTCATAAATTTGTTTTTAAGCATTAATAAAAAGTTGCTTTGCCTAAAACCTTTAATTAGTCTTTAAGGACTTAATATTCTAATTGGGCCTTGCAACCGTGGAAGGCGATGGGGACTGATACACAGATTAGATCGTAAGTCTAGCCCTCTGTCAAGTTCACCCCATTTCCTTTCACAAATTTTATTAATCTTAATTACCTATCAAAGAGCTGTTTTCTATCTAAAGGTTTCTCTGTGGCCTCCTGTTCTCTGTGGTTCAAAAACAAAACACCGGCCACCTCATTACAAGATAGCCGGTGCTACTGAAGGGAAACCAACCTAAAGACACTTGCTGAAGGTAATCGGCTTCCGCCGCTTCAATGTATATTAATTAGCATTTTTGATCCTGTCCTGCTCGCTGCCGGCACCTCCGGATCTCCTGTTTTTCAACCCTTTGATAGGCTTACCAAAGCGGTAGTTGAAACCGAGGGTCACTACCCTGCTGTCGCGTACCTGCTGGAAGGCAACGATCGTATTCTGGAAGTTCATTCCACCATGCACTTTCATCGGCCCGAAAATATCGCGTACCGATAAACGCAATGATCCTTTTCCTTTCAATACATCTTTTTTCACTGCCGCGTCTATCTGAGAAAGCGCTTTGATCGTCATCTGACCTTCAGTTAATTTCGTTCTGTAGAAGCCCGACAATTCAGCACTCCAGCCTTTTTTGAAACTGAACTGGTTGTTCACATTGAAGGCAAGGTTTTTTGATTCGATATCCAATACTTCACCATTCAGGTCGCCCTTGGTTTCCAGGTAACGGGCTTCGCCGTACAGCATGGCCGTATACCATTTTGTAACTTTCACCTGGGCATTTACCGATAAACTAAGGTTGTTCACAATCCCATAATTACCGCGGCTGACAATAGTAGATATGCTGTCGTCTGGCTGATTGCTCTGTCTAAATGTTTCATTGAAAAGATCAGTTGTGTGGCTGTAATTGAATGTTGTTGTCAGGAATTGGTTGTACGTATGAGAAAGCTCAAACACATTGCTGTACATAGGTTTCAGGAATGGGTTACCTTCTTCATAAGTGTATTTATCAATGAAGAAAAGGAATGGATTCAGGTCTTCATAATCGGGCCTGTTGATACGGCGGCCGAATGAGAAACCGAAATTGTTCTTACTGTTCGCTTCATAACTGATGTAGATGGTCGGGAATACATTCGTGTAACTCCTTTTGAAAGCCGAATCAGGTTTGGTCGGGTTGCCCGACTGCAGCCCTTCGTAATTGGTATTTTCTGCACGCAAACCAAGCTGGAAGCCCCATTTCTTGATATTCTTGCTGAAATTCACATATGCCGCGTTTATATTTTCCTTGTATTCAAAATGATTGGTCTTTTTATAATCCACCAGTTTCTCATCGTTGATCACGTTGAAATATTTGGCGGCGTTATCAGTTGTCACGTAGCTGAATTTCAAACCGGCTTCCATTTTCAAACCTTTTTTGAAAGGATGTGTGTAATCCGTTTTGGCAGAATATATTTTAATATCCGCCGGCAGGTCACCCATCAGCCGGTCGTTGTATTTATTGGTAAAATCGGGATTGAATACACCATTTTCAAAATCCTGCTCCCTGCCTGATTTGTAACGCACGTAATCCAGGTCAGCCGTCAACTCGCGGCCGGTGGAATCGAACGTATGGCGTACGTTGAAGTTGAGCGAGTTGCTTTTCCAGGTACTTTTTTCACGCCTCATCGCAGTCACGATAGAATCCGTAATTCCCAAAGGGCTCTTCAGAAAGCTGGTGCTGGAACCGTCTTCGGTGCCGGGTGTGGTATAACCCTGGTATACGAACCCGAGCGTTGTTTTTTTAGTGGCATAAAAATCCATCCCGATCTTGCCATTGTAATTCTGGTTACGGCGTTTGGTGATCGTTTTCTGATCGAAGATCGCACGCACCGTTTTGTCATCATTCCCATAGATACGGTTGATGTCCAGATAATTGGTGTTTTCGCGGTAATTGGCGCTCAGCGTACTGAAGATATTTACTTTACCCACCTTGTAATTCAGGTTGAGGCTGTTGTTAGTTTTTGGGTAAATACCTTGTCCGTAGGCGGCTGACAAAGATCCGTTGAAACCTTTTTGCTTGTTCTTTTTAGTGCGGATGTTAATGATACCGGAGTTGCCTGAAGCATCATACTTCGCGGAAGGATTCGTCATCAACTCTATATTTTCAATGGTAGACGACGGCAGCCCGCGCAGATAGTTGGCTAGGTCGGCACCGCTCATGTACGATGGTTTGCCATCCAGCATCACGATCACGCCTTGTTTTCCTTTGAGGCTGATATTACCGTCTTTATCTACCGACACACCCGGAGCTTTTTCCAACACTTCCATGGCGGTTGTACCGGTATTGGAGATCAGCGCATCCGGGTTGATGATGGTCTTGTCGATTTTACGTTCTACAAATTGTTTCTTTGCGGTCACCACTACTTCCGCCAGGTTCTTATTGGCAGGAAGCAATTGCAAAACACCGGTTTCGGCGGCAGAACCCTGGCTGATGCTCAACGGCTGGCTGTACACTTTGGTATGGCCTACCGAAGTGGCCATTACAAGGTAATTTCCGTCTTTTACATTTTCAAATGAAAATCCGCCTTCCTTATCGGTAACGGATGTTTTCACCAGGGAAGAATCTTTTGCATTCAACAGGGAAATTGCGGCAGCATCGATCACTACCTGGTTTCCGCCGTCTTTGATCTTTCCCGAAACTTTTCCGCCGCTCTGGGCGAAACTGCAGTAGCTGATAGCCGCTAATGTCAGTGTGGTAAATAATTTTTTCATGACTATACTTTTGTTTTTTACCCGATGGCTGTCGGGGTTGGCTAATTAATTATAGTTCTATACCTTCAAAACTACCTCACAAAGGTAGGTACTTTGTTTAGCATAGTACAATGTTTTATAAATAAATGGCCAAAAAAAAGGATAACCGGTAATGGTTATCCCTGTCAAAGTATATAAATGCCGAAATTAATCCTCAGGTTGCCTGCGGAATTTTGCGAAAGCAATTAAAATTAAACCACTGATTATCAATAGCAATGCAATGATCTCAGCCTGGGATAAGGAGAATTTGCCGGTGGCATAAGTGCGGTTTACACGGATGGTTTCTATCATGAAACGCTCGGCTCCATTTAAAACCAGATAAATCCCAAACATGATGTATGGTAGCTTTATCTTATTCCGGATGGCCCACAAAAACAGGAAAAAGAGCGTACATATGATGGTTTCGTATAATGAAGTGGGAATAACCGGCTGCGGAAGCATGCGGTTATGCTCTTCCTTTATCCCGGGAATGAGAACACCGTCGTTGTTCACATTTTGCGGATAGGAGTAAGCAAAGAACCAGTTTGGCAGGAAAGAAGGCCCTTTGAAAAAACGATGCGGCACTTTATCCAGCGACCCGTAGGTGCGGTCGGTTACAAACCGCAATTGCCCCGTGCTGTCCGGCGCTTTACCTTCTGTAAAATAAGCCGCATTATTGTTGAGTGTTCTTTGAAAATCTCCGGGTTCTGCTACTGATACTTTTCCATAAGCATCGCTGGTGTAAGCGCTGTTGAAAACCCCCCAGTCTCCATCCCCCGACACCTGGCAGCCTATACGCCCGATGGCATAAGCGATCATCAGCGCGGGTGCGGCACTATCTACGAGATGCCTGATCTTGATCCCTTTTTTATATCCAAACCAACAGATGGCGATGGCGGCTAAGATCAAGCCCCCGTAAAAAGTCAATCCGCTGGCGGAAAAAATAGTTCCTACCGGATCGGCGAGAAACTGATCCATGTGCTCAACTGCGTCAAATAATTTTGCCCCAAGGATACCAAATACCAACCCGAGAATGATGATGTCTCCCACCCTGTCATGCGGCCAGATCCTTACAGCCCTTCTCTCCGGAGTTTTTAATTTTTGTTTGTTCTTATCAGACCATTTCATGAACGCCATTACAGCACCCAATGCCAGGCCACCGATGATATTACCTTCCTTTGAAAAGATGTATTCCTGCGCATTTACTTCCGGAGCTTTGCTGATCAGCAGTCCTAATAATTTGTATCCGAATAAAAATCCGACAAGCCCGTTGATAAGGATGTCCATGAAGGACGCGGGTTTGCCGACAACGATCATTTCTTCACGTGGCTGAAGAAGCCCCAGCTTTTCTTTTCTTTTCAACTCTGAACTGATGACCACAGCGGCTACGATAAACGCCAGTGCCACCATCAGGCCGAATGTATTCAGGATCTTCAGTGCGTTCCATTCAACACCGAACCATTCTTTAAAAACGTAGTATAAGTTGGGATACATTGTATGATTTTGATAAAAATGTGGTGCAATATATTCTTTGTCAGGCGCAATAAAAAATCCTCCCGGGTATTTGGTACCAGCGGAAGGATATATTTTTTTCTTTAAAACCCCGGAGGTTTTGAAAAACTCCCGGGTTTTAATAAAAATTAATTACAATGCGTATCAAATGCCGCTATCAGGTTCTCGGCAATCATCTGTGCGCTGCGCCCTTCAATGTTGTGGCGCTCAATCATGTGAACCAACTGGCCATCTTTAAACAAAGCGATGGCAGGTGAAGACGGAGGATAAGGCAACAAATGCTCCCTTACTTTTTTTACCGCATCCACATCAAAACCAGCAAAAGTGGTGGTGATATGATCTGGTTTTTTTGCTGCATTCAATACAGACATGATAGCCCCGGGCCTTGCTGTACCGGCGCTGCAACCGCACACCGAATTGATCATTACCAACGTGGTGCCTTTTTCTTTCAAAGTATTTTCAACATCTTCTGCTGTCAATAATTCTGTAAACCCATTTTCAGTCAGCTCCTCTTTCATGGGTACTACTATTTCTGCTGGATACATTTTTTTAGTTTTTGATTTTTAAAATGCAAAAATACAATGTTATTCGGAATTATAAATTGAAAGATTTCGATGCTTTTCTTTTGAAAGCGGCCGTTTTGGCGTAACTAACACTACTTAACCGCCATTTTGACGCCAAAATTCTCCGTTTTTTGTAATTATGGCTCAAAAAATCGACTGGAATACATTTTGAACAAGACTGTGAAACAACAAAATTTCAAAAATTAAAAAAATAAACGCCATGACTTTAGTTAGAGCACACAACGGATTCAGAACATTCGACGGATTGATGAAAGACCTTTTCAACGAATTCCCGGTAGCAGCGGGCAAATCACTCAGGGAAGATGTATTGCATTTTCCTCCTGCAAATATCACCGACAAGGAAGCTTCCTATGTAGTGGAATTAGCTGTACCAGGTTTCGAAAAAGCTGATTTCAACCTGAAATTAGACAACAACGTGTTAACCATCAGCGCCGAAAAGAAAGAAGAAAACACTACCACAACCGATAAGGTTGTACGCAGGGAATTCAGCAGGAAAGCGTTCAAACGCAGTTTTACTGTGGATGACAAGATCGACACTGAAAACATTTCCGCGAAATATGAAAACGGCATCCTTGTTTTGGAATTACCAAAAAAAGAGATAGCAAAAGCCGTTGCTAAAGAAATCAATGTACAATAAGAACATTTAAAGAACATACAGTTGATTACCTGATTCATTTAGAAGGTAAGGCCTCCCCATTCTTGCGGAGGCTTTTTATTTTTTATTCTTTATTTTCGCGGAAATGAACCACAGAGTACAGGGAGGACACAGAGTAAAACAGAGTAAAATACAATAAGAAAATTTCTTCTTACCTCTGTGTTATTCTGTGTCCTCCCTGTACTCTGTGGTTCAACAAAATTAAACTCAACATGAAGAAACTGGCCTTACTGGCAATACTATGCATTTCCTTTTCCACTGTATTCAGCCAGGTTCATACAGATACTTTTCCCAGAAAGATGTACGATACCTCCCTGCTGCGTATCAAAAACCTCAATCCTTATTTTACCATCCACGTAGACTCTACCCTTCGCTATCAACTGGAGATCAATAAGGATGTTTCCAAATATTATTGGTTCCTCAAAAATTCTCCCGTAGGCCTGAAGATCAATAAGGACAATGGTTTGCTTTCCTTCAAAGTAGAAAAATCCTATTTCCTTTCCGGCCGGCTGAAATATGATTACGAGTACAAAGTGAACCTCAGCGTACAAAATCTCAACGATCCCGAAGACCGTATAGATACTTCCTTCGTATTGCTTTTTTACAGCACAGAGATCATCCCTTCCAAATTAAAACCTTCTGTCACCAATAGCCTGTTCATTGAAGAAGGCGATACGCTGAGTTTTAAGATTCAATGCGACAACGGTAGTTTCCCGATCGATGATATCACTTATATCAGCAATTACGCCATCAAATCGAGCACGCCGGTATTGAAGTGTGGTGATGATTTTACCTGGACGGCCCCCTTTGATTTTGTAAAAGACGGGGACCGCGATAAACAACGTAAGATCAATCTTTTCTTCATCGGTACTAATAAATTTCATACCTCCGATACAGCGGCGATAGAGATCACTGTGAAAGAGAATATCAATTATCCGCAACAGGTGATGGAGTTTGACCGGTTGCGAAAAGAAGTATCGACTTATATTACACAATTAAAGAGCAGTTTCCGGATAGTTGACCGCAAGATCAAAAAGGTAAAACGCAGCCGTACAGGATTCGATCTTGCTTCGGCATCAACGGCCTTGGGTGGCACTATCTTTTCATCATTGCCAAATACCAGCCAGCAAACTACCGGCAAGATCCTGCCAAGTGTTGGCGTGGCGCTGGTTCCGGTTAAAGAAGCCACATCACCCAACAGCAGTTACGAACAGAATACCGCTACCCTTATCCGCAGCAGCATCAAAAGGCTGGAATACCTGATGGCAGAAAATCAGCTGGTGGGCAAACGCGACCCGGCGATCATCAACAAATCGCAAAAGTTAAGGGACGAACTGAAGCAGACCCAGATACAGCTGATCGATATCCCGATCGCTGAAGAAACCCCGAATGAAAAAGAACTGGATGAATATTTCAACAATCCGAAAGTGAATAAGAAGTATAAGATGAAAAGAAGATAGGATCACAGATTTCAAATTGATCAGGGGATTACACAGATTATTTTGCTGGCGCAAAATAGAAATGCAGTTTATAAAAATTTCTAGTGAAATAAATACTGGAAATTTATAGACTGCATTTTAGTTTTCACGGAGTGAAAACAATCTGTGTAATCCCCTGATCAATTTGAAATCCGTGATCCTTGTTTTCTCTTCGTTCAGATCTTTTGGCATCTAATTACATCCCGCTTTTCTTCGGGTATCAATGATATACTGCACTCTCCAGCCATTGTTCATTCTTACCAGCTGAAAAGAATTGACTCCGCAATGACTGAATTGACCCTTGTAATAAAACTGGTAAGGTGTCCAGGCCATCGCAAGATTGCCATCGATCTTTATGGTTTCAAAAGTGATGCGCTCATCGGCATTTCCTTTGGTTTCCCTGCTTATAAAAGCCACGAAATCGCTTACCGGTTCATTCCGCACGATTGTTTCGCCGGCCTTATTACGGGAGACGGTTTGTAAAAGCGCACTGTCGGCAAAACAATTTTGCAAAGACCTGCCATCCCCTTGTTTCATGGCAGCAAACAGGTTATTGATGACCATTTTTACAGAATCCTCTGCAGACTGGGCTTTTGCGCTCATACCTGCGGCAAAAATGAGAGCGGTAAATATGCCAATAAATTTCATATTTCTGTTTTGAATATTTGGTAGCATTATTGCAATTGAAAGGCAAACCTGAAATTAATGAAAAAGATATCCTTCGTATTTACCGTTTGTGTATTAAGTTTTCTCTTCAGTTGCAGCAAAAAAACAACGCCTGCCAAAGAACCTGTTACGGCGGCGCCGGTAAAAAAAATAAAGACCGCTACTCCCAAAGTCATCACGGTAAATGATGCGGCCGCAAAAAAAACGGTGGACGGAAGATTGTATTACGACCTGGAAGGGCATCGCTACTGGAAAAATTACAAGGACGGGAAATACTATCTATACAATAAATCCATGCATTCCGATGATGCGTTCAAAGCGCCATAGTCAATCGTGAATAGTCAATAGTCAAAATATGTAGATTAAACTGAGAGCCAGTAAGTCTGTAAAAATTGTTCAAAAGAAGTGCCCGCCATAAAAAAAGCCGCTTACATCGTAAGCAGCTTCCTCTGGAAAATTCGTAATTCGTAATTTCTAATTCGTAATTGTCTAGTAGCCTAATATCTTCAGCATACTCTGGCTCGTCTGCTCTTTCGCATACGTCCATTCAATCAATTTCCCGTTTTTATCACGCTCTATGATGATATGTTTTGGTGAAGGGATCAGGCAATGCTTGATACCGCCATAACCGCTGATCTGGTCCTGGTAGGCGCCGGTATGAAAGAAACCGACGTACAGGGGCTCACTGTTCGTTTCCAACGCGTCTTCCTTGGTAGTTTTTACTTTTGGCAAAAACACTTCATTGATATGTTCTTCCGAATCGTAGTAATCATGGCCATCGCAGGTGATGCCGCCTAACACCACACGCTGGTATTCGTTCTTCCATTTGTTGATGGGCAGCATCAGGAATTTTTCGCCGATACCCCAGGTATCCGGCAATGTGGTGATGAAAGATGAATCGATCATATACCAGGTTTCACGGTCGTTCTGGATCTTTTCGCCGATCACGCTGTAGATATGCGCCATGCTTTCGCCTACAGTGAAACTTCCGAATTCGGTGAAGATATTCGGCATCTGCACTTTGGCTTTCTTGCAGGCATTTTTGATATTGCCTACGATCTCGTTGATCATGAACTGGTAATCGTATTCAAAACCAAGAGAATGCTTGATAGGGAAACCACCGCCGATGTTGATGGAATCAAGCTCCGGGCAGATCTTTTTCAGCTGGCAATAAAGGGTGATACTTTTCTGCAGTTCACTCCAGTAATAGATATCGTCTTTGATCCCTTTGTTCAAAAATATATGCAGCATTTTCAGCTGAAATTTTTCTTCGTATCCTTCAATCTCATCCACATAAAATTCGAGCACGTCTTTCGCTTTTATGCCAAGCCTTGAGGTATAAAACGGAAATGTAGGTTCTTCTTCCGCGGCAATGCGGATCCCCAGTTTGAAAGGCTCACCGGTACGGATGTTGCGTTTGTACATGTTCAGCTCTTCCTTGTTATCCAGTACGGGGATCACATTCTTAAATCCGGAGTTGATCAGCTTGGCTATACGGCTGGTGTAATTTTTTTGTTTAAACCCATTACACACGATATTGATATCCTTGTTGATCTTCCGCTTTTTGTATAACGCATTGATGATATCGATATCATATGCGTAAGAAGTTTCGAGGTGGATATTATGTTTCAACGCTTCTTCTACGACAAAGCTGAAATGCGAACTTTTGGTACAGTAACAATAATTGTATTGCCCTTCGTATTTGTGCTTTTTGAAAGCCAGCTCAAACATCTTTTTCGCCCTGTTTATCTGCATCCCGATCTTTGGAAGATAACTCACTTTCAACGGTGTGCCGTGTTTGTCGATCAACGCTTTTATATCTACATCGTTCCACTGCAAATAGTTATTATCAAGCTTTATTCCTTCCTGCGGAAAGTTGAAAGTTTGTTGAACAAGGCTGTCGTACGTGTTATTCATTTCTTATGAATAGTCTTTGAAAAAGATGAAGAAAATTTTTTGCGAAGCAAAGATAGATATAATGGATAATGGATAATGGATAATTTATTTCAGGCTGGGAAGTACAGCCTGTTTTTTAAAGCTGTTTCAAACATAAAGCATTATCCTTTATCCATTATCAAATTATCCGTTTAGCGCATGAAAAAACCGCCTACTGACGCAGACGGCTTCAAAATTTATAAACTCAAATTATTTCACTGAATTCACCAGCGCTTTGAAAGCTTCCGGCTCGTTCATTGCAAGATCAGCCAGCACCTTACGGTTCAGGTCGATGTTCTTTGCAGCTAATTTGTGGATGAATTCGCTGTAAGTGATACCTTCAGCCCTTACTGCCGCGTTGATACGTGCAATCCATAAGGTGCGGTATTCTCTCTTCTTCAATTTGCGGCCTACATAGCTATAAGTAAGCCCTTTTTCCATTACGTTTTTCGCAACGGTGTATACATTTTTACGCTTGCCATAATACCCTTTGGCAGCTTTTAAGATTCTTTTGCGGCGTGCCCTGCTGGCTACTGCATTTACTGAACGTGGCATATTCTAATTTTTTTAAAGTTAATAGTTGTTGAATTACTTCTCACTCCCTTCAGGGGACCGAGGGGTAGGTTTATTTCATACCCAATAAACGCTTTACAAAGTGCATGTTGCTGTCTGCTACTACACCATCTTTACGCATAGCACGTTTGCGCTTGGTAGATTTTTTGGTGAGGATGTGACGTTTGAAAGCTTTTTGAAAAGTAATTTTACCTGTACCGGTAACTTTAAAGCGCTTCTTGGCGCTGCTGTTGGTTTTAACCTTTGGCATTATATAACTTATTGTAGTTACTCCCTGCTGGCGGTACAAACAGATGTACACTTTTTGAGCCGTGTGGGAAATGTTCCAAAATAGATTTTCCTATTTCGGGACGCAAAAGTAAGAAAAAATTACGAATTACGAATTAAAAATTACGAATTATGCGAACTGGCCTTCATTCGTAATTCGTAATTTTCAATTCGTAATTGATCAATTGCGCTTTTGAGGATTGATCTTCGCCGGAGGCAACTTCGTAACTACCTTATTATCACCCGTATACAACTTAGGGTTTACCTTGGAAGTATTTCCCCGGTATGCCCAGGTTATATTGGTAATATATTTATTAAATACGTTATCGAGGTCTTTTACGGTCACATTTTTCATGTCATCGTTCATCGTAAGCGCCCTTTTCCAGTTGCCATGCAATACTTCGTTGGCTACAAATGAATTGGCCTGCGCCCCGTTGGTTTCCTGGCGATAATAAAAACCGGTGAGATAAGTCGTTTTCATGTCCTTCAGTTCTGCCTCGGTAAACCCCTCTTTTTTGATCTTTTCAATCAGCGCATTTGCTACGGCAATATACTTGTCGGGTTCTGTTGTGGACACAAACAGGTTTGCAGAAGGCGATGCCCCGCCGTCAAACCAGGTGGCCGGAGCATAAGAAAGCCCGTTCTTGGAACGCACATCCAGGAAATGACGATCATAAAATATACGCATCGCCAGGCTGAAAGCATTGAAATCAGGCGTTCCGGGCTCAGGTGCGCTGGTTATTCCCTGGATATAATTGGTGGCAAGATCGCTTTTTTGCGACGCGAAAGTACTTTTTACGGGCTTGTACAGTTGTTTTTTCAACACGAATGGTTTGCCCTGCGGGATGGGTGTGAGCAGTTGCGTAAGCATTCTGGTAAGCGCTTCTTTTTCGATATCCGCCACCACTACTATCACCATCCGCGATTTTGTAAGGATCGATTGATAATAAGCTTTTGTTTCAGCGGCTGTAAGCGTTTTTACCGTGGCTTCGGTGCCTTCGGGACTTTTAGCATAATCTTTTCCTTTAAATGCCGTCTCTTTTGCAAGTTTGGATATAGCATAGTCCGGTTGTGAAGCCTGTGATTTCAGGCTGTTGATGGCATCCTGTTTCATCCGGTCAAACTCTTTCTGATCAAAAGCCGGCTTTGTGATGGCATCCGTGTAGAGCGGCCATACCACATCAAGATCGCTCTTGATACAATTCATATTTACCGAAGAGAAATCCATGCCCGAGTTGCCGTAGATGTAGGCGGTAACCTTGTCGAGTTTATTCTTGAAAGAATTTTTATCATCGTTCAAAGTACCGCATTCCGTAAGGCCCGAAAAGGCCAGGCGCTCGATCCCTTGTTTGTTGAGCGGATAATTCTGCACCCCACCTTTGATCACCGTCTGTATATCCACAATATCGTTGCCGCTTGGCTGCACGATCACTTTCACCCCTTCCACATTCATTTCATACGCGGGGGCCTTTTGCGCCGCGGCATATTGCGTGCCTGTAACAGCCAGCAGGAAAAACGACCATTTAGCTGCGTTAAATAGCTTGTTCATATTGTATGAGTTTAAATTATTTGATGTGATTTGTCCGAAAGATCTTTTCAGACGAATTAAAAATTTGGTTTAAAGAACATAGATGCACCAGTGGACCTGTTCATTTCAGGGTTGATGATCATACCTGCTACATAACTTTTACCAGTGATGTATTTCGCTATGTAATTTTTGATATCGGCCCTTGAAACCTTCATCACATTGTCTATATAATCCGTACCAAATTCATAAGAAGTGCTGCACCACCAGTAAGTAAGCGAGCTAGGCAGCGACGATGGCTTTTCTTTCTGCCTGATATCATTCCGTCTCATCACCTGCTTGGCCAACGCTATTTCATCATCGGTGATGTAATCATCATTGCCCCACATCTTTACCTGGCGGGCAATTTCTTCATAACACTCTTTCAACTTATTTGGATTGGGCAATGTATAAATAACGATCGGCCCCACATATTTTTCCGTCTGATAACTTACGCTTGCATAAGTTGTAAGCCCTTTATCTACCAGCGCCTGCTGCCATTTGGAAGCATTGAGGCCGAGAATTGTATTGAATACATCTGCCGCCATTGTTGCCGCAGAATCGTGGCGATAATCGGGGCCCTGCCACATGTACATCAGGTTGGGTGTTTGGGCAATGGTAGATTCTTTTACGAAATAGTCGGTTGCAGTAAGCGGTTTAAATTCAGGTATAGGAAATTTTTCATGCGGATCAAAACCACTATTCGGCCAGTCGCCATAAATGCTTTCAGCAAGGGCGAAAGCGTTGTCGTGTTTAACATCTCCGGCAATTACCAGCAATGAATTATTGGGATGATAATATTTGTCTTTGATGATCATCATCTTTTCCGGCGTAGCTGTGTTGATGATGTCGTGCTCGCCTATGGGGTTCTTACGGGTAAAAAGATCGCCCCATACTTTTTTGCCGACCGCCATCCAGAGTTGGTTCTGCGGATCGCTTTCTCCCCGCTGAAATTCGCCGTCCACCACCGGGCGTTCCTTCAGCATATCCTCTTTTTTGTAGATGGGAAAACGAATTGCCGCATTCATGAATTTCAGCCCGGCAGCAAGGCTATCGCGATCAAAAGTGAAAAAATAATTCACGCGTTCATCTCCTGTGGTGCCATTCCAGATGGCGCCAAGTTCCTGCACACGTTTCAGGAATTTCTCCTGGTCGGGATAATCCCTGTTTGCTTTGAAGAACATGTGCTCAAACAGATGGCTGAGCCCGCTATATTCAGGGCCTTCGGTGTAGGCGCCATTTTTTACAGCAATTTCGATGGTAGCCAGCGGAACCTTATTGTTTTCGATGACTACCACTTCGAGGCCGTTGGCAAGTTTTTTATAATAGTAATCTTTCGGGAGCCTGGGCTGGGCGATCACTTGTATGGAAGCCAGCAGCAGGATGCAGGTCAATCTGAGGGTCATAGTAGATAGTTTTTAAGGACTGTCAAAGTACATTAATTAATTAAGAATGAAAAATTAAGAATGAAGAATGGTAATCGCAGATTTCAGGAGGATGAAGGGGATTACAGAGATTATTGAAGCGGATAAGATAATCACAGATTACAAAGGGATGAAGGGGATTGCACAGATTGTTTCCTGCTCCGCAGAAAACGAAAATGCAGTTAGTAATTACCGCAATTTATTCAAGTAAACCAAGGCATTATAAACTGCATTTTCGTTTTTCACTGCGTGAAAAACAATCTGTGTAATCCCCTTCATCCTCCTTAAATCTGTGATCCCCTTTTCGCTTTCTATTCTTAATTCTTAATTCTTAATTCTTAATTGACTAACTACCTGTTCCTCCAGGTTCGCCCGATCTGCCGGTTTGGATATCCGGGTAACTCCATATAGCAATATTACTAATGCGATGAGTGCACAGGCAGCCATCACACCCGTTACCGGCAAGGCCGATCTTGCATTCAGCATGCCCACTATCGCTGCTGCAAGGGCGCCCGCTCCCATCTGCATGGCCCCCATCAGGGCCGAAGCGCTTCCTGCATCTTTGGTAAACGGAGCCATTGATAAGGCCGATGAATTGGGAAAACTGAACCCCTGGCAACTGAGGAACATGGCCATCAAAGCGATGGTACTATAGAGGTTAAGCCAGTTCAATAATGTTCCGAAGAAAAGTAATAAACCCACCGCGGTCTGTATGCTCAGCGTTACCACGCTGAGCTGCTGGCTGGTATATTTTTTCAGCAATAAGGTATTGAGCTGGCTGCAGGTGATGAGGCCGGCGGCAATGATGGCGAAAATATAGCCATATTCCTGCTCGGTAGTGCCAAACAATTCCATGAACACATACGGCGAACCGGCCAGGTAAGCAAAAAGCCCGGCGGAAGAGATGGCGCCGGTAAGTGAATAGGTATAAAACTGCGGCACTTTGATCACGTTGTAAAAATTGGTCAGGATCGGTTTTGCCCGTAGTGAATAGGCAGGATCCGGCTTCTTGCTCTCGGGCAGCCAGAAGATCACAGCTATCAATACCAGTGCGGTAATGACTGTGAGTACAAAGAACACGCTGTTCCAGCCGAAATGACTGATGATATAACTTCCGGCGGTGGGCGCTACTATTGGCGATACGCCGAGGATCAGGATCATCAGAGAAAATATTTTCGCGTTTTCTTCCACCGGGAAAAGATCACGTATAACCGCCCTGGGTGCTACAACGCCTACACAGCCGCCGAGTGCCTGTAAGAACCTGAATATCACCAGCATTTCCACACTGTGGGATAAAGCACACCCAATGGACGCGATAATGTACAAGGTGAGCCCGGCCAGCATCGGCATTTTTCGTCCAAACCTGTCGAGCAGCGGGCCAAACAGCAACTGGCCGAAACAGATTCCCACAAAAAAACTCGCCAGCGAATAGGATATCATGTCTACAGATGTGTGAAGATCCTTTGCCATGGCGGGAAAACCGGGCAGGTACATGTCTATGGAAAACGGGCCTATCGCTGATAACAGGCCTAATATTAAAATGATGAGTGACCTGTTCTTACTGTTCATTGCCTGCATGAGGGTATTTAAAATGATGAATCGGCGGCAAGCTATCGAAGGATGGAGGAATTAAAAACATTCCTGTCTGAAATGTAAAAATACCTTTCTCTGGTGTATATCTGCACATTGGGGCAGGTTTGGGTTTATCAATCAGGGAATTTTTTTTGTGATTTTTTTTTGTGAACTTTTTTTGTGGACCTTATCGGGGTTCACCGTGTAGGTCCACACGCATCCAACAGATTGTCAACAAATTAAGTTTGTGGACTTTTGGGCAAAAATGGCCAAAAAGCGTGTGAACTTCCGTATTTGTGGACTTCCTGTGGATTTTAAGGAAACCTGGCAGATCCGTGCTATTTCAGAAATGCTGAAATACTATTTTCAAACGCCGTAATATCCTGAACATGAGGGATATGCCCGACACCCGCTATTTCTTTCAGCATACTTCCTTTGATCTTTGCATGCGCCATTTTACCGAGCGAAGGATAATCGCCATATTTCTTTTTGCCGGCGTCATCCAGTTGATCTTTACCAACAACCGTTCTGTCTGCCTGCCCGATGATCAACAACGTTGGTACAACAAGCCTGTCAAATTCATACAGCACGGGTTGTTCATAGATCATCTGGTAAGTAAAGGCATTGGCCCGGGCAATGTTGTCGAACTGCGGAGAATTAAGATCAGCAGCCTGCGCCTGCACATACTGCTCATACTCCGGTTTCCATTCCGGATAATAGGATTGCTGGTATTTTTTATACGATTCATAGGTGGCCTTTTTTTCTTTCGATAATAATTTTTCAAAAGACTGGTAAGGCACAAACGTTTTGTAATCTTCCAGCCCGATCGGGTTTTCGAGGATGAGTTTTTCCACCATCGACGGAAACATCAGCGCAAACCTGGCTGCCAGCATACCACCCATGGAATGGCCGAGCACAATGGTTTGTTTTATACCCAGGCTATCGAGTAATATTTTGGTATTGTTCGCCAAAAGATGAAAACTGTAATGAATATCAGGATGGTCCGATTTCCCCCATCCTACCTGGTCGGGAATGATGATTCGGTACCCAAGCTTCGTAAAAAACGGAATCACATTTTTCCAGTAATATCCATTGAAGTTTTTGCCGTGCAGCAAAAGGATATTCTTGCCGGTTTCCTTTGCAGGACGGACGTCCATGTACGACATGTTCACCTTTCGGCCTTCGATCGACAGGGAAAAAGTATTGGATGCTGAAGGATATTCAATTTGTGTGTGACCAAAAAAGAAAAGATGCATGAGCAGTGCGGTGGCGAGACTTTTTTTCATGAGCTAAACCCTGAAATAATTGTGCCATTCCTTACCCCCACGCCATTAATGCGGGGCAGGCGCGGAGAACATGAGGGAGCAGAGTTTTCGCAGAGATGAATTTCCGATAGTATAGTCTTGATGAAATATTTATAGCTTCGAAGGTTTCACTATTCACTATTCACCATTCACTATTCACTATTTACTATTCACTATTCACCATTCACCATTCACCAAATCATTCTCCCATCGACTCACTCACTTCACCTCCGGCCGTTTTGCTGCTGTTTGCCACCATGCTGTTGATGGCTTCGAGTTCCTGCGGACTGAAAAAACGCCATTTGCCTGTTGGCAAACCACTTAGTGTGATGTTCATGATACGTACACGTTTGAGCGCAGTCACCCGGTAATCGAGGGCTTCGCACATACGCCTTATCTGCCTGTTGAGCCCCTGCGTAAGGATGATCTTGAAACGGTTGTCGCCTTCCTGTTTTACAAAACAAGGAGCTGTAACGGTTCCTAATATCTTCACCCCGTTCCGCATTTTTTTTATAAAATCGGGCGTGATGGGTTTATCTACATTCACCACATATTCTTTCTCATGGCCATTGCCGGCACGCAATATCTTGTTGACGATATCGCCGTCATTCGTCAGGAATATCAGCCCTTCCGAAAGTTTATCAAGTCTTCCTATCGGGAAAATTCTCGTCTTGAAATTTACAAAATCGATGATATTCGTTTTGTCTTTGAGGTCGGTGGTGCAGGTAACGCCCTTGGGTTTATTGAGTAAAATATATACCGGCGCTTTTTTCTTTTTCAACGGCTCGCCATCAATTTTCACCACATCCCCTTCTTCCACACGATTGCCTTTATCGGCATCACGGCCGTTGATGGTAACGCGGCATTCTTCGATGTAGCGGTCGGCTTCCCTGCGGCTGCAGAAACCGGAATCGCTGATGTATTTGTTTAAACTGATACTCATAAATCAATTACGAATGTATAATT
Source organism: Ferruginibacter sp. HRS2-29 (assembly GCF_024343615.1). Lineage (GTDB taxonomy): Bacteria > Bacteroidota > Bacteroidia > Chitinophagales > Chitinophagaceae > Ferruginibacter. The sequence continues at coordinate 51,799 of NZ_RJUB01000012.1, read as the reverse complement.
ACGAATGACGAATGAAAAGAACGCGCCATTGGCACGTTCCTACAGATCTATCAAAATTGTTTGCGAATGAAAAACTTTTGAAAAACATAAAAAATTTCGAAGGTTTGACCATTCACTATTCACCATTCACAAAAAAGGGAAACGTTAGTTTCCCTTTTAACTTATTCCGGTTTCGCTTCCGGTGCCGCTTCAGGAGCGGGTTTATCTTCTTTTATCAGTTTACCAAGTCCCTGGTCTTTTTTCTTGCTTTGCGCTTTTGGTGCAAACATGACCAGCATCCTCTTACCTTCCATCTTTGGCAAACCTTCCAACGCACCTACATCTTTCAGGCTATCGGCAAATTTCAGCAATAACAATTCGCCCCTTTCCTTGAACATGATCGCACGGCCTTTGAACTGTACGTGTGCTTTTACCTTATCTCCGTCTTTCAGGAATTTTTCGGCATGTTTCACTTTAAATTCAAAATCGTGGTCATCTGTATTTGGGGTAAAACGAATTTCTTTTACTTCACTCGTTTTGGCTTTCGCCTTCATTTCTTTTTTCTTCTTCTTCTCTTCGTACAGGAATTTGTTGTAATCGATGATCCTGCACACCGGCGGGTTAGCACCTGGTGAGATTTCAACAAGATCCAGTTCCTGGTCTTTCGCGATACGCATCGCATCCTGTAAGGAATAAACTCCCGGCTCGATGTTTTCGCCGATCAACCTCACTTCAGGCACCTTGATCATATGATTGGTACGGTGCTCCTGCTGTTGTTCTTTTTTAAATCGTGGATTAAACGCTCCCCGGGGCGGTCTTGGTGGAAATGCCATTTAGATTTTTTAATTTACAATGTTGTTTATTTTTTATTACACGAATTTTGCGAATTACACGAATTAGCGAAGAAACTTTTTATCCCAAAAGAATGCTGTCATTGCGAAGCTTTATTTCGATTCGCCCTTGTCGACATTCTTAATTCGTAATTATTAATTCGTAATTGATTCGTTTCCTCTTCTCTCCTTGATTTCCTGAACCAGCTCTGCCACAAATTCATCCAGTCCTTTCACACCGGCATCGCCTTTCCCTTGTCTGCGAACCGCTACCTGGCGCTCGTTCATTTCTTTTTCTCCTACTACCAGCATGTAAGGCACTTTTGCCATTTCGGTATCGCGGATCTTCTTCCCGATCTTTTCATTACGGTCGTCGATTTCTACACGAATATCTGCTTTTTTTAGCGTTTCCAAAATAGTATTTGCATAATCCATGAATTTATCGCTGATAGGCAATATTTTCACCTGTAATGGCGCCAGCCATGCCGGAAATTTACCCGCATAATGTTCCAGCAGGAACCCGATGAAACGCTCGTGCGTACCCAGCGGCGCCCGGTGGATGATCAACGGAACATCCTGTCCATTCTCCTTATTATTATAAGAAAGCTTGAATTTGTTGCCACTGTTGAAATCTACCTGGTTGGTTGCCAGCGTAAATTCACGGCCGATCGCACTCCATATCTGAACGTCAATTTTCGGACCATAAAAAGCCGCTTCGTCCTGAACTTCAATGTACGGGATGTTGGAATCGATGAGCACCTGGCGCACCATATCTTCGGTTTCCTTCCATAATTCCGGTTCATTCACATATTTCTGTCCCAGCTTCGCCGGATCGTGGAGGCTTAACCTCATCACGTATTTATCTACTCCAAAAATGCCGAAGTATTTGATATACATTTCATTGACCGCCCTGAACTCTTCCGCGAACTGCTCCTTGCTGCAATAGATATGCGCATCGTTCATATGCAGGCAACGCACCCTCATCAGCCCAAACAATTCGCCGCTTTGCTCATAACGATAACAGGTTCCATATTCCGCTATGCGGAAAGGCAGGTCTTTGTAACTCTTGGGTTCCGCGTCAAAGATCTTATGGTGATGCGGGCAGTTCATCGCTTTCAGGTAATATTTTGTACCATCCAGTTCCATCGGCGGAAACATGCTATCCGCATAATACGGAAGATGCCCGCTGGTGAGGTACATACTTTCCTTGGCGATATGCGGGGTAACCACCCGTTTGTACCCTGCCGCTTTTTCGGTCTCTTTCGCCAGTGTTTCCAGTTCTTCAATAATGATAGTACCATTGGGCAACCACAAAGGCAGGCCCTGGCCCACATCATCGTTCATAGTATAAATACCCAGCTCTTTTCCAAGCTTGCGGTGATCGCGTTTCTTTGCTTCTTCGAGCATCGCCAGGTATTCGTCCAGCTCTTTTTGCGCCGGGAACGAAACACCGTAAACACGGGTCAACTGCTTATTTTTTTCATCGCCTTTCCAGTATGCTCCGGCAACACTCATCAGCTTTACAGCTTTGATGAAACCGGTATTCGGGATATGCGGCCCCCGGCAGAGATCGGTAAAACCGCCCTGGCTGTACAAAGTGATATTGCCATCCTGCAGGTTGCTCAGCAGGTCCAGTTTATATTCATCGCCTTTTTCCGTAAACAACTGCACCGCTTCATCTTTTGAGATCGGCTTGCGCAGGTATGGGTTCGCCTGTTTGGCCAGTTCACCCATCTTTTTTTCCAGTTTTACCAGGTCTTCATCTGTCATCACATTATCGCCCAGATCCATATCGTAATAAAACCCTTTTTCCACAGCGGGGCCTACCCAGAATTTCACACCGGGATACATGGTTTCCACCGCTTCAGCCATCAGATGCGCCGTAGAATGCCAGAAAGTAGATTTAGCGTCCGTATCGTCCCACGTCAGCAGTTTCAACGAAACATCCTTGTTAAGGGGCCTTGAGGCATCCCACACTTCGCCATCGACATTCGCTGCCAATACTTTTCTTGCCAGTCCTTCACTGATAGATTTCGCTACGTCCAAAGCCGAAACGCCTTGCTCGTACTCTCTTACAGAACCATCTGGTAGTGTTACTTTGATCATCATTTAATTAATACGGTGTATTTTTAAAGTGCAAATTTAACGAAGTCTTTAGTAATGAAAAGGATAAATCAAAGTTTTCAAGGTTTAAATGCTGTTAATTTGTAGTTCGAAATTTTTTGTTACATGAAGTCTTTGTTACTCTCCCTGATTTTTACCGGCATTTGCATCACCGTTTCAGCCCAGGATTTTACCGGCCAATGGAAAGGTGAATTCATTGATAAAAGCTCGTCTACAAAGAGTTGGGCGGGCGACAAATGCGAATATGTGCTCGACCTGGAGTTCAAAGGAAACCAGGTATCAGGTTTTTCTTATACCTATTTTAATGGTGATGGCAAACGGTTGTACACCATTTGCCGCCTTAAAGGCACCGTAGACAAATCAAAAAATTATGTAGAAATAGAAGAAGTGGAACGCACCAAAACGAATGTTCCTGTACAGTTCAGCAACTGCTTCCAGGTGCACCGCCTTACCTACACCAAAACCGCCGATGGCGAAAGCCTTGCCGGTAGCTGGGTTCCGGCCCCCAACCAGTCTGGCGGATGCGGGTATGGCACCACAGCGCTCTACAAACGTACACTGAGGTCAAGCATTCCTAAATTCAACAGCACCCCGAAATCCGGAGTGGCAAAAACTACCCCGTCAAAAACACCTGCAAAAACATCCACGGCTACCGCTAAAAAACCGGCTGCTACCCCACCGGTTGCCAAAGTAACCACACCCAAAAAGAATGTTCCCGAAACCAGTCTTACCCCCAACAAAGGAAATATGCCTGTGGAAAGCACACCATCCGTTCAGGTACCGGTAACCATCAATAACATTCCCTTGAATTATGAGAAAAGGGGGAATGCTTTGCTGAAGACACTTGAAGTGGAAAATGATGTGGTGAAGGTAGAATTGTACGATAACGGTGAAGTGGACGGCGACAGCATTTCCCTTTACTACAACAACGAATTATTGCTGGGCAAAAAACGGCTGACCACAAAACCTATCACGCTCAACCTGACTGTACCTGCTGGCAGCAATGTGAACGAACTGGTGATGTTTGCCGAAAATCTCGGCACCATCCCTCCAAATACAGCATTGATGGTCGTTACCGACGGAACAAAACGTTACGAAGTAAGGATCACTTCGGATTTGCAGAAAAGCGGAACAATCAGATTTGTTCATAAGAAGAACAATTAGGCTGAATTAATAATTAATAATTTTTCCGGATTGCTGTTTATTGAAGCGTTCGGAATTACATTTGTTTGTATCAATAAGAATAATAGAGTTCCTCAGGTTTTCCAATTATTCATTATTAATTATTAATTATTAACTGAATGGGCTTTTCTAAAAACAAACAACTCAAGGAGCTGGACAACACCGGCTACTCCAACAATAATCAAAGTCTTGATGGCAGGTTCCTGAATAAAGACGGCACTTCCAATGTGATCAAATCGGGACTGAATCCTTTCGAGCGTTTCAGTATTTATCATTACATGCTGAAACTACCCAACTGGAAATTTTTCCTGCTGATCTTTTTATTCTACACTGTCATCAACTTCCTGTTCGCCTGCATTTATTACCTCATCGGACTGGATAAAATGAATGGCCTGATACAAGGCACTCCTTTCGAGAATTTTGAAGAAGCTTATTTCTTTTCGGCACAAACGCTTACTACTGTCGGGTACGGCCGAATCAGCCCGATAGGCCTGCTGGCAAATACCGTATCATCACTGGAAGCGCTCATCGGTATCATGACACTCGCTATCATCACCGGCCTGCTATACGGAAGATTCGTAAACCCCAAAGCATTCATCCGCTACAGCCACAATGCACTTATAGCGCCTTTCCAGGAAGGAAAAGCATTGATGTTCCGGCTGGCGCCAACAAAGAACAGCACATTATCCGAACTAACGGCTACGGTTACACTAACCATGAATGTGGATCAGAATGGTGTACTCACCACCAAGTTCTTTTCATTGCCGCTGCAGCTGGATAAGGTAATGTCACTCGCCCTCAGCTGGACGGTTGTGCACCCCATCAATGAAGATAGCCCGCTGTATAATTTATCCAAAAAAGAGATCGATGATTCCAAAGTGCAGGTGCTGGTAAACATCCGTGCATTTGATGAAGGATACTCCAATACCGTGGTTTCACGCACCAGTTATACCTGGCACGAGATCGTCTATGATGCAAAGTTCAACCCGATGTTCAGGAAGATGCCGGATGATTCGGCGATACTGCTGGAGCTGGAGAAGATCAATGATTATTCGAGAATTTGATTACACGAATTTTTTCGAATTACACGAATTACACGAATTCTTGAAAAAGCTTTATAGGAAATATCGCGTTTTTTCGCGAATTCATGTAATTCGTGTAATCCATCTGCCGCAGGCAGATACTAATTCGTGTAATTAAAATTTAAAGTTCCATGTCACCGCCGGTATTACCGGAAATATCGACACCTGTTTTGCCTGTACTTTCAACGAGCCATCATACGGGCTGCCGGATTGATCGAAATAGATGAAGTAAGGATTCTGCCGGCTGTATACATTGTAAATACTAAAGACCCATTCCGTTTTCCATTTACGGTTTTCATTCTTTTTAGGGGTTAATACCGCGGAAAGGTCAAGACGATGGTAAGATGGAAGCCTGTACTGGTTTATGCTGCTGTATTCCTGCGACAATACACCGCCGATGATATAAAATCGTTGAGGCAACGTGGCGGCGTTACCTGTGCCATAAACAAAGCTACCGGAGAGTTTCCATTTTTTATTCAGTTCATACATCGCCACGATGCTCATGTCGTTCCTGCGATCATATTTTGCAGGGTATTTATTTCCCGCATTCAATGCCGGGAATTTACGCCAGGTATAACTGAATGTGTAACCGATCCAGCCCGTAAACCTGCCTTTCACCTTATTGATGAAAAGTTCCGAACCATAGCTCCATCCTTTTCCAAAAACAAAATCGTCTTCCGTATCCGACAGAGTATTGGGTGTATAACCTTCGCGGTACTCGATCTGGTTTTGCATCTGTTTGTAATAAAACTCGATGGAAGTCTCGTAAGTATTATTCTTAAAATTCCTGAACAAGCCGGCGGCATACAACCAACTCTGCTGCGGCTTTACCTTGTAGGTACTCGGCACCCAGATATCTGTTGGCAATGTAGTACCGGCATTGCTCACCAGGTGGATGTATTGCAGGTTACGCGTAACAGAAGCTTTTACGGAAGTGGCTTCGTCTATGCTATACCGTAAGGTCAGCCTCGGCTCGAACCCTCCGTAGGTTTTCACGGCTTTTCCCCCACTATATACGGTGCTGTCGATGCGGTTGCCATCTGCATCCGTGATGTATTTTTTATATGGACCAACCTGTTGGAAAGCACTGTAACGCAAACCGATATTGGCTTTCAGCCGGCTGCTGATATCCCAGTCGTCCTGTACATAAGCAGCCACTTCATGAGCAAATTTCACCTGCGCATTTAACGGGTTGAACACCACTGTATCCTGTTGGCCACTGATGATCGACGGAGTAAAACGATGGTAAGTATACATGCCACCAAACTTCAACTTATGTTTGGAGAATGGATAAAAATCAAAATCCTGCTTCAGGCTGAAGTCACGGATACCTGAGGCAAGTTTTATCTGGAAATTATTCTGTAACCCCGTAAAGCTGAATTTATAATCGTTGAACACCGCGGTGGTATTGGCGAAGAGTTTGTTGTTGAAAACATGGTTCCAGCGGAAAGTACCGGTAGCATTTCCCCAGGGGATATTCACATTCAGGCTTTGCCTGCTGTTTTTAAAATCGAATACATCGCGTCCAAAATAACCACTCAGGTAAATACGGTCCTTCTCGCTGAATTTATAATTGAACTTTGCATTGAGATCATAGAAATAATATCCCGAACCATAAAACTGGCTCGACTTTTTTACGAATGGTTTCGCGATGGCATCCACATAAGTGCGCCTCGCCGAAATGATGAACGAAGACTTATCTTTTTTGATCGGCCCCTGAATAGAAAATCTCGACGCGATCAGCCCTATGCCGCCCTCCACCTGCATCTTCTGATTGTTGCCTTCTTTCATCGACACATCCAGCACACTTGATAACCTGCCGCCATATTGCGCCGGCATACCACCTTTTATCAGCGACACATTCTTGATCGCATCCGCATTAAAAATAGAAAAGAAGCCGAAAAGATGGCCAGTGTTATATACAACTGCATCATCCAGCATGATAAGGTTCTGATCTGGTCCACCGCCACGCACATAAATGCCCGCACTCCCCTCCCCTGCATTGCGTACGCCGGGCAGCAACTGTACTACCTTCAGCAGGTCCACTTCGCCCAGGAAAGCCGGCACGGACCTTATCTGCTCGATGGGCAAAGTTATTTTTCCCATCTGCGCATTCCTGATATTACTTTCCCGCTTGGTGGCGGTAACGATCACTTCTTCAGACAAAGCCACCCCGGGCGTGAGTGAAATATTGATGACCGTATCTTTGTTAAGATTTGTGCGGAACACGGTGGCCTGGTAACCGATATGCGTGCTGATAAAAGTATACTCGCCTTCCGTAAGTGTGATGGAGTAAAAACCGTACTGGTTACTGCTTACAGCCTTACTATTGCCATTAATGGAAATGGTTGCGCCAATAATCGTTTCACCGCTGGCAGCATCCTTTATATATCCACTGACGGTATGCCGGCTTTGCGCAGCAGAACTTAAGGCAATACAGGAAACGATGCTCAGCAGGAATAAATATTTCATTGAAAATAAATAAGAAATAAAAAACTTTAAATAAGAAATAAGAAAGTCAGCATCAGGAAATAATGAAGGTCCGGTTATCGGGAATAATACAAACTGAAAGTCCCACTTCCTTATTTTTTATTTCTTATTACTTATTTTGTATTTCTATTTAGCAAATATGGAATCTTTCACTTCGCCGCAATGCAGCATGGTAGCCTTGTGTTTGGGATCGTTTTTCCCAAGATAAGGGTTCACCACTTCATCGCTGTTGCTGATCCAGTTGGCAGCCTTATCGTCGCCAAAAGCCATCGGGCAATTTTGCAGGTATAGTTTTTCCCCTTCGTAATTGATCGATTTGAAAAACCCCGGGTACATCATTTCTGTCACCATGCTGAAATCCATACGCATTTCTGTAATGTTGGTTTGTTTCAGCAGGGATTGTGCATTTGATCTTATATCGTTAACACTCGCCTGCGCCGTTTCGAAAATGCTGGCCGTATCTTTTTTAAGTTCATCTAGCGGAATACTGTCAAGTGCGCTGATGAACGCCTCCGTATTTTTTTTCGCGGCAGCGGTATCCCCTTCCACAAAGGCATTTTTAATGGCGAGGTAATCATTCACCAGCTTATCTACACTCTTATTGAATGTTTCGGAATGTTTCTTTAACACGATCGCTGCCTGTTTAGGCGCCCTCGGCCCAGACTCTTTTTTTCTTAACATGAACCAATAAACGCTTACTGCCACCAATACGGCAACGAGTAAAAAAAGGAGTCTTTTCATATGTTTTTTTTGTAAAGTTAAAGCACTATTTACACGAATTATGCGAATTAGTTTATATAATTGGAGAATCCCTATGATTTTCCAACGTTAATGATTAATTTTTAACCTCTAATTTTAAATTTGCATAAATTTCTTCATTCACCACAAACGGCAACCTTTCTCCTGCCAGCCCGGCCAATATATTCCTTGCGGCAATCACAGACATCGCGTTTCTTGTTTCCACCGTTGCGGAGCCAATATGCGGCAGCACTGCTACATTCGGCATGCTCAACAATACATTCGAGGGATCCATCGGTTCCGGATTGGTCACATCCAGTCCTGCTCCCCAGATCAGCTTTTGTTCCAATGCCTGTATCAGGTCTGCTTCATTGTGAATTGCCCCGCGGGCTGTGTTTATAAAAATGGAACCGGGTTTCATCTTTTTAAAAACACCGATGTCAAAGAGGCCTTTTGTTTCGGGAGTGAGCGCCGTATGTACGGTCAGTATATCACTTTGCGCCAGCAATTCATCAAAAGAAACCTTTACTGCGCCCAATTCCTGCTCGGCTTTGAGATTGTTTCCACGATTGTGATAGATCACTTTCATCCCGTATGCACCTACACATTTACGCGCCATTTCAAAGCCGATGCTTCCCAATCCGAATACGCCCAGTGTTTTTCCTTTTATCTCAATGCCAAGTCCGGCAGTGGGCTCAAAAAATCCCCAGTTGCCTTCCAATATACGTTTGTGCTCAGAGAACGCTTTGCGGCTGGTTGCCAGCATGAGCAGGAAAGCCGTATCAGCGGTGGCATCACTCAATACTCCGGGGGTATTGCCGATCGGGATCCTGAGAGCAGTAGCGGCCGCAATGTCCACCTGGTCGAACCCTACAGAATGGAGGGCGATCACCTTGAGATGTTTGCAGGCCTCCAGGAAAGCAGCATCGATCTTACTGGGACCGGCACTCAATAAAGCATCATTTTTCAGGCAAAAATCAATGAGTTCGGATGGAAGCAGGTCACGCTTCTCTTCCCATATGGTGATGGTATGGCCAGATTGTTCCAATAGCTGAAGGCCCGCCTGAGGTATTTTTCTTGTGAGGAAGATGTTCATGGTGTAAAGTTACGGGTTGCGGTTATCAATTGCCCCGGACTTAAGTTCGGGGCAATTGATAACCGCAATCATTTTGCCAAAGAACTCCAAAGATTTCACCATTCACTCTTCACCATTCACTAAATAAGTTACTTTTGCAAAAAAATACGAGTTAAAATGCTGTTAGGTTTACAAAATGTGACTTTTGAGTTTGGGGCAAGAACAATTGTGGAAGATGCTACCTGGCATATACAACCGGGTGAACGCATCGGGTTGATCGGTTACAACGGAACTGGTAAATCTACTTTATTGAAGGTGCTGACCGGCCAATACAGCCCTGCTGCCGGAACGGTAGAAAAAGGCCGTGAAACTTCCATCGGCTTCCTGAACCAGGATCTGCTTGGGTTTGAAACCAACGAATCCATTCTCGAAGTAGCTATGGGCGCTTTTGAAAAAGTGAAAGCGATTGAAAAGGAACTGGAAGTCGTAGGAGCGGAACTGGAAAAGACCGGCGATGAAAAGCTGGTGGAAAAATACAGCGATCTGTTACACGAAATGGATGTACTCGACGGGTACAGCATCCATCACCGTACTGAAGAAATATTGCAGGGACTGGGCTTTCAGAATGCCGACCTGCAGAAACCATACAAACTATTCAGCGGGGGCTGGCGCATGCGTGTGCTGCTGGCGAAAATGATCCTCATGAACCCTGATGTGCTGCTGCTCGATGAACCGACGAACCACCTTGATCTTCCGAGTATCGAATGGCTGGAAAAATACCTTTCGCATTATCCCGGTGCTGTGGTGATCGTAAGCCATGACCGTTTTTTCCTCGACAGGATGGTGAACAAAGTGGTGGAATTATACCAGCGCGAACTTCATTTTTACACCGGAAATTATTCGTACTACGAACAGGAAAAGCAGATAAGGATCGATATGCAGAAGAAGGCATACGAGAACCAGCAGGATTATATCCGCCAGAATGAACGTTTCGTAGAACGCTTTAAGGCGAAAGCCAGTAAGGCCGCGGCTGCGCAAAGTATTGTGAAGCGATTGGAAAAACTGGAACGCATTGAAGATGTGGAACTGGAAAGGCCGAATATGAAGATCAATTTTGCCGTGGAAAAACAACCGGGCAGAACGATCGTTACGCTGAAACATATCAATAAAAGCTTTAAGGAAATAGAGATCGTGAAAGATGCTCATGCGGAGATCGAACGGGGCGACAAGATCGCTCTCATCGGTGCCAACGGCAAGGGTAAATCTACCCTGCTAAGGATCATCGCCGATGCGGAAACCTTTGAAGGCGACCGTACGTGGGGACATAATGTACAGGAATCTTTCTATGCACAGCATCAGCTGGAAGCTTTGAACATGAACAATGATATCCTGGAAGAGTTAAAGGACGCCCGCAGCGGGAAAAATGACCTTGAGCTGAGGAGCCTGCTGGGAGCATTCCTGTTCAGTGGTGATACGGTAGAAAAGAAAATAAAAGTATTGAGTGGTGGTGAAAAAGCACGTGTGGCGCTGGCAAAAACCATTGCCAGCAAAGCGAATTTCCTGATGCTGGATGAGCCTACGAACCATCTGGATATTCATTCGGTAGACCTGCTCGCGGAGTCGTTGATCAAATATGAAGGCAGCATAGTACTGGTAAGCCACGACCGTTATTTCATCAGCAAACTGGCCAATAAGATCTGGGAGATCGAAGACCATAAGATCGTTGAATTCAAAGGCTCATACGCCGAATGGGAGGACTGGAAAGAACGCCGTGTAAAAGCGGAAGCTGAAGCAAAAAAAAACGCTAAGCCTGAAGAAAAAGTAGTGGCCAAGCCTGCGCCAAAGCCTGAACCGAAGCCTATCAGCAACGATGCTAAAAAAGAATTGCAGAAGGCAAGGACAGATTTTAAAAAACTGGAAGATAAACTGGTAACGCTGAATAAAAACAAGACGGAACTGGAAAATGCACTCGCGGATCCACAGGTATACGGCGACAAAAACAAATTTGTGCAAGCCGAAGCCAGCTACAAAAAAGCCGCCAAAGAACTGGATGATGCCAATGCGGAATATGAGGTGTTGTTTGAAAAAATAATGGAGCTTGGAGGGTAAATAGTCGGGGGTGACGGGTTGCGGGTAGTTTGAACATTAGAAACGATTATCCTTAGAACTGAAAATGATGGCAGTATAGTTCGTCTACTCTTCCTTCGCTGAAGGTTCGCTCAGGATATATCTTACATACCGGGTAAAGGCTGGATTGCCTGGCATACTGGTTTTATATGGAATTCCAATGAGGACGGCATCTTACAACACAAACATCCCTTCATACTAAGATGATTAAACTATTGGCCAGGTGCGCCATAGCTGCTCCATTTTTATTCCTGTTCCTGATTAGTTGTAAGTCAGGAAACTCCAACGCCCCGGGAAGCCGTGTGGCCACCAATACTGTAAATGCTGTAACCGCAGGTGATCTGGATTATTCTTCATTTTTAAAAAGGGTAAAAGAAAAGAATCGTTCCGCAGCAAATAAGCAGGTCTCGATACTTAAAGCGAACTTTTGCAAAATAATATCCGACAGCATTCCGGCATACTGGACAGGAACACCTTGGGATTTCAACGGCACTACCCGCCTGCCGCAAAGAGGCGCCATCGCCTGCGGATATTTTATAACCAATACGCTGGATGATATCGGTATCCCATTGAACAGGACCAGGCTGGCGCAGGAACCCTCTTCTGTATTGATCAAAGCCCTTTGTGTGAATATCACGCGGGTCGGTTCCCTCAAAAAACTTCAGCAATACGTATCAGCCTTTCCCGCTGATGCCGTTTTTATCATCGGACTTGACTTTCACACAGGTTACCTTCTTAAAGAGAATGGGATGCTATATTTCCTTCATTCCAATTACATGGGTAAAAAAGGGGTAATGAAAGAACCTATCGGGAGTTCACTTGCATTGAAAAACAGCCGTTCCTGGATGATCGGGTGTATAAGCGAAAATGAACTTTTACTGAGACGATCAAAATTCTTCTGACCGGGTGAAACGTTCCCCAAAACAGATAAAAAAAGAAGCGCAATCATATTTATTTTATCTTAATAACCAACACTTTATAATATTATTAAAAACCTTATACCTGATAATCAAATGATTATTAATTATTGAAAATAAAATATCCAATTTTTTCGATTTATCTGTTATAAATATGTGAAAGCCTGTACATTACAATTAAACTTGCAGCCTATTTGCTGTCTATAGGGTGTAAGTTTCTTACAATTAAACTCTAAGGACATGAAGACGATTCATCAAAAGTTCTTTTTACTACTTGCCATCAGCGGTCTTTTTGCCGTGCAGTCTTTTGCGCAGCGCATGGGCGAAAGGCGTTCATCTGGTGGTGGTACTGCAAGGAGCTTTACCCCATCAGGCAACAACCAGCCAAGATTCCAGCAGTCTCCGCGGTCAAATACTTCGCAACAGCCGCTAAGAAATAATAGCAGTTTTAACCAGCCGAGACCAGCTACTTCTCAACCGCCCCGCTCCGTAAGGCCGGCTACCGACTTCAATTCAAATTCGGGAGGTTATACTCCAAGGCCAAGGCCTACCCGCCCGCAGGCTTCGGTTGATAACCCAACACTGAATAGCAATCCAAGGCCTACACAGGTGACGGTTCAGAACCCCACAGGTAACAGCATTCCAAGGCCAAACCGTCCGCAGCCTGCGCCGCAGGTTCCAACAACGGCTAACCTGACACCTGCTGAGTCCCGCCCGAATACGATAAACAACAGGCCACCATACGCGAACAATAATTTCAACAATCGCCCGGGTGATAATATCAACACCCGCAGGGGAAGAGGTGGAAATACTTATGTATACAACGATTACAGGGGAAACAATTATTATAACAGGAATTATTACAGCAACAGGCCAAGGGTTGTTTACAATGCTTACAACCCGAGCTGGAGATATAATTACTATCCGAGAAGGCATACAAGGATAACAGTTTTCCCTTTTGCATACTCCTCTATTTTCTGGGGCGGATATAACTACCGCTATTACGATGGCCTCTTCTATCAGCCATTCGATAACTACTATAGCGTAGTAGCGCCACCGATCGGTATTTATATCAATACATTGCCTATCGGATATAGCAGGATATTGGTTCGCAATTACCCGTATTATTATTATAACGGTACTTATTACAACCAGGATAATGATCGTTACACGGTTGTACAGCCGCCATTGGGCGCTATTGTAGAAAGTATTCCGGAAGGGTATGAAACGATCGTGATTGATGGTGAAACATACTATAAAGTTGACGATGTACAATACAAACCCGTAGTGCAGGAAAACGGTGAGATATGGTACGAAGTCATTAAAGTCGGTTAATAATTGACAAGTACAAAAGAGCCCGCAGGATTTATCTTGCGGGCTCTTTTAACAGACGACGGACAACGGACCACTGACCACCGTCTCTAATTACCTGTAAATTCCTTACAAAGTCTCGAAGGTTTGACTATTCACCATTCACCACCATTCACTACTCGAAGAGCGCTCCCTGTCCTCCATCTTCAACAGGTTTGTCCCATTCCATTTCTACAGATTTTGAAAAGTCTACGAGCTTGGCCCCAACTGCTTTCCAGCCCATCACTTCCACCATCTTATCTACTTTGAATTTAGCCTTGTTGATAGATTGTCCACGGCCCGTCTGCACTTTCAATACGGGGTTTGGATCGGTGGTAACGGCTTCGAGCCTGTTATCTTTTCCTTCTTTGATGAAGAGGAATTTGCTGTTCAATGTGCTGGTTTCAATCTTGAAACGCTTGATGTTGAACTGTTGTTTTTCATTATCGAGATACACAGCGGTAATGACTTTTTCAGCGTCGTATTTTTCAATGAGTAATATCTTATCGGTTTCAAAACGCTGGGTGAGTTCCTGGTCTACAATCTCGTAATTACCATCGATGAATATCACCAGCAACCTGTCTTCCGCTTCAAACTTGCCAAGGTATTCGCCTTTTTCATCTGTATTCAGCCTGCCAAATTTATTATCGAACCATAGCTTCTTGGCATCCAGGGTTGATTTTCCGGCTTCCTTGAACTTTACCGATTTGATGGGGTATTTGGTTACCTGGTTGCCGATGCTTCCCCTGCCTTTTATTTCCAGTTCTTCAAAATAGAATTCAAGTTCTTTTTTCTTGGCGCTGCAATTAGGACTCAATACGATCTTAACAACTTCCGCTTCGCCGTTGGGATTGGTAGTGAAATAATGCACCCGGCTTTTTTCGGAGCCTTTGGTCAGATCATATTCTTTATCGCGGGTGACACCGGTGACGTTGAAACGTTTGGCATAACTCACGCCGGTTTTGCCATCCACATAGATCATATTGTAAGTGGTTCGTTCATCACCTTTCTGGAATACAGCCGCATGAATGATATCTTTTCCGATAAATACTTTATCAGAAACCTTCACTACTTTCATGATACCGGCTTTGGTAAATGCCACGATATCATCCAGGTCTGAAACTTCCGCGATCAGTTCATCTTTCTTCAAACCGGTACCGATAAAGCCATCCGCGAAATTCGCATACAGCTTGATATTCGCTATAGCAACAGATTTTGCCTGTATAGTATCGAATTGCCTGATCTCCGTCCGGCGTTCCCTGCCCTTGCCATATTTCTTCAGCAAGGTTTCAAAATACGCTACCGCAAAATCCACCAGGTTGGCCAGGTCGTGTTTTACAGCCCTGATCTCAGCCTCAAGATTTTTGATCTGCGCATTCAGTTCATCAATATCCAGGCGATAGATCCTTCGTACAGGCTTCTCCGTTAGTTTGATGATATCTTCACGGGTGATCTCCCTTTTCAGTTGTTTTTTGAAAGGGTCAAATCCTTTGTCGATCGCCACCAATACTTTTTCCCAGGTCTCGTGTTTCTTCTCCAGTTCCTTGTATATCTTTTCTTCGAAGAATATCTTTTCGAGTGAGGTATAATGCCATTTTTCCTGCAGTTCGGCCAGTTTTATCTCCAGTTCGCGGCGCAGCAATTCCTTGGTATTATCTGTAGCGATGCGCAACAATTCCGGCACGCCGAGGAACATCGGTTTGTTATTTACGATCACGCAGGCGTTCGGCGAAATGCTCACTTCACAATCTGTGAATGCATACAACGCATCGATGGTAATATCAGGCGAAATACCCGCTGCCAGTTCGATGATGATCTCCACATCGGCAGCCGTATGATCCGCTACTTTCCTGATCTTGATCTTCCCCTGGTCGTTAGCCTTCACGATGCTTTCCATCAGCTGAGTGGTGGTAACGCCATAAGGCACGCTACGGATCACGAGTGTTTTTTTATCGATCTCTTCTATCACTGACCGCACTCTTACTTTACCGCCCCTTCTACCTTCATTGTAATTGCTGGCATCCATGCTGCCACCGGTGAGGAAGTCCGGTAACAATTCAAACTTTTTACCGCGAAGGTATTTGATAGAAGCATCGATCAGCTCGCAAAAGTTGTGCGGCAATATTTTAGTTGCAAGGCCTACAGCGATACCTTCGGCACCTTGTGCCAGCAGCAAAGGAAACTTCATCGGAAGCGTGATGGGCTCGTTCTTACGTCCATCGTAACTCAATTGCCAATTGGTGGTTTTGGCATTGAAGGCAACCTCCAGTGCGAATTTGCTGAGCCTCGCTTCAATGTATCTCGGAGCAGCGGCATCATCGCCGGTACGCACATCTCCCCAGTTTCCCTGGGTTTCAATGAGCAGTTCTTTTTGCCCCATATTCACCAGGGCATCACCGATACTGGCATCTCCGTGAGGGTGGTATTGCATGCTCTGCCCGATAATATTGGCGACTTTATTAAAACGGCCGTCATCCATTTCTTTCATGGCATGCAGTATCCTGCGCTGTACAGGCTTCAGTCCGTCTTCGATAGCCGGTACCGCACGCTCCAATATTACATAGCTGGCATAATCCAGGAACCAGGTCTTGTATTGCCCGCTCACACCGGTTTCGCTGTGCTGGTATTCTTCTTTTTCTTTTTTAGCCATATTTTTATTACACGAATTTTTCGAATTACACGAATTACATGCAGTTTTTATTTACCTCAATTTTATAACAAACCCACGAAGGTTTCACTATTCACTATTCACTTTCATATAATTCCAACGGCTGCCCGTTAGGATCATAGAAGAAACAAAATTTCTTATTTGTCAGTTCGTCGATGCGTATGCCCTGAACGTCTACTTTTTTTTCTATCAGTTCTGCCACTGCCGATTCTATATCATCTACCGCAAAAGCCAGGTGCCGCAGGCCTTTCGCTTCCGGAAAAGAAGCACGCTCCTTATAGTCCGGGAAGGAAAATAATTCTACCTGGTATACCCCATTGATCGCAAGATCCAGCTTGTAGGATTGCCGTTCTTCCCGGTATGTTTCGGCAATGATAGTAAAACCCAGCACATCGGTGTAAAAGGATTTACTCTTTTCATAATCATCCGTGAGGATGGCGATGTGGTGGATTGCTTTTATGTTCATGTTAATAATTTTACAATGGATAATTGATAATGGATAATTTTTTCAACCGGATAATTCTTTAATTAATAGAATATTGTAAAAACTGAAAAAAAATTATCCATTATCCATTGTCACATTATCCATTATTCCTTTGTCTTTATTTCAAAATCCTTCATGTTCCCCACTTTCCCCTGCACATCAAACATCTCCTGTGCGATCATCACTTTCAATCTCCAGAGCAGGTAAGCGTCGCCGGTAGTATGTTTGGCTTTGCTTAAAAAATGACTGATCACTTTGGAACCTTTCTGCCAATCGGGTGTGATGGCTTTCTTCAGCTCGGCATCATAAAAATCATAATCGTATTGCGCCAGCTTTTTTCCACCTTCCAGGATGCGTACGCCTTTATTTTCATTCGAGAGTTTTGTCCATTCATCGGGATCCACTTCAAATTCGCTGAGTGTGATCTCCCGCGCCAGTTTTTTTGCTTTGAGAAATTCTTTTGCAGGGATCTCTGAAAGCCAGTTTGGATAAAAGATGTTTCCTTTTTCGTTGATGAAAGGAAGGTTATTGAGGTATAAAATAAATACCCTTCCCTGGAATTCTTTCATGTAATGGAGCAGCCAATAATAACCACTTACATCGTGTTTGTTTTGCGCAGCCCATATCCATATCTTCTGGTCTTCCTCGCGGCGCATTCGGCCTACCAGTTCGGCTACTGTCTTGTAATCATCCACTTCTGCGGAAGCCGCTTTGCCATCGTAATCACCGCCGGCCAGTACTTCCGTCCACCACTCCCTGCGGGCATTGATGCCTTCGCCGATGTAGATATCCGAAATCGGACCAACCGCATAATCATCTTTTACCTGGATCACTTCGCCGGCGAGGCTCTCATCGAGCGCTACAGCGGCTTCCAGTACCTTTACATCTGCTTCGTTGAATACTATGTGTATCATATATTATTAAAATGAGTTTTTAATCATGAGCTTTAATTTTTCCACCGGCACGCCCCATTGCCATAATGCGATCAACTGCGCCAGCCACTCCACCAAAAAATAAATCAGTATTGTTATGAATAAACACTGCAGCACTTCCCACCATTTTTTGGGCTGGATAAAACGTAACAGTACATAGAAAAAAATAAAATAACTCAGGTATTCTTCAAAATGAGAAGCGTTATGGTACCTGATAAGCGGGAAATACGCCAGTTGGATAATGATGTGAAAAAAATTGATCAAACCATAGGTAAATACAATAAACGTAACCCATTCTGCATAATTATATTTTCTCCTGAAAAATATAAATTTGAGAAATACTGCTATGAACGGCATACAACAAAGAATAATATAGTTGCGGTGCAGGTTCAGGTATTGCCCATACTCGTTGTTAAATTTATATAATTTGTCTTCGTATTTATAGACGAGGTTGGTAATAAATATCAGCAGTGCTGTCGTAACCAGGTAAAAGGTATATGGGCTGAAATATTTTTTTCGTTTGCCCTCGATATATTCCCTGATCACTACGCCCGGTTGCAGCACCATCGCCTTCAGCAATGACATATACCCTTTGTCGGTATGCGTAAAGTTGTGCCAGAACTCATGCAGCACATTCGACACTTTAAGACGGCCCGTACCTGCTTTTTGCGAGCAGTTGTAACAGTATGCCCCCCTGAAGTGAACCCCGCAATTTTTACAAGTGATCGTCATTTTGCCTTTTGTATTAAATAATAAACACAGGTAGTGAGAAAGTTCCTTACCCATGGGATAGCCTGTATTGCTGCAAACTGTTTTCTTGGTTTCCACCCAAACTTATATTGATAGATCGGGTTGATGAGGTAATGTTTTTTATTGAGCAAACTATACCCTGCCGCACCTGTTATCTTCTCGAACCGTTCGATGGAAATACCGGTTTCCTTTATCTCCACCATTTCATCCACATTTTCTTTCGCCGACCTTAATATCCATTTGTACACCGGCATCGGCAGCAGGTGATAATAAGGCACTTTCGACCAGAACCTGCTCTGCAATATCTGTTGGTGCCCGCCGAGTGGCATCTGCCATGGCGGAAAACCGAAAAATATCACTCCATCGCCTGTAAGAAAATGCTGAAGATGGGCGATGAGCTGCTGTTGGTTGGGAATATGCTCGATCACGTCTTTCAGGAGGATGAGGTCGAATTTTCCGCCCAATGCTTCCGGGGTAGTATTGTAAATATTTTCCAGGAAAAAAGAGACTTTTCCCTGCGCAATTTCTTCCGATAACCATTCGCTTGCGTCTACCAGCCTGACTTTATCCAACTCGATCCCTACTCCGGTCATGCCCCTGTCGAGGAATGCCCTCAGCACGCCACCCTCGCCACAACCCAGTTCCAATACACGCATGCCCGGTTCTATCGTGAATTTCTCCTCGATGAACGGCATGATATATTGTTTCGCGTTAGCGCTATTTATATCGAAGTATTTTTTTTTATCCTGGTGGAATTCAAACATTTTTATTACACGAATTTTGCTAATTACACGAATTGACGAAGATGACGCGATTACGTTACGCTTCTGCTTCTTCTATTGCATCCAATTCAACCTTTAGGTTATCGATGATAAAATCCTGGCGGGAAGGTGTGTTCTTACCCATGTAATATTCCAGCAGGTTTTGTACATGTTCACCTTGCTCCATGATGACAGGCTGCAGTTTCATATCTACACTGATGAAACGGGCAAATTCGTCCGGGCTTATCTCTCCCAAACCTTTGAATCGTGTTATTTCAGGTTTGGCGCCCAGCTTTTTAATGGCGGCCTGCTTTTCTTCTTCATCATAACAGTAAATGGTTTCCTGCTTATTGCGCACCCTGAACAATGGTGTTTCCAGGATGTACACATGCTGGTTCTTTACCAGGTCGGGGAAGAACTGCAGGAAAAATGTCATGAGCAGAAGCCTGATATGCATCCCATCCACATCCGCATCGGTAGCCACTACAATATTATTGTACCGCAGGCCTTCATATCCTTCTTCAATGTTCAGCGCATGTTGCAAAAGGTTGAACTCTTCATTTTCATACACGATCTTTTTGGTAAGCCCAAAGCAGTTCAATGGTTTACCCCGGAGGCTGAAAACCGCCTGTGTGCCTACATTACGGGCTTTCGTGATCGATCCGCTCGCACTGTCCCCTTCCGTAATGAAGATGGTACTTTCCTTTTGTTTTTCGATGATGCTGTCCTTATCTTTTCCTGTAGGCTCGTCGTTATAATGAAACTTGCAGTCACGCAATTTTTTATTGTGGAGGTTCGCTTTTTTAGCCCTTTCATTCGCCAGTTTCTTGATACCCGCCAGCTCTTTCCTTTCGCGCTCGTTCTGCTCGATCCTTTTCTTCAACGCATCCGCCAGTGTGGGATTACGATGCAGGAAATTATTCAACTCCTTACCCAGGAAATCGCCGATAAAATTCTTCATGCTCGGGCCATTCTCGTACACCGTCTGCGAACCCAGTTTGGTCTTCGTCTGGCTCTCAAACACCGGCTCCTGCACCCTTACGCTGATGGCGGCGCAAATGCTGCCGCGGATATCCGCCGCATCGTAATCCTTTTTGAAAAACTCACGGACTGTTTTTACATACCCTTCGCGAAAAGCGGCGAGGTGTGTTCCACCCTGGGTGGTAAACTGCCCGTTGACAAAGCTGTAATATTCTTCCCCATAGCCATTTTCGTGGGTGATGGCCACTTCTATATCCTCGCCTTTGAGGTGGATGATCGGGTAACGGATCTCGTCGGCGTTGGTTTTGCGTTGCAACAGATCCAGCAGGCCGTTCTTGCTAACATACCGTTTGCCGTTGAGGTTCATCACCAGGCCGGCGTTGAGGTAACAATAGTTCCAGAACTGGTTGTCGAGGTATTCCTGTACGAAATGAAAATTCTTGAAGATCGTTTCGTCCGGGATGAACGTAACGAAAGTGCCGTTATCTTCTTTAGTAGCGGCTTCCTTATGTTCCTTGCTTAAAAGGCCGCGTTCAAATTCAGCGGTCTTTTCTTTACCATCACGATAAGCAGTCACTTTAAAATAATTGCTCAATGCGTTCACAGCTTTGGTACCCACACCATTCAACCCTACACTTTTCTGGAAGGCTTTACTATCGTATTTGGCGCCGGTATTCATTTTACTCACCACATCCACTACTTTACCCAGCGGTATACCGCGGCCATAGTCGCGTACGGTGATGGTTTTGCCATCAATCTTTACATCTACATGTTTACCATAACCCATGGTGTGTTCATCGATACAGTTATCGATCACTTCTTTGAGCAGAACATATATCCCATCATCCGGGCTGCTGCCATCTCCTAGTTTCCCGATGTACATACCCGGGCGCAGGCGGATATGTTCCTGCCAGTCGAGGCTCCGTATATTGTCTTCGGTGTATTCCGATTTGTTCAAGTTATCTGCCATCTTGCGGTTAAAATCTGTTTTTAATACTGAAAGGGCGCAATTTACTAAATGTTTTAGTAAATCTACATTGTCGCAAATATAATTAAATGGAAATTGGAAAAATGAGGGGATTTTAAACAGGTGGGGATAAAAGGTTACGGACGGCGTGCGAAGGAGTTAAGGGTTGGGTTTGTTTTATAGCAAATCTATTTGTGGCAATCTGAAATGCTACAAATAGATTTGCTACAATTGATTTGTAATAATAAATCGATCAATACAATTGATTTTCTTCACCCCACGCCATTCGGCGGGACAGGCGCGGAGAGCAAGAGTTTCCCAAACCCGCAACTCCTCACCCGCCACTCTATTATTAACATCTCCCTTACACCTGCGGGAATACTATTTGCGTAAGTTCTGGTATGAAAAAATTATCAATTTTATTACCCGCGATCCTGTTGTTGCTGGCTTCGTGCAACAGCACTAAGATCACTTCCTCCTGGAAGTCGGACGAAGCGCCACAGAAAAGTTATAAAAAGATCATGGTACTGGGTATCCTGAACCAGAAAGACCGCACTTTGAGGGAACAACTTGAAAAACAATTGGCTTCGAACCTCAATAGCAACGGTTATTCCGCCGTTTCTGCCATGGACGAATATGGCCCTAAGGCTTTTGAAAAGATAAAGGAAGAAGATATCGCACAAAAACTGAAATCCAGCGGATATGATGCCGTTATCACCACCGTTTTACTCGACAAATCCAAAGACCAGTATTATCAGCCTGGCAGGGTGAGTTATCAGCCGATCGGTATCAGGCGTTTTGGCAGGTATTATACTACTATTTATGACAGGGTTTACGACCCGGGGTATTATACCAATTCCACCCAGTATTTCCTGGAGTCGAACATGTATGATATCCAATCGGGCAACCTGATCTACTCTGTGCAAAGTAAAGCTGCCGATCCATCTTCTATTGCCACGTTAGGAAAGGATTACAGCAAGAAAATCGTGAAAGATCTGAAGGAAAAGCAGGTGTTGAACTGACGAAGGACCACGGACAACAGACGACCGGCCACGGACGACCGACAACAGTAAGTTCTCTCTAAATGGGAGGACTTTTTTTGTGGGATGTGCGCAATGGAAGAAGACCGACTACTGACGACCGACTACTGACGACCAATCACCGACAACCGTGGGTTCGTGAAAAAAGTAGCTATTTGCCCGAGCTGGATTTTTAAAAGTATTTGCAACCTTAAGACCTGACGGTCGTGAGAGGTCCGTCGTCGGTGGTCGTTTACATTTTAATAATTTTTTTCCAGCGAAATATTAAATAGCTTCGGAGAAAGATTGTAACAGATGAATTTGAATTTAAAAGGAAGGAATGCGCTTGTTTGCGGCAGCACGCAGGGATTGGGTTTTGCCAGCGCCGTAGAACTGGCTTTGATGGGCGCCAATGTGATCCTGATGGCCCGAAATGAAGAAAAACTGAAAGATGCGGCATCGAAGCTCGACACGTCACTCGGACAAATACATCGCTACCTCGTAGCTGATTTTTCGGCGGCACACAATGTACAGGCCGCTATCGACGGGTTTGATACCGTGGAAACCCCCATTCATATTTTAGTGAACAATACTGGTGGCCCTGCCGGAGGAACCGCACAATCCGCAAAAACACAAGCCTTCCTGGAAGCTTTTGAAAGCCATTTGCTCTGCAACCATATATTGATGCAGGCGGTAGTACCCGGTATGAAAATTGCAGGATTTGGCAGGATCATCAATATCATTTCCACTTCGGTGAAAATTCCGTTGGCGGGATTGGGCGTGAGTAATACGATCAGGGCGGCGGTGGCCAACTGGAGCAAGACGCTGGCAACAGAACTGGGATCCTTTGGTATAACAGTGAACAATGTATTGCCTGGTTTCACCAAAACAGTACGTGCGGATTATGTAATTGAAAAGAAAGCCAGAGATTCGGGTAAAAGTGAGGAACAGGTGCTGAAAGAACTGGTAGCTGAGATACCTGCGGGAAGGATCGGCCAGCCGGAAGAATTTGGCGCTGCAGTAGCATTTCTTTGTTCGCCGGCGGCGGCATATATCAACGGGATAAATTTACCTGTGGATGGAGGGCGACTTGGATGCTTATAATATCGTCTAGTTATTTTAGTTGCGGGTGACGAGTGACGGGTTGTTGATCTTTCGCGAAAAATAGAATTTTATACACTTTGTGAACGACAAGCAACCCACAACCTTTCACCCGAAACCATACTCATACCGATTTAATCATTTATTAAAACAACAAACAATGAAAATTACAAAAACGCTCATGGCGCTCGCCATTTTGTTGACGCTTGGATTTGCAGGCTGTAAGCCGAAAGATGCAGATATCAAAGCAAATGTTGAAACTGCTTTAAAAGCCAATCCGGATGCAGCCAATGTGACTGTTTCGGTTAATGAAGGTGTTGCCACCATCAGCGGCGAAGTCAAGGATGACGCTACTAAAGCGGCTGTAGCAGCTGCTGCAAAAGGGGCAAAAGGTGTAAAAGACGTAGTAAACAACACTACCGTTCCTGCACCAGTTGTGGTAGTACCAGAGCCAGCTTCGGTTACAACAGCATTGGATGAAGCTACCCAGCAAAAAGTAAAAGACGGATTGAAAGACATCAAAGGTGTAACAGTAACTTTCTCTGCTGATAAGGCGGTGCTTGAAGGTGAAGTAACTGCTGCGAACAGGATGAAGATCATGCAGATCCTCGCTGCCGCAAAGGTAAAATCCGATGTTTCAAAACTTACTGATAAAAAATAAACTCACCCTTAAATCTTAAAATAATGGCTTTACAAGATAAATATGCAGAATTGCTGCAAACTGCCAACACGCTTGGCGTTGACAACCTGGCGGTAGCTGAAAAAGACGGCACGCTGCATGTAAGCGGCACTGCAAAAAGCACCGCAGATTATGATGCTCTCTGGGCATTGTACAACAAGATCGATCCCAACATGGCGAGCGGCGATCTGATGATGAACCTCGACATCAAAGCTGATGCGGGCGCTTCATTAAAAGTTACCACGGATTCTACCAACCTCAACATTCGCAGCACTCCAAGCACCGAAGGCGATATCGTAGGCAAAGCTGCTCATGGCGAAATCGTTACCCTGGTTGAAAAAACGGATGACAGCTGGTGGAAGATCAGGACGAAAGATGGAGAGGAAGGTTATGCGTATGCGCAGTATTTGTCTCCGGAATAATAATTTGTTGTTTCCAAATAAAAACGTCCTGCTGGTTTCAGCGGGACGTTTTTATTTAGAAGATGCTGGATGCGGAATATCGTAGCGAAGCAAAGAATATATTTCAGCCATAAGATATCCAGCATCCAGCATCAGCATTCATCATCTGCTACACTCCTATCTTTTCATTTACCACTTTCAAGATCTCCGCCTCCAGTGCAATCGTTTTATCTTCTATGGCTTTGCCTTTGGCGATGATGTCTGCTACAAAATCCTTATCATTATAACCGGCTGCATTGATACGTACGTTCATGAAAGCACCCATCACGGCGCTTCTTGCGCAAAGCGCGCCCACACCTGCATCCGATACCGAATTTGGATTACCGGTTTCCGCCATCGCCTTTATCACTTCCATGCTCCCGTAGGCAGCATTCATCACTTTGAATGGTATATCGATGGCAAATTTTGTAGCATCCTGAATTGCTTTTGTTCTGGCAGCTTTTTCCGCATCGCTGCTTTTCGGCAAACCGAATGCTTCCATGATGAGGTTAAAGGCTATGGTATCCGCATCCACCAACCTAGTAAGTTCGTTCTTATAACGCTGCCCTTTGGCTGCCCAGTCGCTGAATTCTTCCCAGCGATCATCCCACCCTGTTTTATGGCTGCTGAGGTTGGCTACCATCGTTGCCAGTGAAACACCCAGGGAGCCTATGTATGCCGCGATAGAGCCCCCACCCGGTGCCGGGCTTTCGCTGGCGGTTTCATCGGCGAAGTCAGACAAGGTCATGTTCACCAGTTTGCTGTCCGCTTTGTTGGCCAGCATGTATTCGATGATCCTTTCTTCAGGGTTGAAAGGGCCGAGTTCATCGAGCCCCATAGATTTTATCGCGATGCGGATCAATTCTTTTTCACTTACACCCACAGAGCGCTGTTGCTTGCGCAAAAAATATTCTCCTGCATCGAGCATCGCTTTCAGCGGTATCAATCCAACAAGTTCGCTGCCCGTAACACGTATGCCACGTTCATTACCTTTTTTACATACTTCATCAAACGCAATGTGAACGGGCGTTACATTGATATTGGTAAGATTGATGGATATCTGTGCAATACCATATTCTTCAATGAACCAGCCGATGGCCTTTACGCTTTTGAGGCTACCGGGAATGTTGACCGGATTACCATGCTCATCTTTCACCGGTTTGCCATCTACTTTTTTCACCCGTCCCGCTTCGCGGATATCAAACGCAATCGCATTTGCCCTGCGGGTAGAAGTTGTATTGAGATTGACATTATAAGCAATGAGGAAATCACGGGCACCGATGACAGTGGCACCGCGTTTCGCATCAAAAACAGCAGGGCCGAAATCGGGTTTCCATTCTGGTTGCCCGATCTTTTTCGCAAAACCTTCGTATTCGCCCGCACGGATCACGGAGAGATTATTACGGGATGTATCGGGCTGTGCAGCTTCGTATAAATAAACTGGCAATGAAAGTTCTTCACCTACCCTTTTCGCCAGCTGCTGCGCATATTTCACCGTTTCTTCCATGCTTATGTTGGCGATCGGTATCAGCGGACAAACATCGGTTGCACCCATTCGTGGATGCTCCCCTTTGTGCTTGCTCATATCGATCAGCTCACCGGCTTTTTTAATGGCACGAAACGCGGCTTCTATTACATTGGCCGGTTCGCCCACCATTGTAACTACTGTACGGTTGGTAGCTTTGCCCGGATCTACATTCAGCAGCCGTACGCCTTCTACCGATTCAATTTCGGCCGTTATCTGGTGGATGATATGGAGGTCGTTTCCTTCTGAAAAATTTGGCACGCATTCGATTAATTGCATATAATTAAGTTTAGGGATTAGGGTTTAGGTTTAGGGGTTTAGAAGAATTAGTAGTTCATGATCGAACGACCGTTCTCCTACACTCTAAACTCCCCTTCTATCATGACTTTATCTATCAGGTTGCTACCAAAAGCATATGGCAGATAAGCGATTGAAGGGATTGGTTTTGTAAAAATAAGGTTTGCTTTTTTGCCTACGCTGATACTACCCGTAGTTTTCTCCAATTCCATTGCGAAAGCCCCATTAATAGTAGCAGCGTTGATCGCTTCTTCAGGCAGCATTTTCATCTGGATGCAGCTTAAAGCTACCACGAGGTTCATATTACCGCTCGGCGATGACCCGGGATTGAAATCGCTGGCGAGTGCGATGGCGGCCCCGGCGTCGATCAATTGCCGGGCTGGCTGAAATGGCATCCGCAGAAAAAAAGCTGCTGTTGGTAATAATGTCCCGATACTTCCGGAAGCGCTGATGAGGCGTATATCTTCCCCGGTCATCGTTTCCAGGTGATCCATTGAAATGGCGTTGAGCCCGATACCTGCTTCTATCCCCCCGATGGAATTCAACTGGTTTACATGAAGCTTGGGCTTTAGCCCGTATTGCAGGCCTGCTTTGCAGATTGTTTCCATTTCTGCCGGAGAAAAAAAGCCTGTCTCGCAAAATACATCGATGTAATCCGCCAGTTTTTCAGCGGCAATGGCCGGCAACATCTTGTCAATGATCAGCTGAATATAACCTGCATTATCTTCCTTGTATTCCGCCGGAAAAGTATGTGCCCCTAAAAAAGTTGACCGGATACTCAGCGGAGATCTTTCTTTGAGTTTTTTTATCACCCGCAACATTTTCAATTCGGATTCTAACGTCAACCCATAGCCGCTTTTTATTTCAATCGCGCCTGTTCCAAGCCTGGTAAGCTCTTCCAGCCGTTTCCAGGCATCATTGAACAACTGGTCCTCCGTTGCATCATTCAATTTTTTCGCCGAATTCAGAATGCCGCCGCCTTTCGCTGCAATTTCAGCATACGTTGCCCCTTTTAGTTTATCGATGAATTCTTCTTCGCGGCTTTTAGCGAATACAAGATGTGTATGGCTGTCGCACCATGCCGGTAATACATATTGCTGATGCGCATCGATCACATGTTTTGGCAGTTGCGGAACCAGTAATTCCAGTTCGTACATATGGCCATAGGATGCAATCATGCCATCTTCGATCAACAAAAAAGCATGGTCTATTGAAGGCAATTCTGCCAGTGCCGTACCGCGGAGCAGTTCAGTTGTTTCGCGGCAACCGGCCAGTAATGCTATATTGGTAATGAGTGTGGTCATTTCTGCGGCTAAAGTTTTTCGAATAATTCCTTTCCAAAAGTTTCCAGCGAAGGATCACGGGCGCCCATCAACAACAGGATGGAATTGCCCGCCAGGTGCGGTTTTACAGCCTCCAGGAAATCCTTGCGGTTTTCAATAAAAAATGCCTGCTTGCCTAAGGCCTTGATATCATTGATAAGATCGTTGGCCGATATATCTTTCACCGCCGTGCCTCCTGCATAAAAAATCTCACTCATCCATATCTCATCCTGCGGACGAAGCGCCGTGGCAATTTCTTTTACAAAATCATTGCGCAAAAATCTCGTGGGGCCGTAACCGTGAGGTTGAAACCATGCCACTACTTTATCGGCTATCGGCTGACAGGCCTCAATACTCCTGGCACATTTCACCGGGTTGTGCGCATAATCATCTATCACCCACACATTATTTTTTTGACCCAATACCTGGTGGCGGCGATAGATCCCTTCGTAATCTTTCAGCGCAGCAGCACATATTTCCAGGCTTACACCCAGTTGATGGGCGACTGTGGTGGCAGCAAGCGCATTCTCCATATTTAGCTTGCCAACTGTATTCAGCGAAAAATCCACTCCATTGATGAGGAAAGAAATTGTAAGCCCATCCTGCACGAAAGCGGTGGCTTTGTATCCGGCTTCGGAATCGATGGCGAGTGAAAAATCATTCTCAATGTTGACCGATAATTCTCTGGCGTAAACATTTGATTGGTTTACCACAAAAAGTTGCGTACTGTTTTTCCGGAATGTGCTGAAGATACTCATCAGTTCATCTATCTCCTGGTGATCCTTGTCGATGTTCAGCAACAGCCCTACTTCCGGATGATATTGCACGATCGACCCATCGCTTTCATCGGCTTCAATGATGAGCCAATCGCCCAGCCCGGCTTTTGCATTTCCGATCTTGCCTTCGCGTATGATGCTTACCAGGCCAGCGCCGCTGATGATGCTGGGCTGTAACCCGGCTTTCTCCATGATCTGGAAAAGCATGGCGCTGGTAGTGCTTTTGCCCGATGTTCCGCCAACGGCGATCGTCTTTTTGCTGGCTGCAATGATGGCCAGCAATTCGCTCCGCCGGATGATCTGTATGCCCAGCGATTTTGCTTTCTGCACTTCCGGAACGGTATCTTCCACGGCCGTTGAAACAACTACCAATTCTGTCTGGGGAGTAATCCCATCGCCATTTTGCAGGAAACAGGTAATGCCGGCGGCTTCCAGCTTTTGTTTCGTATCGTTGGGTTGATCCGGTAAAAAATAACGGTCGCTCCCACTTACCATTTTACCGGTACCCTGCAGGTATTGTGCAATGGCACTCATGCCTGTGCCTGCTATACCGATAAAAAATACATTGCTGAAATCGTTGATCGTACTAACCATTTTTTTCGTTTAAAGTTGCAATTTAAGGTAATTAACAGCTTTTTCATTTAAGTTCACCTTAACACAAAACAGTATCAATTTTGCTAAGGGTTTAGGGGTTTAGAGATCAGGGTTTAGAGAGGCTTGGAAAGTTTAGTAGTTAATTGTCAATGGTCGGCTCTCTCAACGCTAAACCCTAAACTTATTTTAACAGTTTATCCGAATCTTACACCCTGCCGCTTTCGTTTGTACAAAAAATATTTTTATGAAATTTCCTTTAACCTGCCTTACCCCGTTGTTGCTTTTGTTTTCCTGTAATCAATTTCAAAATAATGCTGCTGCAAATATTCACCTGGCTAATAGTACGCCACTTTCGGGTAATGAGGCTGTGGCTACATTTGCGGAGGGGTGCTTCTGGCATAGCGAGATAGTTTTTCAAAGCCTGGAAGGTGTACGGGATGCCGTTTCCGGTTATGCCGGAGGAACAACTGCCAACCCCGATTACGAATCTGTTGCGGAAGGCAATACGGGGCATGCGGAAACTGTGCAGGTGTATTATGATCCTTCAAAAGTTACGTATGCTGAGCTGGTGCAGGCTTTTTTTGCCAGCCAGGACCCTACTACGCCCAACAGGCAGGGCAATGATGCAGGTCCCGAATACCGGTCTATAGCATTTTACAGGAATGCTGATGAAAAAGCGATCATTGATGCGGAAATAAAAAGACTGACGGATGAAAAGAAATATTCAGACCCGATTGTGACTGAAGTGGTTCCTTTTACCAGATTTTACCCGGCCGAAGATTACCACCAGGAATATATCAGCCGGAATCCGGGGAACCCATATGTGCAAAATGTTTCTATCCCGGATTTTGCTGCCTTCAAAAGAGAGTTCAAAGGGAATTTTAAGAAATAAAAATCTCACTCTGCGAAAACTTTGCTATCGCTGGCTCTCTGCGGTGACGCTAACTTCCCTTTACCGCAGAGAACTAGAGTTAAAAGAGATTTCCGCAGAGAAAATTTACAATTCGTCTATTTCTTTCAGGTAATCATATTGCAGATCTTCGTGTAAAACCGAAATGGCTTTATTTATTTTTTTGACCTGTGCGGCGTAAAGGTTCTGGAGTTGTACGCTTTTTTTATAATCGATCTTAAGTTTTTGCATTCGTTTACAAACGAATATCAACAGTTCTATTTCGGTAGTTTTTTCGTCACTGTATTTAATATATTTCCCTGCGATACGGACGATCTTACGGAGATTCTTTTTTGTGATGTAAAGGTTACGGGTATTGACTTCGGCAAAAAGATCATCCAGCATTTCTTTTACCTGTTCTGTATATTCCTGCTCATTGTGCGCATCAAACAACAGGTAACCTGCCAGTTCCTTCGTTTCCTTTTTAAACTTGATCAGGCGGAGACAGAGTTTCACTAATTCATCCTGCGGTAGATGTTCCAGTTCGGTTTTGATCTCTTTTACTGATGCTGTTCTCATCCGGCAAAAATACAGAGTTCAAAAGGTTCAAGGTTCAAAATGTTCTAGAGGTTCTATTCTAATAGGTTTCATCAACGTCTTGAACTTTTGGAACTTTTGAACTTTTGAACTTCTTAAAATGAAAAAAACCTTCTTTCGAAGGTTTTTCATAGTAAGGGGGTTACTATTGATTTTAATTCGGTCTTTGAATAGGTATTAGCAACGGAACTTTAATAGGATTTGGATAATTTGATAGAACAAATATGACCCTTATTTTTAAAATAAACTGTAGCGTGTTTTGGAAATGACTGTAGTTTTTATTCTAGTACGTTTTACCAGGTATTTTTACGAATCGCAAAGTTGTGCACACCAGTGGATTAAGTTTTTTAGAAGCAGATAAATGGCGTTTCGTAATATTGCAATGAAACCAAAAAATGCTATGAAAAGAATATTTCCTTTAATGATCGTACTGATCTTATCCATGATCACATGCCCTGCACAATTTTATAAATCCATTTTACCTTCCCCTGCTTTTTCCGATTCGCTCAACACGATCGTGAAGGATTTTCGTTCCAATTATTACAATATCCAGGGAGAAGTTGTGAGCGAACAGGATGATGTTGATATCTATCAATCCAAAAGCAGCCTTCCCGGCGCATTGGAATGTTTCGTATACCGCTTCCATTCCGTGCAGGATACTTCAGCCAGCCTGCAGGCGATCATGTATAAAGGGGAAAGTTATAAAGAAGCGGCACGCATCTACCGCAACACTTTCAGGTTGGTCAACAAAACAAAACTCCACCTCAATACCGCGGGTGGCAGCTTCAATGGCAGCCTGGAAGAACCTACAGAAAATTTACGTTTCGCATCCAGCCACCTGAAAGCCAACAGCAGCGATGTTGCTTACAAAAACTTTGTCGCGGAGATCGAAATGGTGAACAACTACACCGGCTGGGAAGTACGATTGAACCTGCACAATAAAAAAGATGATAAGGATAAGTATCTGCAACAATAAATCGCAAAGAAAGAATCGCTGATTTTAAAAAGATGTCTTGATTTCGCCGATTGTTTTGCTGAAGCAAAACGCAAATGCATGTTTTATAAGATTAAAAGCTATAAAAATTTTATCCCTATAAAGCATGCATTTTTTTACGAAGTAAAAATCAGCGAAATCATTTTATCAATTTATAATCAGCGTTTATTGTTAGCTCAATCAGGCTTTGCGTAGTAATTCACTTGCCTTCTCCAGGTCGGCAGAAACGCCATAGATATAATTGAACTGGTCGATCACTGATTTGCTTTCCACCAGAGCCTGCTTGGTTTCCGTTTCAAGCTGCCCTTGCAATAATTCTTCTTTTCGCTGCGCCAGTAAAAGTTCTGCATGATCATTGATCGCATCCAATGCATTCCTGTCGGCTTTTTGAATATCCCCTTCTTTCTGCTGCAGATGATGGATAGCATTGGAAAAATTCAATTGCGTATTGTCGATCACCGGTTGAAGATCTGCAGAACGGAATTTACTTTGACGCACATTCAGGTAATAAGATAATGTTGCAAAATGTGAAGTGAGGATATGGCTCAGCACCACAAACTGATGGATATGCTCGATGCCTTTCTGAAACCTTTTCGGTTCGGATAACATGCGGCTGAATGCATCGGAAACATTCGCCAGTTCCGTCAGCACATCGCGGCGCACGATCCTGAACTGCTGCTTCGGAAGCTCAGTGTTAGCGCTGAATACACCCGATACCATACCGTAATAACGTTGATTGGCTTCCAGCATTTTCACCATGAACGAGCGGATAGATTCGTGTTCCCACGCCGGCACAAAAAATATGCTGGCGATGAATGCTATGGCAGACCCGATGGAAGTATCTACCAGCCGGTCTTTCAGCACTACCTGTATGGTATCGGGATAGAGCATGTGAAAAAAGATCACGAGATAAGGCGTCATGGTGAGCACGCTGATAAAATAATTCGTACGCAGGAAAGCATAACAGGTAGCCATAAACGCTATCATGATCACAAACAAGGCGGTCTTATCATGAACGAAATATAATACTGCCACGCCGATGAATATCCCCAGCAAAGTACCGATGAGCCTGTCGGAATTGCGCTTCTTGGTAAGGCTGTATGCGGGTTTGAGGATCACTACGATAGTCAGCAATATCCAGTAACTATGCCCGATGACAAACGCGAGCGAAATGATATAACCTACCAGTAATGCCAGGGCAACCCTTAATGCATGTCTGAAAATATTCGAACCGAAGTTTAGATTATTGAAAAATATCGCCGGGCGGATATCCTGCGAAGCGGCATAATTACTTTGATCGATTGAATCTGCATTCGCTTTTTGTATCTTCTTATCGTAACTGGTGTAATAATGGAGCCCGTTGATCTTTTCGGTCAAATGCTGCAGGTTGTTAACGATACGCCCCAGGCTCACGAATTGTTCTACATTTTCGTCCGACATGAAGTTCAGTCGCAATGCTTCGAAAGCCGTTTTTATTTCACGGAAGCTTACGAGGTTTTCATCTGTTCCCCGGGAATGAAGGCCGCTTTTTACTGCCAGGCCAACATCGTTGAGTTCTTCCGAAAGGGAGATGATCTGTTGCTGGATCATTTCGAGAATGCCCGTTTCATCAAACTGTTTGTGGAGCACACGATAATCCTGGAAAGCCGTCATGATACTTTCAAAAAGTTCCGCTACATCGATGTATATTTTGAGCAATACCCTTCCCGTGTGCGTGGATTCCTTAGTGATAGCGCGGGTTTTAAACAATATTTCGCTGAGCAGGCTTTGTTGTGTCTGAACATTTACCTGTTGTTGCAACAAGAGCTGATACGTCTTTTCATAAGCGGGATCGTGTTTGTAAAAAGAACTCCTGATGCGGAAGTAGGTGCCTATATCAATGATAAAATCACCCAATATCTGCTGAATGATCTTGTAAGGCCGGATGCTGTAAAGCAACAGGCTGAATAACATATACCACACACCGCCGGCCAGTATATACAAGGCATTGAGCCAGATCCCGATGCCATGCTTCGGGGTTTGCAGGCTAAGTATCATCACCAGCAATGCAGCAATGCCTATGGCAGAAGTGCGTATACCGTATACCGTTAGCATGGAAAAAAAGAAGCCGAAAACAAAGATCAGTATTCCTAAAAGCAAGGGAGAAACAGCTGCATAACATACGATGATAACCACGGCAGTGATGATCAGGTTGCAGAAAAACATGCCGTTAAGCCGGTGATGTACTGGTCCCGGACTATCTGTAACGCTTACGCAGAGCGCCCCGAGGGAAACCACAAAACCGATGTTCAATAAATCAAAATAACTCAATATAAGCGCCGGAAGTACTATTCCTGCTGTATTACGGATGCCTTCGCTAAGATAACGGCCGTTGACAAAATTTTTGTATGTGTCTAATTGATTCAAATGATCGTGCTATGAATAACAAAATTGCATTAAAGTTAGCAGTCCAGCAACACCTGCATTTTATTTAATATTTATAAAACCCGATATGTTATGATTTAAGCAGTTGAATCGGGTACTTATAAAAAAATATCGCGTTGCTTTGAAAGTTTGGCACAGTTTTGTCAATATACAGTTTCATAATCTTAAACAGCATAATTATAAATCTACGATCATGAAAAAGGTATTAATCGCACTTGCTATAACAACTTCGTTTATAGCTTGCAAAGGAAAAACAGACACAAAGCTTGATTCTAATAAGGATCTCATCTTATTGAGCGATTCTGCAAGGCAAGGCAGTTATCTTACTGATACGGGCGTAACAGCGACCGCTGCTACAAGAAATGCCGATAATGTAACGACTACTGCGCCTAAAAGGAACAACAATAATTCTTCTGCCTCTTCCGGTAGCAGCAATAACAATAATTCTTCCGGAAATACCAGTAGCGGATCATCCAATACCGGAACATCCACCGCTGCGGCACCTCAGAAAAAAGGTATAAGTAAAGCGGCGAAAGGCGCTATCATTGGTGGTGTGGGTGGTGCAGTCATTGGTGGTGTAGCAAGCAAAAGTGGTAAAGGTGCCATCATTGGTGGTGTAGTAGGTGCAGCAGGTGGTTATATCATCGGCCGTAGCAAGGACAAGAAAGACGGAAGAGTACAATAATCCATTCCATTTAAGCAATAAAAATAAAGCGTCCTGTCAGATGATGGGACGCTTTATTTTTATCCTTACTTTTGGGGCATGTCAGCATGTAATTTTAATATACCATTCTCCGGGTCGCCGGAAGAAATTTTTCAAAAAGCTAAAAAAAGCGTGGAAAGCCAGGGTGGCACTTTCAATGGTGATACCAGTGGCGGCAGCTTTGAATTAAGCATTTTTGGCAATGCCATCATCGGCGGATATACCGTTTCCGGCAATGAACTGAATGTTGTGATTGAAGAAAAGCCTTTCCTGGTACCGTGTTCGGCGATTGAGAGTTTTTTGAAAAAGCAACTGGGCTAGTCAATAGTGAATAGTCAATAGTCAAACCTCTGAGGGTTGCACATCGAACCAAGTTTTTAATCTCACCATTATTGCTGTTATTAAAAATGTAAAAAACATTATAACCTTTAAAGGGTTGACCATTCACTATTGACTATTCACCATTGACTACAACATCATTTTCACCACCATCTCCTTCATCAGCATCGCTCCTGATGAGCCGCTATCGCCTACCCCGATGCTTTTCAGGTTATAATGGTGCAGTAAAAGCAATATCCTTTCAACGCCGTTGTAGCCGTAATTTTTCATCATGTCTTTCGCCTGTTGCAACGAATTGCTGTTAAAATAAAACAATGGCTTCAACGCATTATCGCTTTTATCATTCATACCATATACCGTATACACTTTGCTGAAATTGGCGTAAAGAGCCGGTAACGCCATCTGTATCGGCACAGCTTTGGGATTGCTTTCAAAATAGTTTATGATCGTAATGGCTTTTACCAGGTCTTTGCGGGCAATAGCAGCCTGGAGTTCAAACACATTGTACTCCTTGCTGATACCGATGTATTTTTCGATATCGTCTTCATCGATCGTTTTCTTTCCTTTAAGATTTACGGAGAGTTTATCGATCTCGTTGGCGATGCGGCTGAGGTCGTTGCCGATATGCTCTTCCAGCAACGCCACTGATTTTGGCTGAATGTTATATCCTTTGCCTTTCACCATTTCGGCGATCCATTCCTGCACTTTTCCTTCCTTGATCTTGGCAGAAACAAACACTTCTGCTTTCGCCTGCAGCACTTTATAAAGCTTTGTACGTTTGTCGAGCGTTTTACCCTTGTAGCCCACTACAAAAATGGTCGAATCCAGCGGAGCAGAAACATATGCTTCCAGTTTGTCGATATCTTTCATATGCTGCGCTTCCTTGAGCAGCACCACTTGTTTTTCTGCAAACATCGGGTAACGTTTGCAGGCATTCATCACAGAAGCCCAGTCGGCATCGCGGCCGTAAAATACGGTAAGATTGAAAGATGCTTCAGATTCAGGCAGTAACTCATGCTCCGCATAATTCATCAGCTGATCGATATAATATTCTTCTTCTCCTTCCAGCCAATAAACGGGTTTGAAGGATTTTTTTTTCCAACTCCCCAAAATTTTTTCTGCACTCATAAAACGCTGAATTTCTAACTTATATTAAACAAAAACAGCATAAATTTAGGCTGTAATTTTCTTTTTGGCATAGTTTTGGAAATCAACTAGCGAAATTGAAATAAAGATCAAAATTATCCAATATCGTTTGAAACTTTACTTGTTTTCTAAATAAGATTATTAACTACAATAAAATCTACCTATTATGGCTTTCGAAAATTTTCCAGAAGCTGAAAAAACTCCAAGAGAAGTAAGCTCAACAACAACGAACAAATCCAACACCCGTGCGATCCTGACTGGTGTTCTGGTAGCTGCATTACTGGGTACATGGGGCTACATCATCTATGATAAGAATCAGAAAAAAGAAGAGATCGCTCAGAAAGAAACCGTGATCGCAACTACATCTACTCAACGTGATGAATTGCAGAAAGAACTGGAAGATGCGGCAATGCGTTATGATATGCTGAAAACTTCCAATTCAAAAAAAGACAGCTCTATTACCGCAAAGGATAAAGATATCGAAGAAAAAAGGGCCCGTATCGCAGGTTTGCTGAGCAAAGTAAATGCTACACAGGCTGAATTGAGCGAAGCTAAATCATTGATCGCTTCATTGAACGGCGATATTGAAGGATACAGGAACCAGGTGGAGATCCTGCAGGGACAGAAGATCCAGTTGACCCAGGAAAAAGCAGCAGTTACAGCACAGCGTAACAAAGCACTGAAAGATTATGATTCAACAACTGTGGTGATCAAAGAAAAAGAAGATATGATCAATGTAGGTTCTACCCTGCAGGCGTCTAACTTCAATATCATCGGTATCAATGAAAAAAGTAACGGAAGGGAAAAAACAACTTCTACTGCTAAAAGGGTAGATAAGTTAAGGATCAGTTTTGACCTGAATGAAAACATGCTGGCACAGAGCGGAAACAAGGAAGTGTATGTATGTGTTACCGCACCAGACGGTACTCCGGTAGCCGTTGAAGCATTGGGTTCAGGCACTTTCAGCACAAGGGATGGTGAACAAAAACCATTTACCCAGAAACTGGAAGTTAATTACACTCAGAACAAAAAACAGAACGTGAGCTTTGACTGGAAACCAAATTCAAACTTCATGACTGGTAACTATAAAATTGAAGTGTTCAACAACGGATTTAAAGTTGGTGAAGCTTTCAGGCCTCTAAAGAAAGGCGGGCTTTTTAGCTAATTTAAAATCCAACAAATCCTATTACAAAGACCTGGAACCGGCAATATAAGAACACAGATACAGAATACTATATCAAAATCCAATATTATACAAATGCGGCTATTTTGGCCGCATTTGTAGTTTATAATTACGAATTACGAATTTGGGCGAAGATATAAGCAGACGAGGATCACAGATTTCAGAGGGATGAAGTGGATTACACAGATTATTTCCTGCAAGCAGGAAATGAAAAATGCATTTTACAAGAAGACGAATGATAATAAAAATTCGACATTTTGTAACCTGCATTTTTCGTTTTTACTGAGTAAAAACAATCTGTGTAATCCGCTTCATCCCTCTGAAATCTGTGATCATTTTTCTGCTTCGTTCTTCGCTTGCATTCTTAATTCTTAATTTTTAATTCTTAATTATTTTAGAACAGCGCTCTTATCGATGCCCTCCCGGTATGCACTGTCTGCGCTGTACCTGGCTTACGGCCTTCGTATTGCAGGCTCATTTCGATATTTCCGCCGAGGCGTTTGGTATATTCAGCATTCCAGAGATAATTTTTTCCGGGAAGCAGTCCGTCGAGAAGAATGTAGCCTACAGTGGTATTAGCAGCTCCGGGATAAGCTTTGAAGCCGATCTGGTTGTAAATGAATTTAATATTGATACTGCTGCTCGCAAGGATATTATATTTCAGCTCCGTCGTCAAAGCATTGTTGATGGCTCTTTCCATCGAATCGATGCGGTTCTTTTTTTGCGAATAGGAATAAGCGAGCGTTGCACGCAGATTGGATCTGTATACATAAGTGATATTCGGCTCCAGGTAATTTTGCAATACATTATAATTCCTGTTATCAAATTTTGCAGAGCTGGTGCTGAGTTCGTTGACAGTTTGTTTCAATACAAAATTGCTGACAAAATTCCTGCTCAGGTTTATCCTGATCTTCCCGGTAAGGTTATTCAGCCTGCGGCTTTCAAAACCATAAGCCAGTATTGACTTTGCAGAAGATTTGCTATGCGTGAACTCAAAGCCCCACCTGGTACTTGTACGATTATAAAAATACGTATTGGAAAAATAAGAATTCAAGGTGATCAAAGTGGTATCCACCAGCTTCTGGCTGAAGGGATTAAAAAGAAAATTACCATCCGCAATATTTTTTTTGCTGATCTGTAATGCCGAACTGGTATTGCTTCGCAGCAATAATTTCTTGAATCCCCTTGTAGCGGAAGCCGGATCCAGGATGGCTTTCGGGTCGAGATTGAAGCTGTAGTTGAACTGGAGGTAATTCGCTTTTACATATTCGCTTCCCGGGGTAAACACACGGATGTATTTTCGCTGATCCTGGTAAATGGCTTCTTCAAATTCATTCAACTCGGGAATACCGTTATTATTGTAATCTATCCAGGTATACTGCCCCTGCCCCGCCGTCACTTCCACATAACTGTATTCACGTTTCTGTTCCTGCCCGCTTCCTATTTCGTACAACATGTTTCCGTTGAGGAACCCTTTAAATTCATTGATAAAATATTCAGCACGGCCTAATACGCTGTTATCTTCCTTTTGCCTGCTCAGCCCCGGATCGATGATGTGCAGGCTACGGTAAGTGAGGTTAAATTTAAACTGATGCTTTTCATTTTTGAGCAACTCCGTATTGAAATTGATATTGTTGCTGCGGTCGGCCTGTTTCAATGCAGTATTCACCGGCAACAGGTCATTCCTACGGAAAAATGAAAGTCCCCATTTGTTGAGTTTTGTTACATCAGAACGAAGATAAAATTCATACACATTAAAACCGAAACTCGTAGAAGCCAGTGTATCCGCCAGTTTATCGCGTAGTTTATTGAATTCGCCCATATAGCTGATCCCCGTTTCCATTTTACGGAATTTCACCAATTGCTTTTTGAAATCCAGCGATGGCCGGAAAAAATCGCCTTTGTTGATCCTGCTGTCAAAAAAAGTATAACTGATGTTGTCAGTAAGCTTCCATCCTTTTACATCGCTGAAATGGCTCAGCGTCTGGCGGTACCCCTGGTAACCGTCGCTCCTGCCGTAGTTGACAACTTCATAGCGAAGATTGTTTCCTTTTTTATCACTCAATCTTGCAGATGCATTGATGAGCTGTTCATCTGCCACTTCCACATTATAAGGAAGGCTCCAGTCGCGGTAAAACTCCACATTGCGCAACCTTTCCAGCGCTTTAAATTTACGTTCTACATACTCGTAACCCACGATGGTTTGAAGATAAAGCTGGCGTTTCGCGATCCGTGCTTTTGTTGAATCATTCTGCAACGAAAACTTTCCGGCCAGCCCGCGGTCATTCCCTTTATCTTTTGAAGCAAACAGGTTTACATCATAATTACTCATCGCCAGTTCCCCTTTGAAGCGGGTGTTGGGCCTCAAGAGGTATTCCGTGCCAACGGTAAAAACCTGCAACTGTTTGGGTGTAACCAATAAAGTCACCGGTTCCCAATCGCCCTGAGGTTGTCCAGCAGCATTGGGTTGTACCCAGGCGAACAGTTTGCCATTGGTAGCATTGAGTACCTGCACGTAATTTCCCCTGCCTGTACCAAGATACGTGAAAGCCAGGCTGTACAACACTTCTGAAGGATCGGCAGATTGCACATAAATGGAATCGTGCTGCGTCAGGTTGTAAAGTGTATCAATTTTTTTATACAGTATCTTCCCGGGCGAAAAAGTATCCCTCACCGCACTCTGGTAAAAAGCATCGTTGAGGCTATCACCCACACTCGCCAGGAATTGTTTCTGTTTTACATCCAATGTCTGATCGATGGAAGAATTTTTCGCATCGGTATTAGAGTATGCTCCCAGGTATACATTCAGTTTCTTTCCCACTTTTATCTCATCGCTCACATAGATCTGCGAGTTCAGGTAGTTCCTGTCGGCATATTCAAATTCCACCTGCACCCTGCTGTCTTTGGTGATCATTCGTTTAGGCGTAAACGTTAGTTCGGCTGTATTGTAGTTGATCACGTAATCCTGGTCTTCTCCACGCTGCAGCAACTGCCCATCAAGATAAACCCTTTCGGTACCCGCGAGGATCACAAAATAAAATTCGTTGTTGGCACCCGAAAGCCTGTATGGCCCCTGGTTTCCTTCGAGCGTGGTAAGTATGTTGCGGGTAAATTTACCTTTGGCAATAGCGCCGCTCAGCAATAATGAATTGGAAACATTTTTGCCGATCTTATTGTCAGTGATGAAAGAAACACCTTGCAAACGTTTATAAAAATTGAGGAAATAATTTTTGCTTTGCCTGATATCGATGTCGCCAAAATTGACCTGCCAGTTGCGTTTTTTTATCTGCAAAAAGATCCTGTCAAAATCACGCAGATCCTGGGTATTTCCATCGGGCTGTATCGGGATATTGTTATCCGTAACTGCTGCTGTAAGTTCGAGGCTGTCGCCGATAAAACCATTCAGTTGAAGGTTCATCGTGCTGTTTACCACCGCATCCTGGCTATTGCCAAAAGATATGGCCCGGCCAAAACTACCCTCGGTATGTATCGTACCAAAATCGAGAAAGGGGTTACCGCTCTGCCGCGAAGAATTTTTTACGGTAAAAGGTTTTTCCGCCAGGAAATTAAAACGGATGCTGTCGTAGTTGTAACGGCTGGCCACCGCATTCAGTTTAAAAGGAAAAACGCGGTACGTGACGGCGATGCTGTCGGAGGAAGGTTTCCCGTTCCAGTAGATGGTGGCATTTACTTCATCGATCCTGTAAGCTGATTCAGGAATCCCGGCTATTGTCAAAGTACCAGGCGCAATACTCATGCTGTCCAGCTTTTGTGAAGGCATACGCACCGCAAGGCTTTTTTTCCGGAGGTTCGACAATGGATTCACCTGAGCCGACAATGCCTGTACGAGCATCAAGGCAGCAACAAGCAGGTATATCCGTTTAAATTTCAATCTTTGGGAGTGTAGTTCTGTAGTTTAAAAATAGGGTATTTTGCTGGATGCTGGTTACCGGATGCAGATACGGTTACGGAATAATAGATACCGGATACCACAACAGAGTTGCCTGCTAACGAACATCGGGCAACCAGCATCCCGCATCCCCAAAAAAATACCCTCTATAACAGAGGGTATTAACGAATATTATAAACCTTTAGTCTATTCTTCGGAGTTCAATTCCGCACTCAGGAATTCCCGGTTCATACGGGCGATGTTGCTCACCGAGATCCCTTTAGGGCATTCGGCTTCGCAGGCGTAAGTGTTGGTACAGTTACCAAACCCTTCCTTATCCATTTGCGCTACCATGTTGAGTACCCTGGTTTCCCTTTCAGGCGCTCCTTGCGGAAGCAATGCCAGCTGGCTCACCTTCGCACTGGTGAAGAGCATGGCGCTACCGTTCTTGCAGGTGGCCACGCAGGCTCCGCAACCGATACAGGCTGCTGCCATAAATGCTGCATCCGCATCTTTTTTATCGATCGGCAGTGCATTGGCATCTACCGCGTTACCGGTATTCACGCTGATATAACCACCAGCCTGGATGATCCTGTCGAAGGAAGTACGGTCTACCACCAGGTCCTTTATCACCGGAAAAGCCCTGCTGCGCCATGGTTCTACCACAATGGTATCGCCATCTTTGAAAGCACGCATGTGCAACTGGCAGGTAGTGTTCTGCTGCCATGGGCCGTGTGCCTGTCCGTTGATATACATGCTGCACATACCACAGATACCTTCGCGGCAATCGTGATCAAATGCGATCGGTTCTTTATTTTCTTCAATCAACTGCTCGTTCAATACATCAAACATTTCGAGGAAAGACATTTCCGAAGAAATATTCTTTACCTGGTAAGTTTCAAAACCACCTTTTGCCTTGCTGTTCTTCTGTTTCCACACTTTAAGTGTGAGGTTCATATTGTAATGCTCCATATTGAATTGTTATATGGTTATATTGGTAAATTGTTCCTTGTTATTTATAACTCCTCTGCGTCGGTTTCACGATCTCAAATTCCAGCGGCTCCTTGTTCAATTCCCAGTTGCTATCACCTTTATATTCCCAGGCGGCTACGTAGCTGAAATTTTCGTCATCGCGTTTTGCTTCACCGTCTTCTGTCTGGCTTTCTTCGCGGAAGTGGCCACCACAGCTTTCGTTACGGTTCAATGCATCTTTACACATCAGTTCGCCCAACTCTATAAAATCTGCTACCCTGCCTGCTTTATCCAGCTCGGTATTGAATTCGTTTACTTCGCCGGGGATACGAACATTGCTCCAGAATTCTTTTTTCAATTGCTGTATCTCAACGATCGCTTCCTGCAAGCCTTTTGCGTTTCGCGCCATTCCGCATTTATCCCACATGATCTTACCAAGGCGTTTGTGGAAACTTTCTACAGATTCGGTTCCTTTGATATTGATCAGGGTATTCAGCCTGTCGCTCACCGCTTTTTCTGTTTGTACAAACGCGGGGTGATCCAGTGGTATTGCATTCACACGGATCTCATCCGCCAGGTAATTACCCAGTGTGTAAGGAATCACGAAGTAACCATCTGCCAGCCCCTGCATCAGCGCCGAAGCACCCAGCCTGTTGGCACCATGATCGCTGAAGTTGGCTTCGCCCAAAGCATATAATCCCGGAACGCTTGTCTGCAGTTCGTAATCCACCCAAAGTCCGCCCATGGTGTAATGCACGGCCGGATAGATCCTCATCGGCATTTCGTATGGATTTTCGCCGGTTATCTTTTCATACATATCAAACAGGTTACCGTATTTTTCTTTCACTACGGCTTTACCCAAAGTGATCGCTTCATCGTCGGAAGGATGATGGTTACCGGTTTTGCCGGCTTCGATCTTACCATAACGTTTGATGGCATCAGCGAAATCAAGATATACCGCCAGTTTGGTAGTGCCCACTCCGTATCCTTCATCACAACGTTCTTTTGCCGCACGGCTCGCCACGTCACGGGGTACGAGGTTACCAAAGGCAGGATATCTTCTTTCGAGGTAGTAATCCCTTTCTTCTTCCGGGATATCCACCGCTTTACGTTTATCGTCTTTTGCTTTTGGTACCCAGATACGGCCATCGTTGCGCAAACTCTCACTCATAAGCGTGAGTTTGCTCTGGTGGTCACCGGTTACCGGGATGCAGGTAGGATGTATCTGTGTAAAACATGGGTTGCCAAAGAAAGCGCCTTTTTTGTGGGCTTTCCACGCGGCCGTAACATTACTGCCCATGGCGTTTGTACTAAGATAAAAAACGTTTCCGTAACCGCCGGTGCATAACAGTACCGCGTGCCCGAAATGACGTTCGAGTTCGCCGGTCACGAGATCGCGTGCGATGATGCCGCGGGCTTTGCCGTCGATCATCACCACATCCAGCATTTCGTGGCGGCTGTATTGTGTTACATTACCCAGCGCCACCTGCCTTTCGAGGGCGCTGTAAGCTCCTAATAATAATTGTTGGCCTGTCTGGCCCGCTGCGTAAAAAGTACGCTGTACCTGCGTGCCTCCAAAGCTCCTGTTGCTCAGCAACCCACCATATTCCCTTGCGAACGGAACACCCTGCGCCACACACTGATCGATGATGGCAGCGCTCACTTCGGCGAGGCGGTGTACATTGGCTTCACGTGCACGATAATCGCCCCCTTTTACTGTATCATAAAACAGACGGAAAACGCTGTCGCCATCGTTCTGGTAGTTTTTTGCGGCATTGATACCACCCTGTGCGGCGATACTGTGTGCACGGCGCGGACTATCCTGGAAACAAAATGTTTTGACCTTATACCCCATTTCACCCAAAGATGCGGCAGCGGATGCGCCTGCAAGTCCGGTACCTACTACGATTATTTCCAGCTTACGTTTGTTGGCCGGATTTACCAGTTTTACATGTCCTTTGTAGTCATCCCACTTTTCATCCATTTTACCATGAGGGATCTTTGAATCTAAAGCCATAATAGTTGATAGTTGATGGTTGATAGTTGATAGTGTGGCAAGGGTTGCGTAACTATCTTATCGGTTAAACTTAGTTAATTCAGTTTTTTAATGTACCGGTATAGCCGGAACTACTTCAGGAGTGTAAGTGATCCATCCGAAATGAAAAGCGATCGGCATCAATGCGAACGCCAGGCAGATGATCACCGTATATCCTATTCCTGCTGCGTTGATAATAGGTATGAATTTTTTGTTATTGACACCGAGTGACTGGAATGCACTTTGAAAACCGTGCATCAGGTGCCAGAACAATGCCACAATACCAAGCAGGTAGATCGCAACCACCCACCATTGCTGAAACACTTCATGCATTTCTGCATACAGGTTGTGCGGGGCATCATGATGTGCATATAAAGCTACTTTGGTACCTACATAAAAATGTGCGAGATGGATCACCAGGAAGATCAGCAACAGTGTTCCCAGGAGCCCCATGGAGCGGCTGTACCAGGTACTGTTCTTCTCTGGTTTGTTGCTGTAATATTTCACCGGGCGTGCAGCCACATTTTGCCTCCAGAGCATAAGCCCCTGGATTATATGAACTATGAGC
This sequence comes from Ferruginibacter sp. HRS2-29, assembly GCF_024343615.1. Classification (GTDB taxonomy): domain Bacteria; phylum Bacteroidota; class Bacteroidia; order Chitinophagales; family Chitinophagaceae; genus Ferruginibacter. The sequence goes on along the minus strand of NZ_RJUB01000012.1, from coordinate 6,870 downwards.
CCGGCAAACAATCCTAACTCGAGGAAACGTACTATCCAGTTATGGCTCATGAAGCGGCCTACTATATTAAAAGTCTTTCCGTTATCGTTTAAAAAAATGCAGGAATTGATTCCTGCATGCACGATTAAGAAAGTTATCAGAAAAAAGCCGGTAAAGGCCATTACGTATTTTTTACCAAGGGAAGAAGTGAAAAAATGTTTCCAAGTCATAAAGAGAATATTGATAAGAGTAATTTGGTGTTGCAAAAGTACGTCACAAAATTGTAAAATAATTAGTTTTACGGAACAAAGTTTGGCGGGAACGATTGCATGCTTTCAAACACCCGAAGTTTCAAACACCCGGAGGTTTCAAACCCCGGAGGTTTCAAACCCCGGAGGTTTTGAAAACCTCCGGGGTTTATTCTAACCGCCTTCCCATCTCACTATCGATCAGCTGAAAGATCACTTCCGGTTTCAATGTGCGCCATTGCGGAAGTTCCAGGAGTTCGATGTAATTGGTGAGCCGGGCTTTTTTGAAATCATGTTTGCTTTGTTCCGGCAATCCTATCAGCACCACCCAGCCATGATCGTCTTCCAGTTGCTCACGCCATTCCTGGTAATAACTATCATCGCTGCTGTGAAAGTTCAACACGTTTTCGGCCACGATGATGTATTTAGTTATCCCTCTTGAAAACAACTGATCCATGACATCGTATCTCAACGTCATGATATCGTTTTCGATCGCGTCGTTCCATTCTCCCAGTAATTCGATGATAGCATAATGCTGTTCATAATCTACAAACAACAATTTCATGTATAAAGTTCGCGAGCCGAAATCGTCCCATTGCGGGTGAATGTAATAATTGTAAAGCGTCATCGAATATTCGAACTCGCTGTAAGTGCGGCCGAAAAATGGGGAAAGCCTGTCTTCTTCTGCGGCGTATAAGTGGCGCCAGTTGTAATATGGTTCTATATCCTGCATCCCTGTTCCTTTTTGATGCAAAATTCCGAGAAAACGGGCAGAAAATGGCGGGGATTTTTATATTTATTTGTGAAAGCGACGAGCGACCACCGACAACCGACCACAGACAACAGACTGTCTTGACGACGGACAACTGATACCGGCAAGCTTTTAAAGTTGTTCTATAAATAATCCAATACCTATTGCAACGGTTTACCAGAATAAATTAATCTGTGTAATCCGCGTGATCCATAAAATCTGTGATAAAAAAAGGCTACCAAATGGTAGCCCCTGACTTATTAACCCAAAAAAATCTTTATTGAATGATCAGTTTTTCTGTAAATACCACCTGGTTCTTTTCATCCAGCGCTTTCAGCATGTACGTTCCTTTTGCAGGACTTCCATTGAGGCTGATCGTTTCTGTCTGCTGACCTTTTACGATCGTCACTTTCTTTGATTGAAGCGGACGGCCGGTGATGTCGGTGAGTATTAATGTATAAACGCCATTCTTATTATTGTCAAACAATACTTTGAAAGTTGAGCCCGTCACAGGATTCGGGAATACCCTGTTATCCGTGTTGATAGCGATCTTTGGCAGGTCTTCCACCACTACAAATTTCTTTGCCGCATCTGCTTCTTTTTGCAACAGCAGGTTGCCATTGGCAAGGTCGGAAGCATTGTATACCACATCCGAACCTTCCATCTTCACTGCTTTCAGGTCGTCGAGTTTCAGCTTATAATAACCTTCAAATACATTGGCGCTGCTCACTATGATATTGCCTTCGGCATCCACCGCCGCACCGTTGGTGGTATAACCGCCCGGAAGCCCGGTGATGGCGCCTTTGTAAGTGGCTACGCGGCTGTTGAGATCGATTGAAAAAACACTATGGCTGGCCGAAATGATGTACAGTTTGCCGAAAGCATCGGCTACCATATCTCCACCCCAGCTGGTGCATTTGTTGTGAATGGAAATACCGCCGTTCTTTTCATCATCGATCAGGTTGCCCAGGTCGGTGATGACAGGCTTTTTACCGGTAGTGAAACGAATCACGCTGTTACCATCATTGGTGATGGCATAACCGTTTCCATCAGCACCGATCACCATACGGGTGATATGATTGGCTTCATCGGTTGCTACCGCCGATACTTTCAGCAGCGGGCTGCTGATGGTATAAAACTTCGGTGCATCCTGTTTGCTGTCCAGGTCGAGCCAGCGCAGTTCGCCCATGCGCATAGGGATGAAGAATAATTTATTCGACCGCCTGTCGTAAGCCGCGCCAGCCACAAATGTGCCGGTAGGATAATCTTTGGAAGCAAAAATGTTTCCATCGGTGTTGAACGATTGATCTATCGTTTTTTTGCTGGCAGCATCCGTCATGGTAAAATTCGTTTTGCTGCGCTGGAAGATCGTTTTCTCCACTTTGCCTGTCGAGAGGTCCACCTGGCGGATATTCATCCAGAGGAAATCTTTCGTTCCGTCTCCGGTGATCGCATATGCTTTGTTGGATTGCTGTGCATTGGCGGCGAGGGCAGTTACCAGTAATGCAGAAGAGAGTAAAATTTTAGATTTCATAAGTGCCTTTTTTTGGTTAAACTAATCTGAAGTCTAATTTACGGAAAAAAGGAATATGAAATAAGAAATATAGAATAAGTAATCAGAAAGTGGATGAGCGGTGGAGGATGACGACGGACCACAGACCACTGACGATAGACCACGTACCATGGACGATCGGTTCCCTGGAGTTGAATTAGGTTCAGGGAATTTTATAATAATGTATTACTAAGCAAGAAAACGCCAGGAAATTAACAATACTCCCGGCCGAAAGTCAGTACGGTGGTCGGTCGTCCGTCGTCTGTAGTCGGCCGTCAGTCATCAGTCGCCGTTGGTCGTTTTATAGGCTTCCGTGGCTTTTTTCACCGTTTTATTTGCCAGCAACAATTCTTTGGCGGTTTCATATGCTGTGATGCCGGTATTTTCCATCAGCATTTTCACGCCGCGGTCTACAAGCTTGTCGTTCGTCAGTTGCATGTTCACCATCTTGTTATCTTCTACCCTGCCCAGCTGTATCATCACCGAAGTGGAGATCATGTTGAGTACCAGCTTCTGCGCCGTTCCGCTTTTCATGCGGGTGCTTCCGGTCACGAATTCGGGGCCTACTACCACTTCTACCGGAAAGTCGGCGGCGGCGCTCAGGGGCGCATCAGGATTGCAGCAGATGCTCCCGGTGATAATATTATGTTCGCGGCATTTTTCCAACGCGTTGATGACGTAAGGAGTGGTGCCGCTGGCCGCGATGCCTATCACCACATCGGCGCTGTTGGCATTGTGTTCCTGCAGGTCGAGCCAGCCCTGCTCGGTATCGTCTTCGGCAAATTCAACCGCTTCGGTGATCGCCTTTTTGCCCCCGGCAATGATGCCCACCACCAGGCCGTATGGCACACCGTAAGTAGGCGGACATTCGCTCGCATCCACAATTCCCAGCCTGCCACTGGTGCCCGCTCCGATATAAAAAAGCCTCCCACCGGCAAGCATCTTATCTACTATGGCATGCACCAGCACTTCTATCTGCGGGATCACCCCTTCTACTACGTCAGGTACTGTTTTATCTTCTTTATTTATATTTTTCAGTAACTCCCCGATTGGCATCTTTTCCAGCCCGTGATAATGGGAATCCCCTTCAGTCATTTTTACAAAAGCCATAATGCTGCGCCTATTTTTGTTGATGAAATTTGATCAGCCCATCCATGGGGCGTTTGATCACTTTACCGAGCTGAAGCTCGTATGAATTACAGAGATCCTTCAGCACGTCTCTGAAGCCGTAAGCGATGCTGCCCGCAAAATTGATCGGCATGGTCCAGCTTTCCCTGTATTTATAAATATGGTTGAAGAAAAAATCGTTGAACCCGTCCTCAATGATATTCTCGATCATGAAATGCCCGCGGTTCTCTGCGAGGAACATGGCAAAATTTGCCAGGTATTTGTTGGGCAAAGGTTTTTTGTACACATTCTCCAGTATCTCCGACGAATTGGTGTTGAAAGCCGCATCGAACCTGTCCATCAGGTCGGCATCGAATGTGTTGTAAAGGTAATATTGTATCACTTTTTTACCCAGGTAAGCCCCGCTTCCTTCATCACCGAGGATGAAACCCAGTCCCGGGCTGTTCTTCATGATCTTTTTTCCATTGAAGTAACAGGAATTGGCACCCGTGCCAAGTATGCAGGCGATGCCTTTTTCGTTTCCGCAAAGGGCTTTGGCAGCGCCCATCAGGTCGTGGTCTACCGACACTTTAGCGCCTTTGAAAACCGAGCTGAGTGCCTGGCGGACGATCTTTACATTGTTGGGATTACTGCAGCCGGTACCGTAAAAATGTATCTCATCCGGCAGGAAATTTTTGATCTTCGGAAAAAGTTCATTCTGCAGCACTTCGGAGATCTGCGCCCCTGAAAGAAAATAAGGGCTTAATCCTTGTGTATCGAGGGTTTTCTTCTTTTTTGCCCCGTCGAGAAGGCACCATTCGGTCTTGCTCGAACCACTATCGGCTATTAATATCAGGCTCATGGTAATTTCCTTTGAAACATCAAGGTAGAACATTCGTTCGAAAATTTCATAAAAAATAGTTGGCACAAAAAAAATTAACTTTGCACTTACTCCTCTGATGGAACGACGGGTATTTAAGTTTTTTTATATGACGAACAACAAAAAGTTACAGGTCTGGTTACCCCTGTTATTTAGTATCACATTGATCGCCGGCATGTTCATAGGCTACAAGATGAGAGATGGTATCCCCGGCAAAAGTTTTTTTTACACCGAAAAACGCAGGCCTATACAGGAAGTGATGGACCTGATCCAGAGAAAATATGTGGATGACGTAAACCTCAATATGATCGCCGATTCGGGCATACAGGCCATGTTGCTGCAGCTCGATCCCCACTCGGCATTTATTCCTGCTTCGGACGTACAGCGGGTGAATGAAGACATCAACGGCAGCTTTTTTGGCGTAGGCATCGAATTTAACATCATACAGGATACGCTGCATGTGGTGAACGTGTTGAAAGACGGGCCTTCGTTTGCCGCGGGCATCAAGACCGGCGACAAGATCCTCAAAGCCGGCGACAGCATTATTTCCGGAACGAAGATCGATTCGGAACGTATCCGCGGCCTCCTTCGCGGCCCGTTGGGCAGCGATGTAAATCTCAGCGTGCTCCGCGACAGCAAGAAAATGAATTTCGCCGTAAAACGCGGCGTCATTCCGCTGGTCAGCCTGGATGCGGCTTATATGATCGACAAAACGATCGGTTATATCCGCCTCAACAGGTTCAGTACAAAAACTTACCGCGAATTCATGATCAGCCTGGAAGACCTGAAGAAAAAAGGTATGCAGAAACTGATCCTCGACCTGCGTGACAATGGTGGTGGTGTGCTGGAAGAAGCGGTAGAAATTGCCGACGAATTCCTTGCCGGCGATAAAATCATCACTTACACCGAAGGTAAACATACCGCCAAAAAAGAATACCGTTGCCGCCGCCAGGGACAATTTGAAACCGGCGAACTGGTGGTATTGGCCAATGAAGGAACTGCCAGCGCCAGCGAGATATTGCTGGGTGCTTTGCAGGACTGGGACAGGGCGACCATCGTGGGCCGCCGCAGCTTTGGAAAAGGGCTGGTGCAGGATCAATATACCCTGAGCGACAACAGTGCACTGCGACTGACCATTGCCCGTTATTACACCCCCGCAGGCCGCAGCATACAGCGCCCGTACACCAAGGGCAAACATGCTTATTACGATGAAGTATACAACCGCTATACCGATGGTGAAATGGTAAGTGCCGATTCGGTAAAGAACGATACTACAAAAATTTTCAAAACATTGGTGAAGGGCAAAAAGATCTTCGGCGGAGGAGGTATTTCACCCGATTATTTCGTAGCGGCGGATACCAGCAAAATAGGCCTTGTAACTGCCAGGCTTTTCAGCAAAAGCATCCTCACCGATTATGGGTACCGCTATTACCTGCTGCACCCCACCCTCCAGCAAACTTATAAAACGCCGGAAGAATTTGTAAAGTCATTCAGCATCACCCCCGAAAGCTGGCTGCTGCTGGAAACGATGGCTGCGAAGGATTCCATCAAGCTTTCGGGTATCTCCGAAAAGGAAAGGACATTCCTTAACAATTCGATGAAGATGGCCGTGGCCAGGCAACTTTACAGGAGCGAAGGATATTTTGAAGCGGTGAATGCCGATGATGCGAATGTGAAAAAAGCAATAGAGATACTGATTAAGAATTAATAATTACGAATTACGAATGAGTGCGAAGAGCTAAGCGAAGGAGGATCGCAGATTTCAGAGGGATGAAGGGGATTACACAGATTGTTTTTACTTCGTAAAAACGAAAATGCAGTTTATAGCAAATTGAAGAGTTTTTAAAACTTCAACTTCTCATAAACTGCATTTTTGTTTTGCGCCAGCAAAATAATCTGTGTAATCCCCTTCATCCCTCTGAAATCTGCGATTATTTTTTCCGCGGCAATCTCCGCTTACATTCGTAATTCGTAATTGCTAATTCGTAATTAAATAAAAAACCTCCCATTTTCAGGAAGGCCTTTAAAATCACTCGTTTGGGAAACACAGATTGTTCTGACTTCGTAAAAACGAAAATGCAGTTTATAGCAAATTGAAGAGTTTTTAAAACTTCAACTTCTCATAAACTGCATTTTTGTTTTGCGCCAGCAAAATAATCTGTGCAATCCCCTTCATCCCTCTGAAATCTGCGATTATTTTTTCGCGGCAATCTCCGCTTGCATTCGTAATTCGTAATTGCTAATTCGTCATTAAATAAAAAACCTTCCATTTTCAGGAAGGCCTTTAAAATCACTCGTTTGGGAAACACAGATTGTTCTGACTTCGTAAAAACGAAAATGCAGTTTATAGCAA
>NZ_RJUB01000011.1 GCF_024343615.1 Ferruginibacter sp. HRS2-29 | reverse complement strand
CCTTTAGATAGAAAACAGCTCTTTGATAGGTAATTAAGATTAATAAAATTTGTGAAAGGAAATGGGGTGAACTTGACAGAGGGCTAGACTTACGATCTAATCTGTGTATCAGTCCCCATCGCCTTCCACGGTTGCAAGGCCCAATTAGAATATTAAGTCCTTAAAGACTAATTAAAGGTTTTAGGCAAAGCAACTTTTTATTAATGCTTAAAAACAAATTTATGAAAGTTCAGCACATTATCGGAGCAGACCTCTCCAAAAAAACAATTGATGTGTTTTGTCATTCTACCGGCACTCACCATTGCATTGAAAACAATGAAAGCGGATTTAGATTATTGTTGCAATGGTTTAAAGAACAGAACGTATCCACCTGCCAGGCAGGTATCTTCATGGAACATACCGGACTTTACAGTTACCTGTTTGAAGAATTTTTACATCGGTATTCGATTTTATTTGTAAAGGTGGCTGCTTTGGAAATACTAAGATCCCAGGGCATAGTAAGAGGGAAATCGGATAAAATAGACGCCAGAAGGATCGCATTATATGGGGTAGAGAAACAACATAAGCTAATACCCCATGCTCCTGTGGATAAAGATCTTGATCGCTTGAAAATGCTCAATACAGTTCGTTCCGGCCTGGTAAGACAAAAAACTTCTTTAAAATGCAGCCTTAAGGAATACCGCAATATCGGAATCAAGGAGAGTGATCTGATCATTAAATCTCAACAGAAAGTATTAGCAATGCTGGAAAAACAAATTCAGGAGTTAGCGCTGGAAACAGAGCGGCTTGTTAAAAGCAATGAAGGGATCAGCAGCAATTATGGTTATTTAAGAAGTGTCCGGGGCATAGGCCCGGTTACGGCGACTGTAACAATTATCAAAACAGCCAATTTTACCCGCTTTAAAGATGGGCGTAAGTTTGCCTGTTATTGCGGAACAGCCCCATTCGAATATAGTTCCGGCAGCAGTATTCGGGGCAAAACAAAGATCAGTCATCTGGCAGATAAGGAAATGAAGACATTACTGGATCTGGCCGCCCGATCAGCCATGCAGCACGATCCGGAACTAAAGGAATATTATCAGCGTAGGATAGCAGAAGGAAAATCAAAAAGAAGTACCATTAATATCTTAAGAAATAAATTAATTCACAGGATGTTTGCTGTTGTAAAAAGAAAATCCCCGTTTGTAGATGGATTTAAAAAGGTAGCTTAAACTATTTTTTGGTGATTTATTGATCTTAGAATACACAGAGTGTTTTTTTTATGTAAAAAATATCAGGTTGTTGTTGCTCTGTGAATTTTTGTAAACCTACAGGCTTGTCATAAGTCTCTGTGTACCTCCATGCCCTCTGTGTCTCTGTGGTTCAAATTCCTTCGTACATTCGCACATAAATATACCTGCATGAAGCAACTCTTCTTCTTTCTGCTTACTGTTTTTTTATTCAATAACGTCAACGCACAAACGCCCAAAAGTTATTCTTCCGCCGATATCTTACAGCAAATGAAAAAGCTGCAGGTCTTCGGTTCGGTGTTGTACATAGCGGCGCACCCGGACGATGAGAATACACGTTTGCTGGCTTACCTCGCCAACGAAAAAAAATACCGCACCGGTTATCTCAGTCTTACGCGTGGCGATGGCGGGCAAAACCTGATCGGTAATGAGCAGGGCATCGACCTCGGGCTCATCCGCACACAGGAGCTGCTGGCGGCACGAAGGGTAGATGGGGCAGAGCAGTTCTTTTCAAGAGCCTACGATTTTGGTTACAGCAAAAATCCTGAAGAAGCCATGCGTATCTGGGGACACGATAAGATATTAGCAGATGTAGTTTGGGTGATCCGCAAATTCAGGCCCGATGTGATCATCACCCGTTTTCCTACAACCGGCGAAGGAGGCCATGGGCATCACACTGCTTCGGCGATACTGGCTGGCGAAGCATTTGACGCGGCAGCGGATACCACAAAATTTCCCGAACAATTCAAAGAAGGCGTTACTACCTGGAAAGCGAAAAGGCTGCTGTGGAATACGTTTAATTTCGGCACCACGAATACCACCAGGGACGATCAGTTCAAGATCGATTGTGGAGTATACAATCCTATACTTGGAAAAAGTTATGGTGAGATAGCCGCTGAGAGCCGCAGCCAGCACAAAAGCCAGGGATTTGGTGTGCCGGCGCAAAGGGGGGCTGCCTATGAATATTTTGCTACGATCAAAGGGGATAAACCGGTGAATGACCTGATGGATGGGGTGGATGTGACGAGTGGAAGGATTGGATTTAAAAATAACAGCACAAAAAATGAATATGATTCAACGGTGAAAAAAATTCTGCAACAGTATGATGCTTCTGAGCCTGCTTTATCAGTCTCTCCTTTACGACAGCTTGCGATGATTTTAAGCACCAATACTTATAGTTCAACCGAAGCAGGAATAAAACTTGCGGATATTCAAAAGTTAATCACAGCTTGTCGTGGTCTTTTTATCGAAGCTGTTGCTGAAAAGCAATTGAATGCAATTGGAGATAGCATGAAAATAACCGTCAATATTGCTAACAGATCTAAGACCGGTGACATAATCGACATTAATATCGCAACATATAACTTTGGTAAATATGAGATTAAAGCCGGAGAATTCCGTTCAATTCCATTGACCATTAAGTTAGATGATCAACGATCTTTGTCTCAACCATATTGGCTGAATTATCCTTTGGCAGGGGGGGCATTCCGGGTAGACCAACAGGATAATATAGGACGCCCTGAACTCTCAAATATGAACGCTCTTTTTCATGTAGAGATGGCTTTTGGTGTAGGTAGCATCCTTCAACCGGTTCAATATAAATATACCGATCCTGTGAAAGGAGAAATCTACCAGCCTGTTCAAATCATCAATCCTGTTTTTGTAAATACTTCTGCACCTTTATTATTGTTTTCCAATAATAAAAAAAATGAGCTGAAAGATTTTTCTTACACGCTTCAATCGAATGTTGATATAAATGGTGCTGCAACTTTCTCGAATAATTTCGGAAGAAAACAAACGATTATTTTTGATTCAGTTGTGAATTATAAAAAAGGCGATAAACAAGTTGTAAATATTACCCTAAATGGCGATTCATTTCCCAACAACAGCATCACTTTCCTCGGTGGGGATTTTGCTACAAAGCAATTGAAGGAACATCAATATTTCTCCCTGCACAAGATCAGCTACGATCATATCCCCGATATATTTTACAACTACTACGATCAGGCGAAGATCGTGAAGCTCGATCTCAAAACTTCGGGTAGCCGTGCCGGTTATATCGCCGGTGCCGGGGATAAGATCCCTGAAGCGTTGCAGCAGATGGGGTATACGGTAACGATACTGGCGGAAAAAGACCTGAACCCTTCATACCTCAAACAATTTGACGTGATCGTAACAGGGGTGCGTGCTTACAATATCCACAGCTGGCTAAACAATGGTTATGCCGCACTCATGGAATATGTGAACGAGGGCGGGGTGTTGTTCGTGCAATACAATACCAACAATTCCATTGGTCCGGTGAAGGCGAAGATAGCGCCGTATCCTTTCAATATCAGCCGCAACAGGATCACCGATGAAACAGCCAAAGTGGATTTCCTGCTGCCCGACCATCCGGCGTTGAATTTTCCTAACAAGATCACGCAAAGCGATTTCGACAACTGGATACAGGAACGCAGTACCTATCACGCGGAGGCTGCAGACAAGCATTACCAGAAAATACTCAGCATGAAAGATCCGGGCGAAGCGGCGCAGGATGGAAGCCTTATCATCACTGATTATGGCAAAGGGAGATTTGTTTATTCCGGGCTGGTATTTTTCAGGGAACTACCTGCGGGTGTTCCGGGAGCATACAGGCTTTTTGCGAACCTGATTGCGAATAAACGCTAATGCAATTAAGAATTAAGAATTAAGAATGAAGGTTTCTAAGAGATTGCTTCGTTCCTCGCAATGATTGTTCTTAAAAAATCCTATTCAGTAAAAACGTACGAAGGTTTCACTATTGACCATTCACCATTCACCACATGAGTTTCATCGATTGGATCATATTAATCACAGTACTTGCCGCCATCATCATTTATGGTGTGTACAAGAGCCGTACTACAAAAAACCTGGAGGGATATTTTCTCAGTAATCGTAGTATGCCCTGGTACCTCGTATTGCTGAGCATCATGGGTACACAGGCGAGCGCCATCACTTACCTTACCGGTCCCGGGCAGGCGTATACAGATGGGATGCGGTTTGTGCAATATTATTTTGGTTTGCCGCTGGCAATGATCGTGATCGCGGTATTTTTTGTGCCGGTATACAGCAGGCTGAAGATCATGACGGCGTATGAATTCCTGGAGCATCGTTTTGATGTGAAGACACGCACATTCACGTCCTTTTTATTTTTATTGTCAAGAGGGTTGAGTACCGGGGTCAGTATTTACGCGCCATCACTCATCTTGAGTTCGCTGATGGGCTGGAATATTTACCTCACCAACGTGATCATGGGAGGATTGCTCATCATCTACACCATCAGCGGAGGCGCGAGGGCAGTGGCTTATACGCAAACGCTGCAGATGATCATCGTGTTCATTTCGTTGTTTACGATAGGGTATATAGCAGTTAATTTTTTGCCGGATAACATGGGCTTTTCAGCAGCGGTAAAAGAAGCGGCCACTTATGGGAAGATGAACGTGATCACTACAGGCTTTACCGATAAAGGGTTTGACTGGAAAGATAAATATAACATCTGGAGCGGGGTGATCGGGGGCTTTTTCCTGGCGCTGAGTTATTTCGGCACCGATCATAGCCAGGTGGGACGGTATCTGACGGCAAAGAACATACGCGAAAGCAGGAAAGGGCTTTTGATGAACGGGTTGGTGAAAGTGCCGATGCAGTTTTTTATCCTGCTGATAGGTATACTCATTTTTACTTTTTATCTCTATCATAAGGCACCGGTATTTTTTGATAATGCAAAAGCCACAGCTGCCGCTAAAACCCCGTATGGAACTGAGCTTCGCAGGATCGAACAAAACTATACCGTGGCTTTTGAAAAGAAAGATATGCCTGCGGCCGATGCTTACCGTAGGGAGTATAAAGAGACGATCAAAAAAGCTTTTCCGGGCGATGATGCCAACGACACCAATTTCATATTCCTCCGTTTTGTAAAAGACAACCTGCCGGTAGGCCTGATAGGATTGTTGTTCGCGGTGATCTTCTTATCCGCCTGGGGCAGCATAGCAGCAGCCCTGAATTCACTGGCAGCCTGTACTGTCGTGGATTTTCATAAAAAATTCTTTGTGAAAAAAGAATCCACGCAGGATGATTATAAAGTATCGCAATGGTATACTTTTTTCTGGGGAATATTCTGCATCATCATCGCGATGTTTGCTTATAACATCGGCAATAGCCTGATAGAAGCGGTGAACAAGATCGGTTCTGTTTTTTACGGGGTGATACTGGGCATTTTTCTGGTAGCATTCTGGATCAAAAAAGTGAAGAGCAATGCGGTCTTCTGGGCAGCTATCCTTTCCGAACTGGCCATTATTGTCATTTACAACATGGATATCATCTCGTTCCTCTGGCTCAATGCGATCGGTGCCTTGCTGGTGATCGTGGTGAGTTTGCTCCTGCAGTTTATCATTGGCAGGAAGTCGGTGGTATGAGAGTAGTCAACTGCCATGAGTAGTCAACTCAATATGACGTTTTAAACAAACCAATCTGATCGTTTAAACAAAGCTTCCTCCCAAAGCACGTTCTAGTTTTGCTCTATCAAATTAAAGCAAATATTATGAACAACAATTACAACGGGGTTTTACAAACACCCCTCCAAACAGGGTTCAACGCTACTTCCACAGCTACAGAAGTTATCAGGAGCATCGATCTTACCGGCAAAACGATCATCGTAACCGGCGGATATGCAGGCATCGGCCTCGAAACAGTGAAAGTATTGGTTGCCGCAGGAGCACGGGTGACGGTTCCTGCCCGCGATAGCCGGAAAGCTGCAATTAACTTAGCAGGGATAAAAAATGTGACGACAGAAAAAATGGATCTCATGGATCCGCACTCCATCGATGCATTTGCACAAAAATTTCTCGCCGCAAATGATAGATTGGATATACTCATCAACAATGCGGGGATCATGTGGGTACCATTGCAACGCGACCAACGGGGGTATGAATCACAACTATCCACCAATCACCTGGGGCATTTTCAATTGACAGCCAGGTTGTGGCCTGCATTAAAAAAATCAGGAGCTGCCAGGGTGGTGAATGTTTCCTCGTATGGCCACCAGATAGCGCCTTTTAATTTCGATGATCCTAATTTTTTTGAAAGAGAATATGAAACGCTGCAAGGATATGGCCAGTCCAAATCCGCCAATAACCTTTTCGCGGTCGAACTCGATCATCGCGGGGCAGCGTATGGCATCCGGGCTTTTGCCTGTCATCCCGGGTCGGTCATCGGCACCGATCTTGGCAGGGTAGCACCCATGGCATTATTCCAGCAAATGGGTACGCACGATGAGCGGGGAAATATTTTTCCGGAAGTGGCGGCTAAATTGAAAAATGTGGAACAAGGTGCTGCAACATCCGTGTGGTGCGCCACCAGCCCGCAATTGAATGGAATAGGAGGGGTGTATTGCGAAAACGCTGACATCGCCGAACTTGATGAAGGCAATATCACACACGATTTCAGCGATCCGGCCAGCCTTCGTGGAGTGAAGCCGTGGTCGGTAAATGAAGTTTCGGCAAAACGGTTGTGGGAATTGAGTGAAGAAATGACAGAAAGCTCGATTAAGAATTAAGAATTAAGAATTAAGAATTAAGAATGCAGTACTATTGAAGCGGAAGAAGGATCGCAGATTTCAGAAGGATGAGATGATTACACAGATTTTTTTACTTCGTAAAAACGAAAATGCAGTTTACAATAAATTGAACGATCATTAAAAGTTCGGCATCTTATAAAATGCATGTTCATTTGCGGCAGCAAAATAATCTGTGTAATCATCTCATCCCTTTGAAATCAGCGATTTTCTTTCTTAATTTTATATAGATGGAATTTCAAACACATTATATCAGCCCCGATATCAAACTAGCTGAATTCAACGGCAGGAGTTTCAAAACAGAAGTGATGTTTGAAGACCACATATTGGTATGGTTTATCTCCGGCGAAACAAAGATCATTCAGGCAGATGTCACGCACACTTTCAATGCAGGTGATATTTTTCTCATTCCCCGAAACCAGCTGGCTACGGTCATCAATTATCCCAAAGACGGAAAATCGCACAAGTCAGTGGCGATGCACCTTACAAAAGAAAAATTGGCCGATTTTTATACCAGGCACAAAACTACCGGTAAGGCACAACCGCTACAGAAGGTATATAGTTTCCGCGAACATCCGTTGTTGAAAAGCTGCCTCGATTCACTCATTCCATATTTCAGCCTGGGCGATGACTTGCCGGCAGATATCGCAGCCATCAAGATAGAAGAAGCTATCAGCATTCTCCGTTCCATCGACCGATCGGTAGATGGTTTGCTGGCGAATTTTGAAGAGCCCGGCAAGATCGATCTTACCGCGTTTATGGAACGTCATTATATGTTCAACATGACGATGGATAAATTCGGTTACCTCACCGGCCGCAGCGTAGCCACCTTCCGCCGGGATTTTAAAAAAGCTTTTAACAGCACCCCGCAAAAATGGCTGACAGAAAAAAGACTGGAACTGGCGCACTACAGGCTGGCGCAAAAAAAGGAAAAACCGATCGACGTATATTTTGAAGCCGGATTTGAAAACCTTTCGCATTTCTCCCACGTCTTTAAAACTCATTTCGGTTATCCGCCGAATGCATTATTGAAAAATAGTTGATAAAAGGACAAGAATTCTTTTCTTAAACCACTCCATATGAAAATATTTGACCTGGATAAAAACGGTGATGGACAGATAATAAAACCTTGGTTTGGATTTTGCAGGATAGTTACCTGAAAGAAAGATAAATTTAAACAATATGCTTGCTGTAGCGCCGCCTTCAAAAAAGATCCTCCCCGTTTGTTTTCTCCTGCTGATTTGTTATGCATTATTTTCGTGCAATGAGACAGGCGGCCCTAAATCCGATGCGGGTTCTTTGCAACCAGCTGATACCCTGATACGTTATGCGGATAGCACGAAGCAATTGGAAAGCGATCCCATCAGGGAGATCCGCCGGCAGGTAGAACGCATAAATACTGCTAAACTCGATGCGAAACACGCTGAATTTATTTGTGACGAAAAGACTACCGTTGATAAGTTTTATGAAAACGGTCAGCTCGTTAAGATAGCGGTGGATTTCGGTACAGTAGGCGATACCTATGCAAGGGAACAATATTATTATGCGGATAACAGGCTTATCTTTAAATACGCATACGTGGAAGGCGGGCCAGCCTGTGAAGGATGTTTGGAGAAGAACGAATATCGTTCTTACATATCAAAAGATAAAGTTATCCGTTACCTCAAAGATTCCCTGCCACAACAATGCAGGGTCTGCGAATTTCCCCCTTCAACAAAAGAATACCGGTTGCTGAATGCCGGTACCCCGGAAGAAATAAAACGTGTTTTGTGCTTCTGAGAAGGACAGCGATTGTAGCGTAAAACTTTGGCTGATCTTTCAAAGGTAGAATTTCTCCATGGTCAAGATGCTGGCCAGTTTCCCGTTTTCATATATTATTGACGACGGAAGAACGTGGTGGCGAAAAATCTGTAAATTTAAACATGACAATGCGTTTGCTTTTTCGTTGCTGCCTGTTTTTACTGTTGTCTGCCACTGGTTTCAGTAGTGTTGCCAGAAATGGCAACGACCCGTTCTTTCTGCAGCATTACGATAACCGCAGCGGGCTTTCCAATAGTTCCATCAATTATATCTTCAAAGATGCCAGCAACCTTTTGTGGGTAGCTACCTGGGATGGCCTTAACATGTATGATGGCAATAATTTTCACGTATTCAATTACAACAAGGACAACGATTTTAAAAGCATCGGCAGTAATGTGATCCAGCAGGTAACCGAGGATAAACGGGGCAATATCTGGATCACCACCATCGAAGGCATTTCGAGGTACGAAAAATTCAGCGGCAGGTTTTACAATTATTTTTATGATCAATATCAACGCAGCCGGGTAAGCGAACAGGAATATGCACTCACCACCGATACCTCTGGTAATGTGTATTGTTTCAACCAGAAGAACGGGCTTAGTGTATACGATTTTGCTACCGACACTTTTCGGAATTTCCATATCGCGAAGCAGGGAAAGGGGGTGACTAAAATGTTGTTTGACAATCTCAATTGTCTGTGGATACTTAGCAACGACGGGCAGTTGGGTGTATTCCGTAAAAAAGCAAATGGATTTGAACTGCTTTCCGGGCAATTTTCCGGCAACGGCGTTGCTAATTTTTTCAAAGTGGGCGAACAACTGTTTTATACCACTACAGATGATCGTTTATTCAGGATAAACCGCAACACCCGTGGTTCTGACCAGTTGATGCAGTTGCCTCATGCTATCGGCGCCATGACGTTTTACAAAGGACACTATCTTTTTGCCTGGATGGGCAAAGGTTACGGAGTTTACAATGCTTCTTTTCAAAAAGATGATTTTCTGCAACAGGAATCATTACAGCACCAGGATATCAAAGTAACCTCCTTCTCACTGGGAACGGAAGATATCCTTTGGTATGGCACCGATGGGAATGGCATCATCAAAGTTTATCCTAAAACAAAATCATTCGGCACCATCAGCACTTCCGACAACGGGATGCCCTACAACCGCTCTGTGCGGGCATTTTGCGAAGCCAATGGCGATCTCTGGCTGGGTACAAAAGGTAGCGGTATTTTATCCATAAAAGATTTCTGGCAGGGAAATTCTCCCCATAGCCGTTCGTATTTATCAGCGCCCGGATTGCTCGATAATAATTCCGTGTACTCGCTTACCCGGTCAAAAGATGAACTGATCTACATCGGCAGCGATGCAAAAGGTATCGGCGTGTATGATGTGCGGGGCAAGCGTTTTTATAAATGGGGCGATATTAAAGGTGCCGGAGCCTATGCCGAGTTTGGCTCGGTGTATGCTATCCGCGAAGATGCCGATCAGTCGCTATGGCTTGGTACCAGCGGTTATGGGCTGATACACCTGAAGATCAACCGCGAAGCCGGGGGAGTTTTGTCGATCGGTTTTTTGGAGAAATTTATTTTCGATAACAGTAACAAAGGCCCTGCCAACGATATCATTTATGCATTGGCCGATGGCGATAAAGATCATCTGTGGATCGGTTGCCGTTATGGCGGCCTCAGCCTGCTGGATAAAAAAACGAAATTGTTTACCAGCTTCAAAGCATTCACTTACGATGGAAGCCTTTCCAACAATGATGTGCTTTCTTTGTTCAAAGACAACCGCAACAGGCTGTGGATAGGCACCAGCTACGGCCTTAACTGGCTGGAAGAAAGTGAAGCGGCGAAACCTGCACCCATTTTTCAAAAGCTCACCACTACCGATGGATTGCCCAACAATACCATCCACGCCATAGAGCAGGATAGTGCCGGGCATCTTTGGGTGAGCACCAATAAAGGCCTGGCAAAAGTGACGCCTGATGGAAAAGTCTTTTACTACCAGCAAGGTGACGGGTTGCAAAGCAATGAATTTTGCGATGGCGCTGTATGGAAAGATAAAAGCGGCATGTTGTTTTTTGGCGGTACTTACGGTTTCAATCATTTTTTGCCGCAGAATATCCTGCGTTCTTCCTGGCAGCCTAATCTGTTGCTCTCGAATATTTCGATCGGCGGAAAAAATATCGCCGGTGATGGTTACAATGTACTGGACTCTACCGCACGGCCTTTGAGTTTTACCATCAACCGGAAGGACAATTTTTTTGAACTGGATATCAAAGCTGTCAGTTTTCTCAATGCCGAAAAATGTGAGTACGCTTATTTCCTGGAGGGGTACGATAAAATATGGCATTACAGCGGTACCACGGGGAAGATCGTTTACAACAACCTGCTGCCCGGTACTTATTCGCTTCGGGTGAAATGGAGTAATGGGGAGGGGGCATGGTCTGGCGAAACAAAACTCATCAGCATCGAAGTGCAGCAATATTTCTGGCTGCGCTGGTATGCTTTGCTGTTTTATGCGCTGGTAATAGGCGCTGTCATATATATATTATATAGCTATCGCAAAAACAAGAATTCCATCCGCCGCCAGCTGGAAGTGGAACACCTGCTTCGCGAAAAAGATGAAGCGATGCACGAAAGCCGCATCGGTTTTTTTACCAATATCGCTCATGAACTGCAGACACCACTCACGCTCATCATGGGTTCGGCGGAAAGGTTCATGGATCCGAACCGTGTGGCGAGAGAAAAAGACAAGCCTTATTTCTTGTCAATGATCCATCAGCAGGCTTCCAGGCTGACTTATCTTGTACACCAGTTGCTGGAATTCAGGAAAGGCGAGGCAGGGTTTTTCAAGAATCAATATGCTTACCTCAATGTGTCGGAACTGCTGCAAAACCTTGCCGAGCCTTTCATCGCGGTAAGCGAAAAGAAAGGGCTTGATTATGAGATCAGCATCCCGGCAGGCATCAGTGGCTGGACGGATAAGGACAAACTTGAAAAGATCATATTCAACCTGTTGTCGAATGCGTTCAAACATTCCGACAACATCGGGCAGGTCATTTTCAGCGTAGCGGAACAACCGCAGGAAAAGCAACTGGAGATCACGGTGATAAATTCCGGCGCCGATCTTTCGCCGGAAGTGCTGGAGCATTTGTTCGACCAGTTTTATGTGGCCCGTCCGGGCGCTGCCGGAACAGAGCAGTTTGGAACCGGCATCGGGCTTGCATTCACCCGCCAGCTGGTATCCCTGCTGAATGGTGAGATCAGTGCATCGAGTGAGAACGGCCATATCACTTTTAAAGTGCTGCTGCCGTTGAATACCGCTTCTTCGCGTTTACCTGCCAACGAGGAAAGTAATGAGCAGCCTTCCTATTTATATAAATCCATCACTTCGGCTCCCGAGCCTGTTGCTATCGCTTCCGCAACGGAGAATAACAAGTATGCCATCATCGAGAACCTGCACGGGGAGGATAAAAGAACAATCCTTATAGTAGAAGACGATGCCAATATCAGGTTTCTCCTGAAAGATATTTTCAAGGAAGAATATATAATATATGAAGCGATGGATGGCGGTAAAGCCCTGGAAATGCTGGAAAAATTCATCCCTGATCTGCTGATCTGCGATGTGATGATGCCGAACATGAACGGCCTGGAGCTTTGCAACCGCATCAAAAATGCACCTGCCACCTGCCAGGTCCCGGTGATCATGCTTTCGGCCCGCGACAGCCAGGATCAGCATATGGAAGGGTATGAGGTAGGGGCGGATGCGTATATTTCAAAACCTTTTCATACGGAACACCTTCGCCTGCGGGTGCGTACCATGCTGGAATACCGGCAGAAGATGCTGCAGGTCACTAAAAATACCACGCGTTTGTCGGATATTGAAAATGCCGACCTGCCCGACGGTGATAAATCATTCCTGGTAGGGCTGGTGAAGTTTATCAATGAGCACATTGCCGATGTGGAGCTCAATGCCGTTTTCCTGGAAAAAGAATTCAATATGAGTAAGATGCAGCTTTACCGTAAGCTGAAGACGATGACGGAAATGACGCCTGGGGAATTCATCCGGCATGTACGGCTGAAACAGGCGGCAGAATTACTGGCGACTACCAACCTCAACGTTACGGAAATATTTTACCGTACCGGTTTCAACAACCAGTCTTATTTTTTCCGTGAGTTTAAAAAACGTTTCGGCTGTGCCCCGAATGAATACCGGGCAAATAAAACGGTCATTTAATATGTTTTTTTTGCCGGGAAGACGGGAAGAAGTAAGATCTTTTTTCAGGAATTTTTCTTCTCGTCTTCCGGCAAACTGCTTTCATTTTCCGGATTATTTCTTCCCGTCTTCCTGGCAAACTGCTCTCATTTCTGGATTATTTCTTTCCGTCTTCCCGGCAAACTGCTCTCCTTTTCATGAACATTTCTTCCCATCTTCCCGGCAAATTGCTCTCTTTTTCAGAATATTTCTTCCCGTCTTCCCGGCAAACCCATCTCGTCATTTTTAATGGGTCTTCGAATTTTTGTAATATTTTTCCCACATACTCCACGAATTTGTCATAAATGTTACTATAGTACACTAAAATGTAACTATAGTGTATAGTCAAAATCCCACCCGGTCGTAATTTTCTACCCTCAATTGCCACATATGATACCAACAAAAACGAACCGACCGTTTTTTGATTCAGGCCAATGCCATAATTTCATTTTATACTTACCTAACGGCCCCGGTTAGCCGAAGATCGTTTTTACTCCGCCATATCAGAACTATCCATTACTAAACATTCAACTACCGGTTACTGCTTTGCAGCGATCATCATTTTTAAACGATTGCATTATGAAAAAAACTACTGCGAATTCTGTTCGTTATTTTTCGAAGCACGCAGGAAAATTATTCCGCCTTGCCTGCCTTCTCCTGACTTTCGCCCTGATGCACCTGACTGCCTCAGCGCAGATCGGTAAAGTTTCGGGTAAGATCACCAACGCAAAAGGGGAAGCCATATCCGGCGCTTCCGTTACAGTTAAAGGAACCAACCTTATTACTGTTACCGACAATGAGGGAAATTTTACCATTACAGCTTCTCCAACAGATGTGCTCATGGTAAGTTCGATAGGGTTTAAGCCTACCCAACTTGCTGTAGGCAATAAAGGAATGCTTTCGGCAAGCCTTCAGCCCGATGTGAATACCATGGAAGATGTGGTAGTAGTTGGTTACAATAGCCAGCGCAAAAATTCCATCACGGGGGCGGTCAGCTCTGTTAACATGACCAATATTTCAAAGACACATATTCCGGATGTTGCCCAGGCATTGCAGGGGCAGATCGCCGGTGTTTTTGTGGCAGCCAATACCGGTGCGCCCGGCGATGGTATCAAGTTAAGGATCAGGGGTGAAGGTACGCTCGGCAACAACGACGCATTGTACGTGGTAGACGGTGTGCCTACCCGCGATATCACTTTTTTAAACCCTTCCGACATCGCTTCCATGACGGTGCTGAAAGATGCGGCATCTGCTGCTATCTATGGTTCACGTGCGGCGAGTGGTGTGGTGGTGATCACAACGAGGCTCGGCCAGAGAGGAAAAACAAATTTTACGGTAGATTATTTTACCGGCTTTTATAATGCTATCAACCTGCCTAAAATGCTGAACGCGGATCAATACCTTTCAGTAAAAGATATGGCCTGGCACAATGCATTTCCCAACAGTACCGATTCGAGCCCTTACATGAAAGATCGTTTCAATGGTACAAAACTGGCAAACATCAATTACCTCGATGAATTGTTTACAACAGGTATCGCCAACAGCGTACAATTGTCTGCCAACGGTGGTTCTGATAAAGTTCAATTCACTTTGTCTGCGGGGTATTATAAACAAAATGGTATCGTGGTAGAAAATCACGATCAGTACGAGCGTTTCAACTTCCGCACCAATGTAAATGCGAATGTTACCAACAGGCTTACGTTGGGTACGAATATTTTGCTGAGCTATCAGAAACAGGATAAGCTGAACTCCAGTGGCGATGCGCCTGGTGTTATCAGGCACGCCCTGATACGCCCGCCGGTTATTGCTATCTATAAGGATCCAAGCGATCCAACCTGGACGGCGGGAAATCCGTATACTGATCTGCCTTTTTATACCAACGAAAACAATGGC
This sequence comes from Ferruginibacter sp. HRS2-29, assembly GCF_024343615.1. Taxonomy (GTDB): domain Bacteria; phylum Bacteroidota; class Bacteroidia; order Chitinophagales; family Chitinophagaceae; genus Ferruginibacter. The sequence continues at coordinate 56,739 of NZ_RJUB01000011.1, read as the reverse complement.
TGGAAACCCCAGTATGAATACACTTCCAATCCATTGGCGATCGTACATTTTACAGATGATAAAAGAAAGACCTTCCAGACTTTCGGAAACGTATTTGCGGAGTTTGCTTTCTTACGCGATAAATCTTTAAAGTTCAGATCGAATGTCGGGATCGATATCGCTTTTCAGCATAACAAAAACTTCGCTTCCAATTACGGGGATGATAATAATGCTGATCCGAACGATCCTTTTCCCGGGCAAGGAAGGATCAACAGGCCCAATAACCTGGATGAGAACTTTGGCGAAACAATGACATTTACGCTTTCGCAAACGTTGTCTTACCTCAAAAATATCGGCGATCATTCTATCAATGCAGTGATCGGTACTGAAAATATCAGCAGCAAATCAACCGGTATCGGTGGAAGCAGGCAGAACTTTTTCAACTCATCGGACGCTTTCCGTTATCTTGATTTTGGTGCAACACCCAACATGAGAAGCGGTGGCAGCGAAACCAGCTGGGATCTTGTTTCCTTTTTCGGATCAGGAACGTACGCTTACAAGAACAGGTACTTCGCTACAGCAGCAGTAAGGGCGGATGGTTCATCCCGGTTTGGCGCCAACAACAAATGGGGTTATTTCCCTTCGGTGTCTGCAGGCTGGATAGTGACACAGGAAAATTTCATGCAGGAAGTGAACTGGCTGAGCAACCTTCGCCTTCGCGGAAGCTGGGGTAAAGCCGGTAACCAGGAAATTCCAAACTATGCTTACGAGACTTACGTAAGTCAGACGGGTGGCGTGATCTCTACATCGCGTTATGGTAACCCCGATATCAAATGGGAAGAAACAACCCAGACAGATTTTGGTGTTGATATGGCTTTCCTGAAAAACAAACTGAACATCTCGGTTGATTATTTCAATAAAGTAACGGATGATATTTTGCTGAGTGTTGGTTTACCAGCGGTAACTGTTGGTGTGATCGATCGCACGTATGTGAATGCAGGTTCGGTTTATAACAGGGGCCTTGAGGTAAGTGCAGGTTATCAGAACAACGATCATAAATTTAAATACAGCATCAATGGTAACGTTGGAACGATCAGGAACAGGGTTACAAAATTGTTCACTTACGTAAAAAATATCACCGATAATAATTCACATACTATCACGGCAGTAGGCCAGCCTATCAGCTCATATTATGGTAAAGTGTTCGATGGTATCTACCAGAACCAGGCAGAAATAACAAAGACCTTATTTTCCAATCCTGCAAATACGCAGCCTGGCGATATCAAATTTAAAGACCTGAACGGCGATGGTCAGATCAATGATGATGACAGGACTTACATCGGTAACCCGATCCCTAAAGTTACTTTTGGCGCTTCTTTTTATGGCTCGTTCAGGAGTTTCGATTTCTCCTTCCTGGTGCAGGGAGTACAGGGGGTTGACAGGTACAATGACCTGAAACAGATATTGGATTATGATAGCCGTCCGTTCAATTCTACTACTGCAGTACTGGATGCATGGCATGGCGAAGGAACCAGTAACACTACGCCCCGCAATACTTTGAGCAGCAATGGTGGTGGTGAGGTTTCAAGCGTATTTGTGGAAGATGCCTCTTATGTACGGTTGAAAAATATTGAAGTAGGCTATACTCCTGCTTTCAAACTGAATGGTGTGAACAATATCAGGTTCTATGTTTCGGCACAAAACCTTTTCACCATCACTAAGTATAAAGGACTTGATCCGGAATCTACCTTGCTGAAAGATGCAGGTACGTACCCGTTGTCAAGAGGTATTTTATTGGGAGCAAAAATTAATTTGTAAAAGTTAAAACTAATCAGATGAAACATACTAAAATAATATATCCGGCGCTGTTCTTATTCCTTTTTGCGAGTTGCAAAAAGCAGCTGGAAACTACGCCGATAGGGCTGGTTACGCTTGAACAGGTGAATACCACGCCAACGTTGAACATGATGGAGAGCTCGATCAGTTCGGGTTACCAATTACTATCCAATCGCCTCAACATCCTTGCACAATGGGATTGGCAGGGTGGGCTAGTCTTTCAGAATGATTACATCGTTCAGGATGTGGCATCGGATGATATGCAGAAAAAATGGAACCCCGATGGTGATCAGCCATGGATGGATGATATAGATAACTACACGTTCACTGCATCCAACGGAGGTCCTAACGGGCTTTGGAAATATAATTACGAAGGTATCAAAAGGCTGAACATCGGTATCAGCCTGCTGCGCAACCCTGATATAGAACAGATCACAGGGATTACTACTGCACGAAAAAATCAATTGCTTGCAGAAGGTTTATTCCTGCGCAGCCATTATTATTTTTCACTGGTCAATAATTTCGGTGATGTGCCACTGATATTGCAACCTGTAAAAACTTACCAGGAAGCATTTGAATTTGCAGTACGTGCTCCAAAAGCCCGTGTGTGGGATTCCATTAAAGTAGATCTTCAGGCGGCGATCGCTTTGTTGCCCAATTCAAAATACAGTTCTGCTACAGAAAAATGGCGTGTGTCAAAAGGAGCTGCCATGGCACTTTTGGCTAAATCCCAACTCTATACCGGCCAATGGCAGGATGTAGTGACAACAGTTGGCCAACTGGAAACGACTAACTTTTACAGCCTGAATACAAATTATTTCAGCAGTTTCAATACCGAGTTCACAGACAACGAAGTGATCTTCGCTTATGATCATAAAAGCGGTACTGACCCGCGTACCGGCAATGGTATCTGTGCCCCGCTGGGCTGGGGTTTCTTTGCACCTACAACAGATTTTCTGAATGCGTTTGAACCAAACGATCCGCGGAAATTATATACAGTGAATGCCCCTGCTCAAAATGTAAATAAAATATTGGGTACCATCGACGGAGGTAATAAAGGAAATGATGATGCATCCAACAACAGGATCTATATCCGTTACGCCGATGTATTACTCTGGAAAGCGGAAGCGTTGAATGAGCTGGGGCAATATCCGCAGGCGATAGCGCTCATCAACCAGATCCGTGCCCGTGCCCGTAACTCCGTTGATGTTAACGGCAACCTTCCTCCTGCCGGTACATTGCCCGACAGGCCTGCTTCTACAGATAAAGCAACAATCAAGGGCTGGCTTATTTCGGAAAGAAGGGTTGAGCTTGGTTTCGAATCACAACGCATGCTCGATCTTAAAAGATGGGGCATCGCCAAACAGGTGATGACTGCTCATGGTAAAAATTTCCAGGACAAAAATTATTTATACCCGATCCCACAGGGCGAAATTGATGCATCAGCAGGTACATTGGTGCAGAACCCGGGATACTAAAAGTTCAACAGTTTAAAAGTTCAGAAGGTTCAAAATGTTTTGCGGAGAAAGTATAACCTCTTGAACTTTTGAACCTTCTGAACCTTTTAAACCTTTCAACCTTTTTCAGTGCAATCAATGGTCGGTCTTCATCCCTCCTCTTCATTTTAGGGGAGGCGATGTCGACCAAAGACTGCGATACATTTTACCTCATCCGCCGGGGCGGAAACAAAATTACTCTGCATGAAAGATATCGCAACACGTTTTGCAGGCAATCCTCTATTATCTCCGGGTGACTTGAAACCCAGTATCGACGGGCTTGAAATAGCTTGTTTACTGAATCCCGGGGTTTTTCAATTTGAAGGGAAGACCTGGCTGCTCATCCGCGTTGCGGAAAGGCCGAAGCAAACCGACGATCTTATTTCTTTTCCCATTCTTACAAAATCCGGTGGTATCGAGATCATGAAAATTCCTTCCGGCGATCCCGAACTGGATGCTTCCGATGCAAGGGTGATCAATTACAAAGGATTGGATTACCTCACTACCTTATCGCATCTGCGACTACTTTGCAGCGATGATGGGAAAAATTTTTACGAGCCCGAAGGGTATCCCTTACTCACTGGTGAAGGTATACTTCAGACATTTGGAATTGAAGATTGCCGGGTTACCTGGCTCGAAGAAAAATATCATCTTACGTTTACAGCTGTTTCTGATAATGGCGTGGGCGTTGGGTTACGCACTACCACCGACTGGAAAGATTTTACTTCGCATGGAATGATATTGCCTCCGCACAATAAGGATTGCGCCATTTTTGAAGAAAAGGTAAACGGGAAATATTATGCCCTGCATCGTCCGAGCAGCGTGGATATCGGCGGAAATTTCATCTGGATAGCTTCTTCACCGGATGGCATTCACTGGGGCGATCATAAATGTATCATCAAAACCCGCAGCGACAAATGGGATAGTAAAAGAGTGGGGGCAGGCGCTGCGCCGATCAAAACGGAGCAAGGCTGGCTCGAAATTTATCATGGGGCCAATGAAGCGCACCAATATTGCCTCGGCGCATTTTTACTCGACCTGGAAGATCCTTCCAAAGTGATCGGCAGAACTGATGCCGCCATCATGGTGCCACAGGCAGCCTATGAGCTTACAGGTTTTTTCGGCAATGTGGTGTTTACCAACGGGCACATCCTTCAGCCGGATGGGGATACGGTGACCATTTATTATGGGGCATCCGATGAGTTCGTATGCGGCGCAGATTTTTCGCTGAAAGAAATTTTATCATTATTAAAATCCGATCATGGCCAATAGACTGAAAACTGAAGTGGATCACTTCAACAGCCAGCCGCGGAATTTCCGTGTGCTCACTTTCACCAACATGATCTATGCGCTGGTTTTGCCCGTGATTGATACGTTCATGGCTGCATACATCATGCGTAGCACACACGGCGATCTTACCAAAGTGGTCATCTATCAACTGACGATATACACCGGGATTCCACTGACTTTTTTATTGAACGGATTTTTATTGCAACATTTCAATATCCGTAAATTATATTCAGCAGGTATGATGCTGAGTGGCATTTCAATGATCTATATGATGTCGCTGAGTGAGCTGGATGTAGTAGGATTGGGCATTGCGGGACTTATCATGGGATTGAGCTTCGGGTTTTACTGGGCCAATCGCGATGTGCTGGCATTGGCGATCACCAATGATTCCAACCGGAATTATTATTATGGAATGGAAACACTTTTTTATACCATTATCGCCGTAGTGGTTCCTATCTGTATCGGATTTTTTATTGATTCACGATCCGGCGCAGACTCCAAGCAATCTGCTTACGTGATGATCACCGGGGCAGTATTCATTATCACGATAGCAGCATCCATCATGTGTTTCAGGGGAACGTTCACCAACCCCCCGCAAAAAAAATATGTCTTTTTCAAATTCCATCCGCTCTGGTACAAACTGCTTACGCTGGCTTCACTTAAAGGATTGGCGCAGGGTTTCCTGGTAACAGCCCCCGCCATGCTTATCCTTAAATTTTTTGGGAACGAGGGCGCACTTGGCTCCGCAACATCCATAGGAGCGGTCATTGCAGCCCTTATCATGTACATACTCGGCCGTATTTCAAAACCTTCGGACAGGATAAAAATATTTGCAACAGGCCTTTTGTTATTTGCCGCAGGCGCTGCCATCAATGGTGTATTGTACAGTCAGCTTGGTGTGGTGATCTTCATCCTCATGCTGCTCATCGCGAAACCATTGATGGACCTTGCTTATTTTCCGATACAGTTCCAGGTGATCGACATCGTTTCAAAAATAGAAAACCGGAATGAATATGCCTACATCCTCAATCATGAAGCGGGATTGTATGTCGGAAGATTTTTGGGCGCAGCCACCTTTCTTGTCATGGCACGTTTTGGTTCGGCAGACATTGCTTTGCGATATGCGGTAGTGATCATCGGTGTGTTGCAGCTTTGTTCTATTTTTGTTGGCAGGCAAATCATTGCCCAGGGTAAAAAGATCATGCCTGAAGCAGAACGCGAAATTGATGACAGCCGGGTGATGGAAAAAGTATCGGAAGCGATCGCATAAGTCAATGGTGAATGGTGAATGGTGAATAGTCAAACCTTTGTGGCTTTAAACTGAAACGCAAATTTGTAACCGGTAGTCGGTTGTCTGTCGTCGGTGGTCCGTGGTCCCTGATCCGTCGTCGGTGGTCTCTGGCCTGTCGTCATATCCAGTCTTTTCAAATTATAATCAAATCCAGATGCTCAAAATTTTCAATATATTTTTTTTAGGAATAATCCATTTTTCTGTATCAGCCCAGGTAGCTCAAAAAAACATTCCCCGGGTTGATAAGATGGCTGATATGCCCAAACCCTTACGCATCATAGATTACAAGGCGCTTGCCCTGGATTTTGATAAAAAGATCTACGATTTTAATGCGAAGGGAAAATTCTGGCCGATGATCTGGATCGATAGCAGCAACAGGAATTTTGCCCAGCCTGTAGCGGGTCTTTATACTGCTGTTGGTGATGTGCGACAAGGGTTGCAAAACAATAAAGGCATTTTCCATGAAGCGCTTGCTACTATGGGTGCGGTGATGGGCGCCAGTCTGGTTGGCATTGATAAAAGCAAACAGCAACACGATTATGTGGGCATGCTGAAAAATTATTTCAATAAAGAAACGGGGTGGGATATCATGATGAACAACACCTGCCCGGAAGTGGCGCTGCTTGGCGGCGGTTATGGCCGCGACTGGTGGTATGATGTATATCCAAATGTATTGTTTTATGCTATCTATGATCTTTATCCTGAAGAGCCGGGTTTTACCGAAATTGCCCGCAGCATAGCGGATAAATTTTACCGGGCCGATTCTGTGCTTAATGGAAATTATGATTGGTCGTATTTCGATTATGCAAAAATGCAGCCGATGAAAAACAATATCTGTACTCAGCCTGATGCCGCGGCAGGACATGCGTGGGTATTGTATTCCGCATATAAAAAATTCGGTGATGAACGATACCTCAAGGGCGCTGTGAGTGCACTGAATGCATTGCAGTCGCAACCGCGAAATCCGACTTACGAAGTGTTGATGCCTTTTGCTGCATACCTGGCCGCCAGGATAAATGCAGAAAAAAATATGCAATACGATATGACGAAGATGCTGGCGTGGAGTTTTGATGGCACACCGCTTTGTCGCGAAGGATGGGGTGTACTTGTCGGCAACTGGAATGGAATTGATATTTCGGGGATCGTTGGAAGTACGGTGGATCATGGAGGGTACGGATTTTTGATGAACACTTATGATGCAGCATGGCCGCTGGTTCCGATGGTGCGGTATGATAAATCTTACGCCAAAGCAATCGGTAAATGGATGTTGAACGCAGCCAATGCGGCCCGTTTTTTTTACCCGCAATATATGCCTGAAGAGCACCAGACCTTACCTGGGCTGGCTTCGGTAACCAAAGGTGTTATAGGGTATGAAGGTATTATCAAACAATCATCTTATAAAAAATATGAACACCTGAAAGGCCCGGTAGCACAGGGCGACGGACCGCTATGGGTGGCTGATAAAAATCCGCAGGAATCGCAGTTCAGTGTTTATGGCAGCGGACACGTAGGCATCTTCGGTAGCATCATACGCACTACCAATGTTACCGGCATATTACAATTGAACTTACTGGCAACGGACTTTTTTCACGACAAAGCTTACCCGACCTATTTATATTACAATCCCTTCAAGGCCATAAAAAAAGTCAAGGTGAATGTGGGCAAAACCAAGACTGATATTTACAATACGGTCACTTCTTCCTTCCTGGCTAAAAATGTTTCAGGAAATGTAACGATCACATTAACTTCCGAAACCGCTGCAGTATTGGTATTGGTACCATCGGGTGGAAAACAAACCACTGTTGGTAATCAATTGCTGATTGACGGGGTGGTGGTGGATCATCAGAATAAATAAACCTGATCGGCGTCACGATAAAAAGTTGCTGATGCCGGAGACTGGGTGCCGGACGATACTGGTAGTTGAGTTTTCGCTAATTCTTTGCTACGATATCCGGTACTGGTATCTGGTATCTTGCATCCAATCATCAACGATGGTTGTAAAGGTTGTTTGTTATTACAAAATGTGAACTGCTTGTACCTTTATGTTGCCCGAAATATTCGTCAACATTCTCGGTAGTCAACCCTGGGTAGTCTACTCCGGGTAGTCTACTCCGGGTAGTCAACCTTCGGTAGTCAACCCCGGGTAGTCTACTCCGGGTAGTCAACTCCCGGTAGTCAACCTTCGGTAGTCAACCCGTGTTAAAGTCCTCACCATTCCAAAAGAAAAACAACATTGATTTACGTGGAAAAATACATTTTTTGAAAGAGGTTATTGGATAATTTCGGTGATGCCTATATCAAAAGAATTTACAGCCATTTTCGAGGAAAATTCGATTTTCCACATCTACGCAAAAAGCGTGGGGAATAACTTGCTATTTTATGAGGACGCAGACAAATATCAATACCTGAATAAATACTTTATTTTTCTTCAAGACTATGTTGATACCTATGCATACAATTTATTGGATAATCATGTTCACTTTATTGCCAGAATTAAAGAGCAGCATTTTATTATCGATTATCTAAAAACTGTTCCGAAAGAATTTTTGACATTAACCCAGGCGAAATTCTTAGAAGGGAAATGTTCAGTGAATACGTTGATTAAGCAACAGTTTCAAAGATTGTCGGTTAGCCATACTCAATACATAAACTCATCCTATAACCGGAAAGGAAATCTATTTACCCGCCCGTTCAAAAGAAAACTTATAGCAACAGAAGATTATCTGAAAACAGTCTTTGTATATGTTCACGCAAACCAAATGCATCACAAACTTGCGACTAGCTTTGAGGAGTGCAAATGGTCATCTTATAATGAAATCATCGAAACATATCCTACCAGGATAGCCCGCGACGAAGTGCTGATAATTTTTAACGGATTGGAGAATTTCATTTTACTCCATGAAGAATTAGCGCAGAAATACCTTCAGCACGATTTTGATTAGATACCCCTAACGTTAGTCACGGGGATTTACCGCTCAGTATTCAACTCCGGGTAGTCAACCCTGGGTAGTCAACTCCCGGTAGTCAACCCGTGGTAGTCAACCCACGATAATAATGGGTGAGCGGGTACTCTTCTCATCAGTGTCTACCTCGAAAACCTCCCGGCAACATGATCATATACCTCTTTCTCTATCGCTTCAAATTTCTTTTTGTAAACGATCAGGTATACCGCCATAGGGATGACGATGCCACCGATCAGCAAAATACCCATGGCCAGCAGCATTTTGCCGGGAGTAGGAAAAGTACCTTGTATCAGTAATTTTTTTTGCGTGAGTACGAGTTTGCAGGCAATGGTTGCATCCTGGGCAACTACGATCTCGTTCCTTCCATTATCCGTTACCGTATATTTCTTGCCAAAATGTTTCCACAGGTCATCGGAAAGTTCATTGAGCTGTACCGTTCCCGGAATTAGTTTAAGTGTCTTCATTATTTTGCTGGATTGATTCCGGGTGTAAGATAGTTGAACGCCTTACAGAAATTGTCTCAAATGAAGGTTTTAGCTGTATGTTTGAAAATTCGTCGGCAAAAAGTTTTTATCCGTATCCGATATCAGCGCTGATGAATTTCAAAAACTTCATGAAAATTTAATACACAATTATTGAAAATTCGTATGCTCCCGGTGAAAATGTGTAACTGAATTTTTATGCTTTTTAGTAAAAAAATATATTCTTAGGAAGACAATCTCTGCCCTGGAAAAAAAAATACCAATTGTCATAAATATTTTTGTCAAAAGAAAATTCAGTTATTATATATTTGCTGATGTTCAGTCAGCGAGTGAGAAAAACCACCAAAACAACTTTATTTTTTTTATTCTCTTTCTTCTGTAATCATCAACTTTTTGCCCAGGCAATTGATACCAGCGAAATAAAGACGAATATCCAGGTATGTGTTGATAGCATTGCCACCAATCCACAATTTGCTAAAAGCCTTGCCGGGCGGATGTTGCAGGCTTCTAAAGATATAAAATATCCCTGGGGCATTTTCATGAATACGATGGTCATTGGTACTGTTTCCTGCAATGCAGGCGATTACAAAGAAGCTATCAGGCTGCACGAATATGCATTAGGGTATTGCCGCGCCAATAAGTTCAGGCATAAAGAATCGGTGGTACTGGCTAATATCGGTAAGGATTATAATTTGTCAGGCGACCATAGAAAATCGATCGGTTTTTACCAGCAGGCATTGGTGGTAGCACAGGATATCAGGGATACGGTACAGATGGCGCAGGCGCTGGAAGGCATGGGAGAAATGTATAACAGGATGGGTTATCATGCAGAAACCGTGCGCTATTGTGGCGAAGCAGTTGTTTTATTCAAGCTGAAGAACCGGTACAATTCGGCAAGGATCGCGTACAACAACATCGGCGCGTCTTATATCCAGGCCAAAAAATACGATAGTGCTTCTAAATATATATGGCTTTCTCAATATGAATTTGAAAAAGCTTCACCGGGCGCTCCGCCGCCGGCAGATTTTTACCTGAATCTCGCTCTTTGTTACGATTCATTGGGAAAAAAAGATTCTGCCACTTATTGTTATAAAAAAGCGGTGGAAATATGCGAAGAAACCGGTGACGAAGTTTCTTCACAAGCCGCTTTATACTATCTTGGCGTAGCGAGCGAACGCAAAGGGAAAATTGCAGAAGCACGTAAATATTATAAACAGTCGCTCAAATTCTGCGAAAAATACAACAACCTCGAAGGTATCATAGAGGTCACGAACAGCCTGGCTACTTCTTATGCCTCAACCGGTGATTATGCGAATGCATACGCATACGGCGTGAAAGCTTCAGAAGCCAGCGACTCACTGCTTGGCCGTGAAAAGGTACAGGCGATCGCCGAGCTGAATGCTCGTTTTGACAATCAACAATTGAAAAATGAATTTGACCGGAAAACATTGCTGAGTAAAGTGGAACAGGAAAAAAAGCTTGCCCGAAGGAATATACTCTTGTATACTTTCATTTCCATCGCGGCCTTATTGCTGGCAGGTATTTTCTTCGTGGTGAAATATTTCCGTCAGAAAGCCATCATCAATGCCAACCGGAATAATGAACTGAAACAGCGATTGCTGCTGACGCAGATGAACCCGCATTTCATTTTCAATTCGGTCGATAATATCCAGAGCCTCATTCATGCCAACAAAGATGAAGAGGCTATCAGTTATCTTACAAAATTCTCGAAGCTCACCCGGCAGATACTGGAAAATTCACGCGAGAATTACATCACCCTGAGTGAAGAATTGAATATGCTGGATAATTATATGACGATCCAGAAATTGTTGTACAATAATAATTTTGCTCATACGGTGAAGGTGGATGACAATATCGATCCCGAAACCGTATTGCTGCCGCCCATGCTCACACAGCCTTTCATTGAAAATGCCATCAGGCACGGGTTGAAAGACAGGAAAGAAGGAGGCATGGTGAATGTGCGCTTTTATTTGAACGAGGGCCAGTTGTTTTTTGAAGTGACTGATAACGGCGTTGGAATGATCGTGAAGGAAAAGGAAAAGGCGCAGCGTTCGCTTTCCACGCAGATCACAAAGGAACGACTGGAAAGTATCGCTTCAAAAAAGAATATCATCATCCAGACCTTGAATATCACAGGTAATGATAATATGATCCATGGGGTAAAAACATTTTTTGAAATTCCTTACATTTATAATAATTAAGGTATGTTAAGAACCATCGTTATTGATGACATGCAGAATATCCGGCAGAAAAATGTGGCGGTCATCAAGCAATATTGTCCTACAGTAGCGGTGATCGCGGAAGCTGATGGCGTGGTTTCCGGCGTGGCCGCAATAAAAAAATATCTGCCCGACCTGGTGTTCCTGGATGTTGAAATGCAGGATGGTACCGGATTTGACCTGCTTCAGCAATTGAAGCCGATCGATTTCAAAGTGATCTTCGTAACCGCTTTCCAGGAATTTGCCATTAAGGCATTCCGCTTCAGCGCCATCGATTTTTTACTGAAGCCGCTGGATCCTGCCGACCTGGCGGAAGCGGTGAAAAAAGCAGAAGAAACACTGAGTAAGGAAATGCTGGAACTTCAGTTCAATACGTTGTTTTCGAACATCGAGCGGCCGAGAAACCTGCAAAAGATCATTCTTAAGACAGCGGAAAAAGTTTATTCCATTCATGTGCAGGATATCATCCGCTGCGAGTCTGAAAAAAATTATACTACTTTTTACATGGTCAACGGACAAAAACTGCTCGTTTCCACAACACTTAAAGAATACGAAACAATGTTATTACCCATGGGTTTCTTTCGCACGCACCAGTCGCACCTCATCAATATGCTCTATTTCGACCACTACATAAAAACCGATACGGGCAGCATCATCATGAAAGACAAAACTGCCATTCCCTTATCCGTCAGGAAGAAAGAAGAATTCCTGAATTCCCTCAATTCCATCTGATGCAGATATGCACTGGTCTGCTACGAATGTTCAGACAACGCTATCGAATTTTCATTTGGCCGGGATGTGACGAAAGAGCATACTATTTTGCAACTCTAATTATTATATAACCAAAAAACCAACAACTAACATGACTTCAAGATTCACAATGATCGGGGCCGGAATTCTTACAATTATTTCCGCATGGTTACCATGGGTGACCTTAATGGGTATCTCTCAAAATGGCTTCATGGGCGAGTACAGGGGCAATCCGGGAATAGTATTCGTAGTAGTAGGTGCCATTATCGCTATCATGGGTTTACTCAACAAAAAATGGAGCGCTATCGTCGCCATTCTTTTTTCACTTTGCGTCGCAGGTCTGGGCTTTAAATACTACAGTGATGCAACCAGCGGAGATGCAGCAACAGTAGGCGCTTCAGCAGGTTACGGTGTTTATTGCATGATCGTTGCCGGCCTTGCAGGAATCGTAGGTGGTATCCTTCGTTTCACAGCAAAGAAAAACACGGTAGTAGCAGCCTAAACGATTAATACAAATGAAAAGATCAGCTTTTCTCCTTTCGCTCACTTTTTTCTGCTGCTTGTTTTTTTACCAGGTCAAGGCTCAAACAATTGAGACGGTTACCAGCACCAGGCCGCATTGGATCAGCCTCGACATCGTGGGCATCAACGGAATGATAGAAGTACCCGCCGGTGTAGAACTGATCAGGGACAATCCCGGCTTTCATCTTGGTGATGGCAAAGGGTTTTATTTACAGGTCATTCATACAAAAGAACGATTTGGAAAAATAACCACCGCAGTCGAAAATGATAAGAAACGCCGTTTTGTAAAATATGTACAGGACGATTTTTCGGGCTTTATCGCAGAAGTGAAAGTGAAGGGAAAGACAGAATACGATTTTTATCATTTCATCCATATCGGGCAGGAGAAATATGTGTTGAAAGATTCGGAAAAATTGAGCCATACAGATCTTAAGATCATCTATGAAATGTATGCTGCTGCGAAAACTATTAAAGCGAAATATTTTATTTATAATTAGATTTCAGCAAACCTTAATAGCAGGCAATTTTAAACCGGGTATTAATTCTAAACCAACAAAAGCAACAAAAATAATCAATCATGAAGAAGAGATTTTTGCAATTATCTGTGATCGTAGCAGCATTAGTATTTCAATCCTGCAGCAAGCCTACGGCAGAAACAAAGCTTGACAAATATGACCTGACATTCACCAGCGTGCAACTGTCTGACGTACCTGAATTTATGGATACGAAAGTATCTGAAACCGACACGGATCTGAGTAACTACGATTTCAACATCGGCGGCCATGCAAGGGTTACCATCGGCGAGATCACCGAAAGCGTTTACCCTGTAAACCTGGATATGCTGAAAAAAGCGATCACTGAAAGTCCTGATTTCGTAGAACTGATCGATGCCAAACAACTCAAGAACGGTGCATTCGGAGTTATCTTCAAGGAAAAAGGTTCTGATGGTACCAGCATCATCAAAGATTACCGTTTCTATTTCAAGAAGGGTAACCGTTTCTTCAAGATGAGGCCGGTTTTCAACAGCGAATTGAAAGATCTTGATAAACAAATTGCGGCGTACGAAAGCCTGAAATAAATTTCCCGTTATGAAAACAGAAAGCTGGTTGTTCCCATGGAAGATCAGCTTTCTTTTTATGGTTCGATGAGAAATAAATTACTAAACTAACTTTCTGATTATATGAAATACATTCGTTTTATCCTGGTTCTTTTAGCAGGATTCGTATTTAATGGTTCGCAGGCGCAGATCACAACTTATATCAATGGTAAACCGTTGAAAGCCGGTTCTACGATTGATAAAGCCGATCTGAAAACGCTTGAAATAAGTTTTAAGAATCCCAAATTACCTTCCGTCATCAGCGGAAAAGCCTTGTTGTATGTGCAGATCAATGATGCCAAAGATAGAAGCATCGAAGAATGGTATATCCTGAGAGACGGGTATGAAGCCTTCACCGATTTTTTGAAAAGTACGCCAGCTACCAAAAAATTCAAGGTTTTTGAAGGAAATGAATTCAGGCAGAATGGCAATGACCTCAATTGGGTATTGTCTTCTTCCCTCGGCCAGGATGCCCGCCAGAAAGTAAAGGTGGTGATCACCCTTTTCTTCAGGCAGGAGATCGGGTACAAGGAATACGGGCAGGCAGTTAACCTCCTGGAGCCAGCATCGATCACTGTTCCGCTTTGGGATACAAAAAATCTTTTTCTGCCATACCTCGACCTCAGCATCGATAAAACAAATATCCCTGGCGATATAGATCTTAAGCAGAACGGCCGCCTGGGCGATAAAGGCACAGAGCTGGGTTATCATTTTAAAGATAAGAACGCCAACTTCTACAGCATCTATGCATTGGATAGCAAAGACTACCCGGGGCTGAATGCCAAAGAACTTGCCGATGATTTCATCCATGCGGCGGCATTGTATGCATCCCAGGATTATGTGACGAAGTTCAGCAATTATGATATCGAGAAATATACCATTCCATGGGATGATATCAACAACCTGCTTTCAGAACGCAGAAGGATCCCAAGCCTGAGCTGGAAGAATAATAAGGATATCAAGAAAATGGACCTGATGACCCTGTACACACCGGTGACCATCAACGGCCTGAAAGGCTATATGTTCAGCGGGGATGAGCAAGCCCGCATAGACAGGAGCTCCAAATGGCAGGACAAGGGGAAGTTTGTGATCTACATATTAGAACATCCTTCCAATCCGGATCTTACGTTGGTTACATCCATATCATTGTACAATGAAGTGCAAACTACCGAAGAGATTGACAGTTTCCTGAAAACCGTGATCAATAGCATCAAACATTAAAAAGCATAAGTGGATTTATGACTGACGCAGGCTGAGAGGCCTGCGTTTTTTGTTTAGAGATGAGGGTTTAGGTTTAGAAGGTTAGGGGTTTAGAAAGTTTAGAAATGTTCTTTCAGGAAATCCTTCTAAACCTCTAAACCTTCTGCTAAACCCCTGATCCCTGATCTCTAAACTAATTCTCGTAATTTTGTGAAGCTATGACGGTAAGCCAACTCTATATTTACCCCATCAAATCTCTCGGCGGAATTTCTATGGAAACGGTGAATATAACCGACCGGGGTTTCGAATACGACCGGCGCTGGATGCTCGTAGACGACCAGGACCGGTTTGTTTCACAAAGGGAAAATCCGATCATGGCTTTGTTGCAGGTGGAGCTGACGGAAGACGGATTGAAAGTATTTCACAAACAACATACGGATCAGTTTTTACACATTCCCTTCGGGCCTTATTCCTCCGATACAATCAAGGTGCGGCTCTGGGATGAAACTGCGGTAGCAGTATTGGTAAATAAAAATGTTGATGCATGGTTTTCAACTATGCTCAAAATGCCCGTTCGACTGGTATACATGCCTGATGAATCGCATGTAGTGGTGAATGAAAAACATGGTATTTTCAGCCTCACCAGTTTTTCCGACGGGTATCCCATCCTGTTATTAAGTGAAGCTTCGCTGGAAGATCTGAATAACAAACTCGCAGAACCTCTGCCGATCGACCGGTTCAGGCCCAATCTTGTGATCAATGGAACAGGTGCATTTGAAGAAGACGGCATGAAAGAATTCCGCATCGGCGATATTACGTTTTATGGAGTATCGCTTTGCCCGCGGTGTGTGGTCACCACCATCAACCAGTTTACTGCTGAAAAAGCAAAAGAACCTTTGAAGACATTGGCTACTTATCGCCGTGCCGGCAACAAGATAAATTTCGGCGTGAATGTGATCGCCGGAAATACAGGACAGATCAATATTACCGATAAAGTGGAACCAATAAAAAATTAAAATCATGGAAATAGGAGTAGATAGTTTTGCGTCGGCCATGTATGGCAGCAACGAATTGAGCAGCGTGGATGCAATGGCGCAGTTGCTCGACAGGATAGCATTAGCAGATGAAGCAGGGCTGGATATTTTTGGTATAGGCGAACATCATAAAAAAGAATTTCTCGATTCGGCACCTGCGGTCATCCTCGCGGCTGCTGCGGCAAGAACCAAACGTATAAGGCTCACCAGTGCTGTAGCAGTATTGAGCACGGCCGATCCTGTGAGGGTTTATCAATCTTTCGCCACGCTTGATCTGATATCGAAAGGCAGGGCAGAACTCGTTGTGGGCCGGGGCTCCGCCATTGAAGCATACCCGCTTTTCGGTTTCGACCTCGATGATTATGATGCACTTTTTGCAGAAAAACTTGATCTTCTGCTACGCATACGCGATGAAGAATTTATTACCTGGTCGGGAAAATTCAGACCAGCGATGAAGGATCAGCCTGTGTATCCGCGTGCCCTACAGGAAAAATTGCCCGTGTGGCTGGGTGTTGGCGGTACGCCGCAATCCTTTATCAGGGCGGGGTCGCTGGGACTGCCCCTGATGGTGGCGGTGATCGGGGGTGAAACAGAACGCTTTCGTCCGCTGGTAGACCTCTACCGCGAAGCTGGTGCCAGGGCGGGTTTCAAGCCGGAGCAACTTAAAGTAGGGCTTCACTCACCGGGTTATGTAGCTGCTTCGGATGAGGTGGCAGTAACGGATTATTATCCCGGTTATGCAGCACTATGGACAAAACTTGGAAAAGAACGCGGATGGCCGCCGGTGACCAGGACACAATTCGATCACCTTATCGGGCCAGCTGGCGTATTGGTGGTTGGCGGCCCGCAACTGGTGGCGGAAAAACTGCTCAGGCATAGCGAAGCACTGGGCGGGGTAGACCGCTTTACCTTCCAGATGGACAACGCCGGGCTGACGCATCAGCAGCTGATGAGCTCGATTGAACTCATCGGAACAAAAGTGATTCCTCTTGTAAAAGAAAAACTGAAGCCCTGATCATTTGCCGCGAAGTTCATCACCCGTTTCCCCGGCTTCATCATCGTCCAGGCCATCCGCCCCTTCATCGTCATTTGTTTCACCGAGTGGTGGTTCGGGTGTGGAAGGTTTGTTGTGCCCCTGCTGTTTTTGTTCGGGAGATAAGGGTTCACCCTGATGTTGTAGGTCTTTTTTATCCATCTTGACAAAAATTTTCAGTTGCAGATTCTTAATTCTTAATTTTTAATTCATCATTTCCTCGTGTACCATTCAAGGTATTCCTTTCCTTTTTGCGTAACATAAAACGCCATATAAGTTCTTTTCGTGGTAGGGCTTGTATACATCCTGGAGGTGAAAAGGCCCCGCTGTATCAGCCCTTTGGCCGATTGTGTCTTGTAAGTATCGCATGGCTCCAGGGTCTGCAATTCACGCTCGTGGCAATCCATCATCATTTCAAGCATGGCGGGGGTAAGTGCTTTCATTCCCGAGAATATCTTGTTCTTATTCATATTTATTGATATATGCAATAGCTGTGCCTTCATTTAAAAAAAGCTCTGAAATTTTACCTTTTACGTATAAGTCCTGAACCAAACGGGGTAGTTTTTAAGTTTCGAAAAATATCGATAAATACTTCCGATGGTGAATTGCTTCATTAAGCGTATCTTAGTTACTCCATCAAACAACTAACCTTGCTATGGCGAAAATTCTAATTGTTGATGATTCACAGGAACTACTTGAACTTTTTTCACTTGCCCTTTCCAAAAACAATCATGTAAGAACGGCTTCCAATATTGCGGCGGCAGAAAAACAGTTGCTTCATGGGGTAGTACCCGATATAGTATTCATTGATGTAAATCTTGAAAATGAAGATGGACGGCAATTTTGCCACGCCCTTTCTCTTGAGTACGCGTTACCGTTAGTACTCATCTCCGGCGATCCGGAAAAGCTGGATAATTACACCAGGTTTGGCGCCATAGCTGTGCTGGAAAAACCTTTCAATGGCGAACAGGTGGAAGCGATGATAAGGGCCGTAGTGGAAAAATAATGCGCCAAAATCAATGCTATAATATTAACCGGTGATACTGAAAGCCGGCGATGTGCTTTTTATTCCCGCAGGAAAATTCCCTACTGCCAAAAATATCGGCTCGGTCAAAGCGGTTGAACGGGCCAATTATATTGTAGAAAAGGGCAAGCTATTGCTGACATTGAATCAAAGAGGCGGGTTATAAATAAAAGCTGATTATCAGCATCTTGCAAAATTAAGTAGAAATAAATCTACAGCAGGATGATAGTATGTCTTACTTTATCGGCTAAGTAACTGTTGTAGGTTTGCGTTGCAATGCTCAACTCAACTATTTCAGAAACGGATATCCATCTTCGCCTCGAGGAACTCATGCATCTCTGGGACAGGGGCGAATTATCGCAGGTGCTCAAGGAGTATGTGATAAAATACCTGCCTTTTCTTCAGCTGGTGAATCAGCACGAATTTCCCGGCAATATTTCAGTACAGCCTTCCTGAAAATTTTTTGATGGAATAAAACCTTCCTTTCATATTTACATGTAAAATACATTGAACCTGTGCCCATCGGGATCGGCGAATACAAACCCATAGTACCCCTTGCCAAATTCCTCCGGCCTCGAAACGATGGTGCCACCGGCCTGCAAAATTTCTTTTTCCCAGCTGTCCACTTCTTCTTTGCTTTGGGCAGAAAGGGTGAAAATTATTTCATTGCTGATCGTTGACTCCGTTATTGGTCCTTTCATGGCCGGTTCCAGTATTTCTTTCAGGAAAAAATGGATGATAAAATTTTCATCCCCAAAGAAGAAACTCGTGAGTTGATCGGACCAACCATTCGGTTTGAATCCAAGTGCTTTGTAAAAATCCGTGGTTCTTTCCAGATCCCGTACACCAAAATTCGCCCAGATCTTTTTTGTTTTCATGGATCCTGTTTTATGATCTATAATGTCTATTCTATTAGAATGAATGGAACAAATAATATGCCCATAGCCGCTGTATTTTGACAGGAATAATTTTATACCGAAACGTTTGTATATTTAATTGCAATGAAATATTTCCCCACTATACAGTTACTCTCCGTTGGGTTATTCCTCCATTTCCTGCATAAAATAAAAAACGCTTAGATCAAAGATCTAAGCGTTTTTCAAAAAAATAATTTGTATTACTCGCGGTTGCTATCAGTTTGTTCTGTCGATGCGATACAATCTTCCTTCATCCGTAATAGCGTATAAGGCTTTATCGGGGCCTTGTGTGATATCGCGAAAGCGTTGGCCTTCGCCCGCCAGCAGGCGTTCTTCGCCAATGATCATTTCGTTGTGTACAATCAATCGTGCAATATGTTTGCCGCTCAGCGCACTTACAAAGAGATTGTTTTCCCATTCAGGAACGCGATCGCCTTTGTAAAATGTAATCCCACTTGGGGATATTACGGGATCCCAGAAATACCTCGGCTGTTCCATCCCTTCCTGTTGTTGTATGGCTGCGCCTATTGGCTCACCGGTATATTCAATGCCGTAAGTGATCACTGGCCATCCGTAATTATATCCCGTTTTCACCCTGTTGATCTCATCGCCGCCGCGTGGGCCATGTTCGCTTTGCCAGAGTGCACCTGTAATAGGGTGTATAGCAAGCCCCTGTGGATTTCTATGCCCGATGCTGTACAATTCCGGCAACGCCCCGCTTCCCGTAAAAATCGGATTGCCGGCAGCAGCGCCGCCATTTTTATTCAGCCTGATAATTTTCCCCAGCGCTGTAGATACCGATTGGGCTTGTGGCCGTGTAGCAAGAATGGAACGTTCGCCGGTGCTCACCAATAAACTTTGCGTAGCATCAAAAAGTATTCTTCCGCCATAATGAAGGGTGCTGTTGGCTGCAGGCCCGGCCCTGTATATCACAGTGGCTCCTTCGATGGTGGTTTCATCAGCCGACAATTTTCCTTTGGCCACTGCAGTCAGCGTACCTCCTGAAGCATTTTCGGAAAATACCCAGTATATCATCCTGTTGGTAGAAAATTCCGGGTCGATGGTAACACCCAGCAGGCCTCCCTGGTCGGTTGAATTTACCGGGAGTATACCCGTGATATCATTACTCACTGTGCCTGTAGGAGTAACGATCTTCATCGTTCCTGCCTTTTGGGTGATCAGTAACCGGCCATCCGGCAGGGCTGTTATTCCCCAGGGTGAAGCGAGTGTGGAAGTGAGAATGGTAGACATGTAAGGAGTCGTAGTAACGGCGCTTTTAGCCCTTGTCTGTTCGGGAAAGGCCGGTGCATACCCTGTATTAGGTGGAAGTGTTTCTACCGGGTCGCCCATGCCGGGTTGCGGCCCGCTATCATTGATATCGTCTTTTGAGCATGCCTGCAGGCAGAGCATAAATGTGGCCAATATGGTAAGTCGGGTAAAAGGTGTCATAAGTTATATTTTAGGTGTTAATGATAATTTGGGATTAATACAAATTCCCTGCCTTAATTTTTTGGGAAAGATTTTGTTCCACAGGTTGTAGAAAAATGAGGACGAGGCATTGAGCAGTTGAATACCAACCCTTAGCTGTCTAACCGTACATTTAGCGTACACTGCGGGAAAGATGATCCGGCCTGAATGGGGCGTAAAAAATAATCTGAATTACAACCTTGATCAGAACTGGTCACCCCAATTGATTATGAAATTATTTCGAAAAGTATTGCTCATCACATCCATCGGTTACATGCTGATCTGCCTGCTGCTTTTTTATTTTCAGGAAAGCCTTATTTTCTTTCCGGAAAAATTACGGAAAGAAGATGCCTTTTATTTCGATCAAAAATTTGAAGAAATATATGTGCAGACTAAAGATGCTAAATCCCTCAATGCTGTGTTGTTTAAACCGGACAGTTCGAAAGGAGTGATTTTTTACCTGTATGGAAACGCCGGTTCGTATTGAAAAGAGAGGGCCGAAATTGTTGGAGGTGCATCGGAAATGGCATTTTCAAAATGCGGGATACAAAAAATAAAACCAGGGTTGGGCAATGACCGATCGTACATAGTTGTTGGCATAATTATTATTATACATACAGTATTACTCACACAATTCTTAAAACAATCAAACACTATGGCAACGAAAGCAGCAGCAGGTAAAAAATCTGCTCCAAAAAAATCGCCCGCAAAGAAAACGGCCCCAAAGAAAAATTCGTCATCATCCAATGGTAAAGTACCAGCTAAGAGCGATGCGGCTTCAGGGCTTCGCGATCTTTTTGAAGATTCACTGAAAGATATTTACTGGGCCGAAAAAGCCCTCACCAAAGCACTTCCGAAGATGGCAAAGAATGCCACTTCGCCTGAATTGGTAAGTGCATTGAACGATCACCTGGCCGTAACCAAAGAACAGGTTTCGAGGCTGGAACAGGTATTTGAACTGTTAGGAAAAAAAGCGCAGGCTAAAAAGTGCGAGGCAATGGAAGGGCTCATTAAAGAAGGTGAAGGCATCATGGAAGAAACGGAAGAAGGAGTAGTAAGGGATGCAGGTATCATAGCTGCCAGCCAGAAAATAGAGCATTACGAGATAGCTACTTATGGCACGCTCGTATCTTTTGCCGGCACCCTCGGTGAAGATGATGCAGCGGCCCTGCTCGAAGAAACGCTTAACGAAGAAAAGGATGCAGATTCCACGCTCAGCGAAGTGGCGGAAACCGCTGTAAACCTGGAAGCGGCCGAACAGGATTAAACCAGATGATGAAAACGCGCCTTCGGGCAAGAACGCCTTCGGGCGTTTTTTTATGACCTGATTTTTTGCAACACTATTTGTTGAAACATTTCCCCATGTGACCGATCTGCATAATCCTCAGCTATATCAGCAGGTAGATGAGCCGTTTTTTCACAAATAAATTTCGCCTCACTTTTTATCTTCACCGATCAAAAACCCAAAAGGTTGCAGATCGTTTACATGGTCGAAAATGATCTCGCCAATGCCCATCACCGGGATAGCCACCACCATTCCCGGAACACCCCAGATCAATTCCCCGGCCACAATAGCGAGGATGCTAAACAACGGGTTCAGCTTTACCTGTGCACCCACCACCAACGGTTCGAGTACATAAGTTTGTAAAAACTGTACTACCCCATAAGTGATCAAAACACCGATCACCATGTTGGTGCCGCCACCTTGCGCCAATGCCATGATAAGCGTGATGCCGGTACCGGTGATGTTTCCCACGAAAGGGACTATCTCCAGTAAGCCACAGAGGATGGCAAAAAATAACCCATTTTTTACACCCACTATGCTGAAGCCGATCCCATACAATACCCAAAGCATTACGATCATCAAACCCAGCCCTGATAAATATTTACCGGCAGCTTTGGCAGATTCGGTCATCACTTTTTCCGCGGTTTTTTTATGACCGGTATCAACAAGTTTCAATACAAACTTTTTCAAATGGAGGCGCAGCAGCAGGAAGAGAAACATATATACCAATACCAGGATGGTATCTACCAGTAAACCCATTATTCCACTCATGATGCCGGCAACCAATGCCCCGGCCTTTCCTCCACCTGACGACTGCTGCTCTTTCATCATGGCATCCTGTTGTGCCTGCGGGATACCGAGTTTATCGCTGATGGTTGTTTTAACCTTGCTGATAAGCTCGCCTCCCTGCTCCTGGATGTCGGCCATATCTTCCGCAAGCCCCGAGATCTGCCATCCCAGCAGCATAAAGATCCCCGCAATAAGGAGCAGGAAAGAAAATACGGCTGTAAAAGCCGATAATCCGCGGCTGAGATTTTTCCTCTCCAGCCATTGACAAAACGGAAGGAACAACATCGCAAGGATGCCTGCAATTGTAAGAGGAACAAAAAAAGGCTTTCCAAAATACAGGACTACTACTGATAATATAAACAGAAGGATAACCTGGTTGGATCTGAAAACGGGGGGTAAACTCATGCTGAAATAGTTTTCTTTGCTTAAATAATTCAGGCCCGCGATACCGACATTAAATTGCCGGACTGTTCCGCATCTTTTTGACTCATCTTTTCTTTCATATCACCCACTATGAGTGCGGAGGCGTGATCGCAAAAGTCAAGTCCGGAATAATCAGGATTATAACCTCCCATAAAAGGAACTGCCATGAGGTATACCCGTGGGTTGGCAACGCCCTTTTCATCCACGATATTGAAACTGTCGGATATTTTAAATCCATCCACCACCAGGTGTTTCTTTCCGTGAATATCTGTGAGGATTTTTTCAGGCATTTTTTCTTCAAATCCGGTTGCACAGCTGCTATCCCTGAATGCAAGGGTCGCCTGCGAAAGGCATCCATTATCCGATAAGGAACTGAAAGGGAATTCTTTTTTCGATAAATGTGGCTGCCCTGTACAATTCACGTACGATTGGTAATGGGTGATTATTTCTTCACCGTTTTCATCCGTGTAATGATAATTTATCCCGCCGGCCGGATCTGTTTCCACCCGGCTGTTTTCATCCACGGTAATCATCTCAAGCCTGCCTGCATCGTGCAAGGCGAGCAGTTCTTCGCAGGAATCCTGGGGAACAAATGCGATAACGATGGAAATCAGCGGCATCAGTGTTTTTTGCAGCCTCAGCATATCTTCCGCGGAAAAATGTTTGGCCGGGTAATTCATTTCATAACTGAGTATCGCCAGTAACTCTTTCCAGTATACCGATTTTTCTTTTTTGATGGAATTGGCAGCTTCCCTGTATTCAGCAGCAAATAATTCGAATGGGTCAAGACGCTCCCGCATGGCCATCACTTTTTCTACAAATTCCTCCATCTGCATGTCACGGATAGTTTCATACAACGCCGGATCTTTATGTTTTAAAATTTCTTTGTAATCTTTTTCAAAGATGTAATCCAGCGACAGGAAACCATCATTGTCAGCCATGTGCCTTGCGATCTCTTGAGGCGTCAATGTTCCTTTTGCAGATAAACGCGGATCATCGAGGTGAAAGCGAACTGCAGGCAGCAATCCTTTTAAGGAATGCAGTACGATCTTAAATTCGTTGGCATCGGGATGGGGAAAATACCTGGTAGTGCCCTCCTGTTCTTCGAACTTCCCATTGTTGCGGGCAATAGTCCTTATCGCGTCAATAGCGGTTAACCCACTGCCCCTTATTGCCACTGCATGATTACAAAGCGACTTGAGCTTGACAGGAGGGTAGGGTGAATCATAAAATCCCGGTGCTTTTCCTTCCTCTGTTACCGGCCAGAAATGCCCGGTGCTGATGATGGCGGTTTTGTAAGCAGCGGTGTAAGACTGGTTGCATTCCACAATTACATAGCCCGAAAACCTGAGGTCGATAATATCCGTTACCTGTGTGTTGAGGAATATCCTTGTTTCAATATTTTTTTCTTTTGCTATATCAAGCAGCAAACTGAACTGGTGCCGTAGATACTCACCGAATACCAGCCGGGGCAGCACCATGAATTCGTGAAACGTTTCGCGATCGAGCCCGTTCTCAATAAGTAACGCCGATGGCGCATCATTTTTCACCCAGTGTACCACGGTAGTCACCAGTGCTGGTATTTCATTGCCCGATACATTGGTGATGTGCTCGTGTCCCGAGCCATTGGGGCTGTAGGGCATACCCATACCGAGTTTGTCGGTAGCTTCAAAAATATGCACTGCATAATTTTCCATATCAGACCGGAGAAGGTTTTTGAAAGCGAATAATCCTGCCGGGCCGCCCCCGATGATGGCTATGCGGTGTTGTTGATTTAAAATGTACTGTTCATTCATATGCTTGCTGATTGTAAAAAATATATTTCTATAATTATGCCAAGAGGGGAATTACGGGAAGCCTGCCGGAATGTGGATGCATCCGGTAAATCAGCAGTTATTTGTAGATTATTCTATACGTTTCGGGATAACAAAAGCCATCGCAATGGTGCAATGGCTCTGAGATTTCAAAACGGGATTACATTTCAAACGAAGGTTTCAATTTTTTGCATCAAGGTTTGGTATTTCTTCCGGCATATCGCTTAGATGGCTTTTAGGTATTTAAAGTATTTACCAAAATGATGCTTAAATTCTACAAAAAGTAGGAATGGGGAATTACGGAGACTCTCTTACAATACGATCACAGGGAAATTTAAATTTCGTCCAATACCCTGTTAAGCTCAAGAATGACTTTGGCAGTTTCAAAAGGTTTGTAAACAAATCCGCTTGCGCCGCAATGCCTTGAAACGTATATCACATCATCGTTGCCGGATAATAATATGATAGGAATGGAAGCGGTGGTCTTATTGTGCTTAAGCTGCACACAGAGGTCGGCCCCGTTTAAATTTTTCATCGAAAGATCCATAAAGATCACATCCGGCTTATTTTCGTGGATACTGTCGAGCAGGTGGTTGCCATTGAGTGAAGTAAATACGGTATAACCCTTTGTGCGTAGCGAAACACTCAACAACATCAGCAAATCCGGCTCGTCGTCTACGGCAAGTATTTTAATATGGGCAGGATCGTTGTTCATACTTATAATAAATCAACAATACTGCCCATGGCTCAAAATGAGGATAACTTTCAGAAAGTTCAAGAAAGTAACATGTTGGAGAGGTATTTATTCGTGCATCAGTGGCAGCTAAAAGCGCCGAACAGGATTTATCCCCTTCCTGTCTTTCCGGTAACTACATCGTCATTTTTTAATCTTATAAAGCATTGTTGATGTCCCTGATCCGGGTACCTCCACGTGTAGTATTTCAGGCATATTCCCACAATCCTAGCATGTGTTTTGAAGTTATCAATCATCACCTTTAAAACTTTTGACATGGCCACCAAAAAAAACAAACAAATTTTATCCGATAAAAAAGCGGATGATCTCAGTCCTGATATTGAAAATGCCGAAGGGCAGTTTCTGACCACCAACCAGGGTTTGCGGATAAGCGATAATCAAAACTCGTTGAAATCGGGAGAACGTGGTGCTACCTTGCTGGAAGATTTTATACTTCGGGAAAAGATCACGCATTTTGACCACGAGCGGATACCTGAGCGCATTGTGCACGCCCGCGGATCAGCGGCGCATGGGTATTTTGAAACCTACGAATCGCAGGCACACCTCACCAAAGCCGGCTTCCTGCAAAAACGCGGGCAACGGACCCCTGTATTCGTTCGCTTTTCTACAGTGGCGGGATCGCGGGGTTCCACCGATTTGGCCAGGGATGTGAGAGGGTTCTCCGTAAAATTTTATACCGACGAAGGAAATTACGACCTGGTAGGAAACAACATGCCCGTATTCTTCATACAGGACGCCATTAAATTTCCCGATCTCATCCATGCTGTAAAACCCGAACCGCACAATGAAATGCCACAGGCGGCATCAGCGCATGATACTTTCTGGGATTTCATTTCACTGATGCCTGAAAGTATGCACATGATCATGTGGGCCATGAGCGACAGGGCTATTCCCCGAAGCCTGCGCATGATGGAAGGATTTGGGGTACATACATTTCGGTTTATAAATGCCGAGGGAAGATCCTCCTTTATTAAATTTCACTGGAAACCGTTGCTGGGTGTTCATTCTGTGGCGTGGGATGAAGCTACCAGGATATCAGGTAAGGATCCCGATTTTCATCGCCGCGATCTCTGGGAAGCCATTGAGAGCGGGGCGTTTCCCGAATGGGAACTGGGCATACAGGTGGTAGCGGAAAAAGATGAGCATAAATTTCCGTTCGATCTCCTCGATCCTACAAAACTTATTCCTGAAGAAATGGTGCCCGTACAGCGCATCGGTAAGATGACGCTCAACAGGAACCCCGATAACTTTTTCGCGGAAACAGAACAGGTGGCCTATCATCCCGGTCATCTTGTGCCCGGAATTGATTTTACAAACGATCCTCTGCTACAGGGCAGGTTGTTTTCCTATACAGATACCCAACTATCGCGATTGGGAAGTGCCAACTTTCATGAAATTCCCATCAACCGGTCTGTGAATACAGTACATAACAACCAGCGCGACGGGCATATGCGCCAACAGATCAATAGTGGCAAAGTGGCTTATGAGCCCAACACGCTGGGAGGGGGTTGCCCTTTCCAGGCGGGCCGTGCGGCGGGAGGGTTCAGTTCATTTACAGAACGCATAGATGCAAAAAAGATTCGGGGAAGGAGCCGGAGTTTCTTCGATCATTTCAGCCAGGCCACATTATTTTTTAACAGCCAGGGCGAAGCGGAGAAAGCGCATCTTACGGATGCTTTAAGATTTGAGCTCAGTAAGGTACAGGTGCCGGCAATCCGCGAGCGCATGGTGGGGCTGCTTACACAGGTGGATAAAAAACTGGCGGCAGATGTAGCGGATGCCCTTGGGCTGAAAGTGCCGGCCGGGCCTATGCTTCCCATGAACCACTCGGTACCGGCCAATGAAAATCCGAAAAATTTTCAACCGGTGAAACTAACCTTGCCCATTGAAGCATCTCCTGCACTCAGCATGGAAAATACCCGCAAAGATTCCATACAAACCCGGCAGGTGGCCATCCTGACAGCCAACGGGGTAAATGATGCGGCCCTTGCGAAAATGAAAGATGCCTTGCTCAAAGCCGGGGCACAATGCAAACTCATTGCGCCAAAGCTTGGTTTCATCCAGGGGATTTCGGGCGCTTCCTTACCCGTAGACCAATCGTTTCTTATTGCAACTTCGGTTGTATTTGACGCGGTATATGTGGCAGGTGGCGAAGGCTGTATACAACAACTCATAGCGGAACCCGATGCATTACACTTTGTAGAAGAAGCGTACAAACATTGCAAGCCCCTCGCATTTGAGGCGGATGCCAGGGAGCTGGCAGAGTATACTTATCTACATCATAAGTTCGATGAGGAAACATACGATCCGACCGCTGATGGGGTGATCATGCCCGGGAAAGGAAATTTCCCCAACGATTTTATCAACGCTATCAAACAGCACAGGTTCTGGCAGAGGGAAAAAGCCGGAAAGATACCTGCCTGATAATTTTATCCATTCATGTTGCAGGTGTAGCATACCTGCAACATTTTAAACCCTTCTGATGGATCTCATAACAATGGTAGGCCTGGGGGCCAGTGTGGCCACAGGGGCATCGCTGTTGCCGCAGCTTTTTAAGATCATTCGCGATAAACAAGCGGAATCCGTATCCTTATGGATGCTGGCTGTGCTCTTCCTGGGGCTGGCGGGATGGGTATGGTACGGGATATTGAAGAACGACTGGATCATCATCATCTCCAATAGCTTTTCGATGATCGTCAACCTGGCGATAGCGGTACTGTCGGTACGGTATAAAAAATAATGCCCCATGGCAGGCAGTATACCCATTGGTATGGTGCTGTTTTTGCTGATCAACCTGTAAAACATTTTACCATGCGCAACGAATTACATTTTGAAAATGGCGACCTTACCGGTGAAATATCCGTAACATTTAAAGAAGGGGAAACACTCAATGAACTTTTTTCGAGGTACATCCACGATTTCAATGCGGACCGACTGGAAGCTTATGCGGTAAGGCTGCTGATAGGCAAAGAAACTATTCTGACGCTGTATGCCGCCGACCTGCGCAGGCAGGAAAATACCACTGTGATCACGGAAAAGATCCCCGTAAAAAAATTCAAGATCCCGGATGTATCCTTATCGGAACTGGTGAGCCTGTTTGGCGAGATCAACCTCACCCTTACCAATAATAATTTCCCCATCAACGAGATGCAGGTCATCAATAAATGACGTTGGCAGGTAGCAAATATATACACCTGGTAAATATTGGTATGGCTTTGGTAAATGCTCTGGTATGAACCCGTCTTCTTTCGATTATAACCTGGATTTCGCTTCCATTGATTTTCGCCAACAGCCTGAATTGTACCGCACCGGAAAAGGGGAGCAGGGTGTGTTGCTGGCAGAGCCCTACAAATCGGAGATACTTCCATACTGGAGATTCAAGACGCCCGAAGTAGCCAGGATCTCAGCGAAGAAGATCTACGAATTATTTGTAGCCTATGGAAAGCAAAAAGATTTTGCGGGCATGGATATGGCCCGGAAATTTTTGCAGATGGGGTATACCCGCAGCAGGCGGTATGCCAATCATAAGTCTGGAAAAAAATATGAAGGGGATGTGCCCGCCGATAAAAAGGGGCAAAGCGGCAGCCATGGAAGAAAAGAATTGCCGAAAGAAGGAGATGATGAAAAAGCTGAAAGTGCAAAAATATTTTACAGCTACTGGATGAAGGCCAACTCCAATAATACCTACCGGCTGTTGTTGGAGATGCATAAAAAATCCGCCTACAATGGGAGGGTGAAGTAAAACGTAGATCCTTCTCCAGGTTCACTTTCCACCCATATCTTTCCTTCGTGGCGTTGTATGATCTCAGCACATACATAGAGGCCGATGCCAAAGCCTGCAATTGAAACAGGCTGATCTTTTACGCGGTAATATCGTTCGAACAACTTCTGCTGGTCTTCCGGCCGGATGCCCATACCCTCATCGGCAACGGACACCTGGGCAGAGTTGCCTGTAGAAATGCAGGCCACATGTATGGTGGTTCCCAGGGGAGAATATTTTGCTGCATTGCTGATGAAGTTGTGAATTACCTGTCCTATTTTTTCCCTGTCACCAATTACAAAAGTTTCTTCTACCGGTGCAAATATTACCGTGTGGGTGGTTACGGCGATCACCGTTTCCTGCTGCACTTCTTTCAGCAGCAAAGCCATGTCGAACCTGGAACTGTCAATATGTATTTTGCCAGATTCAAGTCGGGAGATATTCAGGAACCCATTGATCATGGTCGTCATTTTCTTCACCTGTTTATTCGCCATGTCCAGAGAATTCATAGTGAAGTCGTCATTGCCATTCCTGAATTTTTCCTGCAGCATCTGCACATAAGCAGTGAGGGAAGTTAACGGCGTTTTCAATTCATGGCTCACCATACCGATAAAATCATTTTTCCGCTGCTCATCTTTTTTTGCTTCCGTAATATCCGATACCAGTCCCACCATTTTCACCGCTTTTCCACTGCTGTCATATCTTGCTTTTCCATAAGCTTTGATCCAGTGCCGGGAACTGTCGGGCCAGGCTACTTCATATTCAGACTGGTAAATACTTTTGTTTTCAATCGCGATGGCTACCAGTTTTTTTATTTTATCCCTGTACTCTGGCAGCATAGCGTCAAACAGATCGGGATAGTTGAATATCTCGTCTTTCGAACGGCCATAATATTTTTTGAACTGTTCATTGCACTGCATGGTGCCGGAAGCAAGGTCAACCTCGGTAGATCCGAGTGAGCCTGCGTCGATGGCGATGTTGAGCCGGGTGTTGATGTCTGCTATTTCTTTGCGGGCGTTCACCTGTTCCGTAACTTCTGTCAGTACCTGCAATATACTGTCTATGCGGCCTTCCTCTTCCATGATAGGTTGATAGATGAAGTTGAAATAACGCTTTTCGGCAATACCGTCTTTTATAATTTCCGCAATATTTTCTACGCCGTAATATGACTGGCCGGTGGCACGTACTTTATTGAGTATATCTATAAAAGGCTGATCCGCCAATTCCGGTAATACATCAATGAAACGCATTCCGTTTACCGCTTCCGTTTTGCCCCATATCTCCAGCATCCTGTCATTTACGCTATCGATGATAAATTCTTCTCCTTTAAAAACGTTCATGGCAACGGGAGCCTGTTTCACCAGCGAACGGAACCTTTTTTCGCTGCTTGCCAGGTTTGCGATCAGCGTACGCATTTTGGCCTGCGAGGTCATTTGTTCGGTCACATCCTGCAATACACCGCTCAGCCGGGTAGGTTCTTTATTTTCATTAAAAAGCGCTTTACCTTTCGCCCTCACCATGCGTGGCTCTGCATTGAGCTGGTTAGGTGAGATTGTATAGGATGTATCGTAATTACCGTCCGATTCAAAAGTGATGGCATGATTGATCGCTTTGATCACCCGTTCACGATCGGATGGCAATATCACATCTGTAGCTTTATCCAGTTCTATTTCCTCTTCGGGTTTAAGCCCAAACCAGGATTTCAGCAGTTCGTTGCCCGTAAATCTTCCCGTTGTGGGATTGAAATCAAACGTTGCGAGTCCGGCGGCCTCAATCGCCAGCTGTAATTCGTCCTGGCTGATGCGCAATTTTTCATACAGCTCCGCGAGTTCTTCGTTTGCCCTGTATTGTTCCTCGTTAGAAGCCACCAGTTCTTCATTCACGGCAGCAAGTTCTTCGTTGAGACTGGCGAGTTGTTGGGCGCTTTCTTCCACTTCCTGTTTTGCCAGCATCACATCTGTTACGTCTGCCGCAGTGTTCATTACACCATAGATTGTCCCGTCTTCTTCCCTTAATGCGGTGAAAATATAATTGAAATAAAAGATCGTTGGCACCCCGTTCACCACGAGGTCGATACGTTGGTTGCGGGCTTCAAAAGTAATACCTGTGGTAAATACGTGGTCGAGCTGTTGGTACACCAATTGGTTATCGAGTTCGGGCAGTACCTCGGAATAAAGCCTGCCCACAAGATCGTTCCCTTTGCCCCATACATCTGCAATGGCCTGGTTGACAAAAGCGATGCGCATTTCGCGGCCGATGTAGACCCCTATAGGAAAAGGGGCGGCTTCTATGATGGCACGGGTACGGTTTTCGCTGGCCGAAAGTTTTGTAATCGACTGGGCGAGTTTTTCGGTTCGTTCAGTTACCCTGATCTCGAGCGCTTCATTAAGGTTCTGCAGGCTGCTCCTCGCTTCGTTGAGTTCCTCGTTGGCGGCGCTGAGTTCTTCCAGCGTTGAGGCAAGGTCTTCGTTGGTGGTTACCAGTTCTTCGTTGGTAGCCGCCAGTTCTTCATTCAGGCTCTGTTCGCGGTTGAGCGCTTCGTCCTTAGCCAGCATTTCTGCCTGCAGTTCCCTGCCCAGGTGTAGCTCGGTTACCTCGGTTGCCGTATGTAATATGCAGTCCACTTCGCCGGAAGCATTGCGGATGGCACGGTATACAAAGTCGAAATAATAGGTTTGTAAAGTCCCGCTGCGCATCAGTTGCGCCGGAGTGTCGGTACCTTCATAGGTGATGCCGGTAGCCAATACCTGGCGTAACAGCCCGAAAAACGGCTGGTCATGCAGCTCAGGTAATACATCGATCAGCGACTTCCCGATCACGCTCCTGTCGCGGCCCCATAAAGCCAGCATAGCATTGTTGGCGCTTTGTATGGTGAGTTCTTCCCCGGTGTATATCGCCGTAGCATTATGCGATAAGGAGAGGATCTCCAGTAATTGTTCCTTGGTAAAACGGGAAGATTGTGACTGCATCTATAAAATTGCTTATAACAAATATACTTTAAGGTACCTTAATCTGAATGATTCTTTTCCACGGCTGATGAGGTCAACCCCTAATACCCCGGTATTTTTTATAGCTCTTACAATTACCACGCCATTAGGTATTACGCGGGTAGGTCCTGGCAGGAACAACTACCAATGTGTTTTGTCCGGAGGAACAGAAAGGATCCGTTACCACGTATCTATTGCACAGTGGCCCCGGGTTTGAGGAACTAGTAACAAATTGTTTTCCGATGATCCAACAACCTGTACCAGAATATCCACAAGCGTTCCGGATGCTATTTCAGCGCTTTTGTTAAAAGCGTTTAATCGTTTCCGGTAGAACGCCAGTTTTCAACATTTTACAATTGCGGCACTATTGTAGTGGGTAGGGGGGCTCTGTATAGAATGCGGGAGAAAAAATACTTACTATGGCTAATGTGTTGATCGTGGATGATTCGAAAGAATTGCTCGAATTATTGTCCCTTACTATTTCTAAGAATAATACCGTGCGTACTGCTATTGACGCAGGTGCAGCAGAAGCGCAGCTCAATAAACTGAAGCCAGACATTGCATTTGTAGATATCAACCTTTGCACGCAGGATGGGCGGCAGTTGTGTCACCTGCTGGCCACGGAGCATCAGGTTCCGGTAATACTGATCTCGGGTGATCCTGTTAAACTTGAAAACTTTTCCCGGTTCGGGGCAGTGGCAGTATTGGAAAAGCCATTTCGTTCGGATGAAGTGGAAGCCATGATCAACGCGGTGTTATAGCGAGCGGCTGAAATAGATTCACGAAGGCAGGTCCGCCGGCAGGGTGAACCAGAATGTACAGCCTTTCCCGGGGGCACTCTCCACCCCGATCTCCCCATCGTGACGACGGATAATTTCGGCACAGATATACAGGCCAAGTCCGAGGCCTGAATATTTTTCCCGGTCGTTCTTCGCCTGCCAGTAACGGTCAAATATCCTTTCCTGTTGTTCGGGGAGTAAGCCTGGTCCGTGATCTTTTACACACACATGTACAAAATTGCCGGTCTTGCCCGCGCTGAGGTAGATGGTATTGCATCCCGTAGCATATTTCACCGCATTGTTTACAAAGTTCACGATCACCTGGTCGATTCTATGCTCATCGGCAAATACAAGGATATCTTTTTCACATTCTATGATCAATTCGTGTTGCCCGCCAAGACGAACATGATTGCAACATCCTCCCAGCAATTCGGTAATACTGAAGATCGTTTTCTCGAGCTTCAGTTCGGCCTGGCTATAACGATGCATATTCAGCAGGTCGTCTACGAGGTGGTTGATCTTTGTCACACTTTTTCCGGCAGTATCCAGCAAGCCGGAGACCATATCATTTCCGATCTCCTCTTTCATGATGTCCATCAACTGTATGCTGGCCTTCAACGTAGTGATGGGTGTTTTGAGTTCGTGGCTGACGATCGCCAGGAATTCCTCCTGTGCCTTTTCCGTCCCTTTGCGCATGGTGATCTGTTGCATCACGCCGGCAATACGTTCTATCTTTCCCGAATTATCGTAACGGGGCTGGCCCCAGGTGTTTATCCAATGGGGTTCCCCATTCTTCCAGGTTATCTGGTAATCTATATCAAATATTTTATTTTCTTCTATGGCAGCAATCACCGCCCTTTGCACCTGCAGTTTCTGTTCGGGAATAATGGACTGAAACAGTTCCTGGAAATTGAACTCCTCATTATCTGCTAACCCGTAGTTGAGCCGGCAGGTATCGGTACAGTTTACTTTTCCCGTGTTAAGCTCAATATCAAACCAACCCATCCTTCCGGCGCGTAATGCCATATCGAGGTTGCTGTTTATTTCCGAAATTAATTCAAGGCTCTGTTGCTGTTGGGTATGTACCTGTCCCAGACTCTTTGAGGCCAGAGACAGGGCATCATTGGCCTCTTGCAATTGCTCCACTTTCCTTCTCAATTCCAGTTTATCCATCACCTGTTTGCCCAATACTATCAACGCTTCCTGTTGTTCGGGGCTGAGGCGGCGGGCCTGCTGATCCAGCACACACAGTGTACCGAGTGCCATCCCATCTTCATTTACCAAAGGAACCCCGGCATAGAACTTCACATTGGTGGGACCCGTTACCATAGGGTTTTGATAAAAACGCTGGTCCTCCCGGGTATCTTCCACTATCATGATCCGGTCGTTTGCCGCGATGGCATGTGTACAAAAAGAAAACTCCCGGAGGTTTTCTGTCAGTTCAGTTCCAAAATGAGATTTGAAAGTCTGACGGTGCTCGTCGATGAATGTGATTAACGCAACCGGAACTCCACAGATAGCTCCTGCCAGGGCGGCAAGCTCATCAAAATCCTGTTCTTCGGCTGTATCAAATATTCCATACGATGCCAGTGCGATCAGGCGTTGCTGTTCGTTTTCAGGATAAGGAAAAGGCGATGGTGAATCCGGATTTCGCTGTAATTTCATTCCGATATGGCTGCCTGGTTATGGAGAACCAAAATGGAACGCCTGTAGCAGCGTTAAAGGTAAAGGTATTTATGGGCTAAAACCGATGGTGTGTATAAGAATGACGGTCAGTATTGACCAGGTATCGGGCAAGCGGCACGAACCACTACAGCAGGAAGAAAAAAAGGGAGTAGATAAAAATGAACTCCCGTTTTCAAGGTAAGAGAAGTCTTTCGGATGGGATATTGTATTGAATGCAATATCGCTACATGTGTGCCAACCCGGCTAAAATATTTTTCGATACTGATGTAGTAAAAGTTTTATAATAGAAAAGCGTCGTTCATTTTTGTAAACGGTGGCCCTGGCCGGTGTTGTATATCAACAGCGCTGGTAGGAGCTAAGTGACATCCTGCCGGTGTGGCATATGTTCAACAAATCAGCAGGGCTCTTATCCATTTGCCGGTATTGCACACAGTATAAAAATAGCAGATAGCAGACGGGAGCCCTAAGTCGGCCGAAAACGAACGACTAAATCGTATATTTATGCAGGACAAAAAAGCGGTCCCTGTTTTACAAATACCAGCAACATGAAAAATATACCAACCCTTTTTGAATGGGCAGGCGACATGAAAACCTTCGAGCAATTGTTCAACAGGTTTTATGATAAGGTGCTCAAAGATGATCTGCTGGGTGAAGTATTCAAAAACATGTCGCCCGAACACAGGGTGCAGGTAGCGCATTTTGTGGCGGAAGTATTTGGCGGCGATAAACTTTACACGATGGCAGACAATGGAAGCCATGCAGCCATGATCGGTAAGCATATCGGCAAGATGCTTACGGAAGAAAAACGCCAGCGCTGGGTACAGCTTTTATTGCACACAGCGGATGAAGTGGGGCTCAAAAGCGATCCGGAGTTTCGCTCGGCATTTGTAGGATATATAGAGTGGGGGTCGCGCCTGGCCGTCATCAACTCACAGCTTACCGAAAACCCTATGGAGGAGGCGGAGCCCATGCCCAGGTGGGGTTGGGGCGAAACCGGCGGGCCATATGAGCCTTGAGCCGCAAATATGGATGACTTATTTGTACCAACACCACTTTTCGCGAAAACTTTATCCCATCAATACCTTATCCGGTGTTATCGGCAGGTCCCGCAGCCGTTTACCGATAGCATTATAAATTGCGTTCGCAATTGCCGCGGCTGCACCAATGATGCCAACTTCACCCAATCCTTTTGAGCCGGAGGGGTTGCTGTTTACATCCGGTTTGTTTACAAATATTACTTCTACAATGGGGGCGTCTGCATTTACCGCGAAGTGATAACCGGCTAGGTCGTTGCCGATGGCTGTCCCCAATTTTGGATCGATGAGCTGTTCCTCCATCAATGCCATCCCGATGCCGCCTACTACCGCACCGGATATCTGGTTGGCAGCTGCTTTTTCATTTACAATCGTACCACCATCTGCAGCGCATACCATTTTTTCTATTTTTATTTTGCCGGTTTTGGTATTCACTTTTACCATGCAAAAATGTGCAGCCGAAGAACAAAAGGCCAACTGTTTTCTTTCATCGCCGGGTGCTGAACTGGCTTCCACTTCCAGCACCTGCAGGTTGTTCTTTTCCCAGATGACGGAGTAGGGCACAAACTGCTGGTTGGTGGTTTTGTAAGAAATTCCATTGTCCGACAAAATAATGTCGGCCCCCACTACATTTTTATAGGTATCATTCTCAGCGGCGGCAAAGCCGGCCAGTTTCATCTTCAAAGCATTTACCGCGGCAGCCACCGCTCCGCTGATGGAAGAAAGGCCGGTGCTGCCTCCCTGGCTGGGGGCAGGGGGAAGGTTTGAATTGCCCAATTCGATCCTGATCTTTTCTTTGGAAATACCGGTGGCGTCTTTTGCTATGTTTTGCATGGCGGTACCAGTGCCGGTTCCAATATCTGTCATGGCTGTCTGCACAGTGATGCTGCCGTCTTTCAGCATTTTTATTCCCGCGCTGGCGTTGCTCCTTCCGGCATTCCACATGCCTACTGCCATACCGTAACCTGTTTTCCAGTCACCGTCGCTGATAGCGCCTATAGCGGCTTTCCTGTTCTGCCATTGTATTTTTTCCGCAGCCAGTTTTATACATTCATCCACAAAATTAGTCGACCATTTCTTCCCGCTGTCCGGGTCTTTTTCAAGCGCCAGGTTTTGCAGGCGAAGTTGAACGGGGTCAATGTTCAATTTGTAACTAAGTTCATCAATGGCACTTTCAATGGCGAAATCACCGGTGCAATCCCCCGGCCCACGCATCCAGGTGGGCATACTGAGATTGAGCGGAACGGTGGCCGATTCTGTTCGCAGGTTCGCGAAATTGTACACCAGCCTTGCTATACGGGTGATGCCTTCATTGAAATTATCATACACGCAGGTAGCATGCCGTGCCTGGTGCAATATGCCGGTAAATTTTCCGCTGTTGTCGGCACCGATCTTTACCTTCTGCCACGATTCAGGGCGATAACCCACCAGTGTAAACATCTGCGGCCTTGTAAGCACTAATTTTACCGGCCTCTTCACCGCTTTGGCACCAATCACGGCGGCGAGGCAATGCGGCCACACCCTTAACCCGGAGCCAAATCCGCCTCCCACAAATTCGCTCACTACATGTATCTTCTCTGCAGGGATATTATACAGTTTTGCAAACATCCGTTGTACGTTATTTACACCCTGGTTTTTGTCAAACATTTTCAGTTCGTTCTCAGCCGTCCAATGCGCAATGGTGGCATGCATTTCCATCGGGTTGTGCACTTCGTTTTTGATGGTATATTCCGCTTCCACTACAGACGGCGTTTCAGCCCAGCTGTCAGCGGTACCCCGGTCTTTTCCGGCAGTTTTCAGTTCCGCATTTTTATAAGACTTTTCAAAATCCACATTGAACTGGTCTGCCGCATATTCCGCCGTAATCAGCGAAGCCGCGTAGGTAGCATCTTCCAGCGTTTCGGCAATCACCATCGCAATCGGCTGACCTTTGAAATAAATTTTATCCGTATGAAATACCGGCAACCCAAAGCGGGCTTCCTTTATCTTCGCTTCATCCGCAAACGCAGGTACCATCGGCCTGTTGAGATGGGTGATCACATCGATCACACCCTCGACCTGGCGGGCATTACCCACGTTTATACTTTTGATAATTCCCGCGGGTATGGTGCTGCCTACGAGTACGGCATGGCACAAGCTGGCCACTTCATATTCCGCGGAATACTTGCCGCTACCGGTTACTTTGGCGGTGGCTTCCACTCTTCCCTCCGGCGGAGCAGAGAGGCTGATAGTATCGTCAAAAAATCCCATAGTATAATATTATGCGGTTAAACAGTTTTGTAAAGCAGTTTCAATAGCGCCCTGCAGCATGACAGTTTTAAATTTGTTATTGGCCAGTGGTTTGGTTTCGCCAACGGCGATGGAAGCGGCCTGCCGGAAATTTTCAGCCGATGGTTTCTTCCCTTTCAAAAATTGTTCGGCTTTATACCAGCGCCATGGTTTGTGCGCTACGCCGCCCGAAGCCAGCCTCGCCTCGCTGATAACCCCGGCTTCCATATGCAGCGCTGCCGCCACCGATATGAGGGCAAAAGCGTACGAGTCGCGGTCGCGGACTTTCACATACGCAAAGTTTTTTTGAAACCTGTTGCCCGGTATTTCTACAGCAGTGATCACCGCATTGGCCGGTAGATTATTATCGAGCTGCGGGGTAGTGCCCGGCAGGCGGTGAAAATCTTTGAAGGGGATGCTGTGTTGTTTTTTATCCCTGCCTGTCACCAGTACATTTGCCTCCAAAGCGGCCAGCGCTATGCACATATCCGATGGATGTACGGCCACACATTGATTGCTGTAGCCAACGATGGCACTCATGCGGTTGTCGCCATCCATGGCCGAACAGCCTGTGCCGGGTATTCTTTTATTGCAGGGCACCGTGGTATCGTAAAAATATGGGCAGCGGGTCCGTTGCAAAAGATTGCCCGCGGTAGAAGCCATATTGCGTATCTGCGGCGAAGCGCCTGCCAGCACAGCTTTTGCCAATAAAGGAAATTGCGAAAGTACTTCTGCCTGTGAAGCAATGGCGCTGTTTCGTACCATCGCGTCTATGCGGATGCCCTTGGTGTTCGCGGTGATCGCTGCAGGTAAAGCATTGGTTACATCCAGCAGTTCTTCGGGCAGCGCAATATGCTTTTTCATCAGGTCGAGCAGGTTGGTGCCCCCGGCAATGAATTGCGCCTGGTTTGTCTTTTTGATCAATGCCTGGTCGGCGGTGGCAGGTTTTGT
Organism: Ferruginibacter sp. HRS2-29; assembly: GCF_024343615.1. Taxonomy (GTDB): domain Bacteria; phylum Bacteroidota; class Bacteroidia; order Chitinophagales; family Chitinophagaceae; genus Ferruginibacter. The sequence goes on along the minus strand of NZ_RJUB01000011.1, from coordinate 17,589 downwards.
AAAAATGAATGGCCTCATATCGCAACTTTTTGAATAGATTCAACAATACCATTATAGGCCCCGCACCTGCACAGGTTGCCGCTCATGAATTCTTTAATTTCGGCTACCGATCTGGTGTGGCCTTCGTTTACACAAGCCACGGCCGACATGATCTGCCCGGGTGTGCAGTAGCCGCATTGAAAACCATCGCATTCAATGAATGCCTGTTGCATGGGATGAAGCTTATCGCCATCGGCCAGTCCTTCAATGGTGGTTACATTTTTGCCGGTAGTCATCACGGCGAGGGTGAGGCAGCTCAATACCCGCTGGCCGTCTATGTGTACCGTACATGCCCCGCATTGCCCATGATCGCATCCTTTTTTAGTGCCGGTGAGGTGGAGGTTTTCGCGAAGCAGGTCGAGCAGGGTAGTCCGCGAATCGGCTTTCACTTCATACGCTTTCTTATTGATGGTTACCGTCAGCGGCATTATTTCCTTTGTCGGTATCAGACGCTGTTTCAGTTCTGTATACAGCGCTTTTGCCTTTGGGGGTATCAGCGCCAGGGCGCCGGCAAAAGAAGTTGTTTTTAAAAAGAAACGCCGGGAGAAGGATTGCTTTCTTTCCATATAAAGTTGTTTGACTGAATATTTACTGGTATGAAGTGAAAGTTACAGCAACTTTTGCGCCTAAGTTGAATTTTCTGATTCATTCAGTTTTTTACCTGATAAAAAAGACTCAGTAACTTTTTGCGTTTATCTGTCAACGGGTTCTTCATAGGTTCGTATTGCCCTGTTTGTTTACCATCCTTTACCACTACCACCTTGAAAGGTTGGTTTAGCTGTTGTGTAAGGTGATATACAGTTACTAATTCGGCCAGGTCTTCGTGCCAGCTGGCGGTGGCATATAGAGAAACAAAAGGAGTATTCCCGAGTGCCTGGTAAACTTCCGTTGCTTCCGAAGTGGCGAACCGGCGGCCTCCCGGCCTGAACCGGTTTTTGACTACCAGGGAATCTTTAAGCGGCCATGCAACGGTGTTGATGTTTGCCCATATACCTTTTGAAAGATCTTCCCCGAAAGTACCCGGGAGAGTTTTGCCTGTAACGGTATCGGTGGCGATTAGGTGAACGGAACCATCTACCACATGGGTACCTTCATGAAGCAGCACATAGGTGAATGCGCTCATCAACCCTGCCTGTATCGAAACCCTGTACGAAGTATCTTTATTTTCATAGCAGGTAAGTTCTTTTTCCGTAGCCCATTCTGAGATCTTTTGATGCAGGATGCCAGCACGAAACGTGATGTGGTACAAATTAATACTATCATCTTTTGTGACAGGAGAGGTGAGGGCGGTGTTGGGCATATTGTCCAGGAAACTGATACTTTTTAAATGCTGTTTCAATACCCGTTGGTGCAATGGCGTAAGAGCCGCAAAGGCATTAACTATGATGGCCTTTTCGGCTTTTGTAAGTGGATGTTCTGTTGGCGACATTCCTGCATCCCTGAACATTTTCAACACATCGTCCGGTGTTGTTGTTACCCGGGAAAAAAGTGCTTCGCGTGGGTTAAGGCCGTATTTACGCTGTACATCACGCAAGGCTTTGGGCTGCGCAAAACCTGTGTTCAGGTTTACCAGGAGCAGCGCTGAAAGTGCCAGCATGTTCAATTGTCTGTAAAATATCTTCACTGCAACAAGAGGTTTTGTAAGTGTGAGGTTAAAAATTTATAGAGAAATTACATGGTTGATTTAGTTTGCTATCCGCATAATTGACAAACCAACACCGTTCCGGATAAGCAGCCGCATACAATGCTGAAGTTTTCCTGCGGTATGGCTGTTATTGATCATTGATTTTCCGGTTGCAGCCTTTTTAAGATCAGCTCCCTCAGTCGGTCCTGGTGTTCATCCCCCCAGTTTCCCAGGGCTGATAGCACGGGGATCAACGATTTTCCAAATTCGGTGAGACTGTATTCTACTTTAGGGGGAACTACAGCAAAAATTTTTCTTTCTACCAGCCCGTGTTCTTCCAGTTCTTTCAGCTGGATGTTCAATACCCGGCGGGTAGCATCAGGGATCTTTCGTTGCAGTTCACTGGGCCGTTGATGCCCCTGGTGGATAAACCATAACAAACGGATCTTCCATTTGCCGTACAGCACTTCGCCGATCAGGTCGAGGCCACAATCCAGGTTTGGTAAAATCTTTCGTGCATACATCCTGTAAAATTAAGGTATGTTCCAAATAGCGGCATAGGGGAAAAATTTATCCCTATCCGAATCGTATTTCCGTACTTGTCTGTCGGGTACATAACTACCAATTTTGCATAAAAGAAAAAACAATGAACAACCATTTTAATTTCAACAACGAATTGTCCGGCAAAACTGCACTGGTAACCGGCGGTACTAAAGGAACGGGCCAGGCCATTGCCGAACGGCTGGTACAGGCGGGCGCAACTGTAATTATAACTGCCCGTAACAAACCCGAAATTACCCCGGCAGGCCAGCATTTCATCGCTGCAGACCTGGCTAAGCCTGAAGGCACGAATCAATTCGCGGGAGAAGTAACCGCCACATTCGGAGGGGTCGACATCCTGATCAATGCGCTCGGGGGGTCGGAAACAAGGGCAGGGGGCTTTTCTGTGCTCACCGATGACGATTGGGAAGATACCCTGCAGACCAATTTACTCGCGCCTGTGCGATTGGACAGGGCTTTTCTGCCCGCGATGCTCGCTAAAAAAAGCGGTGTGATCATCCACATCGCCTCCATCCAGGGAAGGCTGCCCCTCTACGAATCCACCTTGCCTTATGCAGCGGCAAAAGCAGGGCTTATCAATTACAGCAAAGGATTATCGAAAGAAGTTTCTCCCAAAGGTATCCGGGTGCTCACGGTTTCGCCGGGGTGGATCATGACCGGGGCTGCCAAACGGATGATGGAAAGGATCGCAGCAGGATCTTCGATTTCCATAGAAGCGGCCACGCAAAGCGTGATGGATGCGCTCGGAGGGATCCCGATGGGGCGCCCCGCCGAACCGGCAGAAGTAGCAGAACTGGTGGGCTTCCTGGTATCACCAAGGGCGGGTTATCTCACAGGTGCCGAATATGTGATCGATGGGGGAACGATACCTACTGTTTAAAACAAAAAAAATAAGAAATAAGAAACAAAAAAAATAAAAAATATGAATACTCCAACCGTAATTGAACATTTGGTAGCAGCACAAAACAATGCTGACAGCCAGGCATACGCCGATTGTTTTTCAAACAATGCCATTGTGCACGACGAAGGAAAAACACACCAGGGAAAACCGGCCATCAAAAGCTGGATCGAAGAAGCGAATGCACGTTATCAAACGCGGATGAAGCCGCTTGAGTATTCCGCTGCTGATAAAACTTTAAAGGCTGAAATTTCAGGTACGTTCGATGGCAGCCCCATCGTGCTTACATACCATTTAGCATTCACAGAAGGGCTGATTCAATCACTCAGCATTATTTGAAAAAAACAACGGGGATCGTAGAAGCTGATATCAACAAAGAAACGACGTATCACAACATATCAACCTGTTATTTTATCAAATTAATTTTACAACAAAATGAAAAGGTGATCCATGTACCCGGACGTATTGTAACTTCCGTTTTTGGAGCTAACCTTTTTGTGCAGTGTAAATGATTATTATCCTTTTGGATGCTGATGCCAGTGATCGTTTTCCCAGCCTTTACCCCAGAAACCGGTATAGCCTGCTTCGTAGCATATAAGCGCGCCGAAGACAATAACTGTAGAAAGCTTGTAAATTCAAAATATTTTTTCTTTATTTGACACTAATATAAAAGGTTTTAAGCCAGCTTGTTTTATGCCAAATTACCAAAGCGACCACCATTTAACTAAAAATAACTCTATGAAAAAAAGTATCATTACCTTTTGTTTGTTATTGATTGCTTTTATCGTTACAGCACAACAGCCAATCATTGTTTCAATAGGCGGAGGCTTTAATAATTCCTCTTCCGGCTCAAAATCCAAAGCTTACCTGGGTAATGGCTATAACCTACAGGGAGACATATTTATTCCTTTTGAACGTAAAGGCTGGGACGGGGCTGTAAAAGGCAGCAGGAAATTTGTCTGGGGTGCAACTGCCGGCGGAACTTACTTTACTTCTAAAAACCTGATGCCTGATATTGCCGGCACGCAAGCGGCGTATCAACTATACAGCGGAAGTTTGAGCATAACAAATGATCAAAATGTAGCATCATCTAATAGCGGCTTTATAGCCTCAGTGGGCTTACAGGCGAATTTTATTGTTGGCTCATTTATTCTGTCTCCTTCTTTAAGCGGTGGTTATTTAAGTATAAAGCAAAATGGTTTTGCCCAACGAAGTACAGCAGATTCAAAGCCTGTTATTCTAACTGAATTACCACAGACAAAACACTCAGGCTTTACCGTCATTCCACAAATGCGGATTAGTTATTCTGTTACAGGGAATCTGAATATTTATACTTCCACCTCTTTTTTAATGGGACCCAAAATCACTACTAGTGAACGTAGATTGGTGCCAGCAGGTGGCTTTAATGATCAACATACTTATGAGCCTAAACAGCTTTCGGATGGAACAATGACTGAAAAATCAGTTAACACTGCTTACCAATCTTTGATGATAAATGCAGGTGTGAGTTGGAGTATTCCAAGAAGTTCCAGGCACTTAAAAGGAAAAGTTACCAAGCCTGGTGATAATGGCATGTTACGTGCAACCCTTAGTACAGACAGTACCAAAAAAGCCGGTGGCGCTGTATCATCTTCTTATGCCGCGGGAAGGGCTGTGCAGACAGACAGCACAAAGAACGGCGGGATGCCTGGGAGTTTGTCAATGACCCCGGCCACCGCACCGCAAACATATCGAACCGGTAATTCAGATAGCACTAAAAATCCTTTGTATGAAGCAGGTGGCCATAACGGTAATAATCCATTGCATAACCCGTCAGTATTCGCAAAACCCGGGAACCCTATTGGTGGCATTATTGTAAAAGGGGGCAAAAATCCCGGGCCCCGTGACATGATTGCAGTTTCAAATGAAAATGGTGAAGTAACATTTACCCTGACCGAAACAGGTGAATATACATGGCAAATTATTATGCCTGAAGCGCCTGGAAAAAGTATCAGTGAGCAGGGCGTAAAAGGTAACCCACCTGCAAAGAATAAAAGAATTGTAACAACATATAGCGGTGACCGCAAAAATGAAGGTTCAAATCAAGACATATTGGCCGCTCCGGGAAATCCTATCGGTGGTATAATTGTAAAGGGGGGTAAAAATCCCGGCCCCAGGGACATGATTGGAGTTTCAAATGAAAATGGCGAGGTAATATTTACCCTAACTGAAACCGGCGAATATATATTGCAAATAACCATGCCCGAAGCTCCTGCAAAAAGTATCAGTGAACAAGGTGTAAAAGGTAACCCTCCTAAAGGAAATAAAAGAAAAGGAAGAACTGGTGATGGTCGTAAAAATGACGCCTCAAATCAGGACATACAAGCGCTTCCCGGAAATCCTATTGGTGGTATTATTGTAAAAGGAGGTAAAAATCCTGGCGGGAATATGATGGTAATTATCAGTAATGATAAAGGTGAATTTGAATTAAACGGACTGGAAACCGGCAATTACCAATTCACTCTCACTACACCTGAAACACCACAAGGAAAAAGTATCAGAGAAGGAGTAAAACGTAACGAAACTACAGAAGCAGCCAGGCCCGGTAACCCTATTGGTGGTATTATCGTAAAAGGGGGCAAGAACCCCGGTGGAAATATGACAAACCTTACGGTTAAAGCGGGCATCATACAGTTTGATGTGCTGGAAGCAGGAAATTATAAGTTTAACATTCAAACTCCTGGAAATACGAATGGAAGCAAAAAAGAAAAAGAGAAGGTCAAAGAAAAAGCTACGAGCGGATTAAAGGATACCTTAAAAACAAATGTTTGATTATTTAAGGTACAGTCTCATAAACTGCGTAAGTGATCAGGAACCGGGAGTACCCCAAGTTCCGGGTCACTTTTTTTATAACTTTAAAACACAGTTTATTTTATAGACAACGAACAACAACTCACGGATGCTTTTTTAAAGCAACTTAACACGGGGGATCAGCTCAACAGTTTTTAGTCCAGCTCCCAAAGCGAGGTATTGAAAAGATTCTGGAAGGGGAACTGGATGCCCATCTGGGCTATAAGTCCTTTGTATTTACTTCAAATTCTGTAGAAATTTCACAGCGTTTCCCGTCAATAGTTATTCGTGCACAAATTGGGCACTTGTCTTTGCTGGTGCGATTTTTTTCTGAGCTAAAGAGAATAGTTTGTTGTTTTTGAGTGTTCATGGTGGTGACCTTTAAAGTTTAGAAATTTTCTTAAATGCACCTCAGTTCTTAATAATCGATTCGAATGATGAGTATGCGATTCCGTTTAGAAATCGGTTATCAAAATAAGGACTCTTTTAGGTGACCGGACTATGATACATCTTTTACGTTTGCGGGCATAAAAAAACGCTTAAACCATCTGATTTAAGCGTTTTTAGTATCCTTTAGAATACTTTCTGTGAACTGGCTGGGAATGCCACCCAAGTTCTGGAAGCCTTATCTGTAAAGGGTTTCATGATTATATAAGTTTAAAGGTTACCAATTAGGTTACCAAATGAATGATTTTGAGCTTTCGGTACAGGTATCTTCGGCTAGAATAGTTATAAACTCTTATAAAATTTTCTATGAGAATTTTGATTAGCCGATACACGCATTAGGGGCTTAAATTTCATCTTATGCTATTTATATTATAATAGCCCATAATTGTTATTTGATGGATGATTCAGCCTAGAAAGCGGCTTTAGGTACATATCAGGTCTTTTATGCTGATGCAGTTTTTTATTTACTGTAGAGGTTGGTTCTGATATGAATCAAAAACTGCAAAGGCACATACCCCATCCCCCAAGTTGCTACGCAACGACTAGGGGCGTTGGATTAGAGGTACTAATACTAAACACATATATCTTGACTTTTTAGCTAGGAAAAAATTTATTGTAACTTTTTGCCGTCTACAATGATAGCTTTAATATTTGTTATCATCAATGCATAATTAGCTGTAGGGAAGTCTTTATCTGTATAGACAAAAAATATAGAGGCATCTTTAGTCCCAATACCATCCACAATAAAATCTGATTTTTTATTCCGATAGTCTAAGACATAATGAATCTTGTTTTGATTAGCCTCGTTTATCCTTACAACTTTCGCAGGGGGAGAGAGATTATAACTGGCATTACTAAAAGTTTGTACCTCTTTTCTTGTAATCTGCCCCGCTGCTATCTTTTTGTCATAATAAAATAGTATTCTGACAACGGTATCAATTTTAGAACTTTCACTATTTGCTAATTTGAATACAGTCACTTGCGGTTTTACTAAGTAGTACAGTGAATCCGAATTCATTTGTTGATCATAATCACTCGTAATCATGCAGAAATTCGCCTCTGAATAAAGTAATGGGTGATTATTGTTCATTTTTCTAATTGAAACAGCATCGCCAGTATATTGCAGTATTATATCTTTTTGATCCTGACATTTGGAATCTAATGTAATGCCCATAAAGAAAACTGAGAAGATTATAAAGCGCATATAAGAATATTTATCGCAATATATGGAGAATTCTCCATTGTTACAATAAGGGCATATTCTTCTCTTTGAGTGTGAAAGAAAAATCTCCTAAAAGGGCTTATTACATTAATAAATCTGCGTTAACACTTGTTGGTGCTAAAATTCGGGAGATACGTTTATCGAAAAACTTATCAATAGAAACTTTGGCAAATACTTCTAGTATGGATTATTCTCAATTGGCTAGAATGGAGACTGGTAAAGTGAATTTTACAATTTCATATTTATTTAGAATTGCAGAAGCCTTAGGACTAACCCCAAAAGAATTGCTTCCGTAGATAAGTTAAACAAACTCGATTTTTTTTAGAAATTTTTTTTCGATTTCTCCTTTCTGAACAGCATCTTCAATTGCAATAGCCAATAAGTATCTAGGTCTTGACATAGCAACATACATCATTGTCTGATTTTCAGTAAATTCATCAACACAAGCTTCTAAGTCTCCAATTGAAATAGAACGGCGATCTTTACCAAGAAATAGTAGAATTGAATCTAATGTCATTCCTTTTACTTGATGAATTGTTGTTACTGGAAAGTTCCACTTCCGCTTTTGTTCAGTAAACAAATCATTCATCATTTTCTTGTGTGCAGGTCTAAATGTACCTTTTTTAAGTTCCAAATTTACTGAAGTCGACAAGTTAAGGACGCTAGTTAATTCTTTTTGAACGAATGAAGTCCAATCATTTAAGTTTAAATTGAAATCGGAAAATTTATTAAGCATTTGATTTAATTTACTATTCCAGTCATAGTCAACTTTTAAATCAGCTAGAATTTTTCGTTTATCAGTATAAGTTATATCTGGAGCTTTTATATTGATTGCAATTTCCCTAAAATTATCAATTGCAGTTTTAATCTTAGCATTACGTAACTCTGCAATGCATGATATTAATTTAATACCATTGGGGTTTTTCCAATAGTTCATCGCTCCGTTACCATCATCATTCAATAAACTCGACAAAGTTGTACCCCTAGTAACAGCTTGATTTCTCGTATAGTCTTTACATAATTCTTGATATTTTTTTAATGCTTCAGCTTCATTCCCTTTTGAAAACCGTATTATGTAAATAGGTAATTCGGTTTTAAAATTAGTTCTAGCGGTAATTTTGTAATCGCCAGCTTTTCGTAAAATAGCATATGTATCTATAATCGATTGTGTTGATCTCCAATTGTCACTCAACTCTAAGCCAGTCCACAATGGGTCATTGAATTTTTCTATAAATGTTTTCGGTTTTGCGTCTCTCCATGCGTATATGCATTGATAAGGGTCGCCCACCAATTCTAAATTTAACAGGCCATGTTCAACTAACTTATCAAAAATAGCATGTTGGATTTCGGATGTATCTTGAGCTTCATCGATAATTATATGCTGAAATCTTTTTAAAAGTCCTTTGCAGACATGAGGGAATTTATTTAAAATCTTGTATGCAACTACAATCGAATCTGAATGGGTCAATATTCCATTTCTAAGCTGCCATTCCTTGATTGTCTTAGCATAATTTTCAAATACAGCAATCTCAACTTTATTCGGATCTGGCTTTTTCCCATCGTATGTATAATTATCGTTTAAATCCTTACTAATTAAGCTTGGGGCATATTGGAAAAGCAATATATCACCGGTTTTAGAAAGATGCTTTGCAATACTTTTTTTCTGTTTTGAGTCGTATTTAAATAAGCCAGGAATCATCATACTATCTAATCTGGAAGCATTTTCCAATATTGTAGGCCTAATAAACTTGCTAGTTAAAAGGTAAAAGTAAGGGAGTGTAATATAATTATTTATAAATGAATCAATCGTTGAAACAACATTTGGATATTGAATGCTTTTGTGGGAAAAATTTGAATACCTTTCCTTTATTTCTTCTTTTGCAACATTTGTGAATGATAAACAGGCTATCCCACTTTTAAGATTTTTTTTTGCAGATGCTTCGATTAATTTCCAAAGTTTATATGATATGATTGTAGTTTTCCCACTTCCCGGACATGCATTTAAAACAATTTTACCTGTAGCATTCAAATAATTTTCTCTTTGTTTATCAATATCAATCATAGGCAATTTGGTGTTACAAGATGACTAAATGCTAAATCAATATAAATTGGGATATTGAAAGAATCTTTTGCTTTATCAATATTACCTAAAATAGCCAACGAAAATTCCTGTGCAAAATCTACTTTTCCTGTAATTGTCTTCCAGAATAATATTGATATTTTAAAATGCTGTTCCTCCGTTAAGTCCTCATCAAAATCTTTATAATATTCTACTATACTATTATATTTATCTGACTCACTTCCTTTAACAAATTGAACAAAAAAATTATCTTCTATTTTAGATTTTTTCGATGAAATATTATTGAAAGAAATCTCAAACTCGAATGTTTTGAATGAATTCTTAATTGTAATATTGTTATTATTATTTTTTGCAGAAATCAAGTTGGGAATTCGAGAATTTATTGGGGCAGTCGTAATTTCTGTAAATAAATTATTTAATTCTAGGTAATCATCTTTTAATAAATTCAAAAAAGAATATTTACTATCCTTGGATTGGGGAAACTGATCTCCATCGGTAATAATGGCAATCTTCTTGTTTATTCGTTTGGCGGGATTAATTGAATTAAATAGATGAATGAATGGGTAAAAAGATGTTCCTCCGACATTTACTAATTCAATCCTGTGATCTTGTAAATCGCTACCAGTGAGTTTAAAAAAAGCGGGTAATAATAACTCTTCTGTCATGCCTTCGAAGAACAATGCGCCACAAGCAAATAATAGTTGACTCTTCGTGACATCTAGATATCTCTCAAGTTGAGCTTTTCGATTATTAAAATCAACTTGTTTTAAAAAAACCTTTTTCACTGTGTCTTCTACAATCGATTCTGATAATCTATCATTAAAGCATTCATCTATCCTTAAAGCTATTAAATTTAAAACAATTAAATTCTCAAGTTTAGCTTTTGAGGTCAAAGTTGGGGAATGTGAGGTGATGAAAACCTGTGTATTTTCTTTTATATTTTCTTTGAGAAAATTTAGCAGATTTAGCTGTAATTGCGGATGCAGGTGCGCCTCTGGTTCTTCTATTAAAAGTGCAAAATGGGTATTACTATCATCCTCTGTTCTATGCGCTGCGTCGCCAAGAATAGTAGCCGTGTAAATCAAGTTATTATGCCCAAGGCTATTTTGCTGCAATTCCAAACCTATGCCTTCTAAACTTTCTATATTGAAAGGCAAAAATGGTTTTATTGTATTGATGAATGGTTCAGCTTTAGGCTCATCTAATCGCAGCCCGATTTTATTATTTGTTGTTCCAGTTTTATAGATTGCTTCCAAATTCGTATTTACATTATCCTTTGCTTGTTTAACAGCACTTTGATCTAGTAAAGCTTTATTTGCTGTTTCTATAATATCTTCGTATTTTTTTTTAGAACCTTCTTTATTGACCCTTCGCATTACCAATTTACCTAAAATATTATTTTTCGCATTTAACAAGTCCCTTGTACTATCTCTCAATGCATCTAAATAATAATGTTGAAATAATTCAAAATTCTGATAATCTGCTTTTTGTCCTTCGATTAATCCAGTATAATAACTACTTAAAGGGTTTTTGTTCTCTCTATATTGGAATTTTAAAACTACCTGAGCGAAAGTATCTTCTGCTTTTTCACCAAATATTAAAAACTCGTAGAATGCACCTTGCTGCTCGATCGACAAATCTTTAAATTGGTATTTAATTTCAATATTTTCTTGTAATATATGAGTACGTGAATCGACATGGAAATCTTTATTCTCAAGATATATATCTTTTTTTGTGTTAGAGAAATTATATAGAATCCTGATCGCGTCAATAATTGCAGATTTAAAGCTTCCATTTTCTCCTATAATAATATTCAAGCTTTTATCAAATTGGATATTAAGTTTATTAATTCCTCTAAAATTTTGAATTTCCAGATTTGCTAGGTACATGATTGGGTAGGGTTAAATTTTTGTATTCAAATATACCTTAATATATCTAAAAGTTTACTTCTACAAATGCCAGTTCGTCTAGTTAAAAAATGTTATTTCTTAAAAGTAGCCAGGTACACGAGAGAAGGGGCGATTACTAAATATTTTAAGTTTATTTGATAAAGATGGATATTCCAAAAACTTCACTTTTTTAATTCGTTACGTTTAAAATTCACTTTAAACATCTTAGGGAGGAATGATATTCCAAACTGGTTTAAAGTATAAAATGAGCCATTATACTTAAATTGTAGGACTAAAATTTCATATAGAAACCCATAAAATGTCATAAAATGCACCAGATATAATTTTAATTAATTTAATGAATTATATCTTAAATGCAGACATTTTATTAATTAAATTGATGAAAAAAACTTTTAAAATAGTCTCTCTAAAATGACTGATTATCAGATATTTACCCTATCTTTATATTGTATTAGTGTTTCATCAATCGCTTGATCAATAATGTCGTAACTGATAACGGTCAAGTTGAAATAAAACTATTAATACAATGGCTTTGTAGGCCATGTCAGAACAAAATATCATCAGCCTTGATTTGGAAGTGGAAACACCGAGGGCTGCAAGATTTCTGATGGTAATCCCTAAATAAGTCGCTGTGAGTTCTCCCTAAGTGGTTGTGACCTAAAAACTCATTGATAACGTTAAAGTATCTAAGGGGTTTAATATTCGAGTACGAGCTTCTTCATGTACACGGAAAAATATTAAACTCTATGAAAAATAGCAAAGGCCAGCGATAAAATAAGGACTGATAATCTACACATATTCTTCTTAAGCAGGTGGTTGGTAAAACCCACCTTAGCCCTGCTTTTTGATTTTTTTATTTTACTTTAACTCTGCTTTACTAAATCAGTTTTTCGGGAGAATATATCTTATAAAAAATAGGTGCAAATGCATAGCACTTACACCTTATTGTATCCAAATACTAACTTCTATTCTATTTAGAATATTATGCTGCGTTCATTAATCTATTTTTATACATTAATTCGTTTATTTCATCTTGCAAATAGTAATATCTACCTCCGAATTTACTACTAGGAAGAGTTCCATTCATACGGTATTTACATAAAGTAGTATCTCCACAATTAAGTAACTGTTTTGCCTGTTTCGATGTTAAAAATTTTTTACTTTGCTCAGGTTTTAAAGATACCTTTTCCAATACTTGATTGAGTAAGCTTTTTAATTCAAAAAAATCTTCTTTTGTCATTAAGTCCAAATTCATCATGGTTTTTAAAGTTTTTGCAGCAACCTTTTGGTTTAAATTCCAAAAGGCTGCTACGGTTAAAAATTTGATTGTTGTTATTTGTAGTCATCAAATCTTTAACAAGCAAAAACTTCAATTTTACTTCTGTTTAAAGCCATTTCAGTGCTTATTCTTCCATCTGTCATCTTTGCATATATCTGAGTAGTTCTTATGTTCTTTTGCCCTAACATCTTGCCTACACTTTCAATTGAAAAGCCGTTTGCAAGCATTATTGTTGTTGCAAAAGTGTGTCGGGATAAATGGAAATGCAGATTTTTATTAATGCCTGTAAGTGTTGCAATTTCTTTCAGAAATTCGTTCATTTTTTGATTGCTTCTGATAGGGAACAATACTCCTTTATACAAGCATTCTTTATTATCCTTGTACTTTTCAATTAATCTTTCTGCCTGTTCAAACAATGGAATATTGCATCGCTCATTAGTCTTAGTAGTATCAACTGTAAGCCATCTTTTTCCATCCTCTCCAATATAGATGTTGGAAGGTGTAAGCTTGCCTACATCACTATACCTAAGACCCGTATAGCAACAAAAAAGGAATATATCTCTCACATAAGTTAGCCTGTCTGTAAGGAACACTTTAGAACCAAGTAATTGCAATTCTTCTTTGGTAAGAACGTCCCTTGTAGGGTTCTTGTAGGTGCATTTAAAATTTCCGAATGGATTTTTGGTTGTCCACTCATTAGCAATTGCCAACTTGATCACAGTTTTTAAGTGTGTAAGTTTCTTCATTGCTGAGTTACTACTTAAACCATCTTGAAGCTTTAAAAAAGATTCAAAATCTGTCAGGAACTTGTGAGAGATTTCATCTAAGGCAATGTCTGTAGCATTATAGCAATGCTTCAGAAACTTTATTATTTTGCCTTTAGAAACTTCATAATGATTCAATGTACCCAAAGCTTTGCCTTTACCAACTTGTTTCTTTATTTGAGCATTGTGATACTCAAATACTTCTAAGAGGTTTTTCTTTTGGGTGGGCACTCCCAAAAGACGTTGTTTGATGACATTCGCTGTTAAACTGGAATTGTTGGAGAGAGAAAATTCATTCTGTATTTGCAGAATTTTGGTAGTGGTAATAGCAATGTAATTATTAACTAACTTACTGTTTTCAGATTTGCCCTTAGCTTGTTTTCTTTGAGCATCCCATTCGGCATCGTTAAGATAATAACCACTAGCTATTTCTACCTTTTTACCATTGGAGGTAATTCTAAGGTAAAGCGGTGCTTCCCCTTTTTTATTCATTTTAGACTTGTATAGCCAAAAGAGGGTTTTGATATTTCCCATCGTTTCAAAATTTGATTATCGCTTCTCGTTGAGAAGCCTGATTGAGTATTAAATTCTTACTCAAATACAGGTCAGGCAAAGTTTAATGGGTAGTGCCTTAACTATAATATTTTACCAATTTTGACTTACAATATGTAAAGAACTTTCTACCATAAAAGTACGAAATTGTGCCGAGGTGATAAAATATATTTTCTGTATTTGAGAAGGTTACCAGTAGATATTTTAAGGTTACCGGTAAGGTTACCTAGGAGTTTGTGGAAGAGTGGGGAATTATGGAGGTTCTAAAAACACAAAAGCCTTTAAACAATGAAGTCTAAAGGCTTTTAATAATTTGTGTGTTGTTAGTTGTGAACTGGCTGGGACTCGAACCCAGGGCCCATACATTAAAAGTGTATTGCTCTACCAACTGAGCTACCAATTCATCGTTATCGTGTTGGATCTTTTTGCACTGTTGCAAAACAACCAATTTTGTAACCCCGTTTTGTAATTGGGAGTGCAAAAATAAGGTAAAAACTTATTGCAACAAATTATTTTAAAAAAGTTTTTAAAAATAATTCAGATTTATTCTGAAAATAGTTTGTAAACAGCCGTATATCTAACTTATTTTTGCCTAATAATTTATTTCCATGAGCGATTTTTTTAATAATAAAGTGGTAGCCATCACCGGCGGCAGCGATGGAATTGGAAAAGCACTGATAGACCTGCTGCTGCCCATGGGTGCACGTGTGGCTACCTGCGCCCGCAACCAGGATAAATTATACGATCTGCAGCTCAGTCATTCTACAAGGCCCCTGCATTGCGTAGTGGCCGATGTAAGCAATTTCAACGATTGCAAGATGTTTATCGAATCTACCTTCAAACAATTTGGCGGTATCGATATCCTCATCAACAATGCCGGTATCTCCATGCGTACACTGCTGAAAGATGCGGAGCTGGAAGTGTTTAAAAAAGTAATGGACATCAATTATTTTGGTACAGTATATTGTACCAAGCTGGCATTGGATTCCATCATTGAAAGAAAAGGAACCATTGTAGGCGTATCGTCTATAGCCGGCTACCGCGGATTGCCGGGGCGCAGCGGGTACAGCGCCAGCAAATTTGCACTCAACGGCTGGCTCGAAGCCATCCGCACCGAAATGATAGATGAGGGGGTGAACGTGATGTGGGTGTGCCCGGGTTTTACAAAAAGCAATATCCGCAACGCGGCGCTCAACGGGAAATCGGAAGCACAGGGCGAAAGCCCGCTCAACGAATCGTCGCTGATGAGCGCCGAAGAATGCGCTATACATATACTTAAGGCGATCGAAAAAAGAAAAAGGACATTGGTGCTCACCTTCAAAGGAAAACAAACGGTTTTTATGAACAAATTTTTTCCTGCATGGACAGACAAACTCACCAAAAGCTTTTTCTTCAAAAACGGCAAGCTGGTAAAATGATGCCGCTCGTCTTCACTCATTATTTCATTTAAAAAACACGCATGCCGTTACTCACTCTTACCAGCGACATAGGTATCCAGGATTTCATGCCGGGCGCTATTAAGGGGCAACTGCTGCAAGCCAATAATAGTTTCAACATCATCGATATCACCCACCTGCTTTCGCCTTTCAATTACCCGCAGGCGGCGTATGTATGCCGGAATGCCATCCGCAATTTCCCAAAAGGTACTTTTCACCTGGTGCTCATCAATCTTTTTGATGAAAAACCCGAGCACCTGCTACTGGCCGAGCATGACGGGCATTTCATCGGCTGTGCCGACAATGGCCTGCTCACCATGATACTGGAAGAAGTGCCCCAGAAAGTAGTGGCGCTGCACCTCGAAAAATCGCAGCAGAAAAATACCTTGTATTGTGTGAACGTTTTTGCGCAGGCATTCAATGAACTGATCAAAGGAAAAAAGCTGGAAGAGATCGGAGATGCTTCGGTATCGATCCATGTGAAGAACCCGCTGAGGCCGTTGCTCGGCAATAACTGGATAGAAGGACAGATCATCTTCATCGATAATTTTGAAAACGTGATCGTAAATATCAGCAAGGAAGAATTTGAAGAACAACGAAAGGGCAGGAGCTTCAACCTTATTTTTAAACGCGATGAAGAGATCGATAAGATAAGCGAAACCTACGCCGATGTGGCCGAAGGGGAAAAACTGGCGCTGTTCAATTCTGCCGGGTATCTCGAAATTGCTATCAATAAAGGAAATGCCGCAGGGTTATTCGGGCTCCAGGGCTACTCGGAAAAACAACACAGCCTCCAATCCCAGCTGATGAACAACCGGCTGATCTATCAAACGGTAAAAGTATATTTTCAATAGTGAATAGTGAATAGTGAATAGTGAATAGTGAATAGTGAATAGTGAATAGTGAATAGTGAATGGTGAATGGTGAATGGTGAAAATATGTGGGTTGCAATAATTAATTGAAGTTTTGAAATTGCGAACTTCTAAACTTCTAAACCTCTAAACCTCTAATCTCTTTCATAAACTAAACTCTCAACAACAAAAATGAAAAAATTATTTACATCCCTCGCCCTTCTTGCCTCATTTGCCTTCGCGAATGCCCAGGTCAAATTTCCGGCGCCATCGCCTACACAAACCATCAAACAGGATTTCGGCATCGGCTCCATTGAGATCGTATATTCGAGGCCTGGTGTGAAAGGCCGTACCATCTTTGGCGGACTGGAAGCATTTGGTAAAATGTGGCGCACCGGTGCCAACAAGGCAACCAAAATCACGCTGACAGAACCCGTAGAACTGGCAGGCAAAAAACTCGATACAGGTTCTTATGCCATCTACACCATCCCCAACATCGACACCTGGGAGATCATCATCAACAAAGGATTTAACAACGGCGGCCTGGAAGGATATAAAGAAACGGACGATGTGCTGCGTTTTAAAGTAGTGCCTTCAAAATTGAAAAACCGGGTAGAAACTTTTACCATTCAATTTGATAATGTAAAACCTGAAAGCTGTGGCATCACGCTCATGTGGGACAAAACATCGGTTACCATACCGGTAACGGCCAGCTTCAGGTCCAAAGTAAAAGCACAGATCGAAGCAGGATTGCAGTCGGAGAAAAAACCGTACTGGGAAGCCGCACAGTATTACAACGAGTACGAAAAGAACCTGCCGAAAGCATTGGAATATGCTACAAAAGCAACCGAAGAAAATGGAAAAGCTTTCTGGATATTTCTGTACAAAGCAAAGATCCAGCAGGAAATGGGCGACAAAGCCGGTGCATTGGCCAGCTCACAAAAATCGCTGGAACTTGCTGCTGCCGCAAAGAATGATGCATATGTAAAAATGAACCAGGACCTGCAGAAGAAACTAAAATGATTTTTGCCGGGAAGACGGGAAGAAAATTATATGAGCCTCCAAATATTTTGGGGGCTTTTGCTTTCTTCCCGTCT
>NZ_RJUB01000010.1 GCF_024343615.1 Ferruginibacter sp. HRS2-29 | reverse complement strand
GTTGTAATTGACTTTTTAATATCTTGCGCCGCTGATGTGGGGAGTACGTTTGGGTTTACACTTGCGGCGAAAAAGCAAACGATCAAGCTATAAGCAATTACGAATGATCAATTACGAATTACGAATGGGTTCATTCGGTTTGCAGGTTGTAATTGACTTTTTAATATCTTGCGCCGCTTAAAATTAATTCGTAATTCGTAATTCGTAATTCGTAATTCGTAATTCGTAATTCGTAATTCGTAATTCGTAATTCGTAATTCGTAATTCGTAATTCGTAATTCGTAATTCGTAATTCGTAATTCGTAATTCGTAATTCGTAATTCGTAATTCGCAATTCGCAATTCGTAATTCGCAATTCTTCACGATTTCATAATCATTTCTTCACTTTCAATTCAATTCCGAATGTGAATTTTTGTATATGAAAGTTTTATATGCCTTACAGGCTAATGGCAACAGCCATATCAGCAGAGCCAATGAGATCATACCGATACTGGAGCGCCTGTGCAGCGTGGATATCCTGCTTAGTGGCACACAGGCGGATGTAGGCCTCAATCATTTCGTTAAATACCGCCGCAAAGGAATGGGGCTTGTCATGGAAAAAAATGGCAGTATCGACCTGCTGAAAACGTTGAAGCAATTTCGTTCCAAAAAATTCCTGGAAGAAATCCGCTCGGTGCCGGTAGAAGAATACGATCTTGTGATCAACGATTTTGAACCACTCAGTGCATGGGCCTGCAAGCACAGCAATGTTCCATGTGTGGCGTTGAGCCACCAGTTTGCCGTGGTAGATAAATCTACTCCCAAGCCAATAAAATACGATCCGCTGGCCTGGCTGGTGCTACGGTATTATTCACCATGCAACATCGGCGCAGGATTTCATTTCAAAGCGTATTCCAACTCGGTGTTTACCCCGGTAATCAGAACGGAGATCAGGAATGCATATACAAGAAACCTTGGCCATTACACTGTCTATCTTCCTACATACAGCGATAAAAAACTGATCAAAGTATTATCGGAACATAAAAATATCCAGTGGCATATTTTCAGCCGTAAGGCAGAAAAAAATTATGCCGCAGGCAATTGCTGGATCAGGCCGGTAAATAATTATGATTTCGTAAGCAGCATCAGCACCTGCGAAGGCATCCTTTGCGCAGCAGGTTTTGAAACACCTGCCGAAGCCATCTTCATGAATAAAAAATTGCTGGTAGTGCCGGTAAAAGGCCAGTACGAACAATTGTGCAATGCCGAAGCATTGAAGGAACTCGGTGTACCGGTGCTGAAAAAAATAGCTTCATCGAAACAGAAAAAACTGTCGGAATGGCTCAGCAGCAAGCATAAGATACACATCCCTTACGCAGACAATACCCTGGCTGCGCTGAACATGGTACTTCAGTCTGCAACACTGGCCAAAGAAGAGCTGGCAGGCAAAGAGCCCAACAGCCTCGAGATCACCAGTTCGCTTTTGCGGGAACTGGATTTTGTAGACGAATACTCTATGTAAATAAGGAATAAGAAAGTTTTAATAAAAAATAAGAAAGTGGAGCTTCACAAAACCTGAGCTCCACTTTTTATTTCCAGGCTTTAAAGTAGTATGAACCCTACTTCCTTATTTCTTATTTCTTATTTCATCTTCCTTATTTATTTTCAAGCTTTAAAGTAGTAAGAACCCTACTTCCTTATTTCTTATTCCTTATTAAATAAAAAGCCGCCCTTAAGAATAAGGCCGGCTTAGCATGATTAAAATTGCTATTTGCTTAAGGAAAAGTTGAACCACTTTTTGCTGCTGTAAAATGCATTAAAAAGTTTGTGTGGAGCGAAATGATGTATTAAGAAATAATCAAGTAATTGTAAAATGGGGTTAATGCAAAAATGCTGATTTTAAAAGGATGTAAAGATTTCGCTGATTGTTTTGCTACGCAAAACCGAAATGCAGTTTAAACAAATTACAAACAGGTATTAAGTTCAAATTCTTACGAAGTAATCCGTTCAATCCTTTTTTAAATCCTTTTAATCAATGATTAAAGCCGCTTCCAGGACTAGAAGCGGCTACACAATTAAACTTATTGATGCATGAGAATTGCTACGATGTAAAATTACCCTGCCCGTATAAAGAAATAGTATACACAGTATTAAGGAATGGTAAATAAAAAAGCAGCTTTGTGGAGCTGCCTTTTTGTTTATCAGGATATAATTTTAGAAGCTGAATTTTGTCCAACCTTTGAACCAGTTAGCATCTGCACCAGATGGAGCAATACCACCGATGAAATCTACTTTCCTGATGAAAGGACGGGCTACGATGATCGGATCATCAAAGTAGGTATTGCTTGCAGAAGGGATTACTACCGCTGAATTACCGAATGGAGCGAAATCAGGGTTTCCGTAATCGAAAGGCCTGGTGTAAGTATTCTGTTCAGCACTTTGTGTGAT
Organism: Ferruginibacter sp. HRS2-29; assembly: GCF_024343615.1. GTDB lineage: Bacteria > Bacteroidota > Bacteroidia > Chitinophagales > Chitinophagaceae > Ferruginibacter. Next base: position 179,967 of record NZ_RJUB01000010.1, on the reverse strand, counting down.
CACTTTGTTTTTTGTATTTGCTGTAAACCAGGTGGTCATCGAAGCAGTTGTTGCGCCTGTAGGGGATGCATTGCTTGCAGTGTAAGCTACCGGAGTTTTGCAGCTGATCAACAATACACCGCTCAACTGAAGCGTACCTGCAGTGATATTGTTATCTGTCGGGGTTCCCAGGCCTGCGTCGATCAGGATACCATTTGACCAACCTACAAAAGCTGAATTGAAAATAGACAGTGAAGAGTTCCTCCTGATCTGAACAGCTGAACCAAGATAGTTGCTGTTACCGATATTGTTTGGAGTAGCCTGCGGACCAAAAGCAGTTACATTACAGAACACAGCTTTTGTTTGCGGCGTCAATGAACTACCTGTACCATCGTTATCGCTTTCGAATGCTTCTGACTTAGAAACGTCGGCGATAGCTGAATCGCGTACGATCAGGCCAAACTGAACGCTTCCGCTGAAACCGTTATCGGTATCAAAATCGTCATCCTGTGTTTTATAAGCGATCAGGTATTTACAGTTTACTGTACCACCAAACCACTCGTAAGCATCGTCTTTTGCATAAGAAACCTGGATATGATCGATCACTGTTTTGCTACCAACACAAGCCATCGTCAAAGCGTTGATCTCCTGGTTTGGCAGGAATGCATACCCTGCATACTCGATACGTACATATTGCAGTACACCTGAGCTATCGTCATTTACCGGTGTTGGTACCAGTGCATCGCCTGAACCTGCATAACCGTCTTTAGCTGCATTGTTTACAGAGAAACCTCCTTCCGGAATGTAGAGGCCGGGAGCACCGCCATTGCTGGAGTTGATGCTTGCTTTACCCAGCAGTTCGATACCACCCCAGTCACCCGAAGTTGGTGTTGGTGAAGCCGACGTGAAGATGATCGGTTTTTCCTGGGTACCTTTTGCAACCAGGTAAGCTCCACGGTTAACGATCAACGCGGCAGTATTTGTACCTGCGTAAGCGCCTTTTACGGTAGCCCCTTCCTGAACGGTAAGCGTAACACCTTTATCTACATAAACCAATCCGGAGAGAAAGTTGTTGTCGATTGCCAGCAACGTGGTATCTTTTGAGATGTGGCCAGACAAGGTAACTGTTTTACCTACGGTACCACCACCACCGCCACCCGGAACTTCGATTATGATCGGCTCCCCGTCAGTTTCGATTTTGCGACAAGCTGTAATGCTTATTGAAGTTATCGCAGCTACGTAAAAAATATACTTTTTCATATTACCCTTTGTTTTTTTATAAGTTGATGATGTTATAATGAATAGTTGAATGTTACACTGAATGTTGTACCAAATCTCCTGGTGAAACGATAGGCATCTGTTGTTTTGTTCAGGTCTGTATCGCCATCATTGTTCTGGTAGAAATATTGTGTGCGGTTCAGGATGTCTGAAACATTCAACCTGATCTCAGCTTTCTTTTCCAATAATTTTTTGCCCAGCTGGAAATCAAGTACCGGCCTTGGGTGTTCCCAGATATCCGGTGCACCGCTTCCGCTGCCCGCAGGAATATCACCCACGAGGTAAATACGTTTTCCTATCTGGTTGAACAAAACCGTTGCATTCAATCCTGATTTTTCGAGATCGTACATCAGGCCAAGATTTACGAGATAAGGCGATTGACCTTGTAATGGCCTTTTCAGGTTCCTTACAGCATCGTCGATCTCGCTATGGATATAAGCCGCATTGGCCTGTACCGTAAAGTTTTTGAAGGCAGGAACCATATCCAGGCGCTTACGCAATTCGATCTCTGCACCATAAGTAGTCGCAGTCGGTGAGTTGTGGTAAGTGAAGATCGCACCACCCTGCTGCAATTGCTGCTCGATCGGGTTTTTGAAATTCTTGTAGAATACACCTGCTGAGATCGTTTCGCCTGAGCGTGGATAAATTTCATAACGAAGGTCCACATTGGTCACTTTCGTGCGGATCAGGTTCGGGTTACCCTGTACTGCTGAGTTCAGTTCGAAATCATACAAAGTGAGATCAGCCAGTTCACGTTGCTCCGGACGGATAACAGTTTGTGAACCCGACAAACGGATATTCGTTTTGGTGTTTATTTTATAAGTGAAATTCACACCCGGCAGATAATCGGTTTGTTCGGTATGTTTGTGGCGGCTGTCCCATTGCTTCACAGAACCAAGCAACTGGTCAAAATTTTCTACCCTCAATCCCCATACAACCCTGAGCTTGTTGGAAAACTGGTTATCGAATTGAATGAAACCTGCATTGAGTATGGTGTTGGCAAGATATCTGAAGTTCCTGTTGTTGATAGAGTTGAAAGCAAACAGGTTGCTGTTTTCAGAACCATCACCAAAATTTTGCGGAGCAAATATCTGGTCGATCGGCAAAGCCCTCAAAGTCGCGTTATCTTTTGGAAGATAATTGGCGAAAAGTTGCGCATCGAACAGGCGGTCTTTCACCTGTAACATATAACCGCCTTTGATCGTTTGTTTTTGTCCAAACAGATCCAATGTGTAGGCAAGGTCACCCCCGCCAGTGTAGATGTAATCGCTCAATGTCTGGAAGATCCTGCTTCCGCTTTCCTGCGCCAGTGAGTTACCTACCAGGAAGAGGAATGGATTTTGTGTACCGGTCGTCCTGGTGTACTGAAACCTTTTCTGATCAGGGCTATATCCGTCGAGGATGTTGAAAGAGCCGTACCATTTAAATTTCAATGGTGTGGTGATGCTGTGCTCACCTGTAAGCTGTGTAGTGAAGAAAGTATTTTCCTTGAAAGCGATCTCTCCGCCTTTCACATCATCTCCTGTATTCCTGTTATATCCATCACGACGGATCACATAATTATTCGTGTTCACGTTCACGATGGCCTTGATGCCGATCTTGTTTTTAGGATTCAATTGCACCGACAAACTTGCCAAACCACCTAACGTAACTTCCTGCGTGTAACGGTCATCATCGTAGCTGAACTGCTGCCCGAAAACACCATCTTCCAAAGACTGGTACCGGTTCATGATATCGCTGTAGCGGTTGCTTTTGCTATAGTTGATGCCGAGGATACCGCCTGCTTTTTTTCCGAAGATCGTGCCGGTAAAACCACCATTGATCTGGAAAGAAAGATTCGGGGAAACATTGTGTGCTGTTGCAGCCCAGTTATTATTCAATGCTTTTCCTACTTCGATGCGTTCGGCCGGAGTAGAAAGGTTGAACGTGGACTTGTTGATATAGTTGGAAGGTAATGCACGGGTACCATCATCGATGCCCAGCCAATCGGTTTTACCGCCAGTTGTTTTGTAAAAATCTTTTCCAATGGTTTGTGTGTTGAAACCGGAACCGATCTGCACATTCAAAAAGTTTTTAGCAGGAATATCTTTTGTATTTACCTGGATCAGGCCACCAGCCCACTCTCCCGGCAGTTCCGGTACAAATGCTTTATTGATGATGATATTGTCGATCATCGGTGCAGGAATGATATCGAAAGAGAAAGTTTTACGATCAGGTTCAGTACTTGTCAATAATATACCATTGATCATCGCCTGGTTGTAACGATCGGCAAGGCCGCGGATAACAAGGAACTTACCATCGATCACACTGGCGCCGGGTGTACGTTTCAGCACATCGCCGGTATTTTTATCCGGTGAGCGGCGGATGCTTTCGGCCGAAATTACAGAAGCGACCGTATTCGTATTCTTTTGAAAAGTGATCAGCGATGCGGCTGTTTCCTTTCTTGCAGTGCTGGCAGCCCTTACTACTACAGCTTCTTCGCTTTTTTCACGTTGCGTGAGCGAAAGATCCTGCACAGTTACTTTGCCATCTTTTATCTCAATATCGTCTACCTGCTGTGTAACGCCATTGTATGTAAATACCAGTGATACTTTTGCAGCGCCATCGATATTCAATGAATAGCGGCCTTCCACATCTGTAGAAGTACCAAAATTATTTGCTTTATTGATCACTGAAACACCGGTAAGCGGCTGTCCTGTTTTTGCATCGGTAACTTTACCTTCAATCTTAGCTTTCTGGGCGAAAGAAGCGAAGCCCATGGAGAGAAAAGCTGTCAACAGTATTAATAGTCTCATTGCCGTCGTTTATTTGAATGCAAAGAGAGCCAAAGTATGTTACGGCAAAATGAACAGAATGTTATGCAAAGGTTAACGCTGTATTAAGGGAATGTTAAGGCATGTATGATATGAGATGTATGACGTATGATCTCTTCAGGATGGAAGACGTTTAAGTATATGAATGACTTCCGGTTCGAATGAAATCATACATCATAGAGCATACATCATACATTTCTAGAACCTGAACTGCAGCCGGCACGTGAATACATCATCCTTCACGTCTTTCGTGTATCCCGACAGGCTGGTGGATTCGTTGGTAACTTTTGCGTAATACAAAACTAGTTTCACATTAGGTGTTATATAATTGATATAGCCCAAACCCAATGTATTGTACTTTATATCCGCAGTGGTGAATCCGGCGGCGGAACTGATCTCTGTTTTGCTTACTTTGGTATTAGGATCGTAGAAATCGTATTTGAGGATGAGCTGGTGCCTGGAAGAAAAAATGTTGCGGAGCAAATAAAAATAAGCGCCCCGGAAATTCCTGGTGTAAAAACCACTTGTTCCTGTAAGCAGATCTACCGGCGTTTCGCTGCTGTTGGCGTTGGCTGTTTGTTTACCGGTGATCACTTCACCCCGAAATTCTGTGACCCCTGCTTTTGTCTTTATTTTTAATTGCGCATCGGCCCCGTAATATCTCCTCGGCTCCACCTGGCCAAGGTTGCTCGCCGATGAATCTACATGCACCTGCTTACCGCCAGCAACATTCACAGTAGTAAAGTAATATTTTGTATTATTCTCCAGGCCGCCGTACAACATGGAAGCCCCTGCCGAAAGCGTGATTTCCTTATCGAGTTTGGTGGGTTTCAAAGAAACTCTTGTAATAAGATCCTTGTTGTTATCAAACTCTCCCGTGGAAGCAATCCCCTGCCCGTTGAACAATCCCACGTCTATTTTCAGATTTTTAAAAGGGTGTATCTCTTTTCTGGCTTCAAAACTTACCATCGCCCCAAGATCACGTTCGCTTTTCATGAGTGTCTGGTTCATGCGGCCACGCTCCGGGCTTTCCCTGTCGCTGCTGCTGAGGTTGGTCTCGTAGCCGAAAGGCCTGGCAAACATACCCGTGGTAAATGCGAAGAGCTTGAGTTTATTTTCAAAGATCCTGCCCCATACATCTCTTACTGTAAAGCCGCGTTCGTTGGCATCAAACTGAAATACGAACTGTACACCTGCCGCGTGCTCCTCGTTGAAATGCGCATAATCTATTCGTATACGGCTTCGCCTCAAAAGAAAACGGTTACTTACCCGTTCGCCAAAATTGGGGCCTTCAAAAGTTTTTATCCCTTTGGAGCCTGCCACCTGGAATTCTGGCTGGATATACCCGCTAAAACGCAGGTGGTCGTATTTTTTGTAAATGCTCAGCAAGCCTTTCCCCGTTTCGGATGTGGTATCCACCATATCCATCAGGAACTGGGCCCTGGTACATAAACCCGTAAGCATCAGCGCAATTATCAGCAGTTTTTGTTTTAGCAGTTGCATATTAACTATGGATCAGGCTTGTAATAATTTAATATTACCACTATGTTAAGAAATCATTACCAATTAAAAGGATGTACCTTAACAAAAGGATAAATTTATTTTTGCACCAAATATAATTACCATGGGAGTGAATGCAATACTCAAATTTTTTTTACCGAAAGACAGGGTTTTTTACCAACTATTTGAAAATGTGGCGGAAGAGCTCGTAAAAATGGGCGACAAACTCCGGGAAGTTGTACGGGAACCGGATTTTGACAAACGTGGAAGACTGATCAAAGAAATTGAAGATATGGAACATGTGAATGACGATTTCACCCACCAGATCTTCACTGAATTAGGAAAAAACTTCATCACCCCTTTCGACAGGGAAGATATTCACTACCTCGCTTCCTCGCTGGATGACATCGCTGACTATATATATGCATCAGCCAAAAAGATCAATTTTTACAGGGTAAACCCTGATGATATCGGTATCCAGAAAATGGGCGACCTGATAGCATTGGGTTGTGTGCAGGTGCATAAAGCAGTAACGGAACTGCGTAATATGAAGAATATGCGCCAGATCACCGATGCGCTGGTAGCCATCAACAGCATTGAAAACCAGGGCGACGATATTTTTGACATGAGCATCGAAAGGCTGTTCGCTACAGAACCGGATGCGAAAGAAGTGATCAAGAAAAGGGAGATCTACCAGGTAATGGAGATCGTAACCGATAAATGTGAAGATGCGGCCAACGTGATCGAATCGATCATTGTAAAATACTCTTAATCAATTAAGAATTGAGAATTAAGAATTAAGAATTGAATGCAGCATTATTGTCTTAACGACAATAAGCACTAAAATAAAACTCAATGCCAGATTTACCAATACTGCTCATTGCCATCATCGTACTGGCGCTTATATTTGATTATATCAACGGGTTTCACGACGCGGCCAATGCTATCGCAACGATCGTGTCTACCAAAGTGCTCACGCCATTCCAGGCGGTGGTATGGGCGGCACTTTTCAACTTTGTGGCTTACTTCATTTTCAAGGATCATGGTGTGGGCGAAACGATCGCCAAAACAGTGAACGGTTCCATCGGGCTCGAAGTGATCCTTTCCGGTCTCATCGCCGCCATCATCTGGAACCTGATCACCTGGTGGTACGGAATACCATCGAGTTCCTCACATACATTGATCGGTGGTTTCACGGGTGCCGCGGTAGCTTCGGCGGGTAGCTTCAGCGTGATCAATACACCTATCATGCTAAAGATCATCGGCTTCATCGTAGTAGCGCCGATACTTGGTATGGTAGTGGCTTTCATCATTTCGATGTGGTTCCTCAATTCATTCCGCAAGGGCATCCTGCCAAAGATCGTTGCGCTGGCCATCATTGCCGGTACGATCATTCTGCTTTGCAATGTGATTGAAACGGATCCTTCCAAACTAAAAACCCATTACGAAAGTTATATCCTGAAAGTATTGTTCCATTCGCACAATTTCAAATGGGTGCTGATCGGGTTCATCATCATTTCGCTCAGTATTTTCTCGTTGTTCCTCAGCAACCTCAATTACGCACAATCTGAAAGATGGTTCAAAAAAATGCAGCTGGTTTCATCCGCGGCATTCAGTATCGGCCATGGTGGTAACGATGCGCAGAAGGTAATGGGTATCATCACTGTGGCGTTGATCAGCAGTGGCAAGATCGAGAAATTCAGCGAAATGCCTAACTGGGTTCCGCTGGCCTGTTATACGGCGATAGCACTTGGCACGATGAGTGGTGGTTGGAAGATCATCAAAACGATGGGAACCAGGATCACCAAAGTGACACCGTTTGAGGGTGTTGCCGCGGAATCTGCAGGTGCGCTCACTTTGTTCATCACCGAAATGTTGAAGATACCGGTAAGTACCACTCACACGATCACCGGCTCTATCATTGGTGTGGGCGCTACCAAAAGGCTTTCGGCAGTACGCTGGGGCGTTACGGTAAACCTGCTATGGGCCTGGATCATCACCATTCCTATCAGTGCCATATTCGCTACGATCATTTATTACATCGTACATTATTTCCTGAAATAGTTTAGAGGGTTAGAAGTTTAGTAAGACGTCATCACACTCTAAACTCCTAAACCTCTAAACCCCTGAACTCTAAACTCCACGCAAACGCTAATCTCTGATCTCTACACCTTTTTTCCGTATTTTTAGCAAAACTCTTACACTTGATGAAAAAAATATTGGTTACAGGTGGTTGCGGCTACATCGGATCGCATACGATCGTTGATCTGGTTCAAAATGGATATGAAGTGATTTCGGTAGATAATAACAGCCGCAGCAGCATCAATATATTAAACGGCGTTGAAAAGATCATTGGTAAAAAAGTAAAAAATTATACGGTTGATCTTTGCAATTTCGATGACACATTCGCCATCTTCCAGGAAAATGAAGACATTACCGGCATCATACATTTTGCCGCCTACAAAGCAGTAGGCGAATCGGTGGAAAACCCGCTGATGTATTTTGATAATAATCTCAACTCACTCATCAACATATTACGCTGCGCCGAAGAATTTCATGTGCCGCATGTCGTGTTCTCTTCATCCTGTACGGTGTATGGTAATCCCGACGAGATCCCGGTAACGGAAAATACCGCGTTCAAGCCGGCCGAATCGCCGTATGGCAGTACCAAGCAGATGGGAGAAGATATCGTAAAACAAACGATCAACAGTTATCCTGATATGAATGCCATCCTGTTGCGGTATTTCAATCCTGTAGGGGCCCACCCGAGCGGGTTTATCGGCGAAATTCCATTGGGAAGGCCGGCCAACCTGGTTCCTGGTATCACACAGACCGCCATCGGCAAACTGCCCCAGATGCAGGTATACGGCACGGATTACCCTACAAAAGACGGCAGTTGCCTGAGGGATTATATCCATGTATCCGACATTGCGCATGCGCATACGCTGGCGCTGGATTACCTGATCGAAGGAAGGAATGAAACAAGCTGTGACGTATTCAACCTCGGTACCGGCAATGGGTATACCGTGCTGGAAGTGATCAGGATGTTTGAAAAAGTAAGCGGCCAGGCATTGAACTATGTGCTGGCCGACAGGCGCCCGGGCGATGTGATAGCCATTTACGCCAACAACGATAAAGCCAAAACATTACTACACTGGGATCCGCAATACGACCTGGAAGCAATGATGCAGACCGCCTGGGATTGGGAAAAGAAACAGAATTCAATTACGAATTAATAATTACGAATTACCAATTCTTCCAAACCGGAAATCTCATTCGTAATTCGTAATTATTAATTCGTAATTCATTAGTACCTTGCGATACATAAAAATTCATACGCATGCTGGATAAAATAGAAGTAACCGGAAATAAAGATACCCGTAGCGGGTTTGGTGATGGCATCCTGGAAGCCGCCCGTGAAAATGAAAATATAGTAGCCCTCACGGCTGATCTTGCCGGCTCACTCAAGCTGCAGGGATTCATCAAAGAATTTCCCGAAAGGTTTATACAGTGCGGTATCGCGGAAGCCAATATGATCGGCATCGGCGCAGGCCTTACCATCGGCGGTAAGATCCCCTACACTACAACGTTCGCCAACTTCAGCACCGGCCGTGTATACGACCAGATACGCCAGAGTGTTGCTTACAGCAATAAAAACGTAAAAATATGCGCTTCCCACGCCGGGCTTACACTCGGTGAAGATGGCGCTACACACCAGATCCTGGAAGATATCGGCCTGATGAAAATGTTACCGGGCATGACCGTGATCGTACCTGCGGATTACAACCAGACAAAAGCCGCTACCAAAGCCATTGCTAAATACGAAGGGCCTGTTTACCTGCGTTTCGGGCGCCCGGTATGGCCAATCTTCACCAAAGAAGAAGATTTTGTGATCGGTAAAGCACAGCAACTGAACGAAGGAAAAGATATTTCCATTTTCGCCTGCGGCCATCTTGTATGGAAAGCCGTAGAAGCAGCAAGAATACTGGAAGCTAAAGGAATAAGCGTAGACCTCATCAACATACATACCATCAAACCACTGGATGTGGAAGCAGTAAGGGCGTCTATCGAAAAAACAGGATGCGCCGTTACCTGCGAAGAACATAATATCATCGGCGGATTGGGCGATAGCATTGCACAAGTGGCAGCAACACATTTCCCTGTTCCGATCGAATACGTGGGCACCAACGATACATTCGGTGAAAGCGGCAAACCTACTGACCTGCTGGTGAAATACGGACTGGATACGGATAATATCGTAGCAGCGGCTGATAAGGTGCTGGCCAGAAAAAAATAAATTTATCAATAACTCATACAAAAACCATCCCGTTGAAGGATGGTTTTTTATTTTTACAGGAAATAATGCAGCCGTCTATGAAAGAAACTACACGCATCAAAGCCCTGTTTAAAAACCTTTACAACGGCGATCCATGGCTCGCTATCACCTTGCTGGGAACCCTTGAAAATATCACTTCCGAACAAGCTGCTAAAAGAGCCGCTCCAGGCATGAATTCTATCTGGGAAATTACCAACCATCTTATCAACTGGCGCAAAACTGTACTGCAGCGGGTACACGGCACCGTTATCCCATCACCGGATCACAATTATTTTTTACCGGTAGAAGACAATTCCGCAAAAGCCTGGCAAGAAACGTTGAAAATATTGGAAGAAACACAACAGCAATGGGAAGATTTTTTACAAAAAATGGAAGACGACGATCTCCAAAATCATTACCCGGCCAATCATTATACTCATTACGAACATATTCACGGGATCATACAACACGATGCCTATCATTTGGGGCAGATCGCGCTGCTGGCAAAACATTTCACCTGAATTTATTACACGAATTCCTTATCCTTATAGCAGTAGTCATCTCCGCTGATTCGTATAATCCGCATTAATTCGTGTAATAGTTCTCCAGATAATCCATTCCGCCACCAATAAATTCAAGGTCCACCCCAACCACGCGATCATCCGGTAACGATCCATCGGCGGAATATCCGTATAATTCGCCAATACAACTTTCCATATCCGCAACGTAATGGCAGAAAGCGTGAGTGCAAAACTGCGTATCATGAAAATGCGATGAGCAGTGAATTGTTTTTTTACCGCCTTATACAAAGCAATCGCGGTAGTGCTGATCCAGAGCACAGATAACAATACAAAACCAATCCTGGAAGTGATCCCCCCGTTGGCATAAAAACTCATCAGCAAACCCGCCGGCCCCGTCACCATGAGGATATTAACGACATATACATAACCGAGTTTCCGGTGCAGCTTCGGATATTTTTTGAGAAAGTCTTTAGAAAATTGTGTAAACCCGGCCAGCAATGCGAGTATGCTGCTGAACACATGAATGAAGAAAGCTATCCTCCATTCGGTGATGTGAATGTATGGCTGTTTCAGTTGCAGAAAAGCCACATCCGTCTGCACAGGTATATACAACACCATGATCCGCAGCATCAGGAAAGAGAAAAATGCCAGCGCAGATAATAAGAAAATGTTAACGATGTTTTTTTTAGTTGCTGTCAAAAATTTGTATTTTACATGAAACAACACTTTATGAAAAAATATTTTCTCGCCTGCACTTTGCTGGCGGCTCTTTTCAGCTGCAACAACAGCAGCAAAACCCCTGACGGCGATAAAAATACAAATAAAGATACAGTTGCTGCAAATCCGGTGGTGGCTGCTATTAACCTGCTGGGCTCATATGTGGGTTCTTTTGGTGATAACAAGATCACATTGCTCATCATCAAAGCTACTGCCGACAGCATAGAAGGACGCACTGTGGTGGGCGGCAACGACCGCCCTTTTAAAGGAACGGTAAAAGAGCTGAACGGAAAATATAATATCGTGGCCAAAGAGCCCGGCGATGATCAATACGATGGCGCGTTTGATTTCACGATCGACGCCACACAACCCGATGTGGTAAAAGGTTCATGGAAGCCCAACAAACCTACAGCCACACTCAAAGAAAAAGAATACAGCCTGCAAAGAAAAGCATTCAGTTACCTGCAGGACGTAGGACAATATCCACAGGCTTCCAAAAGATTGCTGAAAGAAGAAGACGTTGAAAACCTGATGAAACCTGAACTGGAGATGATGCGCAACGAGATATTTGCCCGTCATGGTTTTTGCTTCCGGAAAAAAGCGCTCCGCGAAGAATTTGAAAATAAAGACTGGTATGTACCTAATACCATCGACATTAAAAATGAACTGACTGATATAGAAAAAAAGAATATCGCCCTTATCAAACGTTATGAAAAATATGCGGAAGAATACGGGGATGATTTTGGGAGATAATAATGAATGGATAATTGATAGCGGTAAAATGGATAATACTTTTAGCTTACACCGTTTTCCGATTTTTGAAATATTTTCAGACAGGAAGAATTATCAATTATCCATTATACCATTATCCATTGATTATATTTGCATATTTCAACATTATTATGGCCGACTATCAGGATGATAAAGAATTGTTGCTCGAATTTAAAAATGAAGCAACCAAGGAACGGGCCTATACGGCTATCATAAAAAAATACCAGGAAAAATTATATTGGCATATCCGTCGTATGGTAGTAGACCATGAGGACGCCAATGATGTGCTGCAGAATATGTTTATCAAAGTGTGGAAGAATCTCGATAATTTCCGGGAAGACAGCCAGTTATATACCTGGATGTACAGGATTGCCACGAATGAAAGCCTTACTTTCCTGGAACAGCAGAAAAAACGTTCCGCTATCTCTATCAGCGACGATGATAGTTATATGAGTAATAAACTGGTAGCGGATAAACATTTTGATGGTAAAAAACTCGAATGGAAACTACAGATGGCCATTCAGCGGCTTCCGGAAAAGCAGAAGATCGTGTTCAATCTCCGTTATTTTGACGAAATGCCTTACGAAGAGATGAGCCGTGTGCTCGAAACCAGCGAAGGGGCATTAAAGGCCAGCTATCACCACGCGGTAAAAAAGATCGAAGATTTTATCCTAAATCATTAAACTTTGAGCATATATAACAGTCTACAAGCGCAGCATGACCAGCAATAAAGAAATATCAGCGGAATTATTATCACTCAGCCCTACATTGGCCGCCATCCCGAATACAAATGTGTTCAGCGTGCCGGATAACTATTTTAATGAATTGCCTGCGAACGTTTTACAACTTTTACAACCCGACCAGCCCCTTTCTTTCAGCAAAGCTGCAACACCGGCGATGTCGGTTCCCGAAGGCTATTTCGACGGATTGGCTTCCTCTATTTTAAATAAGATAAAATCACAGGCCGAAGAGACCGTTGTGGAAGAAATATCTTCCCTGTCGCCGGCTATCGCCGCGATCGGTAAAAGGAATGTCTTCACCGTACCGGAAGGATATTTTGACGGTATCAGCAGCGAAGCACTCAAAAATATAGCTCCGCAAGCCAAAGTGGTGCAACTGAAGGCAAACAATCGTATCATCAGGTATATGGCCGCCGCAGTGGTAGCAGGGGTGATCGGCCTAAGCATTTTCAACCTTGCGGGTAATAAATCACAGGGGAAAGTCAACGGCTACGAGGCTGAACTGATGGCGGAAGCGAATACAATTTTGAAAAACAAGACCTTTGACAAGGAATTGAATTCTCTGTCTGATAAAGACATCGAGCAATACCTCACAGATAATGGCGAAAATGTGGATGCCGCACTGGTAGCATCAACTGTGGTGGATGACACCAACCTGCCCAGTGCTGAGGAATATATCATTGATGACAATACACTGGACAATTTTTTAAAAAAAGTAAACCTGAATAATTAATACCGTTATGAAACAATTTATACTATATATCAGCATTTTCATCAGCAGCATATCGATGGCTTTTGCCCAGCCGGGCAATAATAACCAGAAAGGTCAGAAGGCCCAGGCGTTGTATATCGCTTACATCACCCGTGAACTTAATCTGACGGAAGATGAGGCCAAAAGCTTCTGGCCGGTACATTCCCAGTTTGATGCAGAGATCAAAACTGCCAATATGAATGAGAACGAACTCGAAAGGCAGCAGCAGGCTTTGAACATCAAAAAGAAATACCAGGACAGGTTCATCAAGGTATTAGGCGTTGACCGTACCAATAATTTCTTCAAGATAGACGCAGGTTTCAGGGATAAAATGCTGGAAGTGTTGCGCAAGCGCCGCCAGCAAGGTAAAGGAAACGGCTATCTCAGGCAGAAGATGATGATGCAGGAATAACATGAGTTTATTACGATAAAAAAATCCCTTTATTTCTAAAGGGATTTTTTGTGCCTATAAGTTTATTCCTTAAACATTTATCAATCAATTACATAATACCTTAGAAAAAAATAAGATTTATGCTTGCATGTCAATTTTTTTAATATATTTTTGTGATAGGTGTTTTTCATAGGTTAGCAACGGCCAGCTCTTTTTAGGGCAGGCCTCCTTTTTTACAGGGCAATCATGGGAGTTTTTATATCGTGATAAAACAGGAATGTCCAGTGTTCTGCCTGCCCTTTCTCCCACCACTCCTGCCTGAGTTCCATACATTTTTTTCCATCATAATCGTATTTTGCAATGAAGCGGCTTTTCATCTGTTGCAGTTGCGGGGCAACATCACCGCCAAAAAATACTTTCTGCCCATCTTCTTCTATCCAGAAAACCTGGTGAAAAGGGCTATGTGCGCCGGATACTTCGTAACGTATATAATCATCGATCATTCCATCGCCGGTAGTGAATACCACGTTGCCGGCATTACCTAATATCCTGAATTCTTCGGGAGTATAAGACGGGCTGCCTTTTTCGATCGCGTAGTCAAATTCATCCTTATTTACATAATACTGAGCATTGGGAAAACTCAGGAAACTGGCGCCCAATATCTTGTCTTCCTTGCTCACGCCGCCGGAGTGATCCTTGTGCAGATGGCTCATCAGCACTTTCGTCACCTCCATGGGGTTAATGCCATTGTCGAGCAGGTTCTGATGGATCTGCAGCACACCATCGCGGTTACTAAAGCCAAGCCCGGCATCTATCAGCAGTATATCTTTTTTTGTAACGATCGCAAAAGGCTGTACTTCTACCAGCAGGCTGCCGAGTGCACGTTCCTGGAGATCGTCTTTGTCTTTATCAAAAGGAACAAAAACTTTTGTTTTGTCTATGGTGAAAGCGCCTTCGCTGAGGGGAATGATTTGCATAAGAAACAGTTGTTAGTTGTTAGATGTAGATGTTAGAAGGAGCCAGATTAGAGTGGCTGGCAACTAACATTTAACAACTAACATCTATCTCAAGACCATCTGCCTGTCGGCATCCAGTTTTATGAGGATGAATAATAATATGGTGAAAGTTATCAGCGACGAACCGCCATAACTCATCAAAGGTAATGTGATACCGATTACCGGCGCAAGGCCGATGGTGACACAAATATTCACCGCCACGTGAAAGAATATGATCCCGGCTACCGAGTATGCATAAACGCGGCTGAAGGTACTTCGTTGTCGCTCCGCGATCTTTACAATGCGCAGCAACATGATGAGGTAGAGCATCAGTAAACCGGCACATCCCCAGAAGCCGAAGTTTTCCCCTACGGAAGTAAAGATAAAATCGGTGTGCTGCTCGGGTACGAAATCGCCCTGCGTCTGCGTGCCTTTCAAAAAGCCTTTACCTGCAAGCCCGCCTGAGCCTATCGCGATCTTGGATTGTTTTACATTGTAATCCTGTTGCTCACTTTTCTTTTGTTTGAGCTTTTCTTCTTCGGGAGAAAGTGACCCGGTTTTGTTATCCGTAAAAGGATTTTCCACCCCTACCATGCTGAATATCCTGTCGGCCTGGTATTTTTTAAAAACTTTATTGAAAACAAAAGGAACCGCAACTCCCACAAAAAGCGAACACACGAGCCATGCGCCTAGCACAATGAAAAGCAATTGTTTGTTTCTGCGTATCTGCCTTCTGTTGAAAAACAGGAATATCGCCGCCAATGCGGCAAAAGCGATCAGCAATGTTTTGGTATGAAACAGTAAAGACACTACCAGCAATACCGCCATGGCTACGCCGGCGATCAGGTATCCCGGAGGGAGGCCTTCGCGGTACATAGCGATAAGAAAAGAAAAATATACCAATGCCAACCCGGTTTCACCCTGTAGGATGGAAAATACTGCGGGGGTGAAGGCAATGGCTGCCGCAATAAGTTGCGACCTGGGTTTTTGAAAATCTGTTTCCTGCATCGACAGGTATTTAGCCAATGCCAGTGAAGTAAATATTTTACATAATTCTACCGGTTGCAGATTCATGAAACCCAATGGGATCCAGCTTCGTGAGCCTTTGATCTCTTTACCGATACCGGGAATAAATGTGGCTAGTATCAATACAATTCCTACCAGGTAAGAAAGGTTTGCCATGGCAGTAAACAGTTTACTGTCCGTGAGCAAAATAAATGTTGCTATTACAATGCAGGCTCCAAAATAAAAAAGCTGCTTGCTGTAATTTTTTTTGAACCCCAGTAAAGTCTGCACCACACTCTCCCCGCTTTTGTATTCCACAGAAAATATGCATACCAATCCTATGATCACGATGAGCGCATATAACCATACCATCAGCCAGTCTACCCCTTTCGATATGGAAGGATTTTTTTGATACATAAAAACTTAGCGGTTATTTTTTGTCAGTGAATCGTTGGAAGGTTTGCGTTTATTATCCGGCAGCACAGCTTCGTTTTTTATGATGGTTGCCTGGTTGCTGCTGTCTTTTTTCTCTTTTTCTTTTTTCGTCGTTTCTTTCTCTTTGATCATCTTATTGATCGCGTCGTCATCATCTTCAATTTCGGTAGTATCCTTCACTACTTTGATGTATCCTTTTGCAAAAAGATAAGCAGAGTCTTTCGAGTGCCGCATGGAATCCTGGCGGCGTATTTCCGCAAAGATCCTCGGTGGCATCAGGTTGAGGTTCGAAAGCTGGTCTATCCTCGCCAGCCTAGCTTTATCAGTAATGGAATCTTTCAGGTATTTTTCAATCATCAGCCCTACGATCGGTGCTGCATATGTACCGCCAAAACGCCCGCTGTTTTCCACCACACACATGATAGCGATCTGCGGATTATCTCTTGGGGCAAATGCACAAAAGAAAGAGTGGTTTTGTTGTTTCACACCACGGTAATAGTTCTCTACCGTACCCGTTTTACCACAAACCACAATGCCCGGAACCCTTGCTCCGCCACCCGTTCCACGTTCTATCACACCCTGCATACCATTGTGCACCACTTCAAAAATACTATCCGGGATATCGATGGCGCTGTGGCGCTGGCGATACTGTTCGAGTATTTCAAATTTATCGCCCCCTTCTATCGAATCCACTACATGCGGCGTGATGTACCAGCCCCGGTTGGCGATATAGGCCATTTCGTTCGCCACCTGTATCGGCGTCACATCCACTTCACCCTGCCCGATACTCACCGAGCGGAAGTTGCAAAAGCCCCATTTGCCTTTACCGAATGATTTGTCGTAATATGCCGGGGTGGGAATGTTTCCTCTTTTTTCCGAAGGCACATCCACACCCAGTTTATGGCCAAGGCCGAATGCGTACATATACCTGTCCCAGTTGGCAAGGCTGCTGTCGATGTTGGGATATTTCGGATTGTTGATCACACGCTGCATGACCGTAGCGAAATAAGTATTATCCGATACTGTGATGGCGCTTTGCATATTGAATGTTCCGCGATCGAGGCAACCCATCGGCCTTCCGGACCCACATCCGTAAAATGCACCACCACAGGAAACGGTTGTCTGCGTGGAAATTACCCCTTCATGCAAACCTACGAGCGCCTGCAATGTTTTAAAAGTAGAACCCGGAGAATAGGTCGCACTCACCGTACGGTTGAGCAATGGCAGTGCAGGGTTGAGGAACAATTCAGAAAAGTGTTTTCGCCTTTCGGCACCGGTAAGATATTTGGGCTGATATGTAGGGGCGCTAACCATAGCCAGCACACCGCCGGTTTTGGGATCGATCGCTACAATCGCACCAAGTTTGTTCTGCATCAGTTTTTCGCCGAGCTCCTGCAATTCTATATCGAGTGAAGTATGCACATTCTGCCCGGCAACAGCAGAAGTGTCGAATTTCCCTTTTTCCAGTTTTTCAGTCAACCTGTTTTTGTTATCACGTTTCCAGTATTCGATCCCGCGTTCGCCCATGAGCACTTTTTCATAGGTGCGCTCAATGCCCGTCATACCGGCATAATCGCCGGAAACATATCCTTCATCCTTATGTTTTTTCAAAAAATTGGTATCCACTTCCGCGGTGTAGCCGAGTACGTTTGCGGCAGCATCATAAGGATAACTTCTCACGGAACGTTCCTGTAAATAAAACGCCGGCTCAAATTTGTACATGCTTTCATTGAGCCTTGCCATCTTATTTTCTGTAAGCAACGCTTCAAAAACAGAAGGCCTGGCCCTGCCGTTCTTGATGATCACTTCTACGATTTTTTTATGAAACTGTGCCGTATCGATGCCGAGGATGCCGCAGATGGCCATAGTATCGATGCCCTTGAGTTTGTTGGGTGTCACCATCAGATCGTAGATGGTAGTATTCTGCAGGATCGCGTTGCGATGACGATCGTATACGATCCCCCTGTCGGGATAAATAACTTTTCGGAATGTACCCTGCACCAATGCAATGTCCTTGTATTCGGAAGAGAAAAGCTGCAGGTGCGCCAGCTGCAACAGGATGACGAGAAACATGCCGATAAAAACCAGCATGATCACATTTTTTCTTGATTGGTTAAAGACAGACACTGATGAAAGTTATAAGTTTTGAGTGATAAGTGATAAGTGATAAATTATGAATTATAAAGGTCGCACAAACAACTTATAACTCATAACTCTTAAATAGTATTCGTTTTAAACTTCTGCTTCCGTACAAATATCAATTCGGTGATCACGATCAGCACCAGGCTTATTGCGGTTGAAAGAAGGGTTTTTACCAGGAAGTACCATACGTTTCCAAACTGCCATGCTTCCAGCAAAAACAGCCAGGCATTGTGCAGCAGGCAAAGTGTGCCGGCGAAGATCATGTAAGGCAGCAGGCCACCCATGCTTTTCACCGAAGGCGCTTCATAGTTGGTTTCGGCGCCTTCCTGCGGTATCATGAAATTGATAAGGAAAGGCCTTACGTAAGCGATCAACACACAGGCTGCCGCATGGAAACCGGGGTGATGACGGAAACTGTCGAGCGTGAAACCCAGTGCAAAGCCGAGCAGCATTACCCAGGCACGCTGCATTTTGAAAGGCAACCAGAGGATGAAGAGGAAATACAGGTATGGCGTAACCATCATCTGCTGCAGATGGATCTTATCCAATACATAAAACTGCAACAGGATAAATAAAATAAATCTTACTATGGTCTTTACGAGTAAACTCATTTCGCCGCTTAATTCTGTTTTGTTTGTTTGTCTAACAACTTATTGATCTCTTCCTGCTGGTAATTAATGATCGCGTATACATATTGCAGGTTGTAAAAATCTGCGGATGATCTTAGTTTGATCGTATAATTGCTGGTTGATTTTTCGCTGTTTATTTCGTCAATACGGCCGATCAAAATTCCTTTTGGAAAATAAGTACTGAACCCGCTGGTGATGACGCTGTCGCCTTTTACGATTTTGGCGCTCTTCGGAATGCCGCTCAGTGTAAGGATGTTGGGCGATGTACCATCCCAGGTAACCGTTCCCGTCTCCCCCGTTTTCATCAGTTTGCCATTGATCTTGCTGTCTTTGTGCAGCATGCTCATCACCACCGCATAATCGCCGCTCACTTCGGTGATCACGCCTACCGCATTATTATTCACGTCGATGATCCCCATCGAAGGCTTGAATTTTTTTACATTCGCCCCGGCGATCACGATATAATTATTTTTGAAATTCACCGAATTGGACACCACTTTCGCGTTCAGGTAATTCAATGTGCGGTATTGCGTGATGGAGTCGATCTTCATCGTGTCTACCACAGTTTTGGAAACCGTATCCGGCAGGTTGAAATCGGCCTTGAGCTTGTTGTACAACGCCTCATTGGCTTTTACAAGCGAATCGTTGGTGCGCTTCAGTTGAAAATAATATTCTATTTTGTTGTATTCGGAATTCACTTTACCGGTAATGCGATTGGCGGTACTGCCAAACATCGCCTGGTGGTATTTGCTGTAATGAACAATGAAATAGATGCTGAGCACCTGCAGGAGCAGGAAAAGTAAAAAGTTGAAATAGCGGCGGATGAAAAGGAAAATATTACGCACCGGGGGAGTTATGAATTATGAGTGATGAATTATTTTCATTTACTGTCGGAATGTGCCTTCGGCTGTTTCGGATTTGAAAGAACGCGCCATAGGCACGTTCCAACAGTTATTTAAATTATAATTCGATCAGGTATTAAAATATTATCTCATCACGAAAGGATAGCGATCATAATTCTTCAGCGCTATTCCTGTACCACGTACCACGCTTTTCAGCGGATCGTCTGCCACGTGAACCGGCAATTTAATTTTTGCGGCGATCCTTTTATCAAGACCACGCAGCAAAGCGCCACCACCTGTGATGTACAGGCCACGGCGATAAATATCTGCAGCAAGTTCCGGAGGGGTTGTTTCCAACGCTTTCAGGATCGCTTCTTCGATTTTGAAAATGCTTTTATCCAATGCTTCGGCAACTTCCTGGAAGCTCACCATTACCTGCTTAGGGATACCCGTTACCAGATCGCGGCCATTTACAGGGATGTCGTCCGGTGGATTGTCGAGGTCTTTCATTGCCGCACCTACCTGGATCTTGATCTGTTCGGCAGTACGCTCACCAATCAAAAGGCTATGGTAACGGCGAAGCGCTTCCATGATATCCGCGGTAAATTCATCTCCCGCGATACGGATACTCTGGTCGCATACGATTCCCGCAAGGGCTATCACAGTAATGCCCGTTGTACCACCACCGATGTCGATGATCATGTTACCAACCGGTTCTTCCACATCGATCCCGATACCAAGGGCTGCTGCCATCGGCTCATGAATGAGGTACACTTCTTTTGCCCCGGCTTGCTCACAACTGTCCCGAACAGCTCTCTTTTCTACTTCCGTAATGCTGCTTGGTATACAAACCATCATACGCCAGCTGGGCGCAAACAAAGGCTTTTTTGAGTACACCTGCTTGATCAGTTCGCGGATCATCAACTCCGCGGCGTTAAAGTCGGCTATTACACCATCCCTCAACGGGCGTACGGTGCGGATGCTTTCGTGGGTCTTTTCGTGCATCATCAATGCCTTCTTTCCCACAGCCAGCAGATTTTTAGGATTGTTCCTGTCCAGGGCCACGATAGATGGTTCGTTCACCACCACTTCATCGTTATGGATTATGAGGGTATTTGCAGTACCCAGATCTATCGCAATTTCCTGCGTAAAAAAGTTGAAGATGCCCATATATGTTTAAGTAACGATCGTGTAATAAAAAGAATGTGGCAAAGTTGCTGTAAAATATTGGATTTACAACGGTAAAAAAATATTTTTAGTACAACCGCAGGAATGTATTTTTTGGAAGAATAACAGCCAGTCCCGGTTTGCTAATTATTTTAGCTTTTATTCGGGATGGATAATAGTAAAATGGATAATGGATAATGTTTTCGGCCAGAGAGTTTTCGCTGAAATTTTAAGTGCTTCAATCGGGAAGTATTATTATACATTATCCATTATTTCATTATCCATTATTTGTGAATTCAAACCCGATATCCGACCTGAAATAAATGTCTTCGAAGTAAAGTTGCTCCAGCAGGTAAGTCGATTGCTCGGCAGCTTCCTGGATGTTTTCACCATAAGAAGTCACTACCAGCACCCGGCCTCCATTCGTAACGATTTCCTCCTTATTTTTTTTAGTTCCTGAATGGAAAACAAAACTCCCGGGGATCTCTACAGAATCCAGCCCTTCAATCACTTTTCCTTTTTCGTAATTTCCGGGATAACCGCCACTGACAGCCACTACAGCTACTGCTGTGCTTGGATCGGTGTCGATCTCAATTTCGTTTATGCGTCCCTGTGAGGTAGCGAGTAAAAGGTCAACCAGGTCGTTTTGCAAACGTGGTATCACCACTTCCGTTTCGGGATCGCCGAGGCGGCAATTGTACTCGATCACTTTGGCTTCATTGTTTTCAACAATAAGGCCGATAAACACGAATCCTTTATAATCCAGCTGTTCTTTTTGCAGGCCGGCAATGGTAGGTTTGATTATTTTTTCCGTGATCTTTTTCTTCAACTCTTCATCAAAGAATGGCACCGGGCTTACCGCTCCCATTCCGCCGGTGTTGAGGCCTTTGTCGCCTTCCCCGATCTTTTTATAATCTTTTGCCTCCGGCAGCAACACATAATCCTTGCCGTCGGTCAATACAAATACACTCATTTCGATCCCCTGCAGGAATTCTTCCACGATCACTCTTCTTCCGGCTTCGCCGAATTTGGAGCGTAATACCATCAATTCAAATTCAGCAAGAGCTTCCAGGTGACTGTTACAGATCACCACCCCTTTTCCTGCCGCGAGGCCATCCGCTTTCAATACGATCGGCAGGCTGTGGCTGCGTATATATTCTACCCCTTCGGTATAATTTTCTTCGTTGAATTTTTCATACGCCGCCGTAGGGATATCATATTTTTTCATGAAAGCTTTGGCAAATGCCTTGCTTCCTTCCAGCTGTGCAGCTTCGCCTGAAGGGCCGATGATATGAATATGTGCAGTGTTGGGATCATTTTTGAAAAAGTCGGTAATGCCTTTCACCAGTGGTTCTTCGGGCCCTACGATCACCATTTCGATTGAATGCTGGAGACAGGCAGCCGACAAGCCTTCAAAATCATTGATCTGTACATCCAGGTTCGTGCCGGTAAGTGCTGTACCTGCATTTCCAGGCGCTATGAACAAGGCTTCGCATTTGTTGCTTTGCTTCAGTTTCCAGGCCAGCGTATGTTCACGCCCGCCGGAACCGACAAGTAGAATTTTCATGAAAGGAGATATTGTATGTAGTTTCAAGTTTGCCGCTGCGAATTTAATTCAGTTATGGCAACAATCCTGTTTTTTTTACAAGCGGTAAATGGTTGACAACCGATAGTAGATAACTGACAATGATCCAGGCGAAGAATTCCGGGGTAGCTGATACCTGTTTTTCGATTTTCTTAAAAATGAAGGCTAATTTGAATAAGCTAGGAGATTTTTATTACTTTGAGCCATTATAAATCAACCATCAAGCATTAAATTATTTAATATGAGTAATGGAAATGACACGCTGAATGTTCCTGTAAGAGCCGGTAAACACCCGCGGGCGCTGTTTGTATTGTTTCTCACAGAAATGTGGGAGAGGTTTGCCTACTACCTGATGGTGGGAATCCTGTTTTTGTATCTGATCGATACGACCACCGGTGGAAAAGGCTTTTCGCAGCATATCGGGGCAGATGTTGTAGGGAGTTTCATCGCATTAGTTTACCTGACGCCTTTCATCGGCGGCCTGGTGGCCGATCGGTACCTCGGTTATATCAAATCCATCTTTCTTGGCGGAAGCCTGATGGCCCTTGGCTATTTCGGCCTTTCCCTTCCGGGCAATACAGCGATGTACATTTCTCTTGGATTGATCATCGTAGGTAATGGTTTTTTCAAACCGAATATCTCTACCGTATTAGGGAATATCTACAACCGTGAAGACCTTAAACCATTAAAAGATAATGCGTACAATATCTTTTATATGGGTATCAATATCGGTGCATTTGTGTGCAACTTCGTAGCTGCCTATCTCCGCAATGCATACGGCTGGGGTTATGCCTTTGCCGCTGCAGGTGTAGGCCTGGTGATCGGCATGATCATCCTCGCCGCCAACCTGAAGCATGTGAAAGAAGGCGATATCAAGAAGCCTGTGGAAAAAGAAGATATGTCGCTCGGACAGATCTTCGGATATGTTTTTTTGCCGGCGCTCATTGCAGCAGCAATAGGCTGGATCGTTCCTACAATGATCTTCGGCAACACCATTATGGGAAGCCAGGCAAATGATGCGTTCATTTTTGCCTGTCTGCCAATCATCGCATTTTATATTTCCCTTTGGGTAAAAGCAAAGGGGCAGGACAAAAAAGGGATCGGTGCACTGCTTTTTATTTTCTCTGTAAGTATCGTATTCTGGACCATTTACAATCAGAATTCTACCGGCCTTACCATCTGGGCAGAAAAACATACGGATCGTGTGGCTTCTGAAACTACCGGTAAGATCACAGGCTCTATATTTCCCCTGCAGCAGGTGACTGATACACCAAGGCTGGTAAATAAAGTGAATGAATTTTTTGTAGATGTAAAAGACGATAGCGGACATGTGGTGCAAACAATGGGCCCTGATCCATATTTCAACAATGTTCCAAAAGACCAATGGCCGAATGGCAAGGAGGTGAAGCTTATAAACACGGAATTGTTCCAATCCATCAATCCGCTCTTCATTGTATTGCTCACATTATTCTTTGTACCATTCTTTGATTACCTCCGAAAGAAAGGCAAAGAGCCTACCACAGCTTCCAAATTTGCGATGGCGATGTTCATTTCCGGATTATCGGCTTTGGTGATGGTATTCGCCATCATGTCGGTACCATCTATCTATGGTTACAAAACAGCCCCGGCGTGGCTTTGGGGCACTTATTTCGTATTTACCATCAGTGAGATCTTCCTGAGCCCGATCGGACTTTCGCTCGTATCCAAATTATCTCCTGCAAGGCTGACCGCATTGATGATGGGAGGCTGGTTCCTTTCCACATCCATTGGTGGAAAAGTTGCGGGTGTGATGACCAGTTTCTGGGATGACTTTACCGACAAAAAAATATTCTTCCTTATTCTTGTTGTGGCCGCATTCATTGGCGGTATCCTGATCTATTCAAGATTGAAATCTCTGAACCAGATCGTAAAAGATAAAACGGGGGCTGCGTAGAATAGTTACTGGATGCTGGTTACTGGTTGCTGGTTATCGTAGCGAAGATATTAACGAAAGTCAATTGTTACGAATATCCAGTATCCCGCATCCAGCATCCAGCATCCCGAATAGATTGACCTATCCAAAATAATATACTGTTTAAAAAGGCGACACCCATCGGTATCGCCTTTTTTATTATCTTCCTTTTCTAAAACAACTGTTCATGTCTGAGAAAAAACTGTTTCAGCCTTTCGTTTCCCCGGGAACCATCATGAAAGAACTGACCATCAAATCCGTCCTGCTGGGATGTTTCTTCGGTGTCATTTTTGGCGCAGCCAATGTATACCTCGCTTTGAAAGCCGGGTTGACCGTATCGGCCTCAATTCCTATCGCGGTGATCGCCATCACCCTGGGAAGAAGATTTTTTAAAACAACTATTCTCGAAAACAACATCATACAAACCACCGGCAGCGCCGGCGAAAGTATCGCATCAGGTGTGGCATTCACACTGCCGGGGTTCCTCTTTCTGACTTCACCCAGCAGCGCTGAATATTTCAATTACCTCACCATACTTATTCTCGCTATCGTGGGTGGTATGCTGGGAACCCTGCTGATGGTGCCTTTGCGCAAAGCGCTCATTGTAAACGAACATGAAACATTACCTTACCCCGAAGGTACCGCCTGCGGCGATGTATTGAAAGCTGGTGAAAAAGGCGGCGATTTTGCCAAGACAGCTTTCTGGGGGCTGGGGGTAGCTTTTCTTTATGCTATCCTTCAAAAAATATTCCGCATCGTATCGGAAGCCCCGGAATTCATGACCGAACAAAAGAATAAATTTTTCCCTTCGGCAAAAGTAAGCGGCGAGATCACGCCCGAATATCTTGGTGTAGGTTATATCATCGGCCCACGCATTGCAGGCGTATTGGTGGCAGGTGGCGTATTGAGCTGGCTCGTTTTTATTCCGCTGCTGGCCACGTTGATACCTGGTGAGATCATTGCTACGCAACTACACAAATTGGGTTATCTCGCAGACATCACCAAAGATGGCGGTAAGGGCGGCTGGAACGCTGCTACCAAAACATTTGCAGATTATTCTGCTGCTATTTATTATGCCTACATCCGCCAGATCGGCGCGGGTGCGGTAGCAGCGGGTGGTATCATCACCTTGATAAAAACGATCCCTACGATTGTAAAATCTGTGAAAGGAAGTTTCAGCTCCATCAAAAGTAATTCTGCAGAAGCCAATACTACTACGCTCAGGACCGAACGCGACCTAAGCCTAAAGATAGTAGGTATCGGCAGTCTTGCCTTAGTAGTGCTCATCGCGGTATTGCCGCAGGTGCCTGGCGACAATATTATTCAGAAAATACTCATCGGTTTTCTTGTACTCATATTTGGTGCATTGTTCGTAACTGTTTCTTCCAGGATCGTTGGCCTCATTGGCTCTTCCAATAACCCGGTGAGCGGAATGACGATTGCTACCGTAATGGGCACCAGCCTTATCTTCATGGCGGTTGGCTGGACCGGCCAGGCATACGAGCCGTTGGTATTGGTGGTAGGAGGAATGATCTGTATCGCTGCCGCTAATGCAGGTGCTACCTCGCAGGATCTTAAGAGTGGTTATATCGTTGGTGCAACACCCCGCAATCAGCAGATATCCTTATTTATAGGCGCCATTGTTTCTTCGATAGTAATTGGTTTCACCATAAAATTCCTCGACAAGCCCAGCGCTGAATTGCTGGCGCAAAATATTCACCACACAATCGGTACAGAAACTTTTCCGGCTCCCCAGGCGACCCTGATGGCTACGCTCATTAAAGGTATCCTGTCGTTCAACCTCGACTGGCAATACGTTTTTGTTGGCGTATTTCTTGCCATCACTATGGAATTGTGTGGTATCAAATCACTCAGTTTTGCCGTAGGCGCATACCTGCCACTGTCCACAACTTTGCCGATCGCGATCGGTGGTGCCATCAAAGGTTTGGTAGACAGGAAAAAGAAAAAAGAGCACATCGAAACAACGCCAGAAGAAGATGAATTGGGCAAAGGCAGTTTGTTTGCAACCGGGCTGGTGGCTGGCGGAGCCGTAGCAGGTGTATTGGTCGCATTTGTTTCCGGTAGCGAATCCGGCAATAAATTTCTGAATGCAGTAAGCATGGAGCATGGGCTTACCAATAGTATGGGTGCCGGCGGATATGCCATACTCGGCGTAGTATTTTTTGCAGCAATGGGCTGGATATTGTACAGGGTTGCCCAAAGGAAATAATCTTTACAATGGATAATGTTATAATGGATAATGTTATAATGGATAATGGATAATGGATAATATTTGATTTTTTTCAACCAAACTTTTTTCAGTCAATAGAAACATTTCAGTCTAAAAAATTATCCATTATCCATTATAACATTATCCATTAACCTAATCCCTACTCTCTAAACACACTTGAAGGAGATCAACGATATCATCAGGGCATACAAAACTGCGCAGCAGCAAGGCTTACAGACAGCCCTTGCAACGGTAGTGCATGTAGAAGGCTCGTCGTACCGCCGGCCTGGGGCAAGAATGCTTATTGAAGAAAATGGCCGGCTTACCGGTGCTATCAGTGGCGGCTGCCTCGAAGGCGATGCCTTGCGAAAGGCTTTGCTGGTAATGCATCAGCGGCGTGCGATGCTGGTCACTTATGATACGATGGATGAAGACGATGCTAAATTTGGTGTGGGACTGGGCTGCAACGGTATCATACAAGTGCTGATAGAACCGATACTTTCTGAAGAAGAACTTCATCCTGTGCGTATGCTGCAATTGCTTGCAGCCGATAGGGTGCCGGCAATACTTGTAACAGTTTTTTCAATCGCAGATAAAAAGAACCCACAGCCAGGCACCTTCCTGCTTCAAAAAAAAGAGGGTGTGCTTATCGAAAAAAAACAACCTCATCTTTTGAAGGATTATTTGCAGGATGATATCCGCATTGCTTTTGAAACAAGGTCTTCTTCTTTTAAAACCTATGTCTCTCCCGATTTTAACCTTACCGCTTTTATAGAATTTGTGCCACCGCCTGTTTCGCTTATCATTGCCGGTGCCGGAAACGATGTTGTGCCTTTGGTAAATATGGCTCATATCCTCGGCTGGCAGACAACCGTGATCGATGGGCGGCCGGCTTATGCAAAAGCAGAACGCTTCACCAGCGCCTGCAATGTGATGGTAC
Organism: Ferruginibacter sp. HRS2-29; assembly: GCF_024343615.1. Taxonomy (GTDB): domain Bacteria; phylum Bacteroidota; class Bacteroidia; order Chitinophagales; family Chitinophagaceae; genus Ferruginibacter. The sequence goes on along the minus strand of NZ_RJUB01000010.1, from coordinate 152,270 downwards.
TGAATGCCGCGGAGATCCTGCAGAATATCCCGGTAGATGAACAGACCGTTTTTTTACTGATGACACACAATTACAATTACGATCTCGAATTGCTGACATCACTGCTGTCGCAAAATATTTCTTACATCGGCATACTTGGACCAAAGAAAAAATGGGAACGCATAGTACAGGAATTGAAAGAAAAAGGAATTGTTTTATCGGTTGATGATCTTGAGGCTATACATAGCCCGGCAGGACTTGATATCGGCGCTGAAACACCGGAAGAGATCGCCCTTTCCATCCTTCCGGAAATAAAAGCAGCACTTTCAAAACGAACTGTAGTGCAGCTGAAAGACAGGCCACTGCCCATTCACGTGCAGGAAGACACTTCTATCCACCAAAAATCAGTGCGTTGAACAGTCCGAAAAAATATGGCCTCATCATTCTCGCGGCAGGCTCTTCTTCGAGACTGGGACAACCAAAACAGCAACTGCATTTTAAAGAAAGCTCCTTACTGGAACATATGGTGAATATTGCCCTTGGGGCAAATGTTGCCGAAGTTTTTATAGTGATAAACGAAACTTTAAAAGACCTGTTGCCTGCCCAAAAAGCCACTATCCTTGTTAATGAAGATGCTGTGAGCGGATTGTCATCTTCGATCAGGAAAGGCATTTTGTCTGCACAGGAAAAATTGCCGGATATGGATGCAGTCATTCTTATGCCCTGTGATCAACCGTTTGTGACTACCGCTATTCTAAATGAATTGCTGGCGCAACATAAATCAACAGGCAAAGGAATTGTTGCCGCCCGTTATGCCGGAACGTTTGGCACTCCGGCGTTGTTTCAGCATCATTACTTCGATCAACTCCTTTGCCTGAAGGGTGATACCGGCGCCAGGCCAATCATGAAAGAACATATTTTTGATATGGCCTATGTAGATTTTCCACAAGGCGAAATGGATATCGACACTCCTGAAGACCTGAAAAACCTGGGGATTATGCAGTAGATTTGTGATACATTACAGAACGATGATCATAGATAAATTTCAACGGGTACATAATTATCTGCGCATTTCCCTCACGGATAATTGCAACCTCCGCTGCTTTTATTGCATGCCCGATGAAGCCTATGAATTCACTCCCGCCTCAAGGCTCATGCAACCGGATGAAATATTTTCCATTGCGCAAAAATTTTCAATACTGGGTGTAAATAAGATCAGGCTCACGGGCGGCGAACCGCTGGTAAGAAAGGATGCCGGCGAGATCATCCAAAAACTTTCCACACTTCCTGTTCAGTTAACACTCACCACTAACGCGACAAGGCTGCATGATTTTTTTTCACAACTAACGGAAGCGGGTATACGCTCCATCAACATCAGTCTTGATACATTACAACCGGAAAGATTCCTGTTCATGACAAGACGCGATCAGTTTACCCTGGTTAAAAACAACATTGACCTTGCCATTCAAAAAGGGTTTCATGTAAAAGTGAATGTTGTGGTAATGAAAGGCCTCAATGACGCGGAGATCAACGATTTTGTAGCATGGACCAAAGACACACCTGTTCATATCCGTTTCATAGAATTCATGCCTTTCAGCGGCAATAAATGGACGAGCAATAAAGTTTTCACCCTGCAGGAAATGCTGAGTGTCATCAACAAGCGATACCCGACAGAAGCATTAACAAATGACGAACACGACACAGCCAAAGCATTTACCGTACCCGGCCATGCCGGAACATTTGCGGTGATCAGCACCATGTCTGCCCCGTTTTGTAGCGGGTGCAACCGCATACGACTGACAGCCGATGGCAAAATGAAGAACTGCCTTTTCTCCAAAGAAGAAACAGATCTGCTGACCGCATTCAGGGCGGGCAAGGATATTGGCGCTTTGATACTGGAAAGCATCAACGCGAAATATGCCGCACTCGGCGGACAAATGAATACCGATTTTGAACATCTTCATGCCAATGAAATTAAGAACAGGAGTATGATCACCATTGGCGGATAAACTATTTTTCATGATCACGGTAACTGAAGCAAAACAACTCATACAGCAACATTGCCAACCCGGCACGCCTGTTGTTTTACAATTGCAGGAAGCATGCGGGAGAATATTAGCCGAAGATATTTTCAGCAAAACGGATATCCCGAACTATCCGCAATCATCGCATGACGGATATGCGTTTAACCATGCCGGTTACTTACTCCATAAAAGACTTGAAATAACCGGCGAGATGGCAGCAGGAGAAAACACACCGCTTGCAATAGAACCGCACCAGGCCGTCCGTATATTTACCGGCGCACCTGTGCCACCCGGAGCCGACACGGTGGTGATGCAGGAAAAAACAACCGTAGAAGATCACACACTCATCTTACAGGAAACCGGGATCACCATCGGTGCAAGTGTACGTGCCCGTGGTGCCGAAATAAAAACCGGGGAACTTGCGCTGGAAAAAGAAAGCCTGCTCACTCCCGCCGCCCTAGGCTTTCTGGCAGGTATCGGGATTACAGCAGTAAAAATTTATCCTACCGCTTCCGCAACGATCATCATCACCGGAAATGAACTGTTGCAACCCGGCCAGCCACTGGGTTACGGACAAGTATACGAAGCGAATTCATTTTCGCTGAAAGCCGCACTGGTTGCCGCAGGAATAACATCAGTGGATGTTTTGCACGCAAAAGATAACCTGGCTGAGTTGACATTCGTATTGAAAAAAGCACTTACACAAAGCGACATCATCCTGCTGACCGGCGGGGTAAGTGTAGGCGATTATGATTTTGTGACCAAGGCTGCAAAAGAATGCGGAGTAGAAAAAATATTTCATAAGATCAGGCAGAAGCCTGGCAAGCCTTTATATTTTGGCAAGACAAACAACAATATAGTTTTTGGTTTACCCGGAAACCCATCTTCTGTGCTCACCTGTTTTTATCAATATGTTTTATTGGCTTTGCAGCAAATGAAAAATATAAAAACTGCACCGGTAAAATTAGCTGCACCGGTTTCTTCAGATATCAGCAAACCCGCGGGGTTTACCCATTTTTTAAAAGGTTATTACAATGGAGATACCGTTGAAGTTTTATCTGCCCAGGAAAGTTTTCGCATGCGTTCGTTTGCAAAAGCGAATTGCCTGGTGGAGATTGAGGGCGATTCTACGGGATTGAATAAAGGAGAATTAACTAATGTATATCTTATTTAATTCTATCATCGAAACTGATTAATATTTAAATAAAGAAGTGATAGAAGTTTACATAATCCGTAAACTTTTTTTTGTATATTTACATATGTACCTTCTTGAAGTTTCCAACCAAAAAAGACATCCTGTTTTGATTGAGTTGATTACCAGCTAGGATCAAGGTAAACTCACTAAGAAAAGATACTCGTTTGACTGGAAGCAGGAAAAAGCATTCAATCTATATAAAGTATGTATTGCCGGCCAGGAAGATATTAAAGGTATTATGTCATTAGAAATTATAGATTCCGAATACAGAATACATATACGACTAATGGCTGTATCGCAAGAAAATGTTGGGCATAATAAAGTTTTGATCGGACAGGCGGTAATTTATTTGCTTTTGCCTCAATCCTTGCAATAAAATATTATGGTGAAAATGCAGCTATTTCGCTTATTCCAAAAACGGAATCAGGACAGTATTACATGGATGAATACGGATTTGAACAGGCAGGAAAAAGTTTGTTCATGGAAGGCGAAGGGTTGCAAAAGCTTTTAAAAAGATATCAATCATGAGTACTAAAAAAAATAAAAAAACAACCAGTAAATTGAGGGCGAAAGAACTTGCAAGTAATTTTGTATTCCCTGCAGAACTAAGTCCTGAAGATAAAAAAAACACAGATGCTGAACTAAAAAAGATCCTGGCCAAACGCAGGGCATCAAAAAGTGATAAAGAAATATTACGGACAAGGTTACTCCAGATACGCTTCAGAATGGAGGAGTATATCAAAGATTCACATTTCGACAAAACCAAGACCTTCGGATATTTTTTGAAAGATTATATAAGTAGTCTGAATAAAAAAAGGCAGGAGTTTGCTCTTGAAATAAACATAAAACCAACCGTGCTGAGCCAATATATCAATAATCACAGGGAGCCGCCGCCGGATATTTTCATTCGACTCGAAATTCATAGCAATAAAAAAATCCCCGCAGTAAGCTGGTATCGTTTAATGGAAAAAGAAAACATTCATGCGCTTGATAAGAATGCAACATTGAGAGCCGAACAACAAAAATTTGTTACAAAAAAAGCATACTAATCTTAAGTATCCCGCATGGATTATATTTATCATTTTTACCTGTTACTCTTCATCGTCGCCTTTCTTTATGCCTCTGTAGGGCATGGCGGTGCAAGCGGCTACCTGGCATTGATGGCGTTGTTCAGCTTCAACGCAGAAGTGATGAAACCCACCGCCCTGCTGTTAAATCTTTTTGTTTCCGGCATTTCTTTTTACCAGTTTTACAGGGGTAAACATTTTTTGTGGAAAATATTTTTACCCCTGGCTGTCGCTTCTGTACCGATGGCATTTCTCGGCGGCAGCATACACAACATCGATCCGTTGCTGTACAAAAAAATACTGGGTGTATTATTACTTGTTCCGGTCATCCGTTTTTTATTTTTCCCCAATATTACTGTTACAGAATTCAAGCCTTCCAATCTTTATCTCTCGCTGCTGATTGGGGGCACCATCGGTTTTCTTTCCGGCCTTATTGGTTTTGGCGGAGGAATATTATTATCCCCGATTTTGCTTTTACTGAAATGGACCGATCAAAAACAGACAGCGGCCATCAGCGCCTTGTTTATTTTTGTAAATTCGTTGTCGGGGTTGGCCGGGCAACTCATCAAAGGTGTAAGTTTCAGCACACAGATGTATAGCTTTGTAGGAGTGGCCGTTATAGCCGGCTGCCTGGGCGCTTATTACGGCGCATTGAAATTCAACCAGTCGGTGCTGAAAAATATCCTCGGATGTGTGCTGTTGCTGGCTGCCATCAAATTGTTATTCACTTAGTCCAAACGGAATGAGATATCTGTTCAGATGAAAAAGCCCTGCAGGACGGCAATGATGGAATGGTGATCTTATCCGCGGCTGATGAAACCACTGGCAGAAGGTTGGTATTTGATTTGAAAAAAAATAGTAAACAGGGTGCCATAAAACTTGAAGACATGAAAACGACCGTTCATTTTTACGGGCAGCTTACAGACATCACCCAGACTCCCGTGCTTGAACTGGAAGGCATTGCCGACACAGACAGCATGATTAAAGATCTACTGGAAAAATTCCCGGGATTAAGCCAGGCGAAATTCAGCATCGCCGTCGATAATTCTTTGGTTCAAAACAATACCCGCCTCAAAGACAATACTATCATCGCACTAATGCCGCCATTTTCCGGGGGATAATTATGGATAATTTGCACGAACGATATGAGCGCCAGATCGCATTACCGCAATTAGGCGAAGCAGGGCAGAAAAAATTGTTTTCTGCCAAAGTACTCGTAGTAGGAGCCGGTGGGCTTGGTTGCCCCGCACTGCAATACCTGGCAGGAGCCGGTGTTGGCATGCTCGGCATCATGGACGATGACATCATATCATTGAATAATCTGCACCGGCAATTATTATACAGCAGCGAAGAGATCGGTTTATCCAAAGCAACCATCGCTTCAAAAAAAATTGAAGCGCTCAATCCTGCCACCACTATCCATACTTACAACACACGCCTCACCAATGCACAGGCATTGAAATTATTTCCGCTGTATGACCTGGTGTTGGATTGCACGGATAATTTCGCCACGCGATACCTTATCAATGATGCCTGTGCGCTGCTGAAAAAAACGCTGGTCTTCGGCGCTATCAACCGGTTTGAAGGACAAGTAGCCGTATTCAATCATAACCAGGAGGAAAATATCCGGCCATCCAACTATCGCGATCTTTTTCCCGTTCCGCCTTCCGACAACGAAGTGATGAATTGTGCCGAAGCAGGTGTGCTGGGGGTTTTGCCGGGAGTGGTCGGCACCATGATGGCCACTGAAACCATCAAGCTTATCACAGGCATTGGCGAGCCGCTGATCAATAAAATTTTATTGCTCAACCTGTTGAACTATCAGCAATCGATCATCAATATTCCGCATAGTACTCAAGGGGCCGCTAACTTACCTCCGGATGAGCAGGCATTTTTACACAAAGATTATGTTGCCGCGTGCAATCCACCTTCGGTATTCAATATCGGAAGAGAACGGCTATTCGAGTTACTCGAAGATCCGCAAACATTATTGGTAGATGTGCGGGAACTTCATGAAACACCTGTGGTGGCACAATTGCCGTTGATACAAATCCCGCTTTCTGTTTTGCATCAAAATTTTGACCTGTTTGAAAAAGAGACGATCATACTCTTTTGCCAATCGGGAAAAAGAAGCCTCCAGGCAGCGGCATTGCTCACAGAAAAATTTGGCAGCAAGAAAAAAATATTCAGTTTACAAAATGGCGTAACCGATATCACGGGGCCCGTTTATTAATCAACCAGCATGACTGAAAAAAAGATCAGGAACATTTTTGTGAACGGTGCTGTTGACCCGGCTTTCGTAGCATCCAGCATTCAAAAACACAATACTAAAAATTCAATTGGCGCACACAGTATTTTCCTCGGACAGGTAAGAGCTGATGTGATAAATGACAAAACCGTAACCGGCATCGAATACAGCAGTAATGAAGAAATGGCGCTGACACAAATGACCGGGATCCGTGAAGCCATTTTTGCAAAATACCCGCTTACCTGCATGCATGTGCATCACAGCCTGGGCAAAGTGAAGGCGGGTGAAATTTGCCTGTTTGTTTTCACATCGTCTGCCCACCGCAAAGCCGCGATAGATGCCTGTGAAGAAACGGTAGAACTCATCAAATCTTCTTTACCGATCTGGGGAAAAGAGATCTTTGAAGATGATAGCCATCAATGGAAAGTGAATAGTTAATAGTGGTTGTCACCCTGAGCTTATCGAAGGGTACATCACGGTCTTTAAATCCTTCGACAGGCTCAGGATGACAGCAGGAGTCAGGAACAACAGGATGCCTCAAATAAAATTTAAATCTCTATCTTAAATATGGTAAACATTACCCACAAATCGAATTCACTCCGTGAAGCTATTGCTACAGCAACTGTAACCGTGTCATCTGCCGACACCATTGCACTGATCCAGAACAGGCTGGTGCCCAAAGGCGATGTGTTTGAATTTTCGCGTGCCGCTGGTTTGCTGGCAATAAAAAAAACCAGTGATGTGATCCCCGATTGCCATCCGCTTCCGGTAGAGTTCGCGGCCATCAGGCATAGTATCAGCGGGCTCGATATCACCATATCTGTGGAAGTGCATACCATTTACAAAACAGGCGTAGAGGTAGAAGCTATGCATGGCGCGGCTATCACAGCACTTACCATGTACGATATGCTCAAACCGTTAGACAAAAACATCATCATCGGCAGCATAAAACTTGAAAGTAAAACCGGGGGAAAAAGTGACCGCCTGAAAAATATCCCTGCCGGATTAAAGATCGGCGTGATCGTTTGTTCAGACAGTATTGCCGCCGGCAAAAACGAAGACCGCTCAGGCAAAATGATCATTGAAAAACTCGGGAAGATGAACCTGCCGACAGAGACTTACGAGATCATTCCCGACAATGCAGCGCTGATACAGCAGACAACGTTGAAATTCTGCAGTGCAGATCATGACCTGCTGCTGATCACCGGCGGCACCGGACTTTCCCCTACCGATGTAACTCCCGAAGCTATCAGGCCACTCATAGACCGTGAAATACCCGGCATCAGCGAAACAGCCCGAAACTACGGACAACAACGCATGCCTTATGCCATGCTGAGCCGCGGCGTTGCAGGGTTTATCAAAAACACACTTGTGATCACCATGCCCGGCTCTGTAAAAGGAGTGATAGAAACAATGGATGCGTTGTTTCCTCAGGTGTTACACGTGTTCAAAGTCGCCGAAGGCAAACGGCATGATTAAAACCGCTGCCAACATCGCCGGTATCAATATGCCGAACGGCAGTAAGATTGCCGTAGTTCCTGATAAATAAGTTGAAGGGGTAATGGAACAATTGATAATGGATAATGCCTTATATTGGGCGTTCATTTAATGATTGCATTTGCATTTCGAATGAAGCTGATTATTCATTGTCCATTATTACATTATCCATTAACTAAGTTCTATGTGGAAAAAACATCCTAAAGCACTCCCCTTTCTATTCTTCAGCGAAATGTGGGAAAGGTTCGGTTACTACCTGATGATCGGCATTTTTACTTTTTATCTCAAAGATGCCGCACATGGTTTCAATATGGATGAAAAGGATTCTGCCAGTCTCTATGGCACTTTCATCGCACTCGTATTTTTTACCCCTTTTCTCGGTGGGTTAATTGCGGATCGATCTTTAGGATATCGCCGCTCCATTATCCTTGGCGGTTTAATGATGGGTGTTGGTTACTGCCTGATGAGCATCCACAGCATTTCGATGTTGTATTTTTCCATGGCACTCGTAATTATCGGCAATGGTTTTTTCAAGCCGAATATTTCTACACTGCTTGGCAATGTATATTCCACACCGCAACATAAATCGCAGAAGGATGAAGGATATAATATCTTTTACATGGGCATCAACATCGGTGCGTTCATCTGCAATTTTTTTGGTGCAGCTCTCTATACCACTATTGGCTGGGGCGCCGCGTTCATAGCTGCCGGTGTAGGTATGTTCATTGGCGTGATCACGTTCATCATCGGCACAAAACATTATAAAGAATATGATACCCGCAAGCCTCTGCAACCAGGGGATATGCCGCTCTGGAAGATCATGGCAACAGTGATACTTCCCTGCATCGTGTTCGGAGTGATCGGGTGGTTCATCAAAGGCGATGCTTATATTTTCGATTCCAATTCAACAGACGCGTTCATTTTTGCCTGCATTCCCGTATTGGTATTCTATGTAGTGTTGCTGATAAAAAGTAATAAAGACGAACGTCCCGCGATGGGCGCCATGTTGGCGATATTCGCCGTGGTGATCTTATTCTGGGCCATCTTCAAGCAAAACGGCTCGGCGCTCAATACATGGGCCAGCCGTTATACAGAGCGCCATGTGGATGGTACACCCGAAAAAATACTGACCTCGCTGAAGCAAACCGAAACGGTAAATTATAAAATGGATTCCATCACCAAAACGGATGCGCAGTTCAGGAAGATAAAAGTGGATGGAAAAGAAGTGAAGGAATTTGGTTACCCGATGTATTTTAAAAATATAAAGCCTGAAGAAACACCTGCCGATGGGGGCAGTGTGAAGACCTGGGTACCCAGTCTCAGCCAGTCGATCAATCCGTTTTGGGTGATCGCGTTGACGCCACTGGTGGTAGCATTTTTTACCTGGCTCCGCCGGAAAGGCAAAGAGCCATCCACTCCTACAAAGATCGCCCTGGGGTTATTGGTTTCAGCGTTATCCGTACTCGTTATGATAGCGGCGGTAAAGGCAGGCAACAATGGTGCGGAAAAAGTAAGCGTGTGGTTCCTGATCGCCAGTTATGGAGTGATCACCATCGGGGAATTATTTTTAAGCCCCATGGGATTGTCGCTGGTTTCCAAACTAAGTCCCGTACGCATCACATCGTTGATGATGGGCGGCTGGTTCCTCTCTACATCCATTGGCAATAAACTCAGCGGCATCCTCGCCAGCAAGTGGGATCAATACGATGATAAAGCCAGCTATTTCTGGCTGAATTTTTCGTTGTTATTCGGCGCAGCGATATTTTTATTTATCCTGTTGAAATGGCTGAATAAGGTGATGAGGGAGAAAGGCCTGAATTAGGCAATAGGAAATAGTCAATAGTCAAATCTTTGAAGGTTACATAATTATTACTAGTTTAAGATATCAGAAAAGTAAAAAGCAGTTCCATTGAACTGCTTTTTACTTTGTACTTCTAATAGCAACTGTTTCAAATTATATAAAAACTCCGAAGGTTTGACTATTCACTATTCACTATTCACTAAATGAATTTCAAATGCTCATACTGCTTCCCCAGGATCATCCTGTCATCGCTGCCCAACCATTTATTCAAAACAGTTGCGTACACATTTTTAAAATCGACCGTATGCTTCAGATCTCCATCGTTGAGGTTAGAGAGATCCGGCAACTCGTTGAGGATCCCTTTTTCTTTTAATCCGCCGCTGATAAAAAACATATTGTTGGCAGTACCATGATCGGTACCGTTGCTGAAGTTCTGCCCTACCCTTCTGCCAAATTCGGAGAAGGTCATCAAAAGCACATCATCAAACCGATTGTTCTTTTTCAGATCATCCGTAAAAGCTTTTACTGCTCCGTTCAGTTCTGTAAACAACCTCTTTTGCTGCGCTTCCTGGTTTACATGCGTATCAAAACTTCCCAGCGAAACATAATACACTTTGGTGTTGATATCCGACATGATCAGCGAAGCGATTGTCTTCAGATTTTTTCCCATTTCGGTATTGGGATAGGATTGCGAAGTGGGATGCAGTTTGCTTTGCTGAAAAATATAATCGGCGCTGCTCAACGTGGCACTCATGGTTTTGTAGAGATAATCCACGGTCTCTTCACTTTGCTGATGCGCTGAATTGATGTCTTTATAAAACTTCTCGTTGCTGCTGCTGTACAACCTCCGCGGATCTTTGAAAGCGAGCCCTTTTTGTATATCACCTTTCAGCGCCAGGCTCAGCATATCATCTATTTCCAAAGCCTGGGTGGGTTTGTCGCAGCCTTTACATTGTGCATCGAGGTAGCGGCCAAGCCAGCCGGTATTTACATATTTATCGCTGTCGCTGGCACTCTGCCAGATATCCATGCTGCGGAAATGCGAACGATCGGGATTGGGATAACCAACACTGTTGAGGATAGAAAGGCTGCCATCATCATACAATCCCTTGAAGGCTTCAAGCGCCGGATTGAGGCCCACATCGCCGGTAAGGCTAAGTGCTTTGTCTTTGGCAATACCGATCTTTGGACGGCTTTTATAGTAAATATCATTCGTTACGGGAATCACCGTATTCAATCCGTCGTTTCCCCCGCTGAATTGTATCACCACTACTACTTTATTTCCCTGCGGAACAAGGTGGCGCTGTTCAAAAGCCTTCAAAAATTTCGGCATCATCAGCGATGCACTGGCCAAGGAACCGATCTGTAAAAATTCTCTGCGTTTGATAACCATAAAACAATGTATGATGGATGATGTATGATCTATCTATGATCTATGATGTACGATCTATGATCTCTTTCCATATGAAGTCTTATCAGGTTTCCAACATTGTTCAAACCGAAAGAACAGATCATAGATCGCACATCATAGATCATAGATTTTATGCCATTTGATATTCCGGTGTGCTCATCAGGTTAATGACTGCACTTTTTATATAATTCTCCCTGCTTTCCGCGTTCAGGTATTTTGTGAGCAGGGCACTGTTCAATCTGCTGTTTGTCTGCAATAAGGTATCTGAAATTTTTTGCGCCAGATCTTCTCTTGGGGTCTTTTCAAAAATTTTTGTTACCAGGCTCCAGTCAATTTCTGCAGAGCCCCCTTTATCAGCGTACATCTTATTGCGCTTGATGCGCACATTCTCTTCCATCATTTGCCCCATACTCACATCATCATCTGTTTTCGGGCTCAGTACGATGCTTTCTTTTGCAGCAAATACCTGCGGCATCTGTAGCCTTACCATCAGCGTGCTGCTATCGATCCAGCTTCTGCCGCCGGGCCATCCCGCCACATTGGGCGGATAAAATAAAATTTGTCCGAGTACTTTTTGAAAGAGTAATTGCGCTGCATCATTATCCATTTCGAGCGGCAGGAAACGCCTGATGCCGGCAATGAGCTCTACCGGCGATTTTATCTTCGAGCCGATATTCTTTTCATCATAAAACCAATCACTGGTGTAGATGTCTTCCAGCAGTTTTTTGATATCGTATTTATTCGCATAAAAACGTTTACTCAACGACTGTACCCTGGCTTCATCCACATTTTCATTCACAAAATAGATGTAGATCTTTCGGGTGATGTAGTCGGCTGTTTGTTGTTTTTGCAATAAGATATCCAGGATATCATCACCATTGAAATTTCCCGTTTCGCCGAGGAAAGTTTTTGTGCCCGTATCATGCTGCTGTTGCCTGAATACGAATTCGCCTTGTGCATTGAAACCCCAGCCGGTAAAGGCACGCGCTGCTTCTTTGATATCTTTTTCGGTATAATTGCCGCGGCCCATGGTAAATAATTCCATCACCTCACGGGCAAAATTCTCGTTGGGTTTTCCCTTCTTGTTTTGCTGGTTGTTGAGAAACTGCAGCATAGAAGGCGATTTGCTCACTTCCTTCAACAGATCACCAAAATTGCCGATGGCATTGGTGCGGATCGTATGTAATAATTCCTGTTGAAAAAAACTGTTAACGACGCGGCAGGCAAAGTGCCCATGCCAGAAAAGGCTCATTTTTTCCCTCAGCTGTGCTTCGCTGTTGATCATTTCGCCGAGCCAGAGAATGTTGAGGTTCCTGATCTCATCGCGGGAAGTTTCGCGGCGCCTTTTTGCCATTTGGGCCTTATTCTCCTGGTCCTGCATTTTGGCGGCATTCGACAGATCACCCAGGCTTTTTACGCCATTGTACAATCCGTCGACAAGGTTTTGGGCGACTTCCAGCTTTTCCGGAGATTTTGCGGAAGTCTTGAGTAAAAGTTCCCAGAGTTTTTTTGTAGAGAAGGTTTCCAGCTGTGCAGCATTTTCGGCCATCGGGCCAAAAGCTGCACGCCAAAGAAGATGTTGATTTTTTAACCTGGTAGTTGCTGCCATACTATTAAATTAGGAATGTGCCGGGCTAAGACCCTTCCGTTAACGAAACGTTTAACCGGGGGTAAAAAATTTAATTCAGCAACAAATCCAGCAAAAACCGTCCCAAATCTATAATTTAAGATGTATGATCTATTACTTTCAAAATGAACGATATCTCAGATAAATAATAGCTTTCAATTTGAGAACTCATATCATAGATCATAGATCTCACATCATAGATCTGCATTATCCTTTTTTTGCATTCGACTGCACATACAGCAGCACATGTGCTTTTTCGGTAGAATCCAGCCTTGCTTTAGGCGCCATGCTGTTCATGATCGGCACCCATTCCTGTGCGGTAAAATCATCTACTTTTTTCAACCCATGACAACGGCCGCATTTGGCTTCATAGGTTTTTGCACCCGCCAACGCTTCAGTACTGTTTTTAGGGTCAGCAATAGTGGTGGTGGTTACAGTTGTAACCGTTTTCGTTTCTTCTACGACAACAGGAGCCGTAGTAGTGGTGGTTGAAGTAGTAGTTGTAGTACCTGCTGTAGAAGTCGGGGTTGTTTTAGGAGAACAGCTAAACACGATTACGGCTGCGATGCACACGAAAGATAGATATTTCATTTTCTATTGTTTAAACGTTGATTGTCATGCTAAAGTAATGTTTTTCAAAATACGTTGTCAGTAAATTTAATAATTTTGACTTCGCTAACATTTATTAGCTTACAAAACTCATTCATCAATACCATTTCATGCTGCACGAAAGCCTTTTATTGATATTATTTTTACTATTTCTTGTTTTTGTACTGGCCATGCTGGGGCAAAAACTAAAGATCTCCTATCCCATTTTATTGGTAGTAGGCGGCTTGCTGATCAGCCTGATCCCCGGCATTCCTAACATTTCGCTCAGCCCCGATATCGTGTTCCTCGTTTTTTTGCCCCCTTTATTATATGAAGCGGCCTGGTATACTTCGTGGAACGATTTCTGGAGAGCCAAACGGCCGATTCTGCTGCTGGCATTCGGACTGGTATTTTTCACTTCCGTCATCATCGCCTGCATATCTTCGTCGGTGATCCCTGGCTTTACCATGGCACTCGGGTTTTTGCTGGGCGGTATCATTTCGCCCCCGGATGCGGTTGCCGCTACTTCGGTATTGAAAGGCATCAAGCTACCCAAAAGGATCGTCACCATACTCGAAGGCGAAAGCCTTATCAACGATGCCTCGAGTCTGATCGTTTTCCGTTTTGCGCTCGCGGCCATCATCACCGGGCAATTCACTTTCAACAGCGCCGTCGGCGATTTCCTGCTGGTTACTTTCATGGGCATCATCATCGGTATCGCCATCGCATTCATCCTCTACCTCATTCACCGGTTCATGCCCACCACGCCGGATATTGATACGGCACTATCCATCATGGCACCCTATATCATGTACCTGGCAGCGGAGCATTTTCATTTTTCGGGCGTGATGGCGGTGGTTACCGGCGGACTTTTCCTTTCTTATCGTTCGCATGAAATATTCAATCACCAGTCGAGGTTGCAGACCACCAGTGTGTGGAGCACCATTGTATTCATCCTCAACGGGCTGGTGTTCATCCTCATCGGGCTGCAACTGCCGGTTATCATTTCGGGGCTCAATGGTTACTCCCTTGTGGAGGCCATTCTTTATGGCCTGATGATCAGTGTGGCAGCCATCATTATCCGGATATTATGGGTATTCCCCGCGGCTTATATACCAAGGTACCTTTTTAAAAGTGTCCGCGAATCGGAACCCAATCCCGGTTTTGCCGGGCCCTTCGTCATTGGCTGGGCGGGCATGCGTGGGGTGGTATCACTGGCTGCTGCGCTTAATATTCCACTGTTGCTGGATGATGGCACACCATTTCCCCACCGCAACCTTATTTTATTCATCACATTTATAGTGATACTGGTAACCCTGGTGCTGCAAGGGCTTACGCTGCCTTCTATCATAAAAAGAATGAAGCTGCAATCGCCGAAGGAAGATATCCCCGATGAAGAGCAGGATTCGGCCATCCGCATCCGGCTGATCAATGCGGCACTGGTGGTCATCAATGAAAATTACCGCAAGGAAGCTGATGAAAATAAACTGGTGGGCAATCTCCGCACCGTGATGGAAACGAATATCATCCACATCATCGAACGCCTCAACTCCATGGAATATGAAGAAACAGATAAAGCCGAAAGAGCCGTATACAAACGCGTATATACGCACATACTCGAGGCGCAACGAAGAGAGCTTGTGCTGTTAAGAAAGGAAAAGATCTACCACGATGAAGAGATCAGGAAGCACCAGTCGCAGCTGGACATCGAGGAGATAAGGTTGAAGCGGTTTACATAATAGTAATGAAAATTCTCCGGATATACTACTCCAGGGCTTACGGCATCGGGCAAAAGAAATCATCCCCAAGATCAGCCATAACAGAAGATTTTCGCAACCGATAATTACCTCTCTTAATTAGCAACATTATCGCCAAGAACCACTTGCATTTCTGGTAAAATTTATCTAAATTAGTTTTAGCTTTATTTTTTTTAAAACTTGCTAAATTAATATAACAGCATATCATCATCTTATTTAACCCGTAGTCAATTTGTTTTTAATAACTATTAACATAAACCCCAAAAACACACAATTTATGAAAACTATTGCACCTCTTTTTTTAATTTTATTGCTGGCTCCATTTGCCACATTCTCCCAGGTTAAAAACATCAAAACAGATTTCGGCGCTGTAGGTGATGGAGTTACAGATGATCATGCCGCTTTCGCAGCAGCTGCGGCTTACATTAACTTAATGGGGGGAAATGTCGAATTATTGATTCCTTCCGGCACTTACATTGTTGGTAATCAAAATTATACCCGCACAGCTGCAGGCCTGTATACCGCCGATGACGTATTGTCTCTTAATGGATGTGTAAATGTAAAAATAACAGGAGTGCCCAAGGTTGGCAACAAATACCCTGTGATCATGATGAAACCCGGCCTTAAATTCGGCACATTCGATACCAGCACGTTGGCCCCCCCGGCTAACCTGAATGATTACAATCCGTTCGGAACTAGCTGTGTTTACAATCCTACTCTGGCCTCTGCATATGCCTATAACATTGCCCGTATCGGCACTTTTTTCTCTTTCACTAACTGCAACGGCATAACAGTTGATAAAATAAAGATTGATGGAAATATTAATAATCTTCAACTCGGAGGCAATTACGGTTGCGGATCAAGGCCTATAGAGTTAGCTGCCTTCGGGATATTTATCGATGATTCTAAAAACGTAACAGTCAAAAACACGGTAATCACTGATGTTGGGTTAGATGGTATCTGCATTAAAAACATGAGCACTACGCTGAAAACCAAAAATATTAACATCAGTTCTGTAGATATTTTAACCAGTGGCAGAAATGGCATCAGTTGGATCGGTGGCGACAGTGTAATGATAAGAGGCACGCATTCAAAATATAATGGTACTGGCCTGGTAAAAACCCTTCCGGGTGCAGGCTTCGACCTGGAACCCGATTTCGGCACCTACCCTACCAATACCAACGGTAATTTTATAAACTGCAGTTTTGAAGACAATTATGCCAATGCCGTAGTGACTGCATCGACCAGCTCTTACAATATGGTATTCGACAGTTGCACCATGGTAGGGTCCCAGTATTATTCTTTATGGTGGGAGTCAAATAAAACCTTGTTTAAAAACTGTAAGTTCTTTGGCGAAGCCAACTGCAGAGGAGGATCAACTTCGGCGGCAGACCGGGTAAAATTTTTAAACTGCACATTTACTGATTGCCGGTTAGGCACAGAAATGTTTGGGACCAAATTATTGAATATTGAATTCGGGGGTAATTACACATGGCTTGACTCCTGCAAGTTATCCAACTATTATAAGCCGTCTTTTTACATCAAACCCAACGTTCCCGATTGTAGCGTAGCGACTAACCAACCATTGGTAAGCAATTCAGAATTTACTTCTAATGTAAGTACTACGGTGGCGTATATATGTGCCGCGTGGGATACCAAATGGCAGAATAATCGGTTTACTTATATGTCAGGAGCCCCTTTTTATATTGGTACAGGTTGTGGTCTGGGGTTATATGGCAATATAGACCTGGGGTCTGGCATGGTTAGCACACCGCAATTTACCCCGCAAGATTGTTCGGCATTGAGCCGGAAGCCTGTGGATGAAAAACCAGGGTTTGTAAGCGCTGCAAACAATAGTTTATCACAAGCTGTCATTTTCCCCAACCCGGTCAAAAACCGCCTGCAGCTTAATTACAAAATAATCAATGGTTCCGAATTAAAAATCAGCATTTATACATCGAATGGACAGCTGGTACTCACAAAACAATTGAAAGGTTATCAAAATACTATTGATGTATCCGGTTTGATGAATGGCACTTATCATCTCTATATACAGAGCCCCGGCAAAGTGATTACAGAAACTTTCTATAAAAGATAAAATGAAAAATAAAAACAGGCGAATAGAAGCGGTTTACCTAAATTGATAATTTTATAATGGACAATGGATAATGTTTCAGGATTGAAGTCATCACCATTTGCGGGAAACGTTTTAGCCTGAAGCATTATCCATTATACATTGTTCAATTATCCGTTCTTTTCGATCAACGCTGCCCCAAAATATGCCTGCAGCGCCTTCGGAATATGTATCCCGTTCTCACTCTGGTTGTTTTCCAGCAAAGCTGCGATAATGCGTGGCAATGCCAGTGATGAACCGTTGAGGGAGTGCACCAGTTCGGTTTTACCCTCTTCATTTTTATACCGGATCTTCATCCTGTTTGTCTGAAAGGTTTCGAAATTGCTGACAGAGCTCACTTCCAGCCATTTTTGCTGCGCTGCACTGAACACTTCAAAATCGTAGGTGAGCGCAGAAGTGAAGCCCATATCCCCGCCGCAAAGACGAAGGATCCTGTAAGGCAACTCCAGGAACTGCAGCAGCCTTTCCACATGGTTCACCATTTCTTCCAGCACTTCATAGCTGTGTTGAGGTTTTACCAATTGGATCACTTCCACTTTTTCAAACTGGTGCAGGCGGTTCAGTCCGCGTACATCGCTGCCAAAGCTACCCGCTTCCCTGCGAAAGCAGGAAGAATAGGCGGTCATCTTGATCGGCAGGTCGCTTTCTTTTACGATCTGCTGCGCATATACATTCGTTACCGGCACTTCGGCGGTGGGTATCAGGTACAATTTATCTTCAGTGATATGATACATCTGTCCTTCCTTATCCGGCAGTTGTCCCGTACCATAAGCAGTAGCTTCATTTACCATCAATGGCGGGGCAAATTCTGTGTAGCCGGCAGCCGTATTGTAATCCAGGAAATACTGTATCAGTGAGCGTTGTAGCTTTGCACCTTTTCCTTTGAACAACGCGAAGCCGCTACCAGCCAGCTTTGCGCCGGTTTCAAAATCTACCAGGTCGTATTCTTTGATGATATCCCAATGCGGTTTTGCGCCGGCAAATAATTGCGGCACAGTGCCACCTTCGAGCACCACTTCATTATCTTCAGGAGTTTTGCCTTTTGGAACAGAAGTGTGTGGAAGGTTCGGGAGCAATAATAATTTACCGGTAAACTCTTCTTCCAGCGCCTGTAGTGATGTTTTCACCGTTGCCTGTTCCTCTTTCCACGCGGTTACGGCTGCTTTCTTTTCTTCAGCCGCTTCCTTTTCGCCTTTGGCCATCAATGCACCGATCTCTTTGGAAGTGGTATTTACCGAAGCCTGCAGGTTTTCCGAAACGAGTTTTTGTTTACGAAGTTCTTCATCGAGGCTGATCAGTTCGTCAACCAGGCCGATATGGGCGAAGTTGCGCACTGCCAGTCTTTCCTTTACCAGGTCTGCATTCTGCTTGATAAAATTGATCTGTAACATGGTGGTTTTGTTTTTTAAAAATCCTTTAAGAGCGGCAAAGATAAAAGGAAAAGCATAATTCATACATTTGCATATGCAACATGTACAGGAAGATCTGCAGGTACGCTGGCTCAAACTGAGGATAAAGCTGAAGGAAAGATTTGGTATCAAGCCGGATATGAACGGTGTGCTGCTGCTCATCGGCGTGCAGGAACTGGGCCAGGGGCCACAGCAATTCAGCAAGGAACAGAAGCAGGACCTGATGCACATCGCCATCTGTACTATCCTGTCTGCCAGCGGTTATTATATCAACGAAGGGCTCGATGATGAAGGCTGGCCGCATTTCAAACAACTGAAAGCATTGCCCGAAAACAATACGTTCGAGCAGGAAAACTTCCTCAAAGACCATGTACTATTGTATTTTCAATCACAAAACTTTATATAGATGAAGGGAAAATTTACGCTGTTATTATGCGCATGTACGATCAGTCTTTTTTCGCTGGAAGCACAGACAAAAAAAGCGCCGGCCAAAAAAACATCAGTTAAAAAAGCAGCGCCGGCCCCAAGGCCCTCTACCCTCCGAACAACAAAAGCAATCGACAAGAGCGTGCGTATTAAGATCACGACCGACTCCGGCATCATCATCGTAAAACTATACGACAGCACTCCTATTCACCGCGACAATTTTGTAAAGCTGGTGAAAGAAGGTTTCTACGACAGCCTGATGTTTCACCGCGTCATTCCGCAGTTCATGATCCAGGGCGGCGACCCTACGAGCAAATATGCCGAACCTGCTGCATTACTGGGCAATGGCGGCGATAACATGGAGCGCCTTACGGCGGAAATAAAACCGCAATATTTTCACAAGCGTGGCGTACTGGCTGCCGCAAGGGATGGCAATCCGGAAAAGAAAAGCAGCGCCTGCCAGTTTTATTTAGTAGAAGGTAAAATAAGAAGTGATGAAGAGTTGAATATGATTGAATTGCAAGGAGGTTTTAAATACACCCCGGAACAACGGGAAATTTATAAAAAGATTGGGGGCACTCCCCATCTTGATATGAAATATACTGTTTTCGGTGAAGTTATTGAAGGTCTTGATATTATATCTAAAATTTCTCGAGTGCCAACCGGTAGGGGTGATAGACCTATAGGAGATATAAGAATGAAAATGGAAATTCTTAAATAATCAAAAAGTGCCGGGTAATTCCCGGCACTTTAAATAAATTTAATAAGGCCATTGAGGATCGCCATTAATGAAAACGATACAGCCTGGTTCGCAGGTACAACTATATGTTATAGGTCCATTTCCTGACCAAGTAGCTTTTACTTGACAACCAATGCATACTCCGCTACATGTATAGTGATCTGCGGGTGGATTAATTTCTGTGACAGGTCCCTGATCCTTTCTGGTATCAAAGTTTGCAATCATAGTATTTGTCGGGATATTATTAAGAACCATCTTTACCTCTGCAAAAGCTCGCCCATCTTCAAACTCATTCCATTTGATATCGGTAATCTCCAACGACTTGAAAACAAAACCTGAATCAGGCAAATTTTCAATTATACTTTTTTTAAGCTCACTAACATCCGAAGCAATAGTAAATCCATTCTTAGCTTTGAGGCTCGATGTTAACTTTGCTTCAGTAGAGGATTCTTTTTCATTTTCTTTTTTTGAGCACTGAGTAAAAATGAGAGAGGAGAAAAGAAGTGCGAATACGAATTTCGTTTTCATTGTTTTTAGTTTTATAGGTGTAAGAAAAACTAATATACAATAAATTTTACGGGCTAACGCTATCATTTAGAATAAATCCTAACTTGCAACCACAAAAAACATCACAATGAATTTTCCAGAAAACTTAAAGTACACCAAAGACCACGAATGGATTTCTTTGGAAGGAAATGTAGCCACCATCGGCATTACAGAATTTGCACAGCATGAGCTGGGTGATATCGTTTATGTGGATATCAGTTCAAACGGAAAAGCGCTGGCTGCCGAAGACGTATTTGGTACAGTAGAAGCGGTAAAGACAGTGAGTGATCTTTTTCTGCCGGCGGCGGGAACCATCACCGAAGTAAACCCTGCGCTGGAAGCTAATCCGGAGCTGGTAAACAGCGATCCTTACGGACAAGGCTGGATGATAAAAATGACCGTGGACAACCCGGCAGATATTGATGGCCTGATGGATGCGGCAGCCTACACGGCGCTGGTAAGTTAATAAGATATTATGCAAAAAAATACTTCCCTGTTCATGGGGGTGAGCATCAAAAAATTCATACCAGGCATTGCCTGGTTTTTTGTGGTACTTATCCTCATCTGTACCCCCGGCCCCGATCTTCCTGAGGTGGGCGACTGGTTCGGGCAGATCAGTTTCGATAAGGTGGTCCACTGCGGAATATTCGGCCTGCTGGCACTGCTGTTCATGTGGCCCGTGGCCAAAGCCGGCATCGATCAACCACGCTGCACGCAATGGTTTCTCAAAGTGGCACTGGCTACAGCAGTATTTGGCCTCATGACCGAACTGATACAGAAATACTTCATCGAAGGGCGCAGTTTCAGCCTGCTGGATTGCCTCGCCGATATTGTTGGCGGATTTGGCGCTTTCGCCGTAACTTACTGGTACTTTTTTAAAAGAAAAGCGAAAAAAGCCTATTAAGCCGGGATCAAATCATCCGGAAATATTAGCGCCTGATCATATTTCGCCACTGTCAGCCTGAGCTTGTCGAAGGCGGCTTCGGTTTCAAAATCGCCTTCGACAAGCTCAGGCTGGCAGCGGGAAAGAATTAAATTTTACCAAAATGAGCCCACTAAACAGGCTGGCTGCTTGTTTCAACGACATTTACAACTTACATTTGCTGATATGAAGAACGTAGAGAACATGGAGTACAACACGACGAGAAACCACCTGATCATGAAGGAATACGGCCGCCATATCCAGAAGATGGTGGAGTATTTACTCACAATACAGGACAGGCAGGAGCGTCAGAGAAATGCTTATGCGGTGATCGAGTTGATGGGTTTCCTCAATCCACACTTAAAAAATGTAGAAGATTTCCGTCATAAATTATGGGACCATCTTTTTCTCATCAGCGATTTTACGCTGGATGTAGACAGCCCTTACCCGATCCCAACCAGGGAAACACTGAAGGCTAAGCCTGAAAGGCTGGCATATCCGAAAAAATACCCCCGCTTCAATCATCTTGGCAAGAATATAGAAGTAGTGATCGACAAGGCACTGAAAGAAGAGAACCCTGAGAAAAAACAAGGGTTTGCCAATGCCATCGCTTATTACATGAAACTTACCTACAGCAACTGGCATAAAGAACTGATGCATGATGATGCCATCCAGCAGGAACTGAGTTCTATCACCAAAGGCGAACTCGAATTCAACAACAGGCCATTTGTAAAACATCGTGCCGACAACAGGCCGCTCGACGAGTATGCTACCCCCGGCAGGAACCAGTACCGCAAAAATTTCGGTGGCCGCGATAACCGTAACAACAACGGTGGCGGAAACGGCAACCGTAATAACAACAACAACCGCAATGGTAACTCCAGTGGCGGAAGGGATAATAATGGTGGCGGCGGAAGAGACAACAGGAATAATAACAACAACAGAAATTTTAAAAAACGATACTAGATTTCAGATTAGAGATGAGGGATTAGGGTTTAGAAGGTTTAATCAATAGCCCCCGACTTAAGTCGGGGGCTATTGATTAAACCTTCTAAACTTTTTAAACCCCTAAACTTCTAAACCTCTCTAAACACTAAACACTAAACTCATCATGGGCATTTTTGAAGTTACCGGCGGAAAAAAACTTTCAGGAGAGATCACGCCCCAAGGCGCAAAAAACGAAGCATTACAGATCATCAGCGCAGTATTACTCACCGATGAAGAAGTGATGATAAAAAACATCCCGGACATCATTGATGTGAACCTGCTGATAGAATTGCTCGGCGAAATGAACGTGAAGATCAACCGCATTGATGCGCATACCTGCAGCTTCAAAGCGGATGATGTGAATGTAGAATACCTGCAGAGCGACGATTACCATAAAAAAAGCGGCAAACTCCGTGGTTCTGTAATGCTCGCGGGGCCACTACTCGCCCGTTTCAAAAAAGCATACCTGCCAAAACCCGGTGGCGACAAGATAGGCCGCCGCAGGCTGGATACGCATATCATCGGGTTTGAAAAACTCGGCGCTTCGTTCAATTACGATAACAATACCGGTTTCTTCAAGCTGGAAACCGAAGGGCTGAAAGGAACCTTTATGCTGCTCGACGAACCAAGCGTGACCGGTACCGCTAATATTCTCATGGCCGCGGTATTAGCCGAAGGCACTACTACCATTTACAATGCCGCCTGCGAACCTTACATCCAGCAGCTTTCGAAAATGCTTACCCGCATGGGGGCCAGCATTGAAGGTATCGGCAGCAATATGCTGATCATTCACGGGGTGGAAAAACTGAAAGGCACAGAACATACCATGCTGCCCGATATGATCGAAATAGGCAGTTTCATCGGCCTCGCCGCCATGACACAAAGCGATATCGTGATCAAAAATGTAGGACTGAAAGAGCTGGGTATCATCCCAGAAAAATTTCAGCAGCTGGGCATCAGGATGACCTTCAACGGCGATGATATCCATGTACCGGCCCAGGAATATTACGAAGTGCAGCGCTTTCTAGATGGAGGTGTATTGAGCATTTACGATCATCCATGGCCTGGCTTCACGCCCGATCTGCTGAGCATTGTGCTGGTAACGGCCATACAGGCGAGGGGCAGCGTGCTCATCCATCAGAAAATGTTTGAAAGCCGTTTGTTCTTTGTAGATAAACTGATCGAGATGGGCGCACAGATCATCCTTTGCGATCCGCACAGGGCCGTAGTGATAGGCCTCGAAAGAGAAAAACAATTACGCGGCATCACCATGAGCAGCCCGGATATCAGGGCCGGGGTGGCTTTGCTGATAGCAGCGTTGAGCGCCGAAGGAAAAAGCACTATTCAGAATATCGACCAGATAGACCGTGGCTACCAGGATATCGACGGAAGGCTGAGAGCCCTGGGAGCTGATATAGTGAGGAAGAACTAGATGCTGGAGGCTGGATAATGGATAATGGATATCGTAGCGAAGAATTTAGCGAATATCAACCAGCACAAATTGCCAGCAACCAGCATCCAGCATCTCCCAAATAAAACAAGCCCCGCGTAGAACACACGGGGCTTACTCAATAATATACTTTCGGAATTATTTCGCTTTTACATTCACCGCTACCCTGCGGTTTTGTGCACGCCCTTCGGCTGTTGCGTTATCAGCGATCGGATGCTCGATGCCATATCCTTCTGCACTGATGATAGAAGTTGCGGCAGCGCCCAATCCTTTAGCTTTTGCAGCTACAGCATCCGCCCTTTTCTGCGACAATGCCAGGTTTTTAGCCTTATCACCGGAGTTATCTGTATAACCACCGATCTTGAATTGCGCAGCAGGATATGCTTTCGCGATCGCTACCAGGTTTTTCAACTGCGCTTCAGAACCTTCTGTAAGTTCGGCCCCGCCGGATTTGAAACGCACATTGGTAAACTCAAACCAATTACCTTTCACGGTATCCAGTGCCGCTGATTTATTATTCAGAAATTGAACCAGCTGGTACTCTGTACTGTTTTTTCCTACAGTCAGTTTGCCCCCGTTGTTGGGCAGTTCGATCTCTACATTTTCGCCCAGATCATAAATAAAATCACCTGTCAGTGTATCAAGTTTACCTGTTACGTGAGTAGCAGCGCCTTCGTGTGCAGTTGCAGCACCATGTTGATCATGGTTTTCATGAGTAGCGGTAGAATCGTGGCCTCCGTGAGCATCATGCCCGGCATCGCCACTACCTCTTGTCATATAAAAAATACCGGCAGCAATCAGGCATAATAACAATACCGGCAGCAAGATCTTCAATCCCCCGCTCATGCTGTCTTGTTGTTGTACTGGTGTTGCTTCGTCGTGATGAACTGACATATTTCGTTGTTTTAGTTTGAAAGTGTTATGCTGCGCAAAAATAAGAAATAAGGAATAAGAAACAAGGAAATAAGGAAGTCTGCCACATTTGGATACTACCTCCGTTCGCCTTTCTTAATTTTTAATTCGTAATTCGTAATTGTTAATTGTTTTTTACTTTTGCGCATGGCATCACCTTATCACAAGATATTGATCATTACCGCACCCTCCGGTGCCGGCAAGACTTCCATCACGCACAACCTCATGCAGCATTTTCCTCAGCTGGCATTTTCGGTATCGGCGGCCACCCGCCAGGCCCGGGCCAATGAGCGCCATGGGGTGGATTATTACTTCCTTTCGCCGGAAGAATTCAAGGAAAAGATAAAAAACAAGGATTTTGCCGAATGGGAAATGGTATACGAAGGTAAATATTACGGTACGTTGAAATCCGAACTGGAGCGTATCTGGGCCAACAACCAGGTTCCCGTGCTGGATATCGACGTTAAAGGCGCCATACACGTACAGCAGCAATACCCCATCAATACGCTCAGTATTTTCATAGAGCCCCCTTCGGTGGATGAACTGAGGAGCAGGCTCGAAAGCAGGGGTACCGAAACCGAAGAAACGCTGGCAGCCCGCATCAATAAGGCTTCTTACGAGATTTCCTTCAAAACACATTTTGACGAAGTGATCGTAAATGACAACCTCGACAGGGCCTGTGCCGATGCCCGCGAACTGGTACAGAATTTCCTGGCAGCCGAAGTTTTTCAGGGTAAAAAAGCTGATTGAAAGGCTGTCAGCCTGAGCTTGTCGAAGGCGTAAATAGGAACGGAAACCGCCTTCGACAAGCTCAGGCTGACAGTGTAGTTTGGATTGCTTATTTTTATACTATGGATATAATCACCGCAGTGATAACAATGCTTGGCCTTCTCATCCTGATCGGATTTTTTTCCGGTATCGAGATCGCATTCATTTCTGTTAACAAACTGGCGATAGAGCTCAATAAAAAACAAGGCACCCGCAGCGGAAAAGTGTGGGGCAACCTCGCCGAGCACCCTACCCGCTTCATCGGTACCGTACTCATCTGTTACAATATCGCACTCGTTTCCTACAGCCTCATCATCGGTACCAAACTGGCTTATTTCGGGCACCAGATCCACAAACGCTTCCCCAATGTATCCGAAAACGGATTGGTTTACCTCGAACTGCTCATCGGTACTGTAGTAGGCGTTTTCTTCCTGTTGCTCATAGAATCCATCAGCAAGGCACTGTTCAGGGCAAAAAACAACAGCATCCTTTCCAACGGGCTCATCACGTATCTCGTGCAGGTTTTCTACTGGCTATTCGCGTCCATCGCCGCTTTTTTTGTAAGCGTAGCCGAATGGATCCTCAAGATCATCCTCAATGTAAGCATCAAGGATAAAAAAGAGTTGTTCAGCAAAGGCGACCTGGAACATTATTACCAGCAGAACAAAGGCCACCACGAAGACGATGCTTCCGAACTCAACAAAGAGCTTTTTGAAAATGCCCTGTCCCTCAGCGAAACCAAGCTCCGCGAATGCCTAGTGCCACGCAAGGAAGTGATCAGCATCGACATCAATACACCGATGGAAGAAGTGAAGCAGAAGTTCATCGAGACCAGGCTGAGCAAACTGGTGGTATGCGAAAACAACATCGATTCCATTTCAGGATATATACACCAGCTCGACCTGTTTAAAAACCCTGCAACGATCTCCGAAATATTGCTGCCCATCCCTACCGTTCCGGAAAGTATGAGCGCCACCGACCTGATGAACAAATTCAGCAAAGACAGGAAAAGCATCGCCTGGGTGATCGACGAATTTGGCGGCACTGCCGGTATCGTTACCATGGAAGATCTGCTGGAAGAGATATTCGGGGAGATAAAAGACGAGTACGACGACGTGGATGAATTTGTAGAAAAACAACTGGCAGAAAACGAATATATTTTCAGCGGCAGGCTGGAGTTGGATTACATCGCCGAAAAATACGACCTGCACTTCACGGAGGTAGAAGGCGCCGAAACCTTGTCGGGCTATATCATACAGAATAATGAAGATATTCCGCAGCAGAAACAACGCATCATTGTAGGCAAATACGAATTTGATATTTTGAGCGTAAGCGGCACCAGGATAGAAACGGTCAAACTAAAAGTGTTGAAATAGTAAATAATTTCTTCCCTGTCAGCCTGAGCTTGTCGAAGGCGGTTTCAGTATTATCAATGCTCCTGCCTTCGACAAGCTCAGGCTGACAGCGTTCAAATTTTAATCTTTTTCATCCGCATGACCATCGCAGCGCATATCATCCTCTCTCCAAAAAGCGATCAGAATTATTTACTCGACAATATCATCCTTTGGGCAAAAAACTTTCCCGAAGGCCACTTCATACTTTTTGCCGATGCTATTTCTTTTGCCGGTGCATTGCCTGCCGGCAACATCACCCCGGTGCTGATAAAACCCGCGATCAAAAACAATCTTTCTTTTTATTACTGGTACAATTTTAAGCTGCCGGCCCTGCTCAAAAGATATGATGCCCATGCGTTCATCAGCGAATCCGGCGCTATCAGCTTTCGCACAACCGTTCCACAATACCTTTTTCTGAAAGAAAGTTTTTTCCAGTCGCACGACAAAAACCGGTACAAAAAATTGCTCCTCAAATATTTCCCCCGCTTCGCGGAAAAGGCCGCCACTATTTTCACCACCGAAAAATATATCACTGCGGCATTGCAAAAAAGATTTCCGCAGGTAACACCACCCATTTTCACCCCGTATCATGGCCTGCCGGAAATATACCAGCCCATCAGCTGGGAGGAAAAAGAAGCGGTGACAGCAGCTTTTACCTCCGGCAACGATTACTTTGTACATTACCTTTCTGCCAATACCCAGCATTCGGTAAGAATGGCGCTCAAGGCATTTTCTATCTTTAAAAAATGGCAGAAATCCAGCATGAAGATGGTTTTCCTGGTAGATAATGTACAATCTGAAGGGCTGGTGGCCGATATAGGTTCGTACAAGTACCGCGATGAAGTATTGTTCATCCCCGCTGCCGCGGAAAACAGATCGCCTTTGCTGGCGGCTGCATTGGCGGCTTTGTACCTGCCAAAATATATCAAAGGCGAAAATTTCGGGTTGAATGCGCTGCAATGTAATGTGCCGTTGATCATGCCTGAAACAGAGGAGGCGAAAATGAGTTTCGGCAACGCCGCATTGTATGCCGGTTCTGATGAAACATCCATCGCCGAAAAAATGCTGCTGCTGTACAAAGATGAAACCCTCCGAAAAACCCTCCTGGAAAGCGGCAACAACCTCCTCTTGAATTACGACCTCGAAAAAAGTGCTTCGGAAACGTGGAATATCATTACAAACCCAAAGGCATAAAACGCCACGAATGCACGAATAAAAGACAATTTTCGTTTTGCATTCATTCGTGTATTCGTGGCAACACGTTCGCCGCAGGCGATGCGTTAGATAAGTGCGAAGAAAACGCCACGAATGAACGAATAAAAGACATTTTTCGTTTTGCATTCATTCGTGTATTCGTGGCACATTTTCGCCGCAGGCGATGCGTTAGATAAGTGCGAAGAAAAAAGCCACGAATGAACGAATAAAAGACATTTTGCGTTTTGCATTCATTCGTGTATTCGTGGCACATTTTCGTCGCAGGCGATGCGTTAGATAAGTGCGAAGAAAAAAGCCACGAATGAACGAATAAAAGACAATTTTCATTTTGCATTCATTCGTGTATTCGTGGCACATTTTCGTCGCAGGCGATGATCTTCACTAATCTTAACCATCATAACCATCTGCGTTGCGTTTTTCCTAACTTTGCGCAAAATTACATTCACATGCAAAAATCATCTATTACTATAGATATACTTTTAGACCCCAATAAAGTTCCCGAAGCCATTCATTGGAATGCTTCAGACAGTACCGCCAATATGGATCAGAAAGCCAAAGCCCTTTGCCTGGCATTCTGGGATGGAGCAGATAAAACAGCCTTGCGCATCGACCTCTGGACCAAAGACATGATGGTAGACGAAATGGGCGATTTCTTTTACCAGATGATGATGACCATGGCCGATACCTTCAAAAGAGCCACCAAGAACGGGGAACTTTCGGAAGAGATGAAAGCCTTTGCCAAGCAATTTTATGAAAAATTCAGGCAGGCGCAGATCACGGAAAACGGAGCTTAAGAATGGATAATTTTATAATGGATAATGGATAATTTACTTTCGGCTTGAAATAATTTTGAAAAAGGGAACGCTTTTCAAATGAAAGCATTATCCATTATCCATTAACCCGTTATCCATTCAACAAACAGATTAAAAATTCAATTAAATCAAACAATATGGCCTTAGAACAACAGATCATGACCGAAATGAAAGAAGCCATGAAAGCCAAGAACGAAGCGGTGCTCCGCGGATTGAGGGCTATCAAGGCAGAGATCATCAAAGCTAAAACAGAACCCGGTGCCGGCGGCGAAATAGATGAAGCTACCGAGCAGAAATTTCTGCAGAAAATGATGAAGCAGCGCAGGGATTCCCTGGAGATATTTGAAAAACAGGGCCGCGAAGACCTTGCGGTGAAAGAACGTGAAGAAATAGCGGTGATCGAAAAATTCCTGCCAAAACAAATGGACGCGGCTGAAATAAAAGAAGCCGTGGCAGCCATCATCAAAGAAACCGGTGCCAGCTCCGCTGCCGATATGGGCAAAGTGATGGGGGCCGCTACCAAGCAGCTCGCCGGCAAGGCGGATGGGAAAGCCATTAGTGCGATCGTAAAAGAGTTGCTCGCTTAAAAATCTATGATCTGCGATCTATGATGTATGATCTATTACTAGTTCGACATCATAGATCATAGATCATACATCATAGATCTCAGATATGCTGATAGATTCCATCTTTGCGGTACTGCTCGTGCTGGCCTGCATCAAGGGTTACACCAAAGGCCTGATCGTAGCCTTGTTCTCCATCATCGGGTTTATCGTGGGTTTGGCAGCGGCTATCAAATTATCTTCAGTGGTAGCCGAAAAATTATCTGCTTCTATCAGCGTTTCCGCCAAATGGCTGCCTTTCATTTCTTTCCTGCTGGTATTCATCGCGGTCATCGTATTGGTCAACCTCGGGGCAAAACTCATCCAGAAATCATTCGAAATGGCCATGCTCGGCTGGGTCAACCGGCTCGGCGGCATCCTCCTCTATATGCTGCTCTACAGCATCCT
This sequence comes from Ferruginibacter sp. HRS2-29, assembly GCF_024343615.1. Lineage (GTDB taxonomy): Bacteria > Bacteroidota > Bacteroidia > Chitinophagales > Chitinophagaceae > Ferruginibacter. The sequence goes on along the minus strand of NZ_RJUB01000010.1, from coordinate 122,352 downwards.
GCTGAGTATATTCCTGTTTTACGCCATCCAGCTTAAATTCATCAACGACGAAACCGTGAAGGCGTCCGTCATTTACCCCTACATCCAACCCCTCGGCCCCAAAGTAATCAACTCGCTGGGATTTGTCATTCCCTGGTTCAGGGATATGTTTACTCAACTGCAGGATTTTTTCGGAAATATTCCGGCAAAAACGAATTAATAATTAATAATGTATAATTAATAATTATTCACAGACCAGTATGAGCATGGAAACATTCGTACCGGCAGAATTATTAATTATACATTATTAATTATTAATTATTAATTATCCCCTATTTTTGTAAAATCTACTAATTTACTAGACTATTAAACAGTACACACATGTCACATCCTGCTTACCTGGCTTTTGCCATTCCTTTGTTCCTGTTTTTCATGGGATTAGAGTATTGGTATTCAAAAAGAAAAGGAAAAAATTTCTTCCAGTTTGCAGAGTCGGTGGCCAATATCAACGTGGGTATCGCCGAAAGGCTGATGGATGTATTTACCATGATCCCGTTTTTTTATTTTTTCCAATACATCCATACTAATTATGCTTTTTTCGACCTGGAAGCCAATGCGTTTACCTGGGTGGCGTTGTTTCTGCTCACGGATCTTGTATGGTACTGGTACCATCGCCTGGCGCATGAGATCAACATACTCTGGGCGGCACATATCGTGCATCACCAGAGCGAGGATTTCAATTACACGGCTTCTGCCAGGATCACGGTATTCCAGGCAGCTATCCGTTGCGGTTTCTGGGCGGTATTGCCACTGATAGGCTTCCCGGCTCCCATGATCTCCGTGCTGCTGCTCATCCACGGGCTTTACCCATTCTTCATTCATACCCAAACCATCGGCAAGCTGGGCTGGGTAGAATATATTTTTGTAACCCCCTCGCACCACAGGGTACACCACTCTTCCAACCCGCAATACCTGGATAAGAACTACGGCGATGTACTCATCCTGTGGGATAAATTGTTCGGCACGTTTGTGGAAGAAAAAGAACAACCGGTGTACGGGCTTACAAAGCCATTGAACAGCCACAGTTTTCTGTGGCAGCATTTTCATTACCCGCTGGAACTCTATGTGGCTTTCAAAAGGGCGAAAGGGTTCAAGGCAAAATGGATGGTGCTGTTCGGCAGTCCCGAAGGCATCGACCCAAGGATACGCACCCATCTCGAAAAGTTTTTCCTGAAAAAAAGGCAATTTTTTCAGCCTACAAGGGCCCACAGGCAGTATATCAGCATGCAGACCACCATTTCGCTGATCCTGCTTTTTGTAGTCATCTATTTTTATGGAAGCCTTTCTGCACTGCAAACGGGTTTTATCAGCATTTTCATACTCATCAGCCTCATCAATACCGGCGCCATCCTCGAGCAGCGTTCGTGGATCTTTTACCTGGAGTATGCCCGTCTGTCGGTGGGGTTGCTGTGGGTCTGTTGTTATTACCCCAATTTACTGATGGGAATTTCGGCGGCAACCGTTTTTGTGATCCTCCTGTATTATTTCAGGCCGATGGAAAAACGTTATAAAAAATTGTTATACCAACAGGTGACTTCGTGATCAGGTAACCCAAGCTATTCATACCATTTCTGTCAGCCAGAGCTTGTCGAAGGCGGTTGTTGTGACCAAAGCTGCCTTCGACAAGCTCTGGCTGACAGAAGAACAAGCTTAGGCTGACAGGCCGTAAGGATTAGGCTATTAAAAATTATCCTGAAAAAATTACACTTTTTATATTTTTTCATTCCTGCTATCTTTGCCCGAAACCGCTTTTTTTGCTTTAAATCGAGTATTTTAGCAAAAATAGATCAGCACAACCATATTAACCCAGCGAATGGCCTACGAAATAAAACAAGACGGAAAATTTAAATTCATAGAAGAAGGACAAGGGGAACCTATCATGTTCCTGCATGGCTTGTTTGGTGGGCTCAGCAACTTCGCTCACCTGGTAGAGCATTTCCGCAAAACGAATAAGGTGGTAGTACCTACCCTCCCTTTACTTGATCTCGATCTTTTGCATACCTCCGTTGGCGGGTTGCAGAAGTTTGTCAATAAATTCATCGAGCACCGCAAATACGAAAACATCCATCTCATGGGCAATTCCCTGGGTGGGCATGTAGCGTTGGTGCATACCTTGAAAAATCCTTCCAAGATAAGATCCCTCATACTTACCGGCAGCTCCGGCCTTTTCGAAAACGGCATGGGCGATACCTATCCAAAGCGTGGAGATAAAGAATATATCCGCAATAAAACGGCGCTTACTTTCTACGATCCGGCATTGGCAACAGACGACCTGGTAAACGAAGTATTTGAGATCACCAACAACAGGCTCAAAGTGATCAAGATCATCGCACTGGCAAAAAGCGCCATCCGCAACAATCTTGGCGAAGAACTCAACCAGATAAAACAACCTACCTGCCTGATATGGGGCAATAACGATACCATCACCCCGCCATTTGTAGGAAAGGAGTTTAACCGGCTCCTCCCCAACAGCGAATTGCATTTCATAGACAAATGCGGCCATGCCCCCATGATGGAAGTGCCGGAAGAATTCAACAGGATACTCGACGGTTTCCTGGCTAAATTGTCAACGCCTGCTGCAACGGTTTAACGTTATTTTTTGTCACTACTGTTAAACGCTGCATCCTTTTATTTACTCCCATCGTAAATAGAAAAACATAAACCCGCAAAATGCTAACAGTAGACCTGATAAACAATAATATACCCCGCCTGCGCCTGCAGGATACTGTTGGCAAAGCGCTGCAGCTCATCAACGATTTCCGCGTTTCCCATTTACCCGTAGTGGCCGAAGAAAAATTTCTCGGCCTCATCAGCGAAGAAGACCTGCTGGATGCCGAGGATGAAAAACTGGCTATAGAAGTGTTGCAGAATAATTTTGTGAATGCCGCCGTAAAGAACAACGTGCATTTTTTAAATGCCGTAAGCAGCAGCATCCAGTTTGATACCACGGTAGTTCCCATTGTAACTGGCGAAAACGAATTCGTTGGCGTGATCACCACAGCCGACCTCCTGAAAACATTGGGCAATTTCTCCGGAGCCAACGAGATCGGTGGTATCATCGTGATCGACATGGAACGCTCCCAATTCGCCATTTCGGAGATCAGCAGGATCGTGGAAAGCAACGACTGTCATGTACTGCATCTCAACACTACTGTGAACCCGGTAACCGGTATACTTACCGTTACCATCCATATCAACAAAAGGGAAATATCCGCCGTAGTGGCCACTTTTGAGCGCTATGAATACGATGTGACCTACTACTTCGGTACAGAAAAGTTTGAAAACGAGATCGACAGCAACTTCAGGCATCTGATGAATTACCTGGATATATGAAACCCGGTTTACAAATTTTAATGATCTGCTGCCTGCTTGCCAACGGGTTTGTTGCCCGGGCGCAGATAAAAGATTCCACCACCCTCGCCTTCCTGCAAAAAGACACTTCGGCTTTTGTTCAGGTAACTTCCATCAACATTTCGGGAAATAAAAAAACAAAAGGATACATCATTCTCCGCGAAATGCAGTTCAAAGAAGGTGACAGCATCCCTACATTTGCGCTGGCGCAAAACCTGCAGCAGGCGCACGACCAGGTGTACAATACCACCCTCTTCAGCGATGTGGCCATTACGCCCACTTTCATTTCGCCCACACAAATAACCATCGCGGTAGTAGTGAAGGAAAAATGGTATATCTACCCTACGCCGCAGTTTCAGCTGGTAGACAGGAATGTGAACGAATGGATCAAGCTGCACAATGCGGACCTTAACCGGGTGATATACGGAGTAAAATTTGCCCATTACAATTTCAGCGGACGCCGCGATCAGCTTCGGGTTTACCTGCTCAATGGTTATGCCCGCAATATCTCTTTTGCCTACAGCGCCCCCTACAGTAATTCTGCGCTCACCGAAGGGTTTTCGGTTGCCGCAGGCTTTACCCAAAACCGCGAAGTGCCTTACCGCACCACGCGGTTCAACAAACTGCAGCAATTCAACAATGGCGATTTTGTACGCAATGTATTTTCCGTTTCGGCCGGGTATACCGTGCGTAAAAGCTTTTTCAAAAAACACTCCTATGTACTTTCTTACACGTTGCAGAATGTGAACGACTCACTGCTCTCCCCCCGCTACAACCCCAACTATTACGGCTCCCCAAAATCGCACAAAGGATACCTGGATATGATCTATTCGTTTCAGTATGCCAATACCAACAACATCAATTACCCGCTGCGGGGGCTGGTATATGGCGCATCGGTGCTCAAAAGAGGACTGGAATGGAAAGGCGGTATCAACATGCTGATGCTGGATGGATATGTTGCCCGGTACCTGCCCCATGGCAACAACTGGTACAGCAGCTTCCAGGGATATGTGAAGATAAAAGCCCCGTTTGAACAGGCATATATCAATCAGCGTGCGCTGGGATATGGCGACCTTAATTTGCGCGGGCTGGAATATTATGTAATAGATGGCGTGGCGGCCACTCTGGGAAAATATACCCTGAAGAAAAAAGTATGGTCGTTTGGCGTGCCCGTGCCTTTCAAAAACAGGCTGGCCTCCAGGATCCCGTTTACCATATTTGCCAAAACCTACGCCGATGCGGGCTACGTTTACAGCAAGCCTGAGTTCGAAAGCATGCTCAACAACCGTTTCCTCTACAGCGGGGGCTTCGGCATCGATATACTCACCCTGTACGATATTAATCTTAAGATTGAATATAGCCTGAACCAGTTAGGGGAAAAGGGAGTATTTTTGCAGATGAGGGGAGGTTTTTGAGCGGAGCTCAAAAACAATTACGAATTACTAATTACGAATTACGAATGAGTACTTTCGGTTTGTAATTCGTAAAGTGGCGGAAAAGATATTCGTCTTCAACCATTGCATCCATTCGTAATTCGTAATTAGTCATTCGTAATTAATTTTAATGAGAATAGCAATATACAGCCGGGGCATAGAGAACAACCAGATGCAGGATATGGAACTTCTGCTGGCCGAAATGGAGAAACATGGGGTAGAACCGGTTTTCTTCCAGGATTTTTTCAACCAGTTTTATTCCGCCGTAAATATAAAAGGGAAATATTCCACCTTCAATTCCAGCGCCGATATGGACCTGTCCATCGATTGCCTCATCAGCCTTGGTGGCGATGGCACACTACTGGATACCGTTACGCTGGTAAAAGATACCGGCATACCGGTGCTGGGCATCAACTACGGCCGCCTTGGTTTCCTGGCCAATATTGGTAAGGAAGAATTGCACACCGCTTTTGAAGCATTGGTCAACCGCAAATATGTACTCGATAAAAGGGCGCTGCTGCACCTCGATGCCGATGTTCCATTGTTTGGCGACACCCCTTATGCACTCAACGAATTTTCGATCCACAAAAAAGATTCTTCGCCGATGATCAAGATACACACGTATCTCAACGGTGAGTTTTTGAATACTTATTGGGCCGATGGATTGATAGTGGCTACGCCAACGGGTTCCACAGGCTACTCACTCAGCTGCAACGGCCCGGTGGTTTTCCCGGACAGCGCCAGCTTTGTGATCACCCCGGTATCGCCGCACAACCTCAACATCCGCCCCATCATCGTTCCGGATAACACCATCGTTTCCTTCGAGCTTGAAGGCCGCACCGATGGGTTTCTCTGCACACTCGACAGCCGCCGGGAACTGGTACCGAAAGAAATACAGATAGCAGTAAAAAAAGAACAGTTTGGTATCAACCTCATCAGGCTCAATGAAAATAATTTTTTGCAAACGCTGCGCAACAAATTGTCGTGGGGGTTGGACAAAAGGAATTAACAATTACGAATTACGAATTACGAATGCGTTCTATCGTATTGTAGTTCGTAAAGAAAGCCAGAATTGTAATTAATTCACGGCTTGTGTATTCATTCGTAATTCGTAATTCGTAATTCGTAATTATGAACTCGAAGCCAAAAAAAATACAACTCATCTTCGTCATCTACTGGATCCTCCTGGCATATATCATTGCCGCGTTGATCTTCTGGTTTACGGCACTCATGCAGCAAAATCAGCAGATGACCACTTTCAAGCTGCAACGGCTGAAGTCGGAAGAAGTGAATTATCCGGAGCAATACCTGCGTATAGAAGATGAGAAGCGGCGCAAAACGGCGCAATACATCGGCGAGGGAAGCATTTTCCTGTTGCTTATACTGGCGGGTGCTATCTTTATTTTCAGGGCGGTAAGGCGGCAGTTGCGGCAGAGCCACGAACAGCAGAATTTCATGATCGCCATTACGCATGAGCTTAAAACACCCATCGCCGTTACCAAGCTGAACCTGGAAACCCTGCAACGGCGGAAGCTGGACGAAACGCAGCAGCAGCGGCTCATTCACAACACCGTGCAGGAAGCCAACCGACTCAATACACTTTGCAACAACATGTTGCTTTCGTCGCAGATAGAGGCTGGTGGTTATCGCGGCGTGGATGAAGAAGCAAGCTGGACCAATATCGTGACCGAATGTTGCCAGGATTTTACCACCCGCTACCCCGACCGCCAGCTGCAACAGCAGATCGCCGAAGACGTATTTGTGATCGGCGATCAGCTGCTGCTCCAGATAGTAGTGAACAACCTCGTGGAAAACGCCCTGAAATATTCACCAAAAGACAGTACCGTGACAGTTGTATTGGAAAAAAAATCAAATATTGCAGTCCTGAAAGTGATCGATAGCGGTGTAGGCATTGCCCGAGAAGAAAGAAAAAAAGTTTTTCAGAAATTTTACCGCATCGGCAACGAAGCTACCAAAAGGGCTAAAGGAACCGGACTGGGATTATATCTTACAAAAAAAATTGTAACTACTCACAAGGGAACCATCAACATCAGCGATAACCCGGGCGGCGGAAGCATTGTAACGGTAAGCCTGAAAGCGGAAGCATAAACATACAGACATGGCAGAAAAAAGTTTTTCGATATTACTCGTAGAAGACGAAGAAAATTTGCAGGAAGCCCTGAAGCTCAACCTTGAGCTGGAAGGATATGAAGTAACGAGCAGCTACGATGGCGCCGATGCACTAAAAGTGGTACACCAGGAACACTTCGACCTGATCATACTGGATGTGATGCTGCCCGAAATGGATGGCATTGCCGTATGCGAAACCATCCGCCTTACCAATACCGACATCCCCATCCTCATCCTCAGCGCCCGCAACAGCAGCGCCGACAGGGTACTCGGGCTCAAGAAAGGCGCCGATGATTACCTCACCAAACCATTCAACCTCGAAGAATTATTGCTGAGGGTAGACAAGCTCATCAAAAAAAGCGAACAGCTTTCCATCAAACAACCGTTGCCCAATCATTACGAATTTGGCAAGAATAAGATCGATTTCAAAGCACAGGAATGTTATACCAGGAGCGGCGAAAAGATCCTCCTGACAAAAAAGGAGATCATGCTGCTGAAGCTGCTCATTGAAAACAAAAATGAAGTGGTTACCCGCGAAAAAATACTGCAGTCCGTATGGGGATACAATGTGTACCCTACCACCCGTACTATCGACAACTTCATTCTCAACTTCAGGAAGTATTTTGAATCCGATAGCAGGAACCCTCAGTATTTTCATTCGGTGAGAGGAGTTGGGTATAAATTTACTGAGTAGCTCAGAGTTGAAGGTTGAAAGTTGATGGTTGAAGGTTATGACCTTCATCAGGATTGAGCCTTCAACCATCAACTTTCAACCTTTAACTTTCAACCTTCAATTTCTCAAAGCAACCATTAATTAATACATTTACTACGATAAAACATACTAGCGCTCGCTGAAGTTTTTAATCGTCCCAATATGAAATGTCTTAATTTTTTACTTTTAATAGTAATTGCGTCCTGTCATATCCCAAATGAAACAACGCCTATCACAACACCTAATACTGATACAGTTACGGTAGCCCCTGTAACAAATCTTTATCCGGCAGGGGGAAGTGCTAAGAAAAACAAGAGAAATAAAAAAGGGAAAAAGGTTGATTATACAAATTATTCTACTTCGGTAACGGTAACTAAAACAACAACAACACGTAAAAGAACCCGCCACTATTCATCAGTAAGTTATTCAAGTCAATGTCAAGCAACAACTAAAAAAGGTTACAGGTGTTCTCGAACTTCAAGAAGTGGAGGGTATTGTTGGCAACATGGAGGATGATAATATTTTAATAGACTTACTACAATTTTTTTAAGAGTATTAATAGCTGCTTTCAGTAGTTGATGATTATTCGTTATTTGTGGATTCTCTGCTAAAACCCCTGCTATATATTACCACCTTCAACCATCAACCTTCAACCTTCAACTTTCAACCATCAACTTTCAACCTTCAACCCTCAACCCTCAACCTCTCTATCACATCATGCGCCCTTCCATACAGCTCGTTCCTCTTTTCATTTTCTACAAACGGCGTATATAGGTACCACTCTATTTCCTGCATGAGTTGCTGTAGCTCCAGTACCGTATCGTTGGCAATGCCAGAGCTATCCATAGCTGCCGCCAGGGTTTTGGAAGTAACCTGTGAAGTTTCGAGATGGAATTTTTGTGCAATGAATGTTTTCATTTCCCGGTTGAGCAATACATAAAACTCCTGGCAATTTTCGGTATACAGGCAGGTTTCGGCCTGCTCCAGCGGATTTTTTTGATTGAGGGCGATTGCTTCCGCTACACTCTCAATTTCGGCCCGTTCTTTTGCAGCCGCTTCCCGTTCTTTTGCCTCCGCAAGCTTTTCTTTTTTGCTTTCACTTTTAAGCCAGTAATACAGGCCGAAAAATATCACCAGGGCTACAAAGCCGATGATCCACCAGCGGTGAGAAAAAATACTGTTGAGAAACGAAGGCGCTTCTTTCTTCGGTTCGTTCACTAACGGCAACGCTTGTACGCCGGTGCCTTTGGTTACCGTAAATGTAACAGGGCCTGTGCTGTCTTTTTTGTACGTGGCCGAATGCGAATCAAAATAACTGAAGGCTATCTTCGGGATGGTGTAAGTGCCTTCTTTTTGGGCAGAGAAAGAAAAAGTAAAGATCTTTTCGCCGCTGATCGGAACAGTCTGGTACGAAATATTTTCTGTCAGCTTCGGCTCAAAAGGTTCAATGCCATCGGGCCATTGTATATCCGGAAGAGTTACCATCTTCAGGTTGCCATTGCCGCTGATACGAATGGCCATCGTGCCCGTTTCGTCGGTAGAAAAACTATTTTTTGCAAGCGCACATTCTATGTGAAAAATGCCTACCGCACCATTAAACGAAGCAGGCTTCCCGGTTTCGGGCAAAGGCTTTACCGTGATGGTGATGGGTTTGTTGCTCACCGTAGCATTTTCCTGCATCACCATCGAAGGATCCATCATCATGCCGTTGATAAGGTCCAGCGCACTGGCCGCATTGGCCTTATCCGATCCCTGGTCGCGGAGAAATTCTATCTGGTTGTCTACCTCCGCCGACTCCAGCCCTATCTCGCCCGCCTGTAGCGGGTACAGCTGGGCTTTACGAATGACCAGCATATTAAAATCCCTGCCGCCCAGTGATTCTTTGGAATAAAAATTATTATCCGGCCGCTCCATATCTACCACCGAAAAACCATTGAAGGAAGGGTTCTTCACCAGCCGGCTGCTGTTTTTCAATCTCGTGTACAATTTGTAAGTAGCTACAATCGGCTCGCCTACATAACAGGTCGTCCTGTCGGTCTGCAAGCGGAGCTGAAGATTTTTCGCCACCTTATCCGCCACCGCTTCATTTTTATACAGAACGATGTCTTTAAAATTTACTTCCCTGGTATTGGTGGTGGTCTCCTGGTCTTTACCCACCTGCAGGGTCAGCGGGGTACTTTTTACCTTTTTTCCATCAATAACGGCGGAAGCTTCGCCGATGGTGAAGCTGCCCAGGCGTTTGGGTTGCAGGATGTAAGAGAAGGAAACGTATTGTGTTACTTTCCCGTTGATATCCACGGAGCCGGTTTCCTGCAAAGGGCCGCTGATGACGTTGAAATTTTTTAAAGAGGGCGGAGCAATGGCGGCGATCTTTTCTGCATTTTCAATCACGATGCGAAAAGCCACATACTCATCCTTTACAGTGCTTTGCGCCGAAAGTGTGGTGTAAAACCGGGATTGCGCCAATGCGCTGAAGCAGGAGAGATAACAAAAGGCCGTAAATATTATTTTCTTTAGAAATAGCTTCATAAAAAACGCGTCGCCTGCAAAAGTAAAACAACTATCATGGCTGCTTTGTTTTGCGCTCACAAATGATATTAAACAAACTGTTAATTATAGGTCGCCGAGCTGTGGCCTCAGGATGATCGATTCTACCACTGCCTGCGATGATAACCTGGTGGCGGATATCACCGATTCGGCAATATCGCTGCTCTCCATGATACGGTTGCTGCTGTTGTCGAAGCCCGCCCACGAATCGGTAAACACGGCGCCGGGATAAACGGCTGTTACTTTAATGCCGGTTGATCTTAGTTCGTGCCGCAGGTTCTGGCTGAAACCATTGAGCGCATATTTGCTGATGCTGTAGCTGCCACCGCCTTCGTAAGCATTGAGCGAAGCTACCGAGCAGATATTGAAAATGTGCCCGCTGCCGTTGGCTGTCATTGCGGGCAGCAGATGCCTGGTAAGGTAATAAGCGCTGTACAGGTTGGTGCGGATCATTTCTTCCAGCGCATCATCCGCTTCCGTAGCTATCTTGCCGGGGATATACCTCCCGGTATTGTTGACAAGAATATCGGGAGTACCGAAGTCCAGGCACATTTCCGCGAAGCGGGTAATATCTTCTTTTTTGGTGAGATCGGCTGCCAGCGCAAATACTTCTGCAAAAGGATAACGTTCCCTGATCTCCGCGGCAGTATCCTGCAACTCATCGTCCGTACGGGCGCACAGGAATACACGGTTATTTTCGGAAGCGAATTTTTCGGCGATCGCTTTCCCTATGCCCTTGCTGGCGCCTGTGATAACAACATTCATATAACAGTATAAAAAATGATTAATGAGTATCTTCGCTTCTACGAAGGTAAGTCTTGTATTTAAGACTGTGCCCCCGTTCATCATCTCTGTCAGCCTGAGCTTGTCGAAGGCGGATTTGATCACCTATATCGCCTTCGACAGACTCAGGCTGACAACATATTAAATGATTAAATTTTCTTTTTAATGCCCCAATACAAACATATTTTTTTCGACCTCGACCACACCCTCTGGGATTTTGATAAAAATGCCGAAAGCACCCTCACCGACGTATACGCCCACTTCAGCCTGGATACCAGGGTGGCCGCACCTTTCAACGATTTTTACCGGAAATACCTGTACCACAATGAAAAGCTGTGGGCACGTTACCAGAACGGGTTCATTACTGCCGAAGAACTGAAATGGCGCCGTATGTGGCGTACGCTGCTCGACTTCAAAATTGCCGATGAACCCCTGGCGAAAGATATCAGCGGGAAGTTCATGGACATCTTACCCACCAAGCAACATGTATTTGACTACACCCACGAAATACTGCAATACCTGCTGGATAAAAATTATGTGCTGCACCTCATCACCAATGGTTTTGAAAAAACACAATGGAGCAAGCTGAAGCATAGCGGGCTGGAAAAATATTTCACCCACATGATCACTTCCGAAACCAGCAACAGCCTGAAGCCGAAGAAAGAAATATTTGATTATGCCATGAACAAAGCAGGCGCAACATTACCCGAATCGATCATGATCGGCGACAACCTCGATGCGGATATTCAAGGCGCTCTGAATGCAGGAATGGATTGCATTTTTGTAAACCATATTGGGGCAGTATGCCCCATACAACCTACTTATAGCGTTACACATCTGAAAGAACTGGAAACGATATTCTGATGTATGATGTATGATGTGAGATGTGAGATGTGAGATGTATGATGTTTTTAGAGGGGAAGTTTTTTACAAAATGATATTGTATGATTTCAGACATGATATATTTCCCGGAAAAATAAGTTGCTACCGCTGAAAGACATCATACATCTCACATCATACATCATACATTGATTGCTACAACGTAGCAATCACACTTACTCCCCCCCTCACCACTTCATTCAGCCCCACATTTATTTTGGTGCCTGGCGGCAACAGAAGATCTACCCGGCTGCCAAATTTGATAAAGCCTAACTCAGCGCCCTGCTGTACTTTATCGCCTACGTGGAGGTAGTTTACAATACGTTTTGCTACGGCGCCGGCAATCTGTTTTACCAGTACCTGTACATTATCTTTTTTGATCACCACCGAGTGGCGTTCGTTTTCTGTAGAAGATTTCGGGTTCCAGGCTACCAGGTATTTTCCTTTGTGGTATTGGTTGTACACTACTTCGCCACTCAATGGGTTGAGGTTTACGTGCACATTGGCCGGGCTCATGAAGATAGAAACCTGCAGGCGTTTTTCGTTGAAATATTCTACATCTACCGTTTCTTCTATCACCACCACTTTACCATCGCAGGGAGAAACTACCAGATTGTCGCCCAGCGTAAGTGTACGCGATGGAATGCGGAAGAATGAAACGATGAACAGCAGGAAAACAAGCGTGATGATGAATGCCGCTATGCAGATCCACAATAAGGATGCACTGAAAAACCAGAATAACGCGATGTTGATAACGCCGAAAACAAGGGTTGCCAGTGCGATTGATTTATATCCTTCTCTGTGTATGGTCATTAGTTGAGTAATTTTTGAACGGCGAAGATACCAGAAAAGTTGAAAAAACCGGAAGGCTAGGATTTATAGAAATAAACTTATTTTTTATTCCGTACTAAGCATCAACCTTTCCCTGAAATAATTGCATCTTTTATAACTTGAAACTCTTCAAGTGCCTTATTTATATCATTATTATCACATTGAATGATCAAACTCATATACTCTTTATCAGTAACAACTTCTCCATTTTGACCAGTATATTCATTAACAATGATTTCTTCATTAAACTTTTTATAACAATATTTAGAAGTTGCCCGCTCAAACCAATCATTAAATAATTTCGCTCTTTTATATTTTTTATCATTACCGCCTTCATCACTACAATGAAAAATTAATATAGATTCTTTGCCCTGTTCCTCATAAAATTCATTTATAACATTTACTATGGTGTTCATAACCCTTGGGTCATAATGCTCCGCTTTGCCTTCATTTGGAGCGACTTTCGTAAATCCAAAATAATAGCTTGCTTCAGAAAGGCGCATACCACTCTGAATTTGGTCAAAATAATCTACAGCTGGATAAAAATACACACGATATTGTGTGCCTGTTTTGGTAATAAAATTTGCAGCAATTACTCCATCATCTTCATTAAACTCATGAGAGTAATAATCATGTATTTGGCGAATCATTTTTTTTTCCGTTATTGCCAAAATCAACTTTCAGTGAAGAAAGCTTTCCGGATTGGGCAAAATGCTTCTGGATTTGAGCTTTTTTGTCTTTTAAAGATTTTATAAACTCAATTGCTTTTGTATTGGTAGGTGATATGACGATTTTACTTTTCACGTTTTGATAGAAAACAATTATTAGTATATAAAGATATAAAAGTTTTCCACATTCCATTACTTTTTTACGCAAATGTGGAAAATATATTATAACGTAACCAATCAAATGCCAACTCCACATCATGAAACGTTATCAATTTTTTAAATATTTATAATAGACATATACACCCACACAAACGGCGTAGCCACCAGCAGCGAATCAAACCTGTCCAGAAACCCACCGTGCCCGGGCATGAAGCTTCCGCTGTCTTTGATGCCGGCCATGCGTTTCAATTTACTTTCGAGGAGGTCGCCGAGCGTGCCTGCTACGGCGGCAATGGCGGCAATACACAGCCAATGGCGGAGTGGCAATGATTGCAATGCCGGCAGAAAATAACCCAGCAATCCCATTACTACCACGCAAAGTATGGCGCCACCGGCGGTACCTTCCCAGGTTTTTTTAGGAGATATCTTCGAAAAAGGAGTTTTACCGATCAGCGAGCCCACAATGTACGCCATGGTATCGTTGATCCAGATGGAAAGAATGACGGCGATGGGTAATATGGGGGAATAATAAAGATGAGAGATCGAGAAGTGCCCTGCCGCTTGCCCTATGCTGGTAAGCCCCAGCCAAAGCATCATCAGTATGGGCGTAGTGATATAGAACAATCCAAAAAACGTATACGCCAAAAATTTACTGCCGTAGATCTTTTTCAAGATCCTCACAAACTCATACCAGGCGCCAAAATGAATGACAGTGAACAACGCAATGAACGTCCATTTATTTACAAACAATCCCGCCAGCATCACCAGTGCAAATACTACGGCGGTGAGCGACCGGGTTTTGAATACTTCTTTATTTAACGCCATCAGTTGGGGTTTACGTTTTTGCCTAATGTAGCAATCGGGTCGTCATGCTGCAGGATGTTCTCCCGGGCCTCTATTTTTGCCACTTCATTTTTGGATACCCGCTCAAATAAAGCGTAAAACAATACCAGCAACCCTACTCCAAAAAGGCCCACATACCAGGCCACTTTAGGTTCCAGCTTGCTTACATCCAGCTTTTGCTTTTGCATGCTCATGTAAAACAGCATGGCGAGCCCGAGTGCGTTGTTGATAAAATGGGCGATGATATTTACCCATATATTTTTACCCTTATGGTAGATCATCCCCAGCGCCAGGCTAAGTACCACGCGGCTGAGGAAAAGATAAATGCTCATGTGGATGATGCTGAATATTACCGAAGTGACCAAAATAGCGATCAGCGGTTTTTTCCACCATTTTACCAGCAGGTTTTGCAGGGCGCCCCTGAAAAGCACTTCTTCAAACATGGCAGGAAAAAACGCGATGATGAAAAGCGCCATCACAAATTCCGGCCAGCTTTTGAGGTTGCTCATGGCCAGTACCTGGGCATTGTAGGCATCTTCCATGGTTTTGGCCATGCTGTTGAGCGAGGGATAATGTGCCAGCACATTTTTGGTAAACACGGCCAGCGGGCTGGCACACATGCTGGCGGCGTAAATAATACCGAATGCGATGAGCACCTGCCCGATGTTGAAATACTTGCTGAAGCCCAGCCAAAACAGGCTTTTTCCATTGGTAACCAGGGAGTAACCCAAGGCCGACAGAAAAAAGAAGGTGAAGGTACCCAGCACCTGCGAGAGCCTGAGCGCCCCGATATTTTCGGGTTTCATCATGGTGGCCTGCAGCGTTTGGGTCATCTGCTCAAACGATGTGCCCGCCGGGGTTACATACATGCCGATGATCATTTGCACCACCATGGTAAGGATGAACCCTGCCCCCAGGAAAACGAACAATACACCCAGTTGCCCGAGGCCGGTAAAACCCTTAACACTTTTATATTCCATACCTGCGCTGTTTTTTGTAAATTTGCCGCTGCAATATACAAATAGATATGCCCAAAATTGGCAACATACAATTACCTGAATTTCCATTGCTGCTGGCGCCAATGGAAGATGTGAGCGATCCGCCCTTCAGAGCCGTGTGCAAAACCAACGGTGCCGACCTCATGTACAGCGAGTTCATCAGCAGCGAAGGGCTCATCCGCGATGCCATTAAAAGCAAAGCCAAGCTCGATTTCAGCGAAGAAGAACGCCCCTTTGGCATCCAGATATTCGGCGGCGATGAAGAAGCCATGGCCATGAGCGCCCGCATCTGCGAAACCGTAAACCCCGACCTGGTAGATATCAACTTTGGCTGCCCCGTAAAAAAAGTGGTGAGCAAAGGTGCCGGTGCAGGCGTATTGAAAGATATCGACCTGATGGTGCGCCTTACCAAAGCGGTGATCAACAGCACCAACCTGCCCGTAACGGTAAAAACCCGCCTCGGCTGGGACGATAGCACCAAAAACATTGAAGAAGTGGCCGAACGCATGCAGGACATAGGCGTGCAGGCGCTGGCCATCCATGGCCGCACCCGCTGCCAGCTGTACAAAGGCGAAGCCGACTGGACCCTCATAGGCAAAGTGAAAAATAACCCGCGGATGCACATCCCCATCTTTGGCAATGGCGACATCGACAGCGGCGAAAAAGCATTTGAATACAAGAACCGTTATGGCATCGATGGTATCATGATAGGCCGTGCGGCCATCGGCTACCCGTGGATCTTCCGCGAAATAAAACATTACCTGCAAACGCAGACCAACCTTGCTTCCCCCACCCTGGCCGAACGCATTGAAGTATGCAAAACACACCTGGCCAAATCCCTGGAATGGAAAGGCCCCAAAGTGGGCATTTTTGAAATGCGCAGGCATTATACCAATTACCTCAAAGGCTTGCCCGGCATCAAAGATTTCAGGATGAAATTAGTAACCCTCGAAACCGGCGAAGCCATCAATGAAGTGCTGGATGAAATAGCGGCGCATTATAAAGATTACGAGTTTGAAAGAACGCCGATAGAGATCATCAATTATCACGAGAAGTGCCCTTTGTAAATAAGATATAGTGAGACTAAAGAAATATCATAGATTACAAATACTAAAATATTTAGAATTTCTTAACTTCGCCCTATGAAAAAGGTTTATTCATACAAAGTCATAGCAGATTATTTCATTGCACTTTCAAATGAAACTCAATCACCAATTACAAACTTAAAATTGCAAAAGCTTGTATTTTATGCACAGGCGTGGAATTTAGCAATTTTGAAAAAAGAATTAATTGCCGAAGATTTTGAAGCTTGGGTACATGGACCTGTTATTCCTGAATTATATAAGGATTATAGTTCCTTTGGGTGGAAGCCAATACTACGTGAAGATTTAACTTCGGAAGTTTTTTCAGAATTAAAAAAAACAATTGATGATGAAGTTTTGAAAGTCTTAGGTGAGGTGGAATATGAATATTTTGGTTTACAAGCATACGAATTGGAAAAGCTGACACACAATGAAGATCCATGGATACTAACAAGGGTTGGGCTTACTGAAGATCAGCCTTCGAATAAAATTATTTCCAAAGAATTAATATCGGCCTATTATTCAAAGTTTGTAGTCAATGAGTAGATTTAAAAAGCCCCAACCTCCTTCAGGTAATCCTTCAATATCTGAGGCGAAAAAAACGGCTGAAAAAAGGGCTTCAGAATTAGTAAATTTTTCTTTGAAATATCTGGATGGAGAACATGCAAAATTCACTTTTTCATCTCACGATGGTACATACTTTTGCGAAGTATTGGAACGTCTTAAGAGTTTATCAACACTTTCTAAGCAAGAATGGCTTTCCAGCAGAAGTTCAGCATTAAGAATTCACCCGATAGACTGGAGTGAAACTACTGAAGAGGAGGGATTTAATTTCCCTAAACATGATGAGATAGTCGATACCCCTTATCAATTTGCCGTTTCAGGCAATGAGCACGGTAGAACTCATGGTTTTTTTATCTCAAACACATTTTATATTGTTTGGCTGGATAGGGAACATAACTTATATGCTTAAGTTTTATTTACAAACTCTCTCAGCCCCTTAATATAAGCTGTAGCATTTCCCCGTGCATACAGATCCGCCCCAAGCATCAACACAGCTTCTATAGCCAGCGCCAGCCCAAAGCCTTTCCAGAAAGCCAGTTGTTCGTTTTCTTTAAAATATAAAAACAACCCTGCACCGGCGAGCAGCAATACCACTTCGCCTATCAATAATATGGTAAAGGTTTTTTCTACTTTTTCCATGCGGGGCAATTCGGTATTTTTCAACAGCGGGGGATTCATGTCGTAAGCATACGTGAGCCTTTTGCGGTCGGCATCGCTGCGTTTGTATACGGTGTAGCTGGCCGCCAGCTGGATGATGCTCAGCACCACTATTACCACCGCCGCTCCTTTGTAAGCATTGCTTTTACCCGCAAAAAACAATACAATGGCCAGCACAATGGCCGCGGCAGCAACGATCATGAAAATTCCGCTGAAAGATTTTTCGGCGGAGAAATATTTCTCTATGTCAGCTTTATTAAACATGGTATGCTTTTTTGAACCCCCGGCCCTGCGGCGGGGCAGGCACAAAGGCACTAAGAACTCAAAGACACACAAAGAATTCTTAGTGCCCCTTTGAGCTCTTGGTGACTTAGTGGTTATCTGATCGCATCGGCAACTTCCTTGCTCATCGGCTCTACCGAAGCTTCAAAGAAATTCTTCAGGTTGCCGTTTTCGTCTATGATGTATTTGCAAAAATTCCAGGTGGGAGCCGTGGTATTCCAGCCGTTTTTATCAGCATCGGTGAGCCATTGGTATACCGGGTTCTGCTCAGCATTTTTCTTCACGCCACTTTTTTGCGCCAGCGGAAAAGTAACGCCATAATTCACCCGGCAAAATTCTTCAATGGTAGCGTCATCGCCTTTTTCCTGCTCGCCAAAATCGTTGGCCGGAAAACCGATGATCACCAGGTTGTCTTTATTGGCTGCATACAATTTTTCCAGGTCGTCGTACTGGCGGGTGTAGCCGCAGTCGGAAGCGGTATTTACCAGCATTACTTTCTTGCCTTTGAGGTCGGAGAAAGCGAATGGTTTGCCGTTATTCAATGTTATCTGCAGATCGTAAAAAGATGTGTTGGCCATGGTGGTAGATTGTAGTTTTTTGTTGTTTTTTCCAAAAAGCCGCGTAAGCCCTGTAAGCACGGGATACATCAGCTTTAATATTTTTTGTCTGCCTGTCATTCTGTAAATGTAGTCAATAATAAAAAATATACGTTGAGCCTGAATCCTCTCATCCGTCAGCCTGAGCTTGTCGAAGGCGGGAATCAGGAACTGAAGCCGCCTTCGACAAGCTCAGGCTGACCGATAGACTGTAGCAAACCAGCTAACCAATCAATCGTTTCAGCAGCCCCAGCCTCCCCTCATACGGCGGATACTTTATAGCCGGATCGATCCACGTAGGCGTTTTCAGCACCGACTTCTGATGACTGAACGTATCGAAGCTGAACCTGCCGTGGTATTTCCCCATGCCGCTGGCCCCCCTTCCGCCAAAGGGCAGGCGATGGTTGACCAGGTGCACACTCGCATTGTTGACGCAGCCACCGCCAAATGCCACCGACTGCAGCCACCATTGTTCGTTTTGGCTGCCGGAGGTAAAGAGATAAAATGCCAGCGGGTTTTTATTCCGGTTGATGATGGCCAAGGCTTCTTCGCGGCTGTTGAAGGCTATGATGGGCAATATGGGCCCAAAGATCTCGTCGTGCATGATGGCACCGCTGAGGTCGATGGCGTCCATGAGGGTGGGTTCTATGTAGAGTTTGTCGCGATCGCTGCGGCCGCCGTACAATACTTTGCCATCGTTGAAATAAGTGATCAGCCGGTCAAATTGTTTTTGGTTGATGATGCGGCCGTAATCGTAGCTGGCTGCGGCATCGCCTTTGAAAAATTGTTCGATGGACTGCTTCAGGGCAGCCACCAGCGCATCCTTTTGCGACGCGTGTACCAGCACATAATCGGGCGCTACGCACATTTGCCCGGCATTGGAAAACTTGGGGAAGGCAATGCGTTTGGCAGCCACTTTTATATCCGCGTCGGCTTCTACCACGCAGGGGCTTTTGCCGCCCAGCTCCAGGGTAACCGGCACCAGGTTGTTGGCGGCCGCCTGGTAAATGATCTTGCCTACGGCGGTGCTGCCGGTGTAAAACACATGGTCAAACACGAAGTTGTTCATCATATGCGGCACTACGGTAGCGCCATCGCCTTCGGTAAATAAAATATAGGCGGGGTCAAAATTTTCTTCGATGAGCCGCTTCATTACGGCGCTGGTAGCCGGCGCAAATTCCGACGACTTCAGCACCACGCAGTTGCCCGCGGCCATGGCCCCTATGAGTGGGGTAAACAACAGCTGAAACGGGTAATTCCACGGGCTGATGATGAGCACCACGCCCAGCGGCTCGGGCACTATCAGGCTTTTGGAAGGGAGGTTGGCCAGGTTGGTACGCACGCGTTCGGGTTTCATCCAGCGGCTGAGCTTGCCGATGGCATTGCTGAGCTCCGACAGAAAAAACCCGTTCTCGGTGATCCAGCATTCTTCGGGGCTTTTTTTGAGGTCGGTATAAAGCGCTTCGTAAATGGCTTCTTCCGCTGCTTCTACCGCTGCTTTCAGCTTTTTCACCTGCGCCAGCCGGAAGGCGTATTCCTTAGTTGCCCCCGAATCAAAAAACTGCCGCTGAGCGTTTAATTTACTTACGAGATCCATTTGATGTAAATTTGTTTGAAGGTAGGTCTTTCAGCGTAAAGAATGAGGCTGTCAGCCTGAGCCTGTCGAAGGCGTATAACATACGAACCGCCTTCGACAAGCTCAGGCTGACAGTTCTATTACTCTGCGAAAACTCTGCTCCCTCTTGTTCTCCGCGGTGAAAAAAAATTGCCGCCCTCAAAAATTAACCCAATATGAATGACGAACAATACATGCGCCAAGCCCTCACCGAAGCCCAAAAAGCCTTCGAAAAAGACGAAGTCCCCATTGGCGCCATAGTGGTCCTCAACAACCGTATCATCGCCCGTGCCCACAACCAGACCGAACTGCTTACCGACAGCACGGCACACGCGGAAATACTCGCCCTCACCACCGCCTACAACTTCCTGGGCAGCAAGTACCTGCCCGAAGCTACCCTGTATGTAACCGTGGAGCCCTGCCTCATGTGCAGCGGCGCCCTGTACTGGAGTAAGATAGGCCGCGTGGTATTTGGGGCGTATGATGATAAGAATGGGTACCGGAGGGTGGCTGGTGCCAATAACCCCTTTCACCCAAAAACAGAGCTGGTGGGTGGTGTGCTGGCAGAGGAATGCGGGCAGCTGATGAAAGATTTTTTTAGGGGTAAAAGATGAACCACGTAAACCTGACCGGGACACCAACAATCCTCCAAAATCTTAAATGATTGATTAACAGATGTGGCAATCCAGGAAATTTGACACAGTTGAGGAAAAAAAATAAAAAGGGCGTGTCAAAATAAAAAAAGCGTGTCAAGAAAAAATAAAAAAAGATTTTCAGAATTTTTTAATTTTTTAATTTTTTAATTTTTTATTAAGATTTTTACTTTTTATCTCCAACTTTCTGTTGGAGCACGAATACTGCTTCTACCAGCCTGATCAACTCGTCGTGCATAAATAAAAACTCCTTTTCCGTACCCATGCCGGAGCCGTACGCTTCATACAACCATTCTTTCATGATATACCGCACCTGTGTGAGGCTCCAGGTACTGAAAAACTGCCCGATCACTTCCTTCGGGTCATCCATTTCTTTGATGGTGAGGTGGAGGGGTTGGAGTGGAGGGAGGAAAGCATGGCTGGTGATTTAAAGTTTGTGTTATTCAAATGTAAAACTATTTTCCGGAATGTCAACATATATATTGACTTATTTTATAGAGAAAAAACTGACTTTACAGGTGTGGACAAACAACAACTTCAAATAAAGATTGGAAAACGCATTATAGAACTTCGCGAAAGTATAGGTTGGTCGCAGGCTGATTTGGCTAGGGCTTGTATGAAGGATAGGCAGGCGATTGAAAGATTGGAAAGTGGGAAGGGAAATCCGACGTTGTATACGCTTTATGAATTAGCGAATGCGATGGAGATGAAATTGTCCGCTTTCACGGATGATTTTTAAAATACCTATCAACTTGACGGCACTAGATTTCTACTAGCTTTTCCAAATTCAACTCCCCAATTGAAAGTTCTTGCGGCGAAATAAGCTATGGGCATGGCACCACCCAGCATTGTTGTTTTAGTTTCATCCTTCAATATCGTCCTACTAAACCATCTGTCTCCTCGATTCGCCTCCTCACATAAGACCAGGCCAGCGAATGTGAGTGCCAAAATCCTAGCTGACAATTCTCTTTTATTAACTCCTGTTCCTACAGTTAAAATCTGATATGATGAATTATTTGTCGAAGGTAAAAAATTATCGACAACTTTAATCATTTCATCAAGCAAGTCTTGTAACATTGGCGGAGTATACCCTACGTGCAAGTTGTCTCCAGCTAAGGTAGAAACATCTGGAATATTTCCTAATGCATTAAATGACATTAGTTCAAACAATGGATTCAAATCAAAATTCCTTGGTTTCGCCCAAGAAATCAATGAATCTACAATATCCTGATGCATAGGTACATCAGTAGTCCCGCCTCCTACTGAATTACTTAGTGATAAATGCAAATCATGCATATGATTTTTGTGAGTACTACATAATCCCGTTTTAAGATTTATCCGAACTACGTTCGTACATCCTTGAAAACGACAAACGCGGGTTGGTGCCAGCACATTCATTTTATTTAAATTCTTATGATATCGGCCGGCAGTAATATTATCCGTAATTAAAATCCTCCAATTACCGTCTGTTATTGATGCATTAGATATCATAAAGTGCTTTTAACTCCAAATTTAGAACATTTATATAATCATACTATAAGATATAAGATATTGCTAACAACATCGCCCCATTCATTAAAGTAATTTTACCATATGGCTGACATCTTCACAAAAGAAAAACGTAGCGAAGTGATGGGCAAAATCAGGGCTAAACATACCAAGCCCGAAATGATTGTCAGAAAATATCTTTTCTCGCAAGGTTTTCGTTATCGCCTGCATCAAAAAAATCTCCCAGGGAGCCCTGACATAGTTTTGAAAAGATACAATACTGCAGTGATCATAAATGGCTGCTTCTGGCATGGACATGATGCATGCGATACCTTCAAAATGCCTAAGACACGAGTGGAATTCTGGAATGCAAAAATCAATAGAAATAGAGAAAGGGATTCAAATGATTTTTTACGACTAAAAAAACTCGGATGGAAAGTCATTACGGTTTGGGAATGTGAATTGAAGAAAAATGAAAAAGATAAAACCCTTGAAAATCTTAAAGAAAACATTATTCACATTGATGTGAAAAAAAACATGGAATTCTGAGGTTTTTCTTTTGTTGGAAAACAAATATCAATATACATTTGGACAAATTCCGTCCAACAATTTTGCGTAAACATATTTCTACTCTTGGTGAACAATTTCGTAAGATGAGGGAAGATGCAAATCTTTCTTTGAAAGAAGTTGCGTCCCAAACAAAAATAGATTTCTCTTTATTAGCAAAAATAGAGCGTAATCAAAGGCAAGCAACAAAAGAACAAGTGAGGCAAATAGCTTTCTTCTATAACATTGATGAAAAAAATTTGCTGAAAGAATTATTAAGTGATCAACTTGCATATAAGATGATTGAAGAAAAAGCTGATGTGGATGTGTTTAAAGTGGCAGAAGAAAAAATTGAATATTTAAAAGCGAATAAAAATGGCAAATAAGATAAAAGTCGTGGAACTCTTTGCAGGTGTGGGTGGGTTCAGGGTAGGCCTTGAAGGTTATGAGGGGAAGTCGGCCTCTTCGGGATACAAACAGCCTTTCAAGTCTGAATATGAAATCGTGTGGAGCAATCAATGGGAACCTTCCACAAAATCACAGCATGCTTCTCTTGTGTACGAGAATAGGTTTGGAAAGAAAGGTCATTCTAATCAAGATATTTCAACCGTTGATGTAGAGACCATCCCCGAACATGACATGTTAGTAGGTGGATTTCCATGTCAAGATTATTCAGTAGCTACATCATTGAAGAACTCTAAAGGACTTTTGGGAAAAAAAGGAGTGTTATGGTGGTCGATTCACAAAATAATTAGTGAACAAAGAAAAAAACCGAAGTACCTTTTTTTGGAGAATGTCGATAGGCTGCTTATATCCCCTTCTAAGCAACGTGGAAGAGATTTCGCCGTAATATTGAAAAGCCTGTTCGACCTTGGGTATGCAGTGGAATGGCGTGTTATCAATGCGGCAGATTACGGTATGCCCCAAAGGAGGCGAAGAATTTTCATTATTGCTTACTTGGAAAATACCCATATTTATAAATCAATGGTCAAATCCATTCCTTCTAAATGGATATTGAATGATAGCATAATCGCTGAATCTTTCCCAGCAGGACCCCATATTTCAAATATTTCAAGAGAATTCGAATTGGAAGGGGACATCGTTAAAATTTCTTCGGACTTTAATAAAGATGGCCGCACAGGATTATTCGAGAATGCAGGGATGATGATTAAAGGAAAAGTATATACTTTGAAAACTATTCCCCAATATGAAGGGAATTTCACAGTATTAAAAGATGTACTTCAAAACGGAGAAGTCACTCCTGAATTCTATATCGATAAAGAGGATCTTGATAAATGGTATTACCTGAAAGGTGCAAAAAAGGAGATACGTAAAAATGCTGATGGTTTCGAATATCATTACAGTGAAGGAGGAATGATTTTCCCTGACCCGAAAGACAAGCCATCACGTACAATCATTACAGGTGAAGGAGGGCCATCAGCTTCCAGGTTCAAACATGTTATTGAAACAAAAAACAAATTTAGAAGGCTGTCCCCTATTGAATTAGAACGACTGAATATGTTTCCAGACGACCATACAAAATTAGAAGGAGTTACAGATGTGAAAAGAGCATTTTTTATGGGAAATGCCCTAGTTGTGGGAATAATAGAACAGATTGGGAAAACCCTGATAAAACGCATAGAAAATGGAAAGAAAGTACGACCCCGAAAATAAAGTTTCGGTAATAGCTCATGCGAGAAAATTAATCAACAGAACATTGAGAGAATCAGGTCTTGATAATATTCATATGCATGGCCATAAAGGAAAAGGAAGTTTTGGGCAGGTGCTAGAAGAATTTTATTTCGAATACAAACCAAACTCCAACTCAGAGCCCGATTTTAAAGAAATCGGATTAGAGTTGAAAGCATCTCCCTTGAAAAAAGTAAAAGGGAGACATTATAATTCTAAGGAAAGATTAGTCCTTAATATCATCAACTATTCAGATATACCAAATGAAAAATTTGAAACCAGTTCATTTTGGAAAAAGAATGCGAATCTACTTCTCGTTTTTTATTTATATGAATTAGACCAGGATATTCTAGATTATAAAATAAGATTGGTAAGTGAATGGGAGTTCACGAATGAGGATTTGAAAATCATTCGTCAGGACTGGGAAAAAATTAAGGAGAAAATACTGTCCGGAAAAGCGCATGAACTATCAGAAGGAGATACTCTTTATCTTGGAGCTTGTACCAAAGGGGGCAAAGGAGGAAATCCTCGTCCACAACCATTTTCACAAATACATGCTAAGCAAAGGGCTTTCTCCTTAAAACAAGGATATGTCAATCATATCATTGCCAGCATTTCGCGAGAACAAAAAGGAGTTTATGGCAAGTTAATCAAATCCTCATCCGAATTGACGAAAAAAACTTTAGAAGAAATAGTCGTTGGCAAATTTGAATCATATTATGGATTCTCGATTCCAAAGATTTCTGAAATGCTGGGAATTAATTTGAATCCAAAAGCTAAAAGTTTTTATTCCAGTCTTACAAAAGCTATTCTAGGTGTCAGTTTAGATAAAGAAATCGAAGAATTTAAAAAAGCAGATATTAAAATACGAGCCGTAAGACTACAGAAAAACAATCTTCCGAAAGAAGATATATCTTTTCCCGCTTTCGAATATGTCAAGTTGGTTCGGGAAGAATGGGAAACGTCTGAATTGAAGGATTTCCTTGAACATAAATTCCTATTTGTTTTTTTTCAATTTGTAGAAAATGATTTGATTTTGAAAAAAGCAAAATTTTGGAATATGCCTCATCAAGATATTTTAGATGTCGAGAAAGTATGGAAAAAAACCAAAGATATAGTTAGTAAAGGGGAAATTGTAAGAGATATTAAGAAAGGAAGAAGGTCTACAAACTTTCCCGACAAATCCTATAGCAAGATTTCTCACGTCCGCCCCCATGCTTCTAATGCAGCCGACACTTATCCATTACCAGTGAAAGACAATTTTACGGGGGTATTATCTTACACAAAACACGCTTTCTGGTTCAATAGTAGTTATGTGAGAGATGAGATTTATTTAAAATGATTTTAAAAATGTATTAGTACCCCCACTTCCGCAATCCGAAATTCCCCCTCCCAGCCCCTCCTAATCCAAAATTTAGGCGTTAATTTTGCAGTAGCATCATCAACAATATTTTACACTTCAAAAAATAGCCAATTATGGCATTTACAGTACCTGCGCTTCCATACGCATATGATGCATTGAAAGTTACTTACCAGGTTTATTTTGATACTTAAATCTTAGCTGCCCTTTCTAAAATCTTCAATTATATTTGATCACATATTCTCCATCTATGACTTTAAAACAAATTGAAAGGGCTGGAATAGACGCAGTAAAGATGCTTAGGCGAACTAAGCTTAGTGGCGGGTTGCCTTTTATGATCAATTCAGATCTGTTGCCTCCCGAACAGTGCTATTTGGAATATCCTGATGGATCTATAAAGACTGTAGTTATTTCTAAATATGATAATGATTTTAAAGTTATAGAAGAATTGAGTGCGGAAAGAATCGCGTACATAAGAAACAAATACGAGCTTTTTTAAGTCCTCTGGAAGGCACCATCTTTATATCGCGACGGTTCTATTGACTCAGACGCTGATTTAAACAATAATCCCACTTCCGCAATCCGAAATTCCCCCTCCCACCCCCTCCTAATCCAAAATTTAGGCGTTAATTTTGCAGTAGCATCATCAACAATATTTTACACTTCAAAAAATAACCAATTATGGCATTTACAGTACCTGCGCTTCCATACGCATATGATGCATTGGAACCGCATATCGACAAAGAAACCATGACCATCCACCACGATAAGCACCACCAGGCTTACGTAGATAACCTCAATAAAGCCATTGCAGGCACCGAGCACGAGAATAAGACCATTGAAGAGCTGGTAAAGCACGCGGGCAGCATCAGCCCGGCCGTACGCAACAACGGCGGCGGACATTGGAACCATAGCTTCTTCTGGGAAATAATGGCCCCCAACGCTGGCGGCACCCCTACCGGCGCACTGGCCGATGCCATCACCGCGGCTTTTGGCTCTTTTGATGCCTTTAAAGAAAAATTCAACGCTGCCGGCACTACCCGCTTTGGTAGCGGCTGGGCATGGCTCATTGTAAAAGACGGCAAGCTGGAAGTAACTTCTACCCCCAACCAGGACAACCCACTCATGGACGTAGCCGAAGTAAAAGGCACGCCTATCCTCGGCGCCGATGTGTGGGAACATGCCTACTACCTCAAATACCAGAACAAGCGCCCGGCCTACCTGGAAGCTTTCTGGAACGTGGTAAACTGGACGAAAGTGGCAGAGAAGTTTGAAGCCGCGAAGTAATTTTTTTTGATTACACGAATTTTCGCCTGCGGCGAAGCTAATTACACGGATTACACGAATTAGCGAGTAACATAAAGCCCCGACTTATAAAGTCGGGGCTTCTTTTTATACAATTATTCTTCGCTAATTCGTGTAATTCGCAAAATTCGTGTAATCAAAAACTAGTTCTTATCCGGCACAAACAACATTGACGTTGAATTTACACAATGCCTCGTATTCTTCTTCGTAAACCCTTCTCCCAAAAACACGTGCCCCAGGTGCGCCCCGCAATTGGCACATTCTATTTCGGTACGTTCGCCATCGGGATCGGGGATGCGTTTTACAGCTCCGGCTATTTCATCGTCAAAAGCAGGCCAGCCGCAGTGTGCGTCAAATTTGCTGTCGGATCTGTAAAGCGGCGCATTGCAGCGTTTGCAGATGTAAGTTCCTTTTTGGGTATTGCTGAGCAGGTCGCCGGTGCCGGGGTATTCGGTGCCTTTGCGTACTATTACGGCAGATTCTTCAGGCGTGAGCTTGTTCCATTTGGAAGGATCGGTGATCACATTGCGGCTTACTCCGCTGCTATCGTAGGCCGCCGTCACGGTGGGTGATTTTTTTTGTCCGCAGGCTGCAAGTACTACCAGCATGCAGCAGAGGAAACAGTTGGTTATTTTCATGTTCACAATTTACAGCAACGTACGAAAAGAAGGGGGATAAGAGTTGTTAAAGAAGAGGGAATAAAAAACGCTGATTATAAAAAAGATTGTTTGATTTCGCAGATGGCTGCTTCGCAACCTTTCGCTTTAGCGAAAGAAATCTGCGCAATCTTTTCATCTTTTTTATAATCAGCGTTTTTTTACTGATCACTTTTGTTTTATTGCTTTTACCCCATTCCACACATATACTTCCTTCGCATTCATTTTTTTCACTTTGGCTTTTTTAGTTTCCGTGGCTTCTTCCAGCGTTTCTTCCTCTTCTATGAGTTTGATGATCTTATTGGGCTGTCCGCCCTTTTCGTGGGGGAATAAGAGGGTTTCGGAATGATAAAACACGTCGGCATCGCCTACAGAATATTTGCCCGGCAGGGGGAGGAGTTTTTGGCCCGTCCAGCCGTAGTAAAAGTAGTTGGTAGGGATGCCACAGGCTTCGCCGCCGGCAGATATACGCACCACATTCTGCAGGTTGTCCAGTTTGGTATTGCCCAGCAACAACATTTGTATATAGGAGGCAAATTCGCCGCCATCTACTTTCCATTCTTTTACATCGGCCAGTGTATCGCTGCTGATGGCTTTAAGCTGAACCACATAAGTATAGAATGAATACTCCGCATCGCTTCTTTTAGCATCTTTCTCCAGGCGCTCGATGCCAAATACAAAATTGACATTGTTGTACACAGCATTTTTTAAGGCCACAGATCCCAGCCAGAGGTAGCCGCTTTTTTGCTGCCCGTTTTGCTGGTAAGACACTTTCACCCAGGGAGCATAAATGCTTTTCACTTCGGCAAATTCTGTTGTCTGCTCATGGATGATGATGGAAGCGCCGGCATACAACGAATCGATGAGTTGCCCTTTGAGCGAGGGCTCGGCACGTATCATTGCTTTTTTGGCAAAGATGGTATAGGCGCTGTCTTTTTGCACATACCAGGCGTTGTATTCCTTGTTGTCTTTTGTTTGCGCCGAAGCGGTTATCGCGAAAGCGAAGAAAAAAACGAGAAGGAATGAAAACTTATTCATGGGTAAAAATTTATATTATTTATGAAATTGCTTTTGATTACCGTGGTTTGCAGCCGATCGAAATGCCGTAACACACACATCGTTCCTACGGAACGGGAAACCATTTTTTGCACCCGTTGGGTGCTACCTACACATCGTTCCTAAGGAACGAGCAATACAACTCTATTCGTGGATCGTTCCTCCCTACACATCGTTCCTACGGAACGAGCAATGCCCGATTACCGTTGTGCCATTGTGTCGCTATGCTTGTCCGCCGCACGGCTGGGGGGGCAGGTTTAAGGAACCGGATCAAACCCGTGTCCGCCCCAGGGGTGACACCGGCCTATTCTTTTTACCGTAAGATAAAACCCTTTAAACGGCCCGTATTTTTTAAACGCTTCGAGCCCGTAATGCGAGCAGGTAGGCGTAAAGCGGCACTTCGATGGACCAAGTATCGGCGAAATGATCCACTGGTAAAGCTTTATCAGGATAATGAAGGGCAGGCTAGCTATCCACTTGATTTTTTGTCGCATCTGTTATTTTTATCAGCCTGTTGAGTATGGTGGTAAATTTTTCAAAAACCAATTCGTATTCCGGTAGTTCCCTGCCGGTGTAGAGCACAAACACGGAAAGGTTTTGTTGGGCAGCCTGCAATGATTGCTCCAGCTCATGCTTTTGCAACCGGTATGCTTCCCGCATGAGCCGCTTGATGCGGTTGCGATCGACGGCCCGCTTGAAGTTGCGGCTGCTCACGCCTACCCCTGCCTGCAAAGCCGCCTTTTCGTTGGCCGGCAGCCAGATCACTTTGAAGGGGAACACCGAAAAGCTTTTTCCCCGGGAGAAAACAGCATCGATCTGCTTGCGGCTCTTGAGCTTGTTTTCTTTACGTAAAAAATATCGTTGTTTATCTTCCAAAAATTATAACGTTTGTCGGCGATCTTTATAAGGTGGTCGACCTTAAATAAAATTACCCCAAATAAAAAAGCCCTCCAAAAATAAGAGGGCTTGTATGCATTTGATTTACCGAACGGTAAACGATGTACTATTTCTTTGAACCATGCTCATCAGAAACGGTCAGACGGTGACGTCCTTTTGCCCTGCGGCTCGCCAATACCTTACGGCCATTAGCTGTTTCCATACGCTGACGGAAGCCATGTACTGATTTCCTGCGACGTTTATGAGGTTGGTAGGTTCTTTTTTTTCCCGGCATCTTATTAAATTTTTCCTTTTACAAATATTGTTAATTGGTATTTCAGCAGCAGGGCACCATCCCCGCTTCTTGTGAAAGGACGGCAAAGGTAAGGGTTTAATTAATAATTAATAATGAATAATTAATAATTTTTTAGAGGGGTAACCTTCTGACAATCGCACAACCTTCATCCTGAATGAATTATTAATTATTCATTATTAATTATTAATTCGACTAAAGTTGTATCAAATTGGAGCTAACCGCCCTACCAAAGAAATTAGCGGTATGATTATCAAAGTCTTGCGTAGAGCCGGTGGTGTAAAATTCCAACTGGCCGTCTTTGCCGCATTGCTGCTCTATTTCGGGATGGCGCTGCAGGTATACTTCCAGGCTTTGGGCGATGATGCCGCCCTGGGCGATGATGGAAACGGCCTCGGGGGTAAACTGCCGGATCTTTTCCATCAGCATGGGGTAATGTGTGCAGGCCAGCAGTAAAGTATCTATCTGCGGGTCTTTTTGCAAAATGGCATCCAGGTGCGTTTGGATAGCTTCATCGGTGCCGGGTTGGTCGTAAGCATTATTTTCTACTATGGGCACCCACTCCGGGCAGGCTTCCTGCGAAACAGCTATATCGGGGAAAAATTTTTCTATCTCCAGCAGGTACGATTGCGAGCTTACCGTGCCCTGTGTGCCCAATACGCCTACGTGGCGGCTTTTGCTGTAATAGCCGATCACTTCGGCCGTGGGCCGGATGACACCCAGCACCCTTTTATCGGGAGCCAGCTGCGGAAGATCTTTTTGCTGTATGCTGCGCAATGCTTTGGCTGAGGCTGTATTGCAGGCCAGTATCACCAGGCTGCAGCCTTGCGAGAAGAACCATTTTACGGCTTCGAGGGTATAGTCGTACACGGTTTCGAAGCTGCGCGGGCCATAAGGCGCACGGGCATTGTCGCCCATGTAGAGATAGTTGTATTGCGGCAGCCGCTCCACAATTTCCTTGAGGATGGTGAGGCCGCCGTAGCCGCTGTCGAAAACGCCGATGGGTTTGTTTAGCATACGTACTAAGGTCGACGACCTTATTAATTTTATTTAAAGGTAAATATATTTCAAAGGTCGTTGACCTTAATAAGTTGCGGGTGGCGGGTTATTTGATCGTATGCGAAGAATAAGTATGAGACAGGCTTTCTCTGCGAAACCTCTGCGCTTCTCCCATTCTCTGCGGTGAAGAATCCTTCCCTCACCGCAGAGTGCCAGAGATGGCAGAGGCTTCCGCAGAGAAAACTTCGTTAACGATCAAATAACCCGTCACCCGCAACAATCCCCCAAAATAACAAAGCCTCCCGGATTACCGGAAGGCTTCATCAGCATTTTATTTCATTACGGTTTTTTAACCGGTGTTGTTGCTTTAGGAGCGGGAGCTACTATGCCCAGTTTCTTTTTCACCAATGGCAGGATATCGTCGCCCGGAGGGCCTACCAATACTGCATTGTTATCGAGGATGTAGGTGTAACCATTTTCTCTTGCTACGTTTTTGATCGCTTCAAAAGCTTTATCCCTCAAAGGCTGGATCTTCTTTTGCGCTTCAGCCTGGTACATTTCCTGGCCCTGTTGCTGCCAGCCCTGCACTTTCTGGTATAAGGCTACCAGTTCGTTCCTTTTGATCTCTTTCATGCTAGGATTCCATTTTGCAGAATCTTTAGAGAAAGCGCTATCCTTTGCAGAAAAATCAGCTACCATTTCCTGGTACATCTGCCCAAGTGATGCCTGAAATTCTTTTAATTCCGCATCAGCCTTAGTTGCTTCCGGCATAACGCCAATCAGTTCGTCGGTATTGATGTACCCAACCTTTGTTTGTGCAGATGCATTAAAGATACCTAATGCCATCACACCTGCTACGATAAGTTTTTTCATTTTAATGTTTAATTGTTTCTGATTTGGTTGATATTTAATAGTGAGCTTTCGCTTAAGCAAAGATTAATTCTTTCCGGGCAATGCTGCACAATATTTTGTCGATTATCAATTATTTAACACCCAGGTTCCTCAGTATATCATCGCTCTTGTCCAGTTTGGGGTCGGCAAAGATAACGGTAATTCCTTCACTTTTATCTAATATGAAATCATATTGTTTTTCCACAGCCAGCTTCTGTACAGCGTTGTATACCCTGTCCTGTATTGGTTTGATGAGCTCCTGACGTTTTTTGAACAGATCGCCTTCAAAACCAAAACGTTTGCGCTGCAGGTCGCGTAATTCTTTCTCTTTATTGTACAATTCGTCTTCGCGTTTTTTCTTCAGGTTGTCGGGCAACATCACCTGTTCGGCATCGTAATCCTTGAACATTTTATCCAGCGCCGTTTGTTTCTGGTCGATCTCCTGCTGCCACAACTGGCTGAACTGGTCGAGTTTGGTTTGCGCTTCTTTATACTCCGGAACCTTCTCCAGGATATATTTCGAATCGATCACCGCATAACGCTGTGCCTGTGAGGCAAATGCTACCAGTAAGAAGCAGGAAGCAATCAATAGTATCTTTTTCATCTTCGGATTATTTTTTACAAATAAAAGAAAAAATATTTCATTTCAATTACACCAGCTGTCAGCCTGAGCTTGTCGAAGGCGAATTCTCGTTCAAAGGCCTTCGACAAGCTCAGGCTGACAGCTGGTATTATTACTCCGGTTCCTGGCCAAGCATGAAGGTAAACTTCGCGGCGCCTTTGATACCTGAATTCTGGTTGTAACGATCAAACCCGATACCATAGTCGAACCCTAAGAGGCCAAACATCGGCAGGAAGAAACGCATACCCACACCGGCAGAACGACGCAGCTTGAACGGATTGTATTCTTTGAACGAATACCAGCCATTGGCAGCTTCGAAGAACGCAAGACCATAAATGGTGCTGCTTGCATTGGTGCTGAACGGATACCTGAGCTCCATGGTGTATTTGTTGAAGATCGTAAAGTATTGTGTTGGTGAAATACCATCGGGGTTCACTTTAGGATCAGAGCTGCTGTAGATAGGGTAACCGCGGTGTGCGATGATATCGTACCCCAGCAATGCCTGTGTATTACTCAACCCTGCATCACCCAACTGGAAACGCTCGAACGGTGATACTTCCAGCTTGCTGTTGTATTTACCGATGAAGCCGTATTTGGCAGCCGCTTTGAGGATGAACTGTTTGTTCTTATCCGCTCCTCTTGGCTTACCGATCGGCACATACCATTCGCCGCTGAAGCGCCATTTGTGAAACTCAGGGTATTTATATTGGTTGTCGGCCGGCTCTGTAATGCCCAGCAACGAGTAAGGCAACGTAAACTGTGCACTCAACAGGAAGTTGGAACCCTGTGTAGGGAAGATCGGGTTAGGGCCTGCAGAGTTGCGCAGCAAAGTGATCTTGGCACTGATGTTTGTAGAGTTGCCATTGGTGATCCCGTTGAACCCGCTCACCGCGTAATTCCTGAGCTTGTACTGCTGTACGTTCAATGAATAGATGAGGTTGAAATAATCATCCGGCCATTTCAATTGTTTACCCAGGGAAACACCAAACCCAACCGTCTTTACATAAGAAGTATCTCCGCAGGAGCGGCAATACGACCCGTAGTTATCGTACGAATTTGCATACCGGGTATTGAAATAACTTACCGAGAAAGAGTTACGTTTTTTACCACCCAGCCAAGGCTCGGTGAAAGAGAAACTGTAAGAACGGTAGGCTTTACCATTCGACTGTATCCTGGCGCTCAGCTTCTGGCCATCACCGGTTGGTAACGGATCCCAGCTTGATTTTTTACCGATATTTTTCAGCGAGAAGTTGTTGAACGTAACACCCAATGTACCGGTAAGGCCGATACCGCCACCAAAACCTGCAGACAATTCGAGCTGATCGGCAGATTTTTCTTCCACCTGCCAGTTGATGTCTACCGTTCCGTTATCGGAATTCGGGATCACATTCGGGTTTGTTTTTTCCGGGTTCAAAAAGCCCAGCTGCCCGAGTTCGCGTTGTGTACGGATGATATCCTGGCGGCTGAATTTTTCGCCGGGTATGGTACGCATTTCACGAAGGATCACATAATCTTTCGTTTTGTCGTTGCCCGATACGGTGATCTTACCATATACTGCCTGCGGGCCTTCCGTTACCCTGATCTCGTAATCGATGGTATCGTTGTACACAGATGTTTCAATTGGTTCCACCCTGAAGAACAGGTAACCGTCATCCTGGTAGAGGCTTCCGATATCGCCGCCTTCGGCAGACAATTCTTTACCCAGGCGCTTGTTCAATGTTTCCACATTGTACGGGTCGCCTTTGGAAATTCCTAAGATGATGTTGAGGATGGAATCAGAATATTTTGTATTTCCCTTCCAGGTAATATTACCGAAGTAATATTTGTGCCCTTCGGAAACTTTAATATCTACGTTGATGTTTCCTTTGTTGTCGTAAAAAGTAGTATCCTCTACGATCTGCGCATCCCTGAAACCGCGGGAATTGTAATAGGCCAGCACTTTGTCTTTATCTTCGGCGTATTTCTTTTCGTTGAATTTGGCGCTGCTGAAAAGCTTGAACCTGAAGTAAGGCTCTATGTAATCCCTGGTGCGGCTTGGGCGCAGGTAAGCGTTTTCTTTTAAATAATCTTTGAAAGTAAGCGCATGGGCTGTATCGCCGTAAGGGCTTGTTATTTTTTCTGGGAACAGTGTGATGCGGGTCATTTCCTTGGTGCCCTTCATCTGTTTTTTCAGCTTGTTGTCTTCAATGCTTACGTTGTCGGTAAAATTCACCGAATTCACTTTTACTTTTTTCCCCTTGTCGATGGCGAAAGTAAGAATGATGGCATTGTTCAACCCCGGCGAATTTTGCTCGGTAACGTCGATCTTCACATTCCTGTATCCTTTTTCAGAATAGAATTTGCGGATATTTTCCACGGCGCTCAGTTTCATATCTTCCGTTACTACCCTGTCTTTGCTGAGTCCCGATTTTGTGCGGAGGTCTTCTTTCTCCCCTTTTTTGATTCCGGTGAAATCAAAATCGGTCAGTCTTGGCCTTTCGGTGAGGGCTATTTCGATGAAGATGTTGGAGCCTTCCATCTTTGTGATGTAGATCTGCACATTGGATACCAGGTTCTGTTTCCAGAGTTTGGAGATGGCTTTACTGAAAGCATCGGTTCCGGGGATCTGTACCACATCGCCTTTTGCCAGGCCGGTGATGGAAATGATCAGGTTTTGATCGTAGTTCCTGGTACCTGTTACGGTGATGCCGGCGATGGTATATGGTTTGGCTGTTTTTGAATTGTAAATATCCTGTAAAGCAGGGTTTACAGAAACGCCGATGCTATCCTGTGCGGATAGTTGCTGACATATAAACACGAAAAGTAGGGTAATAAGAGCGTTCTGGTAGATCCGTTGCATCAAAAGTATTTTACGAGCGGCAAATTAAGCCCATTAATGAAAACTATTTGTTAAATGACAATCATACAAGCTAAGCGCTCAAATGCTGATTCTCATTGATATATTAGAGATTTTTCAATTACCTCACTGCTGTTTTACCTGTTGTCCTGTCTTTCCAAACCTGCGTTCGCGCTGCTGGAAATCGATGATCGCTTCGTATAGATTTTCCTTCCTGAAATCAGGCCATAGCGTGTTGGTAAAATACAATTCGGAGTAGGCCAGCTGGTACAGTAAAAAGTTGCTGATCCTGAATTCGCCGCTTGTCCTTATCATCAGCTCGGGGTCCGGATAGTCGGCCGTAGCAAGGTATTGGCGCAATGTGTTGTTGGTGATGGCATCGGGTTCGAGCTTGCCTGCCTTCACATCGGCAGCCATTTCTTTAAATGCTTTTTCGATTTCCCAGCGGCTGCTGTAGCTCAGTGCCATGATGAGGTTGAGACCGGTATTTCCGGCCGTTTCTGCCAATGCTTCGTTGAGCTCCTTGCGGGCATTTTCGGGCAGCATTTCCGTATCGCCGATCACATGCAGGCGGATGTTGTTTTTGTTCAAGGTAGGTACTTCCTTGCGGATAGTGTCTACCAGTATTTCCATCAGCCCGCTTACTTCATCTTCGGGCCTTTCCCAGTTTTCGGTGCTGAAGGCATAAAGGGTAAGATAGCCGATGCCCAGTTCGGCGGCAGTTTCTACGATGGTACGCACGCTTTCCACCCCATTGAGGTGACCGAAAAGCCTGTCTTCCCCCTGTTCCTGTGCCCATCGTCCGTTACCATCCATAATGATGGCAATATGCGATGGCAACCGTTGCATATTAATGTTTTGCAGTAAACTCATAGCGTTTGTAAAATGAGCAGTCACGCCGGCGGCGTGACATGGGCGCAAAAGTAGGGAAATTTAACTGAAAACCTTATTTAACGGGCTTTATATAATATTATGGGGGGTTGGTCGGGGAAAAAAGGGGCTTCGCAGATGGTGAATAGGGAATAGTCAATAGTCAAATCTTTGAACCTCTTAAGGTTTACCTATACTGAAAATTCCAAGTAAAAAGAAAGCAGTTCGAAGTTTTGACTATTGACTATTCACTATTCACTACTTCGCTGTAGGGCACCTGTAGCTGCTCAGATTGAACGAAATGCCCACTTCGGCTATCAGATACTGATCTTTTTGCTTTGCAAACCCACGCTGACGGCCTTCCACGCCCAGCGGGCTGGTTGGGTTGATCTCGTAGCTACGATCCTGGAGCGCTGCGGCCACCGGATCTGAAGCAAATTTATCGATTCCGGCATAAGTGGTGCTTACATCATCGATATAATCGGTGCCGGTGAAGCGGTGAGTCACTTCGAACGACAGATTGAATTT
Source organism: Ferruginibacter sp. HRS2-29 (assembly GCF_024343615.1). Taxonomy (GTDB): domain Bacteria; phylum Bacteroidota; class Bacteroidia; order Chitinophagales; family Chitinophagaceae; genus Ferruginibacter. The sequence continues at coordinate 85,495 of NZ_RJUB01000010.1, read as the reverse complement.
TTCGCTGATATTATATTTTATACCCACGCCAAAAGGAATGCAGAAGGAAGTGGTGCCATATGGTTTCCTGCCTTTGTAACCGCCTGGCACATTCTGACCTTCGGTACCCAACGGGCGTAAAAATGTTTTTTCGCCACCAATGAAAGTGTAGGGGTCATAACTGAAAACGCCCACTCCCAAAGTAACATAAGGGGTAAATGCATGGTAAGGATCACCCGGTACAAAACGGAAGAAATTGAAATCTCCCTGTATGGCCAGTTCCCAGATATTTGTATTGAAGCTAAGGTTCCTCAGTTTTTGCACTTCGTTCTTGCTGTAAGTGTCGCTGTAGCCAAGCTGAGCAAAACGGCCCGCGATCCTTGCACCTATATAGTTACCAAATTGTTTGCGATAGAATAAGCCCAGTGCAGGTTTTGGCCTGTTGAGCCCGGCCCTTGTGTTGATATCGCCGAAGTAATGCGCCGCCCCCGCCGTGATACCAAATTCGCCCTGTTGTACGTATTCATAATTCTGTGCACGGGAAGCCTGCGTCAGTGTGATCGCAAAGATCAAAGTAAGGATTATACGGTTCACTTATGTATCTGTTTAGTGGGTGTTTTGAATATTTTCGGCAATAGTAGGTTGCAAAATAAAGAAATGTTTTCTATTTGAAAATTTAATCCTTACCTGCTGTCAGCCTGAGCTTGTCGAAGGCGGGTCATCTTATCTGAAATCCGCCTTCGACAAGCTCAGGCTGACAGCAGGAATCATTAATAGGCTTTTTCCACCCTCAGGCCGGCGCTCATCACATTCGCCAGCGGGTTGTCCCTCATCAGTTGCTGTATTTTGAAATTGTATTCCCCGTTTCTTTTGAAACGGCTCGGTTTGCTGTTGAGCAGTTTTCTTACTTCCCAGATATCCCCCATGCCCGAACCTTCCCAACCTGCGGCATCACTGCCCAGTGAAAGATCGACCTTTTGGGTATACATGCTGTCGCCCGGCGACTGCAGCCCCACATTCAGCCATATATTATTATACTGGTAAGCATCGCTGTGGCGAAGTACTATATATATATATATGCCGAAAGGGTGTCTTGTATATTGAACGTACCGGTAACGGCAAAAGCCGGATTCCATTTATACCCGGGGATGGGCGTGTTTTTTTCAAATATTTCTACCTGCCTGCAGGAGCAAAGCCACACGATCATTATTGTTAATAATAACACGCTCTTTTTGAAAAAAAGATTCCGAAACATATAATTAAACAAAGTTTAGAGATTAGGGTTTAGAGGAGGTTTAGAGATTAGGGTTTAGAGGAGGTTTAGAGATTAGAGTGTAGAGTTTAGGCTAACCCCTAATCTCTGATCCCTAAACTTCTTACAATACATTTAATACCTGCTCTTTCGCTTTTTCCAGTTCGTCTTTCATCTTCACCACGCATTTCTGGATATCGGCATCGTAAGCCTTACTTCCGGTAGTGTTGATCTCCCTTCCGATCTCCTGCAAAACGAACGATAATTTTTTCCCCTTCCCTTCTTCAGAGCTGTTCATGATCTCCCTGAAATATTCGCAGTGTTGTTTGAGACGGATCTGCTCTTCATGGATATCGATCTTTTCCATGTAGTAGATCAGTTCCTGCTCCATCCTGTTGTTGTCGATATTTTCTTTGCCTACATTTTCTTCCAGCAGGCGGAGAATTTCTTCTTTGATCCTTTTTTTACGGTTGGGCTCCAAAGCCAGGATCGCTTCTTCCTGTGCGTTGATATTTTCAATGCGCTGCAACAGGTCTTTTTCAAGCGAAGCGCCTTCACCGATACGATGGTTGTTTAATTCTTTTATAGCCGTTTGCAACACTACCGTAAATTGTTTAAAATCTTCGGGGCTCAATAATTCATTGGCGGGTGAAACCACTTCCGGCAAACGGAGCAAGGCAGCCAGCACCGAATTGGTATCGATGGAGAGCTCCCCGGCCAGCTGATGTATCTGGTTGTAATATGCCTTGATCAATTCGGTGTTGATGGTAACCGGCTTGGTGGTACCATTTTGTTTGATGTTGATATAACAATCGATCGTTCCCCTTCCAAGATTTTCCTGGAGGATGTTGCGGATGTCAAATTCGTATGACTTTAATAATGGAGGGAGCTTCACCTGCAATTCAAACTGTTTTCCATTCAACGCTTTTACTTCTACGAGGAAAGTTTTTTCTCCCACTGTTTGCTCTGCCCTACCAAAGCCTGTCATTGATTTTAGCATAACCGGTTTTTATTTATTGCAAGTTATATTTTATTACACGAATTAAAGCGAATTACACGAATTACACGAATTTTCAATAGAACTGTCATTGCGAGGAACGAAGCAATCTCTTCGCACATCATCGAAGAACTTGAAGAGATTGCTTCGTTCCTCGCAATGACAGTTCTACTAAAAAGTTTTCACTACAATTAACCCCTTCGCTAATCTGTGTAATCCGCGTAATCCAAAAAATCTGTGATAAAAAAAAGCTCAGCATTTTGAGCCGAGCCTTATTATATAGATGGGTTAGTAAGTACCGGGACAGTAAATCCCTTACACAATATTAAAAAGAATTTTTGCTAACATAAAAAATATTTTCAATTATTTTATTCACATTTTATTTATTGCTGTGGATAAGAGCGATCGATCATGCCGCTTTTTTTTGAAACAGCAATTGAAAATGATTTTTATTTTTTAAAACATAAAAATATATGCATCGCTGAAACATGGATGAATAAAGGATTTGATGATGTTGTGTTTTTTATTGATGATAACAGCGTGTAATTTTTAGTGGAGAGGATCATCAACGATCATGTTGTAAAAATGCCTGCAGACTGTGTATTTTTTTGTCACAATTTTTTTTTGAAAAAGTTGCGTAACAACGTCTTTTTTTTACAATTTCAAATAAAACCAAAGGATAGTACCTTTGTGAAAATTTATAAAGTATGCGCTTTCCATCTCCCGTCTCCATACAATTCATCGCGGATCTTGTGCAGGCAAAAATCATTGGCAACGATAAAGGCAATGCAACCGGCATCAACGAATTGCATAAAGTAGAACCCGGCGATCTTGTATTTGTAGATCATCCAAAATATTATGATAAGTGCATCAACAGCGATGCCAGCTTCATCATCATCAATAAAGAAACATCGGTACCGGATGGAAAAGCACTGCTGCTGGTAGATAACCCGTTTGAAGCTTACAGCAAAATCGTAAAACACTTCAGGCCGTTTGAGCCTTCTTCCAAAAACATCAGCGATAGTGCTGTGATCGGCGAAGGCACTTTTATTTATCCCGGTGCATTCATCGGCCATCATGTAACGATCGGGAAGAACTGTATCATTTACCCCAATGTATCCATCATGGATCATTGCGTGATCGGTGATGAAGTGAAGATACAATCGGGTACTGTGATTGGCGGCGACGCGTTTTATTACAATACCAAAAAAGACCGCCCGATGTGGTACAAACAAATGCCCAGTTGCGGCCGGGTGGTGATAGAAGATTTTGTAGAGATCGGGTGCAACTGTACGATCGATCGTGGCGTAAGCCATGATACCGTAATTGGTGCCGGCACCAAATTCGACAACATGATCCACATCGGCCACGATACGGTGATCGGCAAAAATTGTCTCTTTGCGGCATGCGTGATCGTGGCGGGTGTAGTAACCATTGAAGATGGTGTAGTGCTGTGGGGCAACGTGATCGTAAACAAAACACTCACCATTGGCGCCAATGCGGTATTGCTGGCACGCTCCGGCGTTGGCGGCGATCTTGAAGGAAATAAAACCTATTGGGGAGCACCTGCGCAGGAAGCGGGTATTGCCCGAAGGGAACTCGTTTGGATAAAGAGGATCCCGGAGTTGTGGGAGAAAGTAATGAAGAAGAATTAAAAATTACGAATTACGAATTATTGCGAACAACGGAGCGGAGAGGAATCGCAGATTTAAGAGGGATGAAGGGGATTACACAGATTATTTTGCTGGCGCAAAATCAAAAATGCAGTTTATAAGATCATTACAAAATCTTACAAACTGCATTTCCGTTTTTACGAAGTAAAAACAATCTGTGAAATCATTTTATCCCTTTAAATCTGCGATTTCTCCGTTCGCTTCAATCCCATTCGTAATTCGTAATTATTAATTATTAATTGACTACGGGTTTGTAATCGTATGGAAGCAGATCCGCTACCTTATGCCAGGTCCAGTAGGCGCTGATGGCCAGGTCATTCTGATCGTAATAATACCCGTTTTGTTCTATGGTGATAGATTCGTTGGGTTGAAAAGTAACCACTGAAAACTGAAACTCTTTTGGCTCTTCCGGGTTGGCTTCTGTGAATCCTTTGGCAGGTTTTTCTTTTGAATAGATGACGCCCACATTCAGCTGGTTGGGGCGTATTGTTACTGTTTGTGCGCTATCGTCGCGCTGGTAATTCAATGCGCCATAAAAGTCTTTCACTTTGATGGCGGTTTCATTGTCGTTATTTTTTATCACAAACTGAATTTCAAATCCCTGCTCCTTTAGATCTTTATTGTATACGCCCCGCATAAAGTGCAGGATCGATCCCTGGTAAGCTGCCTGCCTGTTGGCTGCCCATTGCGCCAGTTGCTCGTTGTTGGCCGGCGGCATTTCTTCAAACAGCGGAAAACCCGCGTACAGGCTTACTTCGGTAGCATATTCATGTGTAAAGGAATCGAGTGCATATTTGATGGTATAACCCAGGGCTTTGTTTTCGATCAGTAAAGGTTCAGCAGCGGTTACTTTGAGGCGGTTCTTTCTTTTGGAGAAAAAGAATTTTAATATCTCCGGATTTTTGATCGTACAATCTTTGCTGTTGGCAGTTTTGCCGATAAAATTATCCAGGAAAAAACTACCGTACTTTTCCCAGCCGTCTTTCACTTCCGAAGAAGCCACCACGGTAACATCCACCATTTCTTTTTCCTTTTGCTTCAGTTGAAAATTCACATTCCTGTTCTCTTCATTACCGGTAGTCACCCTGCGGCTCTCGCTGTTGTGCCCGGTAAATGTTACTACCAGGTCGTAGCCGCCATTGGGCAGATAGATCGTGTAATTTCCATCGGCGTCAGTAGCGGTACCAATGGTGGTGTTTTGCGCAAATACTGATGCGCCCTGGAGAGGTTGCCCCGTTTCGGCACTCAGCACTTTACCGGTAACTGTGTAAGTTGATTGTGCATTGACGGCAAATCCCGTGCATACAAATAAGAGAAGGGAGAGGAAAAATTTCATGGAATATTTATTTATTTATAAACTGTCTGCTATATGACTGTCAGCCTGAGCTTGTCGAAGGCGGAGTATGTTGGCACCGCCTTCGACAAGCTCAGGCTGACAGTTATATGAAATATTAAGACCGAAATTAGCGGATTACTTGTTAATCTTTTGTTGCAATGCCCTGCAGGTAAAATCAATGGTATCCTGCAGCGCGTGATAAGAAAACCCGGGCAAGGCTTTCAGCAATTTGCTGTTATCAAAATATACTTTTGCCAAAGCGGTAGCGGTGGTTTCTTTGGTAACCAACGGGCTCGTACCCGTAAAAAAACTTTTGATGGCCTGTATCCTCCAGAATGCTTTGGCCATCAGGGGCGTTACTTTTTTGTAGGGCAATCTTTTCCCAAATGCTTTCGCGATCATATCAAATACGGAATGATACGTTACATTTTCGGCGCTGATGATAAATCGTTCTCCCGAAATTTCGCTCCCCATCAACTGGCGCATCGCGGCAGCTACATCCCGCACATCTACAAAACCGGTTATACCTTCGGTGTAATAGGGAAACTCGTCGTATACAGAACGGAATATTTTGGTGGAGCCCTCGTTCCAGTTGGCCGGGCCGAGTATGATCACCGGGTTTACCACCACGGCATCGAGCCCTTCGGCAACGCCCCGCCAGAGTTCCATTTCGCCGAGAAATTTGCTATGGCCGTATTTACTGTTGCTGGTAGCGGGCGTCCATTGCATGCTTTCGTTGATGGTTTCGCCCTCGCGTATCCGCCCCAGCGCCGCCACCGAACTCACGTGCACGATCTTGCGCACACCCGCCGACAATGCGGCATTCACCACATTGCCCGTGCCCTCCACATTTATCTTGTAAAGCCGTTGGGTATCTTTTGGAGAAAAAGAAACAAGCCCTGCACAATGATACACTTCAGAAACAGCTTTCATGGCATTTTCAAGCGCCACCACATCCAGGATATCCGCCTGCTCCTGCATGAAATTGTCATTCAGAAAATCCGGCAGCTTCGTTTTGTTGAAGATGGCCCTCACAGTCTTGCCTTCAGCCAGCAGCTGACGGATGAGTTCTTGTCCCAATAAACCTGCACCGCCTGTGACTAAAACCATAAGGTTGAATGTTGATGGTTGAAAGTTGAATGTTATTTTTATCCGAAATGATTTTATATAAAGCGAGTTCAGTTACAGCGAAATTTGAAACCTGCTAAGTAATATCCGTTGAAAGTACAACTTTCAACCATCAACCTTCAACTTTCAACTGTACTGATAGAACCCCTTCCCCGTCTTCTTCCCCAGTTCACCTTTTTCTACTTTTTCTTTTTGAATGGGTGATGGCCTGAATCGTTCGGCGTTATCAAAAGCCGCGTAAACAGATTCCGAAACAGCATAGTTGATATCCATACCAATCAGATCCATCAGCCTGAATGGGCCCATTTTGAAACCTGCCGCTTCCATAGCAGCATCCACATTTTCGATGGTGGCTATTTTCTGCTCCACCAGTTTCATCGCTTCGAGGTAATAATGTCTTGCTACGCGGTTTACGATAAAACCGGGCGCATCATTGCACAATACCGGTGTCTTTTTCAGATCGAGGCAAAGCTGCATTACTTCTGAAGCCGTAGCATCGTCTGTTTGAGCACCTTTTACCACTTCCACCAGTTTCATCACATTGGCGGGATTGAAAAAATGCATGCCCACTACTCTGCCGGGTGATGGAATATTTTTTTGTATGGCTGTAATGGAAAGCGAAGAAGTATTGCTCGCCAGGATAGTGGAAGGAGCATTGATGGCGGCAAGGCTGATGAATATTTTTTCTTTAGCTTCCAGTTTTTCCACGATGGCTTCTATCACTATATCCGCCAGGCATTCATCGGCATTGGTGGTAAATAGAAGATGCTGTAGTATCACGGTCTTCTGTGCTTCGCTAATCTTTTCCTTACTGATGAGGAAATCGAGGTTTTTGCCAATGAGTAATTTTGCGCTTTCCAGCACATTCTCATTGATATCGAAAAGCACTACTTCAAAACCATTCTGGGCAGCCGTGAGCGCTATTCCGCTTCCCATGGTACCGGCACCAACAACGCATACTTTTTTTATCATGTTGCAAAAATAGAGGATATTTTTTTGTTCACGCAAAGCAGCAAGGCTTAAAGGCAAAAGGCGCAAAGCATATAATTATACTTTGCGCCTTTGCGATCTCTTTGCTTCTTTGCGTGAAACCTATGGATTTTTATCCGCCTCTACTTTGGCATCTGTCTTCATCTTTTCATTGGCTGTTACCGCAAATTCCACCCTGCGGTTCAACGCCCTGTTTTCTGCAGTAAGATTATCTACTTTTGGCTGAGCTTCTCCGTACCATTTGATAGAAAGCCTGGAAGCCGCAATACCGGCTGCTTTCAGATAGTTACCTACCGCTTCTGCCCTTTTTTCCGACAAGGTCATGTTGTAGGCATCTGCCCCTACATCATCCGTATGGCCTTCTACCAGGATATTCGTTTCGGGGTATTCGTTGAATATTTTTACCAGCTTGTCCAATGCCAGCTTGGAATTGGCGGTGATATCAAATTTTGCGGTAGCGAAGTAAACTCCGGCTTTGCTTCCATCAGGATTGTTTTCATCAAACGTCACATTGATACCTTCACCTACCCTTTCTACTTTTGCTCCCGGGATCTCCGTTTTGATCTTTTCCGCCTGCTTATCCATTTTGTTACCGATAATACCACCGGCTACACCGCCGATAGCAGCCCCAAGGATAGCTCCCAGCGCAGTATTTTTTCCTTTACCGATATTGTTTCCCAGGATACCGCCGATCACAGCCCCACTGGTAGCACCAACGGCCACACCTTTATCCTGGTTGCTGGATTTTTTAATGGTTTCGCAACCGCTGGCAAGGATCACCACTGCCACGGCTGATAATATTGTATTGCTGAATATGTGTTTCATAATGTTTTAGTTTTTTAATTTCTAATGAACGCACCCCCTGTCATTTGGCGGGGCACGCAAAGGCTCATTCCTGCAGTTATTTTGTTCTTACAAAATTATAAATGAACGATGCCGGTTTGCCTTCGAAAGTGATATCACTCCTGAGCTGCATCGTGTTGTCGTTAAGCTGTAAAATGGTGAAGCGGAAGCCGGCACCTGCATCGATCTCTTTCAGTTTATCATCCAGCCTTTTGAACTGGAATAGTTTCGGTTGGCCCGGAGCTTCGTAAATAGACCAGCGGATCTGCCTTTTGATGGCTACACATTCGCCTGAATTTTGTGCGATGTTGTAACTGCCCAGGCTGTTGTTGCCGTTGAAACTCCAGCTGCTTCCTACAAAACAATTGAAATCTTCTTCATTGAAGATCTGTGCTTTGATCTTGCCGGTTATTCCTTCGGTAACTACGGTTTCCAGCTGCCAGTTGCCATCGACGGTCCTTCTTTGTACACGGGCTTCTTTGGAAGTGGAGCATGCCGCGAATAGGATTGCGGACATGCAAAAAAGTAAATATATCTTTTTCATGATGCTGTGGGTTTAATTATATAGACGAAGAATTTTCAATTATGATGCCAAATAGTGAATAGTCAATAGTCAATGGTCAAATCTTCGGAGGTTGCACGTTGAATGAAGTTTACTTATCCAGAAGTTTATATACAAGATATTCAACCGTATAGATCTGAAAAAAATAGTACACTTCAAAGATTTGACTATTGACTATTCTCTATTGACTAATAAGCTGCTTTGAATTGATTCAAAAACCGGATATCATTTTCGCTGAAAAGCCGGAGATCCTTCACATCATATTTGAGCATGGTGATCCTTTCCACGCCCATCCCGAACGCGAAGCCGGTGTATTTGTTGCTGTCGATCCCGCAATTTTCCAGCACTTTGGGGTGCACCATTCCCGATCCGAGAATCTCTACCCAGCCTGTTTTTTTGCACACATTACAGCCGCTGCCACCACAGATCAGGCAGCTGATATCCATTTCGGCGCTTGGCTCGGTGAAGGGGAAATAAGAAGGGCGGAAACGGACTTTCACATCCTGCCCGAACATTTCCTGTACGAAGAAATAAAGTGTTTGTTTGAGATCGGCGAAAGAAACATTTTCGGCAATGTACAATCCTTCTACCTGGTTGAAGAAACAATGCGCCCTGGCGCTGATGGTTTCGTTGCGGTATACCCTTCCCGGGCAAATGATGCGCAAAGGCAGTTTACCTTTTTGCATTTCGCGTATCTGTACGCTGCTGGTGTGCGTGCGCAACAGCCAGGCAGGATCTTCATTGAGGTAAAACGTATCCTGCATATCCCTTGCAGGGTGGTTTTCCGGCAGGTTGAGGGCGGAAAAATTATGCCAGTCGTCTTCTATTTCAGGCCCTTCGGCTACGGCAAATCCCAGGGTCTGGAAAATGCTCATGATCTTGTTCTGCACGATGCTGATCGGGTGCCTGGTACCCAGCGGCAGATCATCGCCGGGAAGGCTGTAATCGACCGTACCTATGATTTCGCCACTATCTTCACCAACAGCAGATTTCAATTCTTCAAATTTATTTTCAACGGATATTTTGAACTCATTGAGCATGAAACCTGCCATCTTTTTTTGATCAGCAGGTACATTTTTCATTTCTCCCATGATTGATTTTACTAATCCCTTAGTTCCAAGATATTTTATCCTGAAGGCCTCTAATTCATCTTTTGTAGAAACGATTGCATTTTCAATTTCCTTTTCGTATTGCTCTATTTGAATTCTTAACTGTTCCATTTTGCAAAGATAACGAGCAATGCGCAATAGACAATGAAGGCGGCTATTACTATTAAATTGTTACGTTTCTCTACCGCAGAGAACAAGAGTGGCCAGAGTTTTCGCAGAGATACTCTGCGTAAACTCTGCTCTCTCCTTTCTCTGCGGTGAGAAAAATATCGATATATTTAGAGTCACAATTCTTTGTAAATGAGATTCTACGCTTCCCTCATCCCTTTTTTGACTCTTGTCACTTCGTTTACAGCCGTTGGCCAGTCAACCCAAAAAACCTGGTGGAAAGAGAGTGTTTTTTACGAAATCTACATGCCCAGTTATGCCGACAGCAATGGCGATGGCTACGGTGATTTTAAGGGAATGGAGGCTAAACTGGATCATTTGCAAAAGTTGGGCGTAAAAGGTATCTGGCTCACCCCTTTCCTGCTCTCGCCAAAGGTGGACAATGGATACGATGTGGCCAGTTATTACGACATCGATCCGGTGTATGGAAATACGGATGATTTTAAAAACTATGTTGCAGAAGCGCACAAACGCGGCATAAAAGTGATCATGGATATGGTGCTTAACCATACTTCTACCGAAAGCAAATGGTTTAAGGAAGCCAGTAAGGGCAAGGATAATCCTTACCGCGATTATTATATCTGGCGGGACAAGCCCAATAACTGGGAATCATTTTTTGGAGGGCCGGCCTGGCAAAAAGACCCACTGAGCGGTCAATATTACTACCACAAATTTGATGTAAAAATGGCCGACCTCAACTGGTCGAACCCACAGGTGGTAAAAGAGGTACAGGAAGCGCTGCGTTACTGGCTCAACCTTGGGGTGGATGGCTTCCGGCTGGATGTGATCAATTTTTTGACTACAGAAAGTATCCTTACAGACAACCCTGTAAAGGAGGGTAAACAGGAACATCAATACGATATCGATCAGGCCGGTGTAAAAGATGCCATCCAAAAAATAAGGGCGGTGGTGGATGAATACAAGGATCGTTTTATCGTTGGAGAGATCGGCAGCGACAAGATAGATATACTGAAACAATACCAGTCGCCGGGATTACTGGATGTGGTCTTTAATTTCAACTTCGGGAGCATTCCGTCATTTTCCACGAAGCGGATCTACGACGAATTACAAAGCATGGAAAATAATATGCCGGGGTACCCTACCCTATTTTTCGGTAGTCATGATATGCCGAGGATAATGGACCGGCTGGCGGGCAATGATCCTGAAAAAGCACTGGCACTGGCGGCGTTGATGCTGACTGCCAAAGGGATTCCGTTTATTTATTATGGCGAGGAGATCGGCATGCGGAATACCATCGCTAAAACTCCTGAAGAGATGAGAGATATACAGGGAAAAACTTTTTACAAACTCGCCATTGATGCAGGGAAAAACCCTGCCGCTGCACTTGTGGAAGGCAATGACCATAACCGCGACAAATCCCGCAGCCCCATGCAATGGGATAGCTCTCCTTTTGCAGGCTTTTCTACCCGGCAATCGTGGATACCGGTGAACAGTGATTTTGATTCTGTAAATGTTGAGAGACTGCAACAGGCCCCATACTCCATTTTGAACGGCTATAAACAATTGATAGCGCTGCGCAATTCGGAAAAAGCGTTGCAATACGGCCGCTATAAAAATCTGCAGCTGAGCAATGACCTGCTGTCTTTTGAACGCATTTACAAAAAAGAAAAGATCACCGTAGTGATCAATTTTGGAAAAGGGATGCGGAAAATACAGCCGGGCAAAAAACTACGGATACTTTACGGAACCGATGTGTTGGTGGAAAATGGAGTGGCTATCTACAAGTGAAAGGCCGATGCGGGTTGCTGGATGCGGGTTGCTGGATATCGTAGCGAAGAAATCAGCGAAGGTTCATCCTAAAGAACATCCAGTAACCAGCAACCAGTATCGGCTTTAGATTAACCTTCAATTAACAATCCCGGTTTGCAAAATGATTTCCCTTGCATCTATCTTCACATCCATAAACCAACATACATTATGGACGCCGGCCCCGGTGGATATTTCAACAGCTCGACCCTGTTCAAAACATCCCTTCTGACAATTGCCTTCAGCACATTTTACATTTACGAAACAAAAAAAAGAGCGACCCTTTTCAAACCGGTGATCGTGAAAGCGGATACCGTGGTTACGGTGAAACTGGCGCCGGTGGTTGCTAAAAAGAAAAAGACGATCTACCTCACGTTCGACGATGGCCCCAACAAGGGTACACGAAAAGTGATGGACATCATGGATGCCGAAAAAATCCCAGCCACCGTATTCGTCATTGGTGAACATGTGTATGGCAGCAAGGAGCAACGTGCCATCTACGATAGCCTGATCATCAACAAACTTTTCGAAATAGCCAACCACAGTTATTCGCATGCGTTTGAAAACAAGTACCGCCAGTTCTACGATCAGCCCGACAGCATGGTAAAGGACTTCGCACGTTGTGCGGATAGCCTGCAGCTGACGACCAATATCGTACGTACGCCCGGCCGGAATGTGTGGCGAACTTCCACGGTAAACAGTACCGACATCAAAACCACTTCGGCAGCGGCGGACAGCCTGCAGCGAAAAGGTTTTAAAGCGATCGGCTGGGACCTGGAATGGCATTTTACCAACGACCAGAAACTGGTGCAGTCGGATACTTTATTATTGCAGCAGATAGACAGCCTTTTTGCAAAGAACAGGACCAAAATGCCCAACAGCCTCGTGTTGCTGGCGCACGACCGCACTTTTTTAAGCCCGGCCGACAGCAGCGCTCTTCACCGGCTGATCATTGCCCTTAAAAAAAGGGATGAGTATAATTTTGAAACCGTGAGTCAATACCCGGGGCTCAATTAAGAATTAAAAATTAAGAATGTGGGTGCATATCAGTTGAAGTATGATTTTCTGATTCCCTTTATAAAAGATTTCTTTTTCTTAAGTTATTGATTAATTTTATTAGCTAAACTATCATCTATGTCTATTTTTAAATCGGGCAACCCTACCCTTTCGGAAAAACGGTTCAACAGCACCATACTGGATGAGATCGCTGACACCGGTAATTCCATGACCGTAAAAGGAACGCTGAATAAATTCGGTTTTCTATTTTTAATGACACTTGGCACCGCTTTTTATGCATGGCGTGAATTCTCCGGCGGCGGCAATGTATATCCATTGATCCTTACCGGAGCTATCGGCGGACTGGTGGTGGCGCTCATCATCATGTTTAAAAAAGAATGGAGCCCATACCTTGCACCGGCTTACGCTTTGCTCGAAGGTTTATTTGTAGGAAGCGTTTCTGCTTATTTCGAATACGCTGTATCAAGCCGCCAGGGTGGTTATGCCGGCGGTTATGGTGGAATTGTGATACAGGCGGTAGCGCTCACTTTTTGCGTGGTAGCTGCCATGTTTCTCCTGTATAAATTCAACATCATCCGTGCGACAAAAACTTTCAGGGCGATTGTAGTTACTGCTACTGCAGCTATCGCACTATTTTACCTGGTTTGTTTCGGGCTTAATCTTGCCGGTATAAACCTGCCTTCTTTCCTGTTGCAGGGTTCTGCTATCGGGATCGGCTTTTCAGTATTCGTGGTGGCGCTTGCCGCGATGAACCTCATCCTCGATTTTGACATGATAGAAAAAGGCGCCGAAATGGGTGCTCCAAAATACATGGAATGGTATGGCGCTTTCGGCCTGCTTGTTACCATCGTTTGGTTGTACCTGGAAATATTACGGTTACTTTCCAAGCTGAATAGCAGAAATTAATTTTCTATAAGATAATAAAATAGCCGCTCCATGAGCGGCTATTTTATTATCCATTATTAATTCTTAATTTTTAATTCTTAATTGAATTTTTATTCCCTACCGTCCAGCAAATTCCCCAATCCCCCCAGTATACTTCCTTCTTCTTTTCTTCCCCCCGTTTGCGGAGCATATTGGAATATCCTTCCTGCGAGGCGACTGATCGGCAGCGATTGCAGCCACACTTTTCCCGGCCCCTGCAGTTTCGCGAAAAATAACCCTTCGCCACCAAACATCCAGTTGCGTACACCACGGATAAATTCTATGTCAAAATCAACACCGGCGGTGTAGGCTACGATACAGCCCGTATCTACCTTCAATATTTCTCCCGGCTGCAGATCCCTTTCCACGATATATCCGCCTGCATGCGCAAACGCCAGTCCATCGCCTTCCAGTTTTTCCATGATAAACCCTTCGCCACCAAAGATACCCGTGCCGAGCCTTTTTTGAAATTCGATGCCGATACTCACCCCTTTGGCAGCGCAAAGAAATGCATCCTTTTGTGCAATGATCTTTCCGCCCAGTTTGGAGAGATCAAAAACGATGATCTTCCCGGTATAGGGAGCTGCAAAGCTCACTTTCCTTTTCCCCTGCCCTATATTGGTAAATGCCGTCATAAAGAGGCTTTCTCCCACCAAGAGGCGTTTTCCGGCACTCATCAATTTACCCAGGAAGCCGCCCGATTGCTGCTGCTGGCTGCCATCGCCAAAGATGGTCTGCATCTGTATGCCTTCCTCCATCATCATGAAGCTGCCGCTTTCGGCGATCGCTGTCTCGGAAGGATCGAGTTCTATCTCTACAAATTGTAATTCTTCGCCGTAAATACGGTAATCTATTTCGTGTGATGTTGCCATTGGTTTATTTTTTCATAAAATTAAAGAGAAACCACAGAGTAATACAGAGTTTTTTCACGGAGACACGCTGGCTCCTCTGTGATGAACCCATGCTTTTGATATGCTTTTTTTCTTCCCGTCTTCCCGGCTAATTTTTTGCCGGGAAGACGGGAAGAAAAAGCCCAACGGCCGTGGAGTATTACAAACTTCAGTAAATACAAAGCATCGAATAACAGATAATTATTGCGTAATTTCGGACACAAAAATTTTTGTATGAAGAAATATATACAGTTGCTTACAGTCCTCTGCATAGCAGGGCATACCGGTTTTGCGCAGGCGAAGCTGGTAGAAAAAGTTGTGAAAAAAGGTGATGAAATGGTCATCCCTTATGAAAAATATGTTTTGCCCAACGGGCTGACCGTTTTGCTGGCAGAGGATCACAGCGATCCGCTGGTACATGTGGATATTACCTATCACGTGGGAAGTGCCCGTGAAGAGATCGGCAAAAGTGGCTTCGCACATTTCTTCGAGCACATGATGTTCCAGGGAAGCGACAATGTGGGGGACGAACAGCACTTCAAGATCATCAGCGAAGCAGGCGGAACGCTGAATGGCAGCACCAACCTCGACAGGACGAATTACTACGAGACCGTTCCCGCCAATCAGCTGGAAAAAATGCTGTGGCTGGAAAGTGACCGCATGGGCTTCCTGCTCGATGCCGTTACACAGAAAAAATTTGAGATACAACGCAGTACTGTAAAGAACGAACGCGGACAGAATTACGATAACCGTCCTTATGGTTTGCTGAGCGAATTCACCAGCAAAAATCTTTACCCATACGGCCATCCGTACAGCTGGCTCACCATCGGCTACATCGAAGACCTGAACAGGGTGGATGTACAGGATCTGAAAAATTTCTTTTTGAGGTGGTATGGCCCGAACAATGCCACCATCACCATCGGCGGCGATCTTGATCCGGCAACAACCATCAGGCTGGTAGAAAAATATTTTGGCAGCATCCCACGCGGGCCTGAAGTGACTCCTACTGTTCTGGCCCCGGTAAAACTTACTTCTGACAGGTATGTAAGTTTTGTAGATAATTATGCAAGGTTGCCTTTGCTGGTAAAAACTTTTCCTACTGTAAAAAACTATGATAAGGATATGGCTCCACTGGCCTGCCTTGCGCAGGTACTTGGCCAGGGAAAAAATTCCATCCTGTATCAACAAATGGTAAAGCCTCAGAAAGCGATCAATGCAACTGCGTTTAGCCGTATGAGTGAGTTGAGTGGCGAATTTTCTGTACAGATCACCCCATTCCCGGGCAACAGCCTTTCATCGCTGGATAGTTTGTTTGCCGCATCCCTGGTGGCATTCGAGCAACGGGGTGTTACGGATGATGACATCCTGAAATTCAAAGGCGGCATCGAATCGCAATATATTAACGGGCTGCAAAGTGTTTCAGGAAAAGTATCGCAGCTGGCTGCATTCCAGACATTCACCGGCAATCCTAACATGATCGGCAAACTGCTGGCCATGTACCAGTCGGTAACCAAAGAAGATGTGATGAGGGTGTACAATGAATATATCAAAGGAAAAGCTTCGGTAACTGTGAGCGTGCTTACAAAAGACAACAGGGCCATTGAGGCTAAACCGGACAATTATAAAGTTGATACCACGCAATATACACGCCCCGATTACGGCTATGCCGGATTGAAATATGTAAAAGCTGCAGATAATTTCGATCGCAAGCAAATGCCTGGCAACGGCGCTTCTCCACTCATAAAAGTACCGGCTTTCTGGAAAAAGAACCTGGCGAATGGCATCAAAGTGATCGGCACTGAAAACACCGAAATTCCGGTGGTGACCATCTCCATCAAAATTCCGGGAGGACAGCTTGCAGAAACCGATATCCCTACAAAATCAGGCATAGCGGGCATTACAGCCAGCATGATGAATGAGGATACCAAAAAATATACTGCCGAGCAAATGGCGCTGGCCCTTCAGAAACTGGGCAGCAACATCAATATTTCAAGTTCTTTTGATTACACAGTGATCACAGTGTAGACATTGAAAAAGAATGTGGCCGCTACATTGGAACTGCTGGAAGAAAAATTGCTGCACCCGAATTTTACGCAAGATGCATTTACAAGGATACAGAAGCAGGCGCTGGAAGGTTTCAAGCAAAGGAAATCTCAGCCCGCATCTATCGCTACTACTGTGTACGACAAGATCAATTATGGTAACACTATTTTAGGTATGAGTGATAACGGCACGGAACTGACGATCAAAAATCTCACACTGAAAGATGTGGAAGATTTTTATTCCGGCAATCTTACTTCGCAGGATGCAAAAGTGGTGATAGCGGGTGATATCAAAGAAAATGAAATATTGCCTAAGCTGGCGTTCCTGAATTCGTTGCCGAATAAAAAAATTGCGGTAGAAAAACCAGCGAAACCTGCTCCTCTTACAAAAACCGTGATCTACCTGGTAGATGTACCAAAGGCTGCGCAGACGGAGTTTCGTGTAGGCAGCGCCAATGGATTGCTGTATGATGCCACCGGAGAGTATTATAAACTTGGGTTGGCGAATTATGTATTGGGTGGTGATTTTAACAGCAGGCTCAACATCAACCTTAGAGAAGACAAGGGCTGGACCTACGGTGCACGCTCTTCGTTCCAGAGTGATAAATACAGTGGAAAATTCACATTCAGTTCGGGCATACGTGCCGATGCTACGGATAGTGCATTGACTGAAGTGATCAGGGAAATTAAAAATTATGCAGCGGCCGGGATCACTCCGCAGGAGATCAGTTTCATGAAAAGCGCTTTGGTGCAAAGGGATGCGCTGGCATATGAAACAGGAGCGCAAAAAGCCAGTTTCATCGGCCGCATGCTGGAGTACAACCTGCCGGCGAATTTTGTAGAAACACAAAATAAGATCCTCAAAGGGATCACCAAACCGGAAATTGACGCATTGGTAAAAAAATGGCTGAATACCGACAAGGTGAATATCCTGCTGGTGGGTGATAAGGCGAAAATACTGCCGGGCTTGCAGAAATTTGGTTACGAGATCATCGAGCTGGATGCTGACGGGAACAGGAAATAAGTTATTTTTTGGAATAACAAAAAATGCCGCAATTGTTGCGGCATTTTTTATTGGGTTGACTACCGGGAGTAGACTACCACGAGTAGACTACCACAGGTTGACTACCGCGGGTTGACTACCACAGGTTGACTACCGGGAGTTGACTACCCTGTAACAAAACACTTTTCCCTGCATCCAACAGTAATATTCGACCAAACAAAATAAATTGCCGTTCATTAAGCCTTTTGCATTGAACCACGAACCTGCTTTTACGGAGATATACAACAAACATGCGCCACAGGTGTTGCGCATGTGCCGGGCGTATACCGATAGTGAAGCGCAGGCACAGGATTTTTTGCAGGAAACGTTCATCAAGGTTTGGCAAAACCTGAACAATTTCAGAGGCGATGCCAAAGTGAGCACCTGGATATACAGGATCGCGGTAAATACCTGCCTTTCTCATATCCGTTCGAATAAAAATAAAACACCCGTTGAATTGCAGGAGCATTTTGACAGGGCAGATGACAACAGCGGCGTGGTAAAAGAACAACAGGTGGCACAATTATACAAAGCAGTACATCAATTACCGGAAGCCGACAGGCTGATCATTTCCATGGTACTGGAAGAAATACCGTACGATGAAATTGCCGGGGCGCTCAACATCAGCGATGGAAACCTGAGAGTGAAGATCCACAGGATCAAACAGGAGTTAACAAAATTATTTTTCAGCGATGAAAACATTTGACGATATAGAAGCTTTATGGAAATCAACGCCGGCAACGCCCTTGCCGGACGCGGGTGAAATGATCAAAAAAGCTTTGAAGCAAAAAAAGATCTTAGCCAACAAAATCCTTCTGCAGGTCTTCTGCCTGCTCGCCGCATTGGTATCCATGATGGTGGTGATGTGCAAAATAGAATTTCAATTTACCAGCTCCTACATCGGGCTTGGTTTAATGATGTTGTGCATCGTCGTTTTTTCTGCCGTGCGTTTCAGGCAATCTCAGTTTCTTAAAAAAGCAAATTTCTCACAATCACCTTCCGTATTGCTGCTGGAATTTGAAAAATTTTATCTACATCAGAAATGGGTAAATACCAAAGGAACCCTCATCTACACCATCGCACTCAACATCGCCTTCGCATTTTACTTTTATGAAACGCTCGTAGTACCACCGATCAGCATCTTCTGGAAAATCCTTTTCCTGGTTGTTTACATCACCTGGATGCTCATTGCCACTTTGTGGATCGGCAAAAGACACAACCGGAAAGAACATGCCAGAACGGAAGATATTATCGGTAAGCTGAAGGAAATGCAGAAGAGTTTAGAGGTTTAGGAGCTTAGAGGTTTAGAATTATTTTATATAAAACTCTCTATCCCCCCTAAACTCCTAACCCCCCTAAACCTCCTAAACTTACAAATTCGCTATCCTTTTATCCTTCGGGTATTTAACTGTGTAACTGAATCTAACTTTTTTACTTTCCCCCGGTTTCAATTGTATTTTCCAGGTGAGTATGCCTGTTTCCTCATTTACGGCCGCGTTGCTTCCGTCTTCCAGCTTGATCTCGATGTCTTTCACCATGCTGATGGGGTATTGATCTTTCAGCAGCATATCTACCGACGTCACTTTATTATTCTTCACAGTAAGTTCGTAGGTGAATGTCTGGCGGGTAGTATTGCCATTTGTTTTGGTGCTGGTAAAATCTTTCAGCAGATCACGTTTTATCGCCAGCCTGCGGTCTTTACCCAGCGACAGGTTGAGCGTATCAGCGGTACTGTTAGGGTCGATGTAAGATTTGCCGATATAGGTATTATCCATGATAATGTTGGCTGTACCCGGCAACAGGTTCAGGTTTTGCCAGTCGCTCACTTCCGCCAGCAGGTAGGCATCCCTATCCAGCTTCGGCACCGCATAATTTTTCAGCGAAGCATTTATCTTTTCATCTTTGATGGTCACCGCATGAACCTGCCCATTGCTCTCGATATCATAAGGAAGATCAATTTCAAAATTGGTATTGAGCTGGCTTTCATTCAACGACGTGTATTGTTGCAAAGTGCTTGGCGTAATGGTAGAAGTGGCGTAACCAAGATCTTTCTTTTGTCGTTCTATCCCGTTTGCTGTGGTTACCACCACTTCGCTCAGTGATTTATCATCATTGAAAGATTGAATAGTATTCTGCACCGCCAGCCCCGACACTTTACCTTCAAGCATCTGGTTATACACCTGTGGTTGATAGAGCTGCAGGTACCAGGCAGTGAGCAAAGGTGCGGCACCATTGAGGTTGGGATTGCTGGTGCTTAATGTGAGTTTTGTCTGTTTCCAGTCGATACCGGTTGTTTGGGTAACAGATGCTTTGTACACCAGCTTTATTTCATTGGTTTTTGCATTCACTTTTATATCATATAAAGGCACCCAGCCGGCATTTTTTGTAAAGTAACTAAACGAGACCGGGATCTCGCCGCTGTTTTTGCACAGCACCTGCAGGATCAGCTGCCCGTAAGGTTTACCCGGTTCTTCAGGCACGCCTGCCGCCTGCTGTATGCGTTCGTACAAAGCTGTCAACCGGCTATTGATAAGCATTTCCGCTTCTTTAAGGTTAAAGATATTGGTGCGGGCTTTTTCAATTTTCGCCGTATAGGCACTGATGAGTTTCAACGCATCTTCGGCACTCACCGTTTTATTGCCACTATTGGCAATCACTGTTTCCACCAGCCTCCCGGTCTTTTCCAATGTCTGTTCTTCAATGTAAGTAAGATTGCGGTTCTTACGTAATTCAGTATTGATAAGAACTACCGTATCCTGCATTTTTTTGGTAAGAGGATTTTTTACGGCAACCGCAGTGGGATAATAAATAGTGTATTTGTGTGATAAAAGCGCCACATTATCCGGAACGCTTATCTGAAGGCTGTTTACATCAACAGCTGTACTCAACTGGTTGATGACGATCTGTTTGATCCCGCTGTTTACATTCACCCTCGATTCGTGGGTGAGCTCGGCACCATAACCATAATAAACAGTGGCGGTGGTAAGTTTAGAGGTTGTTTTGGCAGTATCCTGTGCAGTAGCGCTAAAGCAGCAGAGGAGGACGAGAGCAGTTAATAGCTTATTCATACGTAATTTTTTTTTGCAGATGCCGGCAAAATGAGAATTACATAAATGGATAAAATAAAAAAACTGCCGTTGTGCCGGGCTACGTCAAAATAAAATCTTTCGTTCCTTTCTCTTCGCCATTAACGATGATGGACAAACGGTGCAATCCTGTATGAAATTTCCGGGTGGTAATGATGCGGAAAGATTGCTTCTTATGAATAGTACATTTCTCTCCGGCGCCGAAAGATCGTTCGCTGATCTTATATACCTTCCTGGCAAGATGCCCTTTTGATTTCTGGTAATAAATGCCATACTCAAGCCTGATGATGCGTGCTTTCCTCGTATCGTTGGTAATGGTAAAAACAAAATCCAGCGAGGCCCCAGTCTTCACTTTTGGTGTAAGAATATCAAAACCCGAAAGCAGGATATCTTTACCGGTAAGTCCGTAGTGCCTGAGCACATCCGGATTGCCTTGTTTCAACAAGGTCCTTGCTCCATGCTTTATGACAGCATCGGTTTCTTTTGTAACGCCCTTCCATTTTTTAGCAATAGCGATCACCACCGACGGATGATCTTTCGCGATATCATTCAGGTTATTCGCCACGCTTCTTCTCACCGATTCCGAAGGATCGTTCTTAAGATTTTCCAGAATGGGCAACACCGGCGAAGGGTCTTTTTTCAATTCCGGCAGCGCCATTGCCCAGGGCAAACGAGGCCTGCTCCCCTCACTGGCCAGCCGGCGTACTTTATAACTTTCGTGCACCGACCATTTGACCATCTCATCCATCATGGATTGCCCGTACTTCAAAATGAACGGCCGCACGGCAAATTCACAACTTATGAATTGTGTAATGAACTCAAATGCTTCTACAGATACCTGCAGATGTTCCAGTCCGTACGTTTCTATATAATCCGGCAGAAATATGTACGCCAGCGCATCGTCGCCCGCATTGTCTTTCCGGAGCTGCACGATCAGCTTGCGGATCAGCTTTGCAGCTTTTGGAAAATCCGCAGGCATCACGGTATGCAATACCCTCGTGGTATGTTTCATGCGGTCTTTCCATTCCATTCCATCAAAATCATTATTGAACACTTCGCGGATGAATTTTTTGCTATCCAGCGATGGCAGGACTTGTGAAAGACTTGCAGTAAAGTTTTTATAAAACTGCGGAGAGTAAATATCTTTTATGAGCGCCATTGGTAGAAGTTGAAATTGTTTTGCAATAATAGTTGTTCCCGCAGATGTACGCAAATCAATACACGCAGATTTATCCGCGTTGATCTGCATACTATCCCTCTGCGAAAATCTACGGAAAACCATCCGCTGCCAAAAACTTTTTTCCGCTGATAGCGTATCTTTAGCCAGATGAAAACAGCACGTTCCATATTATTTTTTTCAGCGATAGCGCTTCTTGCCTTGTCATGCAAAAAAAATGACACTTCTGTAGCTACTGTAGATCCAATACCTGGTCTACCTTCACTTCAAAAAAACTTCCTGGCGTTGGGCGATTCTTACACAATCGGGCAGGGTGTACCGGCTCCGGACCGGTTTCCGGCGCAGACAAAAGAATGGCTGAAAAATGAAGGCATCGATATGGCTGATCCGAAATATGTGGCCACTACAGGGTGGACAACTGCCGACCTTTCTGCGGGCATCCTGGCGGCAGACCTCAAAAATAATTACAATGTAGTGACCTTGCTTATCGGGGTAAACGATCAATATATGCGGCAAGATACCATCGGCTACCGCGAAAGGTTTACCACCTTGCTGAAAACATCCATAGGGTTTGCCGGAAGATCGCCGAACCGTGTATTCGTACTTTCCATTCCGGATTACAGTGTTACGCCCGCTGCCGGTTTTTCGGATACGGCATTTATCCGGAAACAGATCGAACTGTTCAATAAGATCAACCGCGAAGTGAGTGTTCAGTATTTTTGTAATTACCTCGACATTACGCCATCCACAAGAGATGCATTGAACGACCGCAGCCTGATATGCCCCGACAGCCTTCATCCCTCCGGTAAGGAATATGCCAGGTGGGCGGCAAGGCTTGGGCCTATGATGAAGCTGGTGTTACAGTGATCAACACTATTTCTGCAGAATATTTTTCTGCCAGAGTTTATCCGCATATTGCCTGAATACTTTCGGGGATTTTTTAAATATTTCATCAAAATTATATTCACCGCCGGCAAATTCTTTTTCCGAAACCTGTACTTTATTCGTTCCACGGGCAGCATGTTTTTTACCGGATTCGTACATGATGATCTTCATATTGGCCGGGCTCACATCGCCATGGCAGGCAGTGATATACATCAGCCATACTTCGGCTTTCCCGTTCTTATCAAGATCGGTAACGGCGAATGTATTGTGTACATAACCGGCTTCCACATCTACCGGGCAATCCTTCACCGCATCATTCAGTTTCCAGGTAAGTTCCTGCCTGTTTTGTTTTAGCAAATAATGAAACGCAAATATGCCGGCGCTTTTGGTATCATCAGCACCTGTTATCTCACCGGTTTCGGTGGTCACCAGGGTATGTTCGCCGTCGTCATCCGTCCAGCGGGCGGCATCCAGTACTTTGCCTCTATTCCGTGTTTCCTGTGGAAGCGATTCTACATCTACCCTCGTGATCTTGGGTGGAAGTTTCGCTTCTTTTTTCACCACAGCTTCCTGCGCATGTATGATCAGCACGGCTATGATGCAGGCTAATCCCGTAAATAATATCTTTTTCATTTTTATTGATTGCAGGACAAAAATATGGCTGCATAACAGCCGCGTAATTCTTTACTTCGCCAATGGATAAAATCAGGCAACGAACGGGAACAAATGGCTTGTTTATTGGTTTATATTGATATGCGACTCCAATTTATCATTTTTCCGCACCAGTTATTTTATCCGAATAAATGGCTGCAACCCGGCACACAGGTTATTCTGGTGGAGGAATTTCTTTTCTTCCGGCAATACAATTTTCATCAACAGAAAATAATGCTGCACCGTGCTTCCATGAAAACTTATGAAAGTTACCTGCGGGAAACTGGCCATGGAGTACGGTATATCGAATCGACGGATGAACGTTGTGATATAAGGAAACTACTGGGCTGGCTGGCTGCCGAAGGCTACAAAGAAATTGCTTACATCGATCCGGTTGATGACTGGCTGCAAAAAAGGATCACCCGGAAATGTACGCTTCATCATATCAGGGCTACAAAATATGACACCGGATATTTTTTGAATGATATGATATCCGCGAATAAATATTTCGACAAGAAACGTTCTTATTTCCAAACAGCTTTTTACATCGATCAGCGAAAGACCCGTAAAATACTGGTAGACGATAAACTTCAGCCGGCAGGTGGCGAATGGAGTTACGATCATTATAACCGCGAAAAAATGCCGAAGGGAGAACTGTTACCACGGTTGTATACTCCCGCCGAAAATAAATTTGTAACAGAAGCGAAAGATTATGTAAAAAAATATTTCCCTGGAAATTATGGTGAAACGGATCACTTTTTCTATCCCGTCAATCCCGAAGATGCAGCATTGTGGCTACAGGATTTTTTCGAAAAAAGGTTTGAAAAGTTCGGCGTGTATGAAGATGCGATCGTTTCCAACGAACATTTTTTGTATCACTCCGGCCTGAGCCCGATGCTGAATACCGGTTTGCTTACGCCGCAATATGTCATAGACAAATCCATTGAATTTGCTGAAAAAAACCTCGTGCCTTTAAATTCGCTCGAAGGATTTCTGCGGCAGATAATGGGCTGGCGCGAATATATCAGGATCGTATACGAGAGAGAATCGGTAAAACAGCGCACAAGAAATTTCTGGGGATTTGAGCGAAAAATTCCGGCAAGTTTCTGGAAAGCCGAAACAGGCATTGTGCCGCTCGATGATGTGATCCGAAAAGTTTTAAAGACCGGTTATTGCCATCATATAGAAAGGTTGATGGTACTGGGAAATTTCATGTTGCTCTGCGAGTTTGACCCGGATGATGTATACCGTTGGTTCATGGAACTCTTCATTGATTCCTACGATTGGGTGATGGTACCCAACACCTACGGAATGACGCAGTTTGCCGATGGCGGCCTGATGACGACCAAGCCTTACATCAGCGGCAGCAACTACCTCCTGAAAATGAGCGACCACAAAAAAGGCGAATGGTCGGAGATATGGGACGGATTGTTCTGGCGCTTCATACACGTTCACCGCGACCTGCTGGCGAAAAATCAGCGGCTGGGCATGCTGATAAAAACCTTTGATAAGATGACCGAAGAAAAAAGAAAAGCCCATCTTAACCGTGCAGAAATATTCCTAAAAAATCAGATCTGCAACAATGAAACAAAAGAAAAAATCGGATCTGCCGCAAAAAATTTGTCCGGTGTGCAACAGGACGTTTAGCTGGCGAAAAAATGGGCGAAGGTGTGGGACCAAGTAAAATACTGCAGTGATAAATGCAGACTAAATAAATCTTCGCTTTTTTAATTCACCTGGTTTGCAGTAAGCGGTGTTCCTGAAGTTTTGAAATGAACTTCATATTGCTTCAGTTGCAACGCATCAACAGACCTGTAACCGTTCTCCAGTATCAGCTGATATTCTTTCCCGGGTTCCAGCTTCACTTCGTATGTTACCGACATACCATCTGCCGAGAATTTTATAGCAGATACCTTGGGGAAATGGTCTTTTCCTAAAGCGCCTAAGCCGGTAGAGCGAAAGCGTGTATCCATCTTTTGGGAAAAACGAACGGTGATGAAAGTCAGCGCCGGATCTACATCCTGGCTTCCGTTTCTGAATTCTTTCACTCCTGTAGCAACGGGACGTGCCTTTTGAAACTTATTATACAACTTATCAAGGCTGGCAGAAAGATAACCGCTTGATTCCACAAATTTCCCAAACGCATTTTCATTGGAATAATCAAGTTCGATCATTTCTTTAATGGCTTTGGATTTATCGGCAGCACGCTGATAATACTTTTCGCAGATGGCATACCCGATGTAATATCCAAGATCACGTACATCAAATTTATTGGGGGCATCGCTCCACAACCATTCATCCCGTTTGTAAAGGCTGAACATATCGGCTTCAAACTTTGCCCTGACAGCTTTAGTATTTTTTTTACCAAATGCAATAGCAGGAGTTGATGAAGGCTTACCCGTTGCTTTTACTGAAACAAATTCTGCCACTCCTTCCCGGACACAATAAGACAATAAATTATCAACCGGTGGATATTGCTGCGTATGCACGTATTCGTGAACATTCAGCAATACGACATCATTGACCGGATTGGAGTCAAAATATCGTCTCCTGTTTTTGGACATCGCTCCAGGAAATTCCGATGCCACGGTATTTGAATCTGTAAGGGCCAGTTCGGCACCTATCAATACATGCCCGTTGGCAACAGTGCCGGATGTGCGCAGGGCGCCGATGGTAAAATAAATATTTGCGGGTTTCAACCCGGGATATAGCTTTTTCAATTTGACTAATTCTGCTGAAATCGACTCCCCGAACTGCTCCGAACGATAAGTGCTTTTTCGAACTGAATTCCAGAAAGCCGGGTAATTATTGATCGCATCTATATAGGATTTTGCCGTATACTGCCGTTCCTCCATGATGCTTTTGAGACCCGGTGTTCCTTTATCGATATACATTTTCTGAATGGCATCGTATTGAGCGGCGCTGTCTTTGGTAGAAATGATGACATCATATGCCTTCCAGAAATTATCGATATCTGAAGTGATCACATTTTTGCCGGATTGGGCCGATACATTCATGGTGCAACAAAAAGCAACTAATACAAGGAACAGAAAACGCATGTGCGATAATTTAATGGTTTGTTATGGCGCAAAGCTAAAAACAGGCACGGATCTAAAATTGTAAAAATGTAAAGCTCATTGCCAGATGAGCAATACTTTACCATTATCGGAAAAGTTGATCTTCCTGAAAAATTCCAATGGATGAAGGAAACTGTACTTCCGGAAAGACTTGATAAGGTGCGACTGATCGAAGAAGCCGATATCGTATACGATGTCTGTAAGATTCGAATCAGCCTGGTCTGCAATCTTTGCCGCGATAAATTTACGGAAACGGCTTATCTGCCTGAATTGCGAAGGAGAAAGGTTCAGGTATTTATTGAACTGGCTTGTCATAGTCTGGCGGGAGATGCCATATTTTTTCGACAGCTCATCCAGGTTTATTTTTACATCGATGCCGGTAGCGGCAAGTTCTTTAATCACCGCGGGCAAATAAGGATGATAAAATTTTCGATATCTGCTCAGGAGATATTCTTCTGTATTTTTAAAAAGTATGGCGTCATCGTTCTCTGAAAATATTTTTTGAAAGGCAGATTTAAAATCTGCCTCCGGAATGAACTCATTGCCATCATTCATCTCCAAAAAAGACCAGGCGCCGAGTGGTTTAAAACGGACACAGATCTCTTTTACAGTTCCGCGATATTCATATATGCATGCTTTTTTCAGCCCGGCCTGCAGCGAAACATCCATTGTTTTTTCCTTCACCATTTCAGTAATGATGGTATCGTCGTCCCCGATATGTGTGGCAGTATTCAGCGATACCGACAAATAAGTATCTACGCTGGGCAGTATCAGGAATTTCTGATGGGGATCTTTGCTTTCATGCCTGATGATAAAAAAACATTCCACGAATTCTTTCAATAAAGCATTCTCCGGAATGTGAACCTGTATGTGCATGCGTAAAAATAACTCTTAATTCCTTTTGGCCGGGGAATTGAATTTAAATAAACGATGTCAGCGCATATAAACAGAACGCAATTTTAATTGATCATTCTGCTTTGTAAAGTAAAAACCATATCTATCTCCATTCCGTATTCGTTTCGTATCATCAGGAATATGATCAGAGCTTTTCTCACAACAGAAAATTATTTTATTTTGCTGCGGATTTAGTGGCCGTTCTTTTAAACCTTATCACACCAAATCCCGAATTACACGCTCCATCTGCGGCCTTCCACGACCCTTCGAGCTGCTCTTTCCTGTATGTGATAAGTTTCAGATCGAATCGTTGCCTGCAACCGCCTTTGGCACCAACAGGCCTGACTACTGCAGTTTCTTCCAATTGAAAACTATTGCTGCCTGTTTTTTTATAACTGACTGTACATACCGATACGCTATCGGTGCCATCGCCTTTGATATCCGGCGTATAGCTGTAAACAGTGTAAGACTGATCTTTATTTAAGGTAAAATGCAGGATGATCTTGTGTGTGGTATTTTGGCTATAATTATCATAGAAGCCTCTCCGTTCGCCTTAGAGGCTTTGGGAAAATGACAGGGAGGTGAGCAGCAATGCTGCAAGGGTAAAAATAAAGCGCATCATCAAATATAAAAAGAGAAGATGATTTATTTCAAAAAAGAAAACCATCCTGTTTTTTTAATCAATAGCCCGGGGCTATTGAAATAAAAATGCCCCGCGAAGAATCGCGGGGCATACACATTAAAATCCATATTGGGTTTAAAGCGAACTTTAAATCGGTTATAACCAGCTGCCGGTATGTGCCACCGGAGCGTCTTTAAGTCTTCTTTTTCTTTTGGCTACTTCCATTCTGTGTTTAACCGCAGTGTAGATCATTAGCATAGGGAACCCTAAGAATAACAGGAAGGTTACCACAGTCGGCCCTCCATTCATTGCATTAGCGATAGCAACGCCCGGGAACAACAGGAACCCGAAGGATATCCATTTGCCGCCATACATCCTGCGCATGGGCCTGCGAAGCCTTTCAGCTATCAGGTACATCGCCGGTACGATGATCAGGGTCATAAAGAAGGCGAATGCCAGCCCGAAGATGATCGTCCAGCTCAATGGTTTCCAAAAGGCTACGTTATCACCACCGAAGAAGATGTGCGGATTGAGTTCGGAGAACAACGTTACGAAGTTGATGTTGAAACCAACTGCTATCGGAATGAACGCCAGGATCGCTGCCAAAGCCGTCAGCAATACGGGGATAATACGTGTTTTACCTGCTTCTATCACTGCTTCCCTTGTCTTCATCCCGCGATGGCGGAGCTCTTCAGCAAATTCGATCACCAGGATACCATTTTTCACCACGATACCAGCCAGACCAACAACACCAAGTCCGGTCATGAGTACCGAGGCTTCCATACCAAATATGGAGAAGCCGAGTAATACCCCGATCACGCTGAATATGATCTCCGTGAGGATGATGATAGACTTGCTCAGCGAATTGAACTGCAGCACAAGTGTCAGCAATATCAACGCAAGGGCAATTACCAATGCTTTTGCCAGAAAAGCTCCAGTTTCAGCCTGTTGTTCTCCTTCACCCGTTTGCTTGATGGTAACACCTTCGCCTTTTTTAGTAAATGAAGCGATATGTCCGGCAATCACCTGGTTCACTGCTGTAGCATTGAAACCCTGTGTGGTCAATACATTCGAGCGAAGCGTGATCAACCTTTTCTGATTTTTACGCTTAACGCTACCGAAAGTGCTTGTTGGCTCTACCGATACCAGCGAACTGATCGGGATATTTTTCACCGCACCGCCTGCTGCCATATCCCTGAAAGAAATACGCATGTTCAGCAGTTCGGAGAGGTTCTTACGTTGCAGTTCATTATTACGTAACTGGATCTTGTATTCATCTTTTCCTTCCTTGATCTTCGACACTTCTTTACCGAACAATGCCGTACGTATTTCCATACCGATCTGTGCAGACGAAACACCTTCGATCAATGCACGGTCGCGATCTACAGTCAACGTGATCTCCGGGTTATTCAGATCCACATCCATCTTCAATTCTTCCACACCCGGCACCTGTATGCTATCAAGATAATTCTTAAGATTAACTGCAGTCTTTACCAGGTTATCAAAATCCTCACTCGCGATTTCGATATTGATTGGAGGATCTGTTGGCGGACCGCTACTTTCCTGGTCAACACTTATCTCAGCGCCGGGAATACCACCTACCGCGGCACGTATCTCATCGAGATATGGCCTGGTACTTTTTCCGTGGCGTTTTTCGTATTCCACAAAAGATACCTGTATCCTTCCCAGCTCACTTCTTGTACTCCTGTCACCTGCAGATGGATCGCTCGCGCCGATGGCCACATTGCTGATCACACTTTCCACAATCGGATTCTTTACATTCTTTGCATTATCGATACCCAATACCTTATTCACTTTCACTTCGAGTGTCCTTGTTACCGAATCGGTATATTCCACACTTGTTCCTACGGGTAATTTCAGGTATACATATATCTGGTTAGGATCGCCTTTAGGGAAAAATGCGATACCTACCCTGCCTGAGTTAACGGATGCACCGAATATGAATACCGACAGTATAAGCAAGCCTACAGTGCCCAGCAAAAGATGGACAGGCCTCCAGCCCTTAAGTGACCATTTCAACAGATTTTCGTAATGGCTCATGATCCATGGCAATACCCTGTTCTGGAAACCATGTATTGCGTCATCCAGTACATATTTATTGAACACGACCAATATCATGAAGAATATAAGCAGGTTACCAAGGAAAGGGGTGCCCAGTACATCGAGCAAAATACCTAAACCTATCACTATCCATAAGATCGGTTTTTTGAATATGGCCGATTTCGGCTCTTTTTTTCCTTCGGGATGGTTCATGAAATCT
This sequence comes from Ferruginibacter sp. HRS2-29, assembly GCF_024343615.1. Lineage (GTDB taxonomy): Bacteria > Bacteroidota > Bacteroidia > Chitinophagales > Chitinophagaceae > Ferruginibacter. The sequence continues at coordinate 55,103 of NZ_RJUB01000010.1, read as the reverse complement.
ACCGCGAAGATCGGGTTCATGATAAACGCCACTATTAATGATGCTGCCAGTGTAAAGATGAGCATTGTAGGCAGGTACACCATGAAACGCCCGATGATACCCGGCCAGAACAACAACGGGAAGAATGGAGCCAGCGTGGTGATAGTACCCGCCAGTACCGGAATGAAAACCTCACCCGCTGCCATCTTCGTGGCTTTCTCCGTCGACAGGTTTCCTTTTCCTTCGGTAAATATCCTATGCGTATTCTCAATCACCACAATCGCGTCATCCACGATGATACCCAGCCCGAACAGCAGTGCGAAGAGCACGATGAAGTTCAGGGTTACATGCGTGCCTATAATGAGATCTGCACCCGGGAGGAATACGAATGCCACGAACATACTCAGCGGAACACTCAATGCCACAAAGAATGCATTGGTGACCCCCATGAAGAACATCAGTACAATAAGTACGAGGATGAACCCGATGATGATGGAAGTAACCAGCTCATTGAATGATGCTTTTGTCTGCACACTCTGATCACCGGTGATCACTGCTTTCAGATTGCTCGGATAGATCACCCCCTCATTTTCTTTCACCACTTTATTCACCGCTTCACTGGTTTCGATCAGGTTTTCACCGCTTCGCTTGATAATGTTCAGCGTTACCACATTCTTACCATCCAGGCGGGCAAAACTTTCGGCATCCTTGGTAGTATCTTTTACTACCGCGATATCTTTCAAATAGATCGGTGCGCCTCCGGTATTCCTGATGATCACTTTTTCAATGTCGAATGCGGTATGGAACTGGCCTTTCAGCTGAAGGTTACGTTTCATGGAACCCACGTCCAGCAGGCCGCCTGAAATATCCATATTTTCCCTCGCCACTGCATTGCTGATATCATCGAATGTGACACCGGCAGTCTGCATACGGTAATTATCCACATTGATCTGGAACTCCCTTTCAGGAGCACCCACGATATCGATGCGGTTGATCTGCGGAATTTCTTCCAGCTTGTCTTTCATATCATCGGCAAATTTTTTCAGCTTTGCCATTTCATAATCACCGCTCAGGTTCACATACATGATCGGCTGATCGCTGAGGTTCACCTCAAGCGCTGTAGGTTCTTCGGTAAGGTCGGTAGGAAGATCCTGCTTGGCCTTATCCATCGCGTCCTTCACCTTTTGCAGCGCCACTTCGGTTTTTACATCCGTATCAAACTCTACGATGATAGCGGAATAATCCTGCTGTGAGGTACTGGTGAATTTTTTGATCTTTGCCCCTGTAATACCTTTGATCTGTTTCTCGATCGGCCTCGTTACCAGGTTTTCTATATCTTTTGGTGAGTTACCGAAGTAAATAGTCTGAACATAGATCGTAGGGATCACGATATCCGGAAACTGCTCTTTTGGCAATGTCAGGAACTGAAATAATCCCATGAGGGAAACAATCAGCATGATCAGGTAGATCGATGTTTTATTGCCTACGCTCCACGAAGTAGGTTTAAACTCCTTGAATTTTTCTTGTTTACTTTCTAATGCGCTCATTTTCGAGTTATAAGTTATGAGTTTATGAGTAGTCAATGAGTGAATGGGTCAATGGGTGAATAAGTTGAATATAAAAACTCAGAACTTATCACTTATAACTTATCACTTATAACTATTTACCTGTGGTTAATACCTGTCCTTCGTAAATGCTGGCGAAACCTTCTGTTACCAGTATATCGCCTTCTTTCAATCCTGATGTGATCTCCAGCTGATCGCCATTGAGCTTGCCGATGGTAACCGGGCGCTTGTGCGCTGTAAGTTTGCCATTATCGGTGGAAGCGACCATTACGAATTTTCCTTTCTCGTCATTCTGCAAAGTATTCAGCGGAACAACGATGGTATTTTTTGAACTGTAATCATTAATCTTGATCGTAGCGATCTGGTTTGGCCTGAAAGCCGCATCGGTAGGAAGTTTGGCTTCTACTACAAAACCGCGGTTGATCGCATCGATCGAGGCACCCAGGAAACTTACTTTGGTGTTGATGGTTTTGCCAAGATCTGGCAACAACACCGCTACATCTGTTCCTTTCTGTACACTTCCCAGATAATTTTCAGGAATGTTGCCCACTACTTTCAGCTGAGAATTGTTTACGATCTTTATCTGCGGACCATTAGCGGTTGACCCGGAAAAAATTTCTCCCACACGGATGTTTACCACATCGGCCACACCACTTACATCGCTGTATACATTGGCGGTATTGGCCTGCGCCTGTGCCTGCCTGATGCCTGCATTGGCCCCTGCCAGCTGGCTTTCGAGTGCGGATACATTGGTCTGGTATTGCAGCAGCTGCACCTGCGAACCGATCCCCTGGTTCCAAAGGTTCTGATAACGCTGGTAAGTTGTTTTAGCCAATGCCAGCTGCGCCTGCAATGCCGATGCCTGCTGCTTTGCGCTGGTAATTCCTTGTACTGAAAGTGAATTATCCAGCCTCAGCAAAAGCTGGCCTTTGCTTACACGATCTCCTTGTTTTACAAAAAGCTGCTTTACAATTCCAGGTTGCCCCTGCGGAGCGATGTAGGAAATATTTTCCGCATCTACTTTACCCTGCAGTTCGATGTAGTGATTGAAATCCTGGCGAACGATCGGCGCCGTTGCTACCAGCTTTATCTTGTCAGGATTGCTGCTGCTGGTATCCAGTTTGGATATTTCTTCCTGCAGTTTCAATATTTCCTGGTCGTCTTTTTCTTTATTGGCTTTCAGTTTTGCCAGCTTTGCTTTCTTGTCATTCAATGCCGCATTGCCCTCCTTTTTACTACCGCCGCACGAGACGATTGCCAGGCTGAGCGTTGCTGCGAAGAATATCTGTGTTACTTTTTTCATGTATTTATTTTGTATGCTGTTAGTTATAATATTGATTGCCATGAGTACTGTTATTCAAGTTTTCCGATCGCTTTCTGATAATCGAGTTTTGCTACGATAGCATCGTAAACGGCGCTGTAATAATCATTCTGCGCTACTTTAAGGTCGGCCTGCGCATTGTACACTTCCAGGTTATCGCCCAACCCCTGGTCATATTTTATCCTGGTAGTATTGTACACTTTTTCCGCCAGTTCCATATTGCGTTTCTGGTTGTCCATCGTGAGCAATGCCGCCGTGATCTTCTGGTTAGCCTGCACCACATCATAATCTATAGAATCCCTCATGTTCTGGATGGTATTCTCTGTTTTTTGCAGATCTATCTTCGCCTGGTTCACACGCGCCCTTTTTGCAAAACCATCGAATATCGGCACGCTCAGTTTCAGGCCTATCAACGATGTAGTGAACCACTGCCTGTTTTCACCCCCTTTGAAAAAATCGAAAGATGTACGCTGGGCATTTTTCTGATAGCTGCCAAACGCACTCAACGTAGGGATGTAACTCAGCTTGTACCTCTTCACATTGTATTCATTGAGTTTTTTCTGAAGCTCGAGCAACTGGTATTCATTCCTGTCTTTATAATTATATTCAGTCACCAGCAGATCGGACTTAATCTTATCTTCCGACAACGTATCGGTCAGCACCAGCTTTTCCTTCTGTGGCATGTTCATCAGGAATTTCAATCCTGCATATCCTACGTCCAGCTGGTTTTGCGCTTTGATCTTTTCCGTCTGCAGGTTATTGAGTTGCACCTGCGCCTTGTCTACATCCAGTCTTTCTTTGAAACCCTGGTCAAACATAGCTTTGGTATCGTTGTATAATTTTTGAGAACGTTCGATGTTCGCTTCGATCTTGGCGATTTGCTCTTTGCCAACTACCAGCTGATAATAGATCTTCTGCACATTCAGGTTGATAAGTTCAACAGTGATATCAGAAATTTTAGAATAAAAATCAACGGAAGTCCTGCGTGCCTGCAGACCAACGAATACCTGTCCGTCGAACAATATCTGGGAAGCATCGAAACCACCGGTAACATTATATTTGGTACCAAACTGTACAGGGATATAAGTTCCCGCAGGGCCACCGGTTATTTCTGCAGGAAGCAGGCTGGTAGGCACTGTCAGGTAATCATTGAAAGTTCCACTGCCACTTAATTGCGGTAAAGCCTGTGCCGTGATCTCGCGGTTCTTTTCCTGCTGCATACGGATATCGAGCAAGGCATTTTTGACACGGATCGAATTTTTCTTTGCGTATTCCACTGCCTGCCTTACAGAAAATTCATTTACCACCGGTGTTGCCGGAGGTGGCGTTACCTGCGCTTTTGCACCGGCTACCAATAACAGCATCATCGCTCCCATGATGCCTTTTGTTATGTAACTCATCTGTTTATTTTTATTAACCATTGACTTTATTTTTTTTATCTGTTTTACCTGCCGGCAAATTCCTTTCCTTTAAATAATTGACCACCATGTCGTATCCTTTTGGGGTTACCAGCCCGAAGAGAAAATGCACGATCAGTTGTTCTTCGGCTTCGAGCAGGGATGATTTTATTCCTGCATGAAATTCGGGCGCCATCGATATGAACACACTTTCTACCCTGAACCTCGCCATGATGTCGATATTGACTTCGGGACGGTAAAGTTTTTCTTTCACCCCCCTCACCAGGTTCTGTTTCATCACTTCAAACAGGTAAGTATTTTTATGGAGATTGAATTTTTCGAATGCCCGCGGGTGGTATTTCCTGAGGTCGAACAGCAACGACGGGTTCATGGAGTGAAATATTTCCACCATCATATCCATCGCGAGGATGATCTCATGGACAGCGTTTTCGGAAATATCCAGATCGCGTTCGCAGATCTCCTGCGTACGACCGATCTCAGATTCAATGATCGCGTCTACCAACTCATCTTTATCCTTGTAATACAGGTAAATTGTCTTTTTGCTGATGCCAAGGTGTGCGGCGATGTCGTCCATGCTCACGCTACGTACGCCGTACTTCATTACCAGCTCGTTGGCCGCCAGTTTGATCCTCTCTTTGGTATCTATTTCTGTCATAATATGAGACCGCAAAACTACGGAAACTTTTTACGTAACCAAAGTTTCCATCAATTTTTTTTTGCCGCCTTCAATTAATTATGATAAAAATACCGGTAATGGGGTGATTCAGGGCAACTAATCCGATGAACTGCAGGAATAAGGGGGGTAAGCTGTAAAAAAAAACGGTAAGTGAGAATGATGGGTTGACTACCCTGGGTTGACTACCACGGGTTGACTACCGCGGGTTGACTACCGCGAGTTGACTACCCTAAATTAATAATCTTCGGAAGAAGCACTGGCCGCCGATTCCGGCATATCAACATCAGGAGTAGTTACCACAAATGAACCGGCTCCTACAAACCTGAACAGCACTTTTTCTATTTCCTGCGTATCGAAAGGTTTGCGGATGAAGGCGTCTGCGCCGGCTTCACGGGCAATATCTTCCAGGTCTTCCACACCGGATACCAGCACTACGGGGATCGCGGCGGTACTTTTATTGGTTTTCAATAACGTGCATAAAACGGCCCCATTGATCTGTTTCATCGTCACATCCATAAGGATGATATCCGGCGTCTTAGCATGAAGTATATCGATGAGGTTCTCGGCATTCTGGGATATTTTAACTTCATAACCCTGAAAGCTCATCATCATATCGAGGAGGTTCAGCAGTTCCAGCTGGTCATCTACTGCAAGAATAACAGGTTTGGTTTCGGGTAATGTGGTCATAGATAAGATCGTTGTTTCAAATGACCAGCAGCAATAATGCAACCAAAATGTGTAAAATTGAACATCACAGTATTTTTTCTATAGGGATAACGTTGTTTTACTCAAAAGATTGTGTAGAAAATACGAAAAAGTTTAGGGATCACAGATTAGGGTTCAGCATGTTCTAACCTAAACCCTGATCCATGATCTCATTGCTTCGTTCTTTCTTCCATATTCAATTCATCATCAAACCGACTTTTGGTTAACGGATACATCAATTGCTTCAAATAACCCTTCGGGTACTGTACTTCGTGGAGGCATATGCCTTCAGGGGGTCAGGGGGTTTTTGTATGCCCGAATAGCCAGGATGGGATGATCGTATCCGTATACAGCTGCTTCGGTACTTCATGTCCCATCTTATCCATTTCCCAAAACAACACCTGGTTATTGCCTCTTGCTTTCAGTTCTTTATATAACAATGAATCGCTGCCAAAAGGATTTTCCACATCGGCATTGCCATGAATGATCCACAGGGGGATTTTTGAATACGCCGCCTCGCCATCAAAGTTGGGGATGCCGGAAAATGAGATCGCGGCGGCAAAAAGGTCGGGGCGCAATGAAACCGCGTTCATGGCGGTAGAACCGCCCATGGAGAAACCCATCACATATATCCTGTTGCTATCGATATCGGTTTTCATTTTCATCGAATCTATCAAAGCGATCAGAGTATTCAGGTAAGGCTGGGGTTTGGAAGTCAGTACCCCGCGGGCCTGGTCGGTCACGTAATTAGACGAACGCTCCGGAAACTGCGGAACCAGCACGTAAGCCGGGTATTTGCAACGAACAGGACTGAATGCCCACATTTTTGCCAGCACGCCCATCTGCGAAATATTATCGGTCCCTACAGCGCCGGAGCCGTGCAACACGATCACCAGCGGAAATTTTTTATCGGCAGGTATTTTAGCGGTATCATTCCCACATATACCCGCAGGCGGATGGATCAGCCTGCTCCAGATTTGCCGGCCGTTTTTATCGGTAAAACCAAACCCTTCTTCCAGGTTCATCACCACATCAAGTGCCTTGATGGCGCCCACTTTCACCTGTGTAGCCGAATCGGGAGCTTCCATCGGTACAACTTTATAGTGTTCGTCGGCAGGAGAATTCTTACAACTGACAAACAACATGGAAGTCAGCAATATAAAGGTGGTAACGAAGCGAAAGCAATCTCTTTTCATAAATAAAAATAAAGGTTGAAAATAGGAATTATTTCTCTTTGCCAGCATGAGGTTTTGAAACACAGAATTATTAATTATAAATTATTAATTATTAATTGCCCATTATCAATTCTCAACTATCCATTCCGCGTTCAACTATCTTTGACCTTTAAACTGACCACCATGGAAAAAAAGTTCGATTACAGCAGGCTCCTGCAATATTTTCTGCAGGGATTATTGATACTGGCCCCCATCGCCATCACCATTTATGCATTGTTCTTCGTGATATCCACGATAGATGGATGGATACCCATTTTTTCTTATAAAGATGAACTCGGCCGGGTACATGTGCAGAATTACGGGCTCGGCTTCGTGATCATTTTACTGGCGATCGTTTCCATCGGTTACTTCAGCTCGTTCTTCATCACCGGCCGTATCGTGAGTTTCATGGACAAATTCATGCAGAAAGCACCGGGCATCAAACATATCTATTCGACCACCCGCGATTTTTTTGAGGCTTTTGCCGGCGACAAGAAAAAATTCACTCACAATGTGCTGGCAAATGTCGACGACAACGACGTATGGCGCATGGGTTTCATCACCCGTGAGGATATGAGCGATTTCGACCTGGTAGATTATGTGGCGGTATACATCCCCATGGCTTATTCGGTGGCGGGCAATGTTTACATCATCCCTCGAAACCGTATCAAACCTATCACCAATATCACCAGCACACAAACGATGAAATTTGCGGTAAGCGGCGGGGTGACGGATATTGACGATACCGAACATAAAGCATAATGAAGAATGAAAAATGAAGAATGAAGAATTTTTATCTTGCCGGAAGGATTTCAATGAGAATGCATTCTTAATTCTTAATTTTTAATTCTTAATTTCTATTTCTTATTTTTAGGAATGAAAAAAATTGCCCGATCTATACTGCTGCTTGGCATCCTTCTAGGCTTATCATTCCCCTCCTACTGCTGGGGCTTCTGGGCACATCAGAAAATAAATTATTATGCCGTTTTCCTGCTGCCGCCGGAAATGATGGTATTTTATAAACCAAATATCGCATTCATTACCGAACATGCCATCGACCCGGATAAGCGCCGTTATGCTGTAGCGGAAGAAGGGCCGAGACATTTTATCGACATCGATAATTATGGCACTTATCCTTACCCCGATCTGCCGCGTAAATGGGAAGATGCCATTGCAAAATATTCCGAAGACAGTGTGCGTGCCAATGGAATCGTTCCATGGCATGTGCAGGTGATGCTGCAGAGGCTTACCGCGGCTTTTAAGGATAAAAATTACAGCCGCATATTGAAGAACAGCGCTGAGCTCGGGCATTATATCGCCGATGCCCACGTGCCATTACATGCCAGCAGCAACCACAACGGGCAACTGACCAATCAGAAAGGCATTCATGCTTTTTGGGAAAGCCGTGTACCCGAATTGCTGGCCGAAAAAGAGTTTGATTTTTTTGTAGGCAAAGCAACCTATATCAAGGACCCGGGCAGCTTCATCTGGGACCGTGTGCTCGAAAGTGCCAAAGCCGCCGATAGTGTGCTGAGCTTCGAAAGGGAACTCACCAGAGAATTTAAAGACGATCAGAAATATTCTTTCGAGCAACGTAATGGAACGGTGATACGCCAGTACTCATCCGCATTTACCATCGCTTTCAATAAAAAACTCGATGGTATGATCGAGCGCAGGATGCGGCAATCCATTTCGGCCATCGCCTCCTTCTGGTATACCGCCTGGATCAACGCCGGACAACCCGATCTGAAACCTTTGGTGAAACAAAAATTTTCTGAAAAAGAAAGTAAAGACTTCGAGGAATTAAACAACAAATGGAATGGCGGATCGGGTAAGATGATCGGAAGAGAGGAAAACTGATCAATTACGAATGGGTAATTACGAATTACGAATGTGATTGCAGCCAAAGGGAAACGCTGATTTTAAAAAGATAAAAGGATTTCGCTGATTATTTTTACTTCGTAAAAATAGAAATGCAGTTTATAAATGGTTGTAAAACTATTATAAACTGCATTTTAGTTTTGCGCCAGCAAAACAATCTGTGTAATCCCCTTCATCCCTTTAAAATCTGCGATCAACCTTCGCTGCATTCTTAATTTTTAATTCTTAATTATTAATTACTTTTGCGTCTTGATTTTCTCACGCTCTAATTCATTCAAGTGATACATAATTTTAACGCCGGGCCTTCTATCCTACCCAAAGAAGTGTTTGAGCAGGCAGCTGCCGCAATATTGAATTTTAACGACACAGGGCTTTCCATTCTGGAGTTTGGCCACCGCACACCCGAATTTACTGCCGTGATGGAAGAAGCGAGGTCACTGGTGAGGGAACTCATGCAGCTGGATGAAAACCGTGAAGTACTTTTTCTTCATGGAGGGGCTTCCACACAATTCATGCAGGTGCCGATGAACCTACTCGACAGCAAAGAATCTGCTGCTTACACCGATACCGATATCTGGGGGCAAAAAGCCATTACAGAAGCGAAGTTGTTTGGAAAAGTAGACGTGGTCTGTTCTTCAAAGGATAAAAATTACAATTACATCCCGAAGGATTTTGCGGTGCCCAACGATTCAAAATATTTACATATCACCACCAACAATACCATTTACGGTACGCAATGGCAAACCATTCCTAAAACCAGTAATTCTCTGGTGGCGGATATGAGCAGCGATATCTTCAGCCGTGTGCTTGATTTCAACGCTTTTGACCTGATCTACGCCGGGGCGCAAAAAAACATGGGCCCTGCAGGTGTCAATCTTGTGGTGGTGAACAAAAACATACTGGGTAAAGTGAAACGCGTGATCCCTACCATCATGGATTATCGCAACCATATCAAAGAAGGAAGCATGCTGAATACACCACCGGTATTTGCCGTGTATGTATGCCTGCTTACGCTGAGGTGGCTGAAAGCCAATGGTGGCGTGGCTGCTATGGAGAAAAAGAATATTGAAAAAGCCGACCTGTTGTACAACGAGATCGATAACAACGAATTATTTATAGGCAATGTGGCCAGAGAAGACCGGAGCAAGATGAACGCCTGCTTTGTAATGAAAGATCCTTCGCTCGAAAAGGAATTTTTGCAGTATGCGAAATCACTCGGCATCGTGGGCATAGCGGGGCACCGCACCACGGGCGGTTTCCGGGCTTCCATTTATAACGCTATGCCTATCAGCAGTGTACAGGTACTGGTTGAAACGATGCAGTCCTTCGGACAATTAAAAATGAAGAATTAAAAATTAAAAATTTCTTAGGTGTAAACCTCATTTATTTATAGTAAGCCTCATCCGGCTGCATTCTTAATTTTTAATTCTTAATTTTTAATTGTTCTCCCTATATTTACCGACCTGTAAAACATTTCTACAGGTTTTTACATACGGATATTATGATAACGATCACTCCTTTTAAAGCACTCCGGCCCGAAGCACAGCACGCGAAAACAGTGGCTTCCAGGCCATATGATGTTTTAAACAGCAAAGAAGCAAAAGTTGAAGCGCAGGGAAATCCTAACTCCTTCCTGCACATCACCAAAAGTGAAATAGACCTTCCCGAAACTACCGACATCCATTCACAGGAAGTATATGATAAGGCGAAAGAAAATCTTGGCGCGTTCATCAGCAGGAATATCCTGTTCAGGGAAAGCAAACCTTGTTACTATATTTATAAACTGACGATGAATGGCGTTTCTCAGGCTGGCCTCGTATGCGGCAGTTCTGTGGATGATTATGATAACGGCCTGATAAAAAAACATGAATTCACCCGCCCTGAAAAAGAGCTGGACAGGATCACGCATATCAAGACTACCGGGGCGCAAACGGGCAATGTTTTTCTGGCTTATAAAAGTGTTCCGGAAATTGACGCGGTGATCAACAAATGGATCTCGGAAAAAAACTGCCAGTACGATTTTGTGGCCGATGATGGTGTGCAGCACAGCATCTGGATCGTGAATGATGATGATACCATCAGCCTTATCACCGGGCTTTTTAAAACACTGGTGCCGGCTTCCTACATTGCGGATGGCCACCACAGGGCAGCTTCGGCGGCAAAGGTAAGGGTGAGCATGGGCGACCAATCCACAGAAAATTCGGATTATTTCCTCACTACACTTTTTCCTTCGGATCAGCTGCATATCATGGATTACAACCGTGTAGTGAAAGATACCAACGGGCTGAGTGCCGAAGAATTAATGAAAAAGATAGGTACAGCCTTCACCGTAGAAAAAGTGAGTGAAGCCTTCAGGCCTGAATCGGCACATACTTTCGGACTGTATTTTGAAAAACAATGGTACAAGCTGACGGCAAAAAAAGGCAGTTTTGATGAAAAAGATCCCATTGGTGTACTGGATGTAAGCATCCTGCAGGATCAGTTGCTCGACCCGGTTCTGGGCATCAAAGATCAACGCACGGATAAACGCATCGATTTTGTAGGCGGTATCCGTGGCCTCGGAGAACTGGAAAAAAGAGTGGATAGCGGAGAAATGACCCTGGCCATCAGCCTTTATCCTGTAAGCATACAGCAATTATTTGATGTAGCCGATAGCGGAGAAGTGATGCCTCCAAAAAGCACCTGGTTTGAGCCAAAGCTGAGGGATGGTTTGCTGACACATCTTATTGACTAAAAATATTTTGTTTTAATTGCCCCGGTCTTCAGGCCGGGGCAATTTTTTTTTATCTTTACAACAATGAAAAAACTCTCCATTGCACTCGCACTTTGCCTTTTAGCCAGCTTGGGTGTTGCCCAGCCACAGTCTGTTCAGCAGTTGCATGAAACTGCCCGTTCCTTTATGCGGCAGGGAGATTATGCCAATGCGATACTGGTGCTCAACCGTGGGATTCAGCAGGAGCCTGCCAACATCCCGCTGGCAAAGGACCTGGCGATGAGTTATTATTATCAGAAAGAAAATAATAAAGCCCTGGATGTGATCAAGCCTTTGCTGGACAATGACCGCTCCGATGACCAGGTTTTCCAGATAGCAGGAAATATTTACAAGCAGCTGGCACTGGTAAAGGATTGTGAGAAAATGTATAAAAAGGGGATCAAAAAATTTCCGGAAAGCGGACCGTTGTACAATGAACTGGGTGAACTCCAGTGGGCCCAGCAGGATTACGAAGCCATTAAGAACTGGGAAAAAGGAATAGAAGTGGATCCTTCTTACAGTAAAAATTATTATAATGCCGCCCGTTACTATTTTTTCACCAGCGATAAGGTATGGAGTATCCTGTATGGTGAAATTTTTCTCAATATGGAACCATTTGGCAGTAAAGCCCCGGAGGTGAAACAACTTTTACTCGACAGCTATAAAAAACTCTTTACAGCTACCGATCTGTTGCAGGATTTTAAAGATAAAAACCCATTTGCAAAAGCTTTTCTTACAGAAATGAATAAGCAGACAGGATTGCTGGGATCTGGTGTCAACACCGAATCCCTTACAATGATCCGCACCAGGTTTATCCTCGACTGGTTCAATACACAACAGGGAAAAATGCCCTTCAAATTATTCGAATACCAGCAGCAATTGCTCAAAGAAGGTATGTTTGACGCTTATAATCAATGGATATTCGGTTCCATTCAAAGCCTTTCGGCCTACCAGAACTGGGTAAATACTCATGCGCAGGAGAATACCGCTTTCAGCGATTTTCAAAAAGGGCGTATTTTTAAAGTGCCTGCCGGACAGTATTATCATTAAATTTTCAGACATTCCCCGGGGAGAAAGATTTTTTTGCCGGGAAGAGGGGAAGATGTTATAAATTAATAAATCTGGCGTTATATCTTCCCGTCTTCCCGGCAAAAATTTACCAGTGCTGGTAAATAAACGGATTTTACAAAGTATATTAACATCTAAAAAAATGTTTGATGTTTAAACATTGTTCTATTATATTTGCAATTCAAAAAAAATAATCATGAAAAAAATTCTCTTTTTAGCAGCCGCATCAGTGGCAATACTGGCAGCCTGCAATAACTCACCAAAAGCCGACCAGGCAGTATCTGGTGAAAAAGATTCAGTAACTGTAGTAACCGGAACCAATTATGCAATTGATTCTACCACCACCGTAACCTGGACCGGCAGCAAGCCAACCGGCACACACACCGGCACTTTCAAACTGACGGAAGGTACATTGATCGTAAAAGACAACCAGTTGGCAGGTGGAAATTTCACCATCAATATGAATAGCCTCAACAATACTGATCTGGCAGGAGATGCAGACAGCAAAGGAAAACTGGAAGGCCACCTGAAAAGCCCTGATTTCTTTGATGTAGCTAAATTTCCAACAGCTAAGTTTGAGATCACTTCAGTAACTCCATTTGTTGCTGATAGCACCAATAAAGATGTATTGCTGAAAGATGCCACTCACACCATCAAAGGAAACCTTACTTTGAAAGACAGCACCAAGAGCATTTCTTTCCCTGCTAAAGTAACTGTTGATGCCGCTACTGCCGCTGCTACTGCCGATTTCAACATCGACCGTACCGAATGGGGCATGAGCTACAAAGGCCCGAACAATCCTCAGGATTGGGTGATCAGCAAGACTGTGAACATCAAACTTGCTTTGAACGCGACGAAAAAGTAAAAACCCCGCAGGTTTCTTTCAACCTCCGGGCGTTTATTAAATAAACTCTCCGGGGTTGAACGAAAACCCCGAAGGTTAGAATATAATCTTCAATTGAAAAGTACTTTACTAAAAGTCATCCCCGGCGGATGGCTTTTTTTATTTATCTTAGTTACACTAATAAAAATGCCTTCACGTAATTGCAGCGCTATATGAATGATCAATCCAGAATTTTCGATTTTCTCTACGACCAGCTGGAAAAATTTCCCAAAGATGATATGCTTACAGGCAAGGTGGATGGGAAATGGGGTCCCCTGAGCACTTCCGCCGTTGCCGACCTGGTGAAGAAGCTTAGCGCCGGCCTTCTCAAACTTGGCATCAGCGGCAATGATATGGTAGTGGAAAACCAGGACAAGATCGCTCTGATTTCCCGCAACCGCCCCGAGTGGCTGGTGCTCGACCTGGCCTGCCAGCAGATCGGCGTAACACTTTGCCCGATCTACCCCACCACCAATATCAACGAACTGGAATTCATATTCAATGATGCAGCGGTAAAATATGTTTTTGTAAGCGGGCAGGATATACTGGATAAAGTAAAGAATATCAGCCCGAAGATCACTTCCCTGCGTGGGATCTTTGGACTTGATAAACTTGAAGGTGTCGGTTACTGGAAAGAACTTTTTGAAAATATCGGCGATGCGGATATTGCGGCAATGGAGCAGATAAAGAACTCCATCAAGGCCACGGATTGCGCTACCATCATTTATACCTCTGGTACTACGGGTACGCCCAAAGGCGTGATGTTGTCGCATCGAAACATCGTGATGAATGTATTGAACGCCAAAGAAAGTTTCCCTTTTGAAGATAATGTAACGGCAAGGTCACTCAGTTTTTTACCGCTCAATCATATTTTCGAGCGGATGGTTTCTTATATCTACATCAACAGCGGGATTTCCATTTATTATGCATCCAGCCTGGAAACAATTGCCGACGATCTGAAAGATGTACAGCCCAGCCTGTTTTGCACGGTACCAAGATTACTTGAGAAAGTGTATGAAAAGATCATGGCGAAAGGTGCTGAGCTGACCGGCACTAAGAAAAAGCTATTTGATTGGGCGGTGAAGCTCGGCAACGAATATGATGTTCAGAAAAAAGGGTCGCCGTGGTACCGCCTGCAGCTGGCAATTGCCAATAAACTTATTTTCAGCAAATGGCGTGAAGCGTTGGGTAATAATATAGACTTCATCGTAACAGGCGGCGCTGCCTGCCAGGTAAGGCTGATCAGGATCTTCAGTGCAGCGAAAATCCCTATCTATGAAGGCTACGGCCCAACGGAAAACAGCCCGGTGATCAGCGTGAATTCCAAACGTGATAACGGTACCAAATTCGGCACGGTGGGTTTACCTATCATCGGCCAGGAAGTAAAGCTGGAAGCCGATGGCGAGATATGTGTAAAAGGCCCGAGTGTGATGATGGGATATTACAAACGCCCCGATCTTACTGCCGAAACCGTTATAAACGGATGGTTGCATACAGGTGATATCGGTGTGCTGGAAGACGGGAAATACTTAAAGATCACCGACCGCAAAAAAGAATTGTTTAAAACCAGCGGTGGCAAATATGTAGCTCCGCAACCGATCGAGAACAAAATGAAGGAATCTCCGTTTGTAGAGCAGATCATGATCGTAGGGGCAGAAGAAAAATTTGTTGGTGCCCTGATCGTACCTTCCATGCCTAATCTGAAAGAATGGATGCGACTGAAAGGAATCCCCTTCACCACCAATGAAGATGCAATACACAATCCGAAAATATTGGCGCTTTACAAAGAGCTGATCGAGTCATTCAACGAATTTTTCAATCATGTGGAGCAGGTGAAAAAATTTGAATTGTTACCGGAAGAATGGAGCATCGAAACCGGTGAGATGACACCGAAGCTTAGCCTGAAACGAAAAGTGATCATGGAGAAATACAAGGCGGCGGTAGAAAGGATTTACCGCTAGAGATAATAAGTTGCCGCAAATGCACGAATAAACGCACTTGCAGAAGTTGCCTTTTATTCGTGCATTTGTGGCAAAATTCATTTGTGCATTCGTGACAAAAAAGCCCCGGGGTATACCCCGGGGCTGATTGTTTGAACTAAAACGTTTTTTCCATAGTATTGAAACTCTTGCGGGGGTTGGCTTTCGGCTATTGGATGGCCAATTGTAAGGATAATCAAAATGTTGGTTAGTCAAGGACAAAATATGATCAAACGTGGTAGGATTCAATGATACCGGTGATATTCTCAAACTCACTCGATTTATCAATGAAATGATCCGACCCGATTTTTTCGCAAAGATTCTTGTAGTTGTCACTCGACTGGTTCGTCAGCATGATCGCTTTGATAGACGGGTGACTTCTTTTTATAAATTCCAGTAATTCCAATCCGCTTTTATCTTTCAGATAAATATCCAGCAACACGATATCCGGTTGCAGCAAAGATATTTTCTTTACCGCTTCTTCATATGTGGTAGCGACAGATACGCTCATTACACAATCCAATTCGGAAATGATCTCAGAAACCCGGCTCACTACCAATAACGCATTATCAACGATCAAGACTTTCAGGTCTTTTTTCTTCATAAAGATGTATTTGTCAACACACTGCAAAGCTAACCCCAACAGGTTTCTCCATTTGTAATTGACTGAACTGAATTGATGTAATTGAAATGATATTCTGGCGTAGTAATAGTTCTACACAGAAGTTTAAAAGGTTTAAAAAGTTCAAAGGTTCAAAACATTGCTTAACATTTTGAACCTTTGAACCTTTGAACTTTTCAACTTTTCAACTTTTGAAACCTTTTGAACTTTATAACAGCCCGTGCTCTATCGCATACAACGTAAGGTCCGCATTGCTTTTCCGGTTCATCTTTGCCATGATCCTGGCCCGGTAGGTACTCACAGTGGTTACACTGAGGAACATCGATTCGGCTATTTCCGAAACCGATTTGCCGGCGGCGAGTAATTTCAAAACGGTAAACTCCCTGTCGGACAGAGACTCGTGTGGTTGTTTTTCGCTGTCCTGGTCGAGTACCGAAGCCAGTTTTTCCGCGATGGTAGCGGTAATATATTTTTTGCCCAGCAAAACCCTGTTCACGGCATTCACCAGTTCATCGGGCGCCAGGTCTTTGCTGAGATAACCGGAAGCTCCTGCTTTCAATACCCGCAATGCGTATTGCTCTTCGGGATGGATGCTTAAAATGAGCACCGGTAATTTAGGGTAAAACTGTTTGATCTGCTGCAAGGCATCCAGTCCGCTGCGGCCCGGCATGCTGAGGTCGCTGATCACCACATCCCATTCATGCGCCATGATCTTTTTGATCATCGCTTCTGCATCCGGAACTTCTTCAATGAGCGCATTCGGAAACCCTTCGAGCAATATCTGCCGAAGGCCTCTCCTTACGATAATGTGATCATCTGCAATAAGAATCCTGATCATAATGAATGGATAGGTTTAAGGTTGTGTTAAAGGTACAATAATTCTAACCAAAGTCCCTTTGCCGGGTTCGCTCGAAATACTATAGGTTCCGCCCATGATCAAAACCCTCTCTCTCATACCCAGCAATCCGAGTGTGCGTTTGCTTTGTATATCCGCCGTATTGAAACCCTTGCCGTTATCGGCGATCACCAGTTCCAGTTTATTATTATTTTCCGTCAACGATGTTTCCACTTTTGTGGCTTCGGCATGGCGGAGCACATTGGTGAGGCTTTCCTGGAATACACGGAAAATACCGGTAGCCACATCGGGTGGCGCTTCAAGGTTGGTATTGTTCGTGGTAAAATTCGTCCTGATCTCCGCCCTCTTTTCAAATTCTTCACTCTGCCATTCCATGGCCGCTATCAACCCGAGATCATCGAGTATGCTTGGGCGAAGCTGCGTAGCGATGCGGCGTACAGTGATCACCGTGGTATCGATCAGCTGGATCGTATCTTTCATCTTCTGCACCACTTCCGGATCTTCCGATTTCACTTTACGGTTGATCCATGAAATATCCATTTTCAATCCCGTCAACTGCTGCCCCAGTTCATCATGTATCTCACGGGCCATATGGGTGCGTTCGGTTTCGCGAATATCTTCCAGGTGAGTTGCCAGCTGGCGAAGATCTTCGTGCGAACGTTTCAGGTTTTCTGCTGCCGCAATTTTTTCCGTTTCGTCACTCGCCAATACCAGCTTCGCGATCTTTCCTTCATATACTATATCATGGCTGATGATATTCACTTTTACTCTGCTGCCATCTTTTTTCTGATGATCCCAGATGCCGCCCTGGTTGATATTCCGTGAAGCATTGCTGAATGTACCGAAAGTCTGCTTATTACCCCCGGGGATCGTAATATCAAAAATATTCATCTGCAGGAATTCATCCCTGTTATAACCGTAAAACTCTATAGCCGCAGGATTCACATCGAGGAATTTTCTCTCCGGGATAGAGATCATCCACATCGGCATCGGATTTTTATTGAAGAGCAACCGGTATTTACTTTCCGAAACCCTCAATGCTTCTTCGGCCATTTTACGTGCGGTGATGTCCCTCACGATCGCCTGAAAACGCCCGTCGGTCAATAGTTTCGAGCTTATCTCCACATTGATCAGCGTACCGTTTTTCTGGCGCATGATCCGTTCGCTCAATATCACCTGACCTTTAAGCAGATCGGTGAAGATGAACGGGTTTTTAGAAAGATCATCATAGATCACATCTTTCGCGTTCATCGTCAGCAATTCTTCTTTGGAGTAACCCGTCAGCATCGCTGCGCTGGAGTTCACATCATGGTAATCGCCTTTTTCGTTGGTGATGAAAATACCGTCCGACGCCTGCTCGATAAGCGTTCGATATTTTTCTTCGCTATCTACCAGTTGTTTCTGCGAGTTCACCCTTTCGGAAATATCGATACCCACGCCAAGGAAACAACTTTCACCTTCGTAATTGATATACATTCCCGTAAAATAATACGGCGTGGCCGTACCATCTTTTGAAATAAAATTCGCCTGCACACTATCTTCACCCACTTCAAAAATGTTCTGCACTTTTTCTTTGATCAGTTCGCGGTCTTCTTCCGAAAAGAACACCAGCGGATTGTTGGTAGCGATCTCTTCTGCCGAATAACCCGTTACCGTTTCGAGGTTCTTATTCCAGCGGTAGAATTTACCCTCCCGGTTGAGCAGGTAAAATACACCCGGCAAGCTGTTGATGATGGAATCCGACAATTCTTTTTCGATCAACAGTTTTCGTTCCGCCTGTCGTTCTTCTGTGATATCTTCCATCGCCCCCAGCATCCTCACGCCACGTTTGTCTTTATCGTAAATAATATATGCTTTATCATATACCGTGAGGTAATCTCCTTTTTTTGTTTTAAGCCTGAACTCTTCCATCACCAGGCTGATGCCATTTTTAAGACAATATGTAAAATTGCCGATCACTTTTTCGCGGTCTTCGGGGTGAATGGATTCCACAAATTTCTGGAAGTCGAAATCTTCATGTTTTTCCAGTGCGAGTATCTTGCAGAAGCTTTCATTGCCCCATACTTTATTGGTGGTAAGATCCCAATCCCACACCGCATCGTTCGTAGCTTTAGCAACCAGCAGGAAACGTTCGTTGGAAATTTTCAATGCCTGCTCGGAAGCTTCCAGCCTTGCGATGGATTTATTTCTTTCCGTAATATCAATGAGCGTACCGATGATCGCCGGCTTGCCGCGATAGATAGTGAATGAGCCAAACACTTCAAGGGTGAGCATTTCGCCGGCTTTGTGCAGGCCTTTGAACTCGTAGTTCATGCTCGTGTTTTCCCCGCGTATCCTTGATTGAACATTTTTAAATACCCGGTCGCGGTCGTCTTCATGCACAATTTTCGCCGGCGGAAAATCAGCAGGTATCTCTTCCGGCTCATAGCCGAATATTTTCGCGAATGTAGGGTTCACATACATCAGTTTATCATCCTGTATGATGTAAACACCCACCATCGATTGCTCTACAAGGTTACGGAATTTGGATTCCGCTTCCTGCAGTTCCAGCTCTATTTGTTTTCGCTGGGTTACATCCTGTGCCAGCGACATGATACCGATCGTTTTTCCTTCTTCATCCCTCAATACAGAATTGTACCACTCGCAAAAGATCACCCGGCCGTCTTTTGTAAGGTTTCGGTTGAACACTACATTGTTTACCTGCTCGCCGGAAAGATCCTCGATCGCGTTCTTCACCAGCCCACGATCATCAGGATAAATAAAATCAAAGAAATCGATGTTGCTGCCCACCACTTCCTCGGCTGTCCATCCAAATATGTCTTCCGATTTTTTACTCCATTGCAGCACTTTCATATCGCTGTCAAATTCCATCACCGCCATCGGCGTATTATTGATATGATAACTCAGCTTTTCGTGCACCGATTGAAAGGCTATCTCCGCTTTTTTCTTTTCGGTGATGTCGTGGTAATAAACGGAAATACCATCGGCTGATGGATAGATGAGATCTTCAAACCATTTATCGGCTGTTGAATAATACAGCTGAAGGCGTTGCGCTTCCTGTGTTTCGCGGGCAAGCCGTAGTGCTGCATAAAAAGGTTCATCTTTCACATCAGGAAATTCTTCCCAGATATTTTTACCGATTAGTTGGTCCGGCGTTTTCTCATGCATTTCCGCCGCCTTCTTATTGAGATAAGTATAATTCCAGTTATTATCCAGGGCGATGAACGCATCGGTGATACGTTCAAAAACATAGGTCAGTTCTTTCGATTTTGCAATCACCTGTTTTTGCAGATCCTGCGTGAGTTGCTGCAGCTGCACTTCCATTTTTTTACGCTGCGTGATATCCCTGATCACCGCCACGATCCCTTGCTCGTTGCCAGCCTGGTTTTTTATGGTAGATGTGCTCACTTCCACATCTATCGGCATTCCATTTTTGTGATAATGGATCACTTCACCTTTCCAGTGATCCTGCGATAAATACTCGCTTAATATTTCCGAACGATCATTTATTCCGTAATCGATCTTCAGCAAATCTTTTATATTCTGGCCTACAGCTTCTTCTTCTGTATAACCGTAAAGCTGCTCTGCATAAACGTTCCAGTTGGTGATGATGCGTTCCGCATCGGTGGTGATGATCGGATCATAAATATTCCGGATCAACGAAGCATTGTATTTAAGAAGCTTCTCATTCTCTTCTATCTGCCTGAATTCTTTCAGGATCATATACAGGCTGTAGAAAAGGATCAGGAAGATCAGCAGCGCGAGCACGCCGAATTCCCAGGTATTTTCGCGGGCATATTTTTCGCGGTTGATGTTGGATTGCTCCAGCAACTTTTTGTCTTTGCTCTGTATCTTACTGATGGTGGCGGTAATTTCATCCATCAATAATTTTCCGGCATTCGTCTGCATCAGTGCCGATGCTGAATCATAGCCATACAATCGCCGCACTTCCACCACAAATTTTGTGTGGGCTATTTTTTTATTTAATGAAGAAAGTAACGCGGTTCGTTCTTCAAGATTGGTAGAATCCGATAATTGAAGTTTTGCCAGGATAGTTGTATCCGTGCGCATTTTATTGATGCCGGTATAAAAACTCTGCAGGTATTTTTCGTCGCCTGAAATGGTAAAACCGCGTTGCGCACTTTCGATGGTCTGCACATCTACCAATACATTTTCGAGCCTCAGCAATACATCGAGCGCAGACTTCACATTGCGGCTTTCGTTTTCCGCGTTGCGCATGTTGGCAAATGTTATGTACAGCAAAAACCCTACGCATACAAATGCCGCGATGAAAGTGATCTTTACCCGTTTTATGGAAATCTTGTCTTCAGCCATATTTTTTCCCTTTGCACTCTGTAAAAAAGTACATTATTTTTTTATAAATATAAGCTATTAGAGAGGGTATTTAACGAGTACCTCTTCTGTCAGCCTGAGCTTGTCGAAGGCGATGCCATTAGATCACCCCGCCTTCGACAAGCTCAGGCTGACAGAGAAATGAAGATAAAAAAGGCAAAAGCGGTCAATAAACGATTGCTTTTGCGGCTTTGCGCTTCCTTTGCGGCTTTGCGTGAAACAAAAAAATCCCCGTTACCGGGGACTCTTCTATAAATAATTACCAATAAAATCAATGTGCGATCACCATATGCATTTTTGCCAGCGCATACAAATCCACCACGTTCTTTACGTTCAGTTTCTGGAAAATACGGGTTTTTTGTGTGCTGATGGTAGAGCTGTGGAGGTTCAGCTTATGACAGATCTCATTCAGCCCTTTTCCTTCTATGAGGAAGCGGGTGATTTCCGATTGTTTCGGCGAAAGTTTGTCAAATGGGTTGTCTGTCTGCTTAACCAGCAACTCGCCGGCGAAATTTTCCGACAATTCCCTGCTGATATACCGTTTGTTGCTGAGTACTGTCATGATCGCCTTACGGATCTCATCCGCGGCTTCATCCTTACGGATATACCCTTTAGCCCCCATTTTCAGGAACGGCTTGGCGAAAATATTCTCAGCATTCATGCTGAAGATCAATATTTTACTGTCGGGGTATAACGCCAATGTGTTTTGTACGATCTGCTGGGCGCTCATTCCCGGCATATTGATGTCGAGGATGATCATACTGTAATTGTTCTGTTCGATGAAATTCATGGCAGTATCGCCATCGGCAGCTTCATCAAAACTAAAGCGGGACAATTCTCCCGTGAACATTATCTTCACTCCGGACCTGATAATGTTGTGGTCGTCAACGATTAAGATTTTTTCCATAGATATTGGTTCGTTTCGAAAGGCTCAGGTGTTTCCTGTATAGTTCAAAGGTTAAATTGTACACTTAACGTGCAGCCATCCAACCTTTTAGACTTCAATTTCATCCGGCCGTTGTGCAATTCGGCCCTGCTCTTGATGTTTTTCAACCCTACTCCGCTGTGCTTTTCATCACCGTTGAAACCCACCCCATCATCCTTCACCTCAATACTTAAACGCTCGTTTTTGATTTTTATTTTGATCCACACATTTTTTGCTTCCGCATGCTTGATGATATTGCTCAATTGCTCCTGAAGAATGCGGAAAACAGTCAGTTTCAGGTCTTCAGATAATTTTGTTTCGTCCAGGTTTTCCCACCTGGAATGAATGGTAAATTTATTTACTGCGTGAAGGCTTTCCACCAGTTCTTCCAGTGCCATGATGAGCCCCACTTCGCCCAACGATGGCGGCAGCAATGATTTGGATAAATTGCGTATTTCCGAGACCGCCGATGTGAGAAAACCCTTTGCCGTTGTGAGCAGGGCATTTTTTACGTCTTCGTTGGCCATGGCATATTCGATGTACAACTTGGTGGTCACCAGTATCTGGTTGATATTATCATGCAGTTCTTTTCCGAGTTTACCACGTTCCTGTTCCTGTGCGGTAATTACAGCAGTGGTAATATCCTGCTGGCTTTTTATCCGTTGCTCCGCAAGGTTCTGTTCCAGCTCAATCTTTTCTGTAATATTATTGGCAATGGTAAGCGTGGCTTTTTTACCATAATAATCTATTCCCTGCGAGATCGCATCCACATATTTCCAACCACCGTCTTTTGTTTTTACTTCCCAGATATTGGATGTTTGAAATGCTTCACGCTGCATTTTATCCGATAACTTTTTCAGTCTTTCCTGATCTTTAGGCGCCACCAGGTCAATTGTACGCATTTTCAGGATCGCTTTGCGGGTATACCCGAATTCCTTTATGGCGGCATCGTTTACTTCACGGATAGTAAAATCGTTGGGGTCAGAAATTATGATAGACGATGGGTTGACATTGAAAAGATGACGGTATTTCTCTTCCGAATTCTTTAGTATTTCTTCAAACATTTTTCGCGAAGAGATATCGCGGAAATGTATCGCTATGGCGTTTATGGAGGGTTCGTGCAACAGGTTATGACAGGTAGCTTCGAGCCAGATATAACTGCCGCTTAGTTTTTTGTACCGGTACTCAATCACTTTTACAATGTTGGGCGTGCCGAATATCTCTGCAAACGCATCCTGCACACGGGTCACATCATGAGGATGCACTTCACTGATATCGATGACGAGTTCATCCATCAGCCCCGAAAAGCCCAATATCTTTCTTGCCGCCGGGCTGATGTCCAATGGTGCACCGTCGGCGTTCAGCAATATCAACCCTTCATTACTTCTTTCTATAATGGAACGGAAACGTTTTTCGCTGGTTTTCAGCCGCTCTTCCGCAAGTTTTTGTTCGGTGATGTTTTGGGTAACACCAATCAGCCTGATGGCTTCCCCGTCTTCATTGCGGATCACATAACCGCGATCGATGACGTGGGCATAACTACCGTCGTCCCGGATCACGCGGCATTCGAGCTCAAAATTTTCCATTTCTTTGTGCTGCAAAATTTTGTCTATCTGCCCATCGGTTTTTTCCCGGTCGTCGGGGTGTACCCTTTCTATCCAGCTATCGGAAAGTTCATTATCGCCGGTGTCTGGTGTACCAAAAAGCCTGCACCAGCCTTCGCGGCTGCGGTATACCTTATTTTTTAACAGATCCCAGTCCCACAACATATCATTGGTAGCTTTTGAAACCAGGTCATACCGTTCGTTGACTTCCTGTAAAGACTGGGATATACGTTTGTGGCGGATATTGTACCGGATCACTTTGCTCAGCACTTTTGGCTCCAGCTCGTCGCTACTCAAAAAATCCTGCGCACCGCTATTGACCGCTTCAATTGCCTGCAGATCCGTTTTTTCGCCGGTAAGTATTACCACGGGGCACTGCCTGCTGTGGGATTTTAAATGCAGAAAAGTATTCAGGCCTTTGCTGTCGGAAAGGGAAAGATCGAGAAAAATGATATCCGGTGTTTGTAGTTGCAGGTATTGTATTGCTGACCGAAGATCCGGAGTATCAATGATTTGCGAGATGGAAACAGAAGATTTGTCCAATACATTTTTCAAAACAAACACTTGTGCGGCATCGGTTTGTATGATCAGAACCTGGATTGGCAGAGCTTCAAGTTTCATTGGACGTCGATGATTTCTAGATACGATGTTAGTGATATATTTCGTAACATAGGCAAAAATATTTGCAAGATTCGCCCCGTAATATTTCTTTTGGTAAAAGAACAGGATTTTTCTTAAGTTGCATAGGTAGCTTGAAACATTCTTTTTGTCCGTACTTTTATGACCCTCTAATTCTTAGTAATGAAAAAATTCTTATTGATAGACGACCATGTTGTTGTCAGATCAGGAATAAAGGTTTTGTTATCGGAGATATACAAACCTTCGCAGATCGACGAGGCACATGATGGTGACAGCGCTCTTGCCAGGCTGAAGGAAAGTTCTTATGACCTGGTGATGCTGGATATCCAGATGCCGCATACGGATACATTTGGGTTGATGGAATATTTCAAGATCAAATATCCCGAACTTCGTGTGCTAATATTTTCCATGAGCCCCGAAAACATTTATGCCAAACGCTTTCTGAAAGCGGGTGCCAAAGGTTTCATCAGTAAGGACGCGCCGCTGGAAGAGATAAAAAAAGCGATCAACCAGGTGCTGCAAAACAGCCGCTATATCAGCGAAGCGATGCTCGAAAGCCTTGCGGAAAGCAGCGGAGCGGCAAAAGACACGAACCTTTTCAATACTTTATCGGCCAGGGAATTTGAGATCGTATCGTTATTGCTAGCCGGGCAAACCATCAGCAATATAGCAAATACCCTTAGCCTGCAGGTCTCTACGGTAGGCACACACAAAGCACGCATTTTCGATAAACTGAAAGTGACGAATATCCTGGAGTTGAAAGAACTCGCAAATAGCTACAATTTATAATTACGAATTACGAATGGGTTCATTAATGTTAAAGGCCTTCCTTATCTGAATATTTCAAGTAAGGAAGGCCTTTCTGACAATTGATAGCATTCGTAATTATTAATTCGTAATTGATTCCGTTGCTGCCTGTATAATCACTTTCGCTACCGCTTTTGGCTGAGACATGAAGATCACGTGGCTGCCTTTTATTTCTGTAACTTTTGTGTTGGATCGTTTATACATCGCTCTCTGGATTTCCGGGTTGATGCTTTTATCTTCTGTGGCTAACGCCGCGTAAGAAGGCTTGTTTCTCCACGCTGCTATGCTGATAGGTGTACCGAAGCCTTTGCCATGAAATGCTCCCTGGGAGGCAAACATGAAATCAGCATCTGCTTTTGGAATATCGGCGCAAAAACCTGCGTGGAATTTAGCTTTGTCATAATATACAATACCATTTTCATCCGCGGGCAACGCACCGCTTTCGGGTAATGCCGGTGCAGACATCAGCCATTGAATACTGTTTTCCCCATTATCAGGCTGAAGGGCTGCCACATATACAAGGGCCGCTACCTTCGGGTGATTGCCTGCTTCCGTAATTACCGTTCCGCCCCAGGAATGGCCTACCAGTATTGTCGGGCCGTCTTGTTTGTCGAGCGCCAGTTTTGTAGCTGCCACATCATCTTCCAGTGAGCTTAATGGGTTCTGAACGATCGTTACATTATATCCTTTTTGAGATAATTCGTTGTAAAGCGCTTTCCATCCGGAACCATCTACAAAGGCACCATGTACCAGTACTACATTTTTTACATGTTGAGCGGCAGCTTCAGAAGCTGAACCTGCTAAAGTGGCCATGATCATTGTTGCTGCGATTAATAACTGTTTCATATTGATTTGTGTTGTTTGATGAACGTCTGATTGACAACACAAAATTGCAACGGATCACGCCCGGAAAAAATGGGCATACTTCCCGAAAGGCTTTGATTTTTTCCCTAAACGAAAGATTCCCGGTTCTTTCTGTATTCCCCGGGGGAAAGCAAAGTGCTTCTTTTGAAGAAAGTGGCAAAATAAGCCGGGTCTTCAAATCCCAGCTCGTAAGTGATCTCCTTTACCGTTTTGTCGGTATAATACAACAGTCTTTTCGCTTCCATCACAATCCGCTCCTGGATGATCTGAAGTGGTGTTTTCTGGTTTACCTGCGGGAAAATATTAGACAATGTCTTGGGTGACTTATTCAGCAGTCCTGCATAAAAATTCACGGAATGCTCCTTGCGGAAATGCCCTTCTACCAACATATTGAACTCCCTCACAAGGTTATACCTGTCGTCCTGCCCTTTACTGTCGGGCATATAAGTGTTGCGGGCAATTCTGGTAAGGTCAATGATGAGGCGCTTGAGCAATACCATGAGCATTTCCCGCTGTATGGTGTCTTTTGTATTCAATTCCAGAATAAAAAGATCCAGCAGCAGTTCCAGCTTCTGTTTCATGGTATCATCGAGCGATATGAATTGTTTGTCGCCATGGCAAAATAAAAACCCCAGGCAACTTACTTCTTCATCATGATCCTGGATGCAATAGAATTCGCGGTTGAATTGCCACGCCACTGTCGTTTCGCCGTCTTCCACCCTGAAGGTCTGATTGAACATCAGCGGCAAAATGGTATCGGGCATCAGCACGGTTTCTTCTCCATCGATGTGAATGACCTTTTCCCCACCCCGGTTCCAGATAATGGTAAAATATTTTTTTTCTTTATCGCGGGAAAAAGAATAATGATCATACGAGTATTCGTTTTTTATGAGGAGGAGGTCGGCACCGGTTTTTGTATCGAGGAGGGTTAGTTTCATGCGGGTTAAAGATACAGCATGAGTAAATAAATATTATAAATACATCAGTCGCTATCCGGATACTGATTCTTGCGAAGTACCCCACCCCATCACCCTTTGCCCGACGGGTGCAGGGCAATACAGGAAAAAGAAAAATTTAATGGCTGCATTAATTTCCAGGAATTTCCGGTTATGTGGCCTCGCCAGGGCTAAATTGAGTGCTGCCAATTAAATAGTCCTCATTTGCACATGAAAGATGTAAATGCGTAATTGGAATCTACAACATTAAGTTTGCTCCCCGTAATTCACCGCTTCACTGATAAAAAACGGCTTGCCCATTCATGTAGTCAAAAGCCCTTGTGTAAAAAGCTTGGCAGATTATTATACATTTATCGTATGAAATGGATCTTGCTGATATTTTTTTCATTCACGGTGAAAACTTCCTGTAGTCAGCAACTGGAAGAATCTTTTTTCCTGCCCGTAAGCGGCTTGCCAACAAAGGTGGTGTACTGCATTATGCAGGATAGCAAAGGTTATATCTGGGTGGGTACTGACGCGGGTGTTGCACGTTACGATGGCAATGATTTTTTTTTACTAACGATGGCTGATGGGTTGAGCGACAATGAAGTTTTTCAGATAAAGGAGGACCGAAAGGGTCGCTTGTGGTTTTTGACCTATAATGGCCGTATCAGCATTTACGACAAAGGAAAAATCCTGAATGAAAAAAATACAGACTTTCTTGCCCGCATAGATCCGGGCGGAATGAGCAGGAGTTGGGTAGAGAAGGGAGACAGTATCTGGTACATCGACTACCGCAAGGCTTTTCTGTTGGTCAATGACAAAGTGCAACAAACGTTTTCTGCCGCCGCTCTGTTCGGTCACGCAGATGCTGCTTTCGCTGATGTTTCTTTGTACGGCCATGAATTGTTATTCCTCAGTGACAAAGGATACTATAATCCCATGACCGGAGTAAAGGTAGATTTCCCTGATGGTAAGATACTGCCAGCTAAAAAATCAATTTTATACAAAGAGCGTATTGTTTATTTCAACGACTCACAGATTTTTGTTTATTCGCTTTTAAACAAACGATTCAGTTCCTACCAGCTACCTTCAAAGGAGCGTATTTCAACTTTTACCTTACGCGATAGTTCCGGCTTATTACTGGTAGCTTCAAACAGGAATTTATTTGCGCTGAATATTGTCACGGGACAGTGGACCAGGGAACTGACCATCAATATTCCCTACTTCGGTTACTTGCTGAGGGACAAAGATGGCCTGCTATGGGCAGGATCACAAAATCATGGATTGTTTCTGTATCGTCCTTCGGCGGTACACCGATATGTCCACGCTACCGAACTGGGTACATATGCCGTGCACAGTGTCGGACAATGGAAAGGAGAGGTATATGCCGGGCTGATCAACGGAGAGTTTTTTCACTGGTCTTCCGGCAGTGTCAAGTGGAAAAAAACCGGCCATGCGCCGGGCCTCCATAAAGTATATGGATTTTATGGATTAAATGGGCAGTTATGGGCCGTAGCCGGAACAATGCTGATTAACCTGCAAACCGGACAAGCCATTCCCACATATGGTTCTGCCAAAGCCATAGCAATCAATAACCAGTATCTGTACATCGGTTTATCCTTCAGTGTAAATAAACGCAGGCTGACGGATTGGTGGAAAGCCCGGGCTAAAATTGATAGCAGCCAGAAAATGGTGTATGATAAAAGAGCAAGTAATCTGTGGTTTTCGGGCGATTCTTTATTTATGGGGACGGCTGACGGACTACGGTTACTGGTAAAAGATACATTGGCGAGTCTCCGCAATTATCAATCTTCCCTGATAGAAGCGAAAATTTCCCGCATTACCGGCAACAAAGAAGGACAGTTATTTTTTTCAACAAACGGCAAGGGCGTTGGTGTATTATATAAGCAACGTTGTTATGAGATAACTGCGCAAAGTGGCCTGGCAAGTAATAACTGCAATAGTCTTGTAGCTGTTGGCGATTCGTTACTCTGGGTGGCAACCGACAAAGGCGTGAGCCGTGTGCAACTTGAATGGACAGCAAAAGGATTGAATCATACTGTTCAGAATATTTCTGTCAATGAGGGCCTGCCCGATCCTATGATCAATGATATTACTGTGCTGTCGGATACTGTATGGGTAGCTACACAGACGGGTATAGCCTGGTTCCGTGCTTCCGCCATCACCAAACAAAAATCGCCGGCAATTCTGCTGGAACAAATCTTTGTCAACGGAGAAGCACGCTCCTATCAGCAACCTTTATCGTTAACGAATCGGGAAAACAACCTGCGTATTGATTTCACTTCCCTCAACTTCGGGTTAGCGGAAGAACCGGTATACAGCTACCGTCTGCTCGGAGCTGATACGGGCTGGACAAAAATTTATTCACGCCGGATTCAATTTTCGAACCTGGCGCCGGGTAATTACCGGTTGCAGGTAACAACAGCGGAACCGGGTGAACGGAATCCTGATAGCTTACTTGAATTGGATCTCACGATTGCACTGCCTTTCTGGAAAAGAAAGATTGTCCTTTTACTTTCTTTTCTTGCGCTCGCCTTATTGTCGGGAATGTTTTTTTACCTGCGCATGCGTGGCCTTCGAAAGAAACATTCACACCAGCAACAATTGCTTCGCTGGGAAAAAGAGAAATTACAACTGGAACAAAAAGCAGCAGCCCTTCAGATGAATCCGCATTTTATTTTTAATGCCATGAATGCGATCAGGGGTTACTACAGTTCAGGAGATATGGAAGGTGGTCATCATTATATCAGCCGGTTTTCAGGCATGATGAGGAAAATGCTTGAAAATAATGCACGTGCAACAATTTCGCTTGCCGAAGAGATAGAGATGCTCCAACACTATCTTGAACTAATCACGCTCAATCATCCCGGCAAACTGAGTTGGGTAATTAACAATAACACGGGCCCGGCCACAAGATCCATCGGACTGGCGCCAATGCTGATACAACCTTTTGTGGAAAATGCCGTGATTCATGGTATCGGACCATTGGATGTGCCCGGCAGAGTTGAAATAACCTTTACAACCGAACCCGGAATTCTACATTGCATCATTACCGATAATGGAGTAGGTTTGCAGCAATCGGCGCGGCAGAATAAATATATATCCCGCACCTCAAAGGGAATTGCCATCACACGTCAACGATTAAATATGCTCGGTCCGGATAATAAATTACTGATAACAGAAATTACAACAGAAACCGGGCAGGTCGAAGGTACAAAAGTGGAAATAGCTATACCCATCACCTCTAAACTTACCAACATTGATGAAGGTGCTGATCATTGATGATGAAGTGCAATCGCGGAACGCGCTAAGGGTTGCTGTGCAGCAGTCAGGCCAGGCGCTACAGATATGTGGCGAAGCAGGCAGCGTTGTTCAGGCAACCGAATTGATTGATGCGCTTCAACCGGGTTTGCTGTTGCTGGATATTCGTCTCGGAGATGGAAACGGCTTTGATATTATAGAAAAAGCAAGCTGGAAAAACTTCCAGGTGATCTTCTTGTCCGCTTACAGTGAGTACGCGGTTAACGCATTCCGGGTTCATGCGCTTGATTATCTGCTCAAACCAATCAATACGGAAGAACTCCGGATTTCGCTTTCCCGTGCCTTACAGCAACAGCCAGCATCGCAACAGCCTTACTGGGAAGATTTGCTGTCTTCGCTCAAGCCATCGCATGAAAAGATTGGGTTCGCTGCCGCCGAAGGCATTCACCTTGTTGACCAGAGAGATATTCTGTTCTGTGAAGCGGACAATAATTATTCGCGGATCAGGCTAGCTAATGGTGAACAGATATATATTGCTAAAACATTGAAAGAACTAGAAGTTCAACTTGGCGCAAAAGGATTCTTGCGCATTCATAAATCTTATATCGTTAACCTGCTGCATGTAAAAAAATATCTTCATACCGATGATGGAACCCTGGTCTTATCGGACGGAAGCAGCATACCGGTATCTCACCGAAAAAAAGGAATGGTATTGAATCTACTTTCAGGGTACATTTCCTAAATACCCCCCTACGTTACCTAAATAGTAAAGAACGATTGCCAGGCGACCCCGTTCCCATAAAACTCATGGGTTAAATTTGCGTCATAACCTTCAGTAACCTTCAGCTTATGCGTCAACTTTACGTACTCTCTATTCTATGCATTCAATTAATTTCGTACCAGTCGGCAAAGGGACAAGGCACATTGGTGCCTGGTGATATCGCCATCATCGGACTGAACTGTGACCCCAACAACACGACAGCTAAAACCTTTGCGATTGTAGCGTTAACGGATCTGCCTGCCAGTGAAGTAATCTATTTTTCGGATAAAGCTTATTACGATGATACATTCAGTGCGTTGTTGGGGAATGGGAGCGAGGGAACTTTTTCCTGGACACTCCCTGCCGGTGGCGTGCCGAAAGGAACGATGATACAGTTTACGCTTACCAGTAGCAGTACCAGCCCATCCATTACTACCAGTCCTGTCACTGGTGTAAGTACCATACTGGAAGGGTGGACAACAGATAATGCCATCACCAGCTCTTTCGGTCAAAACGGTGACAACATACTGATTTATCAGGGAACACCTGCAGTTCCTAAATTCATCTTTGGTTTTAATTGCGGACTCACGAATTCGGGCATCGTCAATGGCTGGAATACGGGTCTCACTACTAATGTGAATGGATCTTGTGAACTGCCTGCTGCATTGGCCGCAGGAGATTTTGCAATTGGATTTGGAGGGCCGGCCCACAGGGACAATTGGCACTATAATGGTAACAGAGTTGGAACAAAGACTTATCTATTGGATGAGATAACCAACCCTGCCAATTGGATTTCCAATGACGATACGCCGTATGACCTGTTGCCCGGCGGTACTATTTATACCGGCGCCCAACCTATTTTTATTATTTCTACCGTTTTACCTGTTGACATTATTCTTTTCAGTGGCAGATCCGCAGCGGGTACTCATTTATTATCCTGGCAGGTGGCTAACGAAGGGCAATTAAAGCAGTACGATATAGAAGTTTCTATAAATGGAACCCAGTTCACCACTGCGGGAACAGTAATGGCCGAAGGAAAGGCGGCCTACCGTTTCACCAGTCAACCCGGAAACGGTCAGCAGCGATCCTGGTACCGCTTAAAGTCGATCGACATAGATGGAAGATACCGGTACAGCCGCACGGTCATGCTCTTTAACGCCGCTGATAAACAGGGTATCTCCTGTTTCCCCAACCCTGTCATTTCAGAACTATCATTGAATAGTTACGATAAAATAAAAGGGCTCTCGCTGTTCAGCAGTACAGGAATACGTTTACTAACACAACAAACCAATAGCCACTCTACCCGGTTATCGCTACGCAATTTCCCAACCGGTATATATTATCTGCAACTGGAGACAGAAAATGGAATTAAAACGGAAAGAATCCTTAAGGCAGGCTATTGACCTTTTGTAAAGATTACACATAACAACAACTTATTAATCGCTAATTATCATCATTTAATTCATCAAAGGGTTTGATATCTATTTTATTATTTTCTTTCTCACGCTCTTTTACTATTTCTTCCATACGTCAATGGTCATTATAGTATAATTCTTAAATACAAATCCAATATTACCCTATCTTTCAAGGCCAGGGGTGTTCAGTATCCTTTCAATTTCTGTTTCGATATCTTCTATTATCTCGTTTTACAATTCTTTAAAAACCGTAAATGAATTAACGGGGGTTGACGGGAATTAAAAAGAGTACAAAAACGCTGAAAGCCTTACCAGTTAATTACTTCGTAAGGCTTTCAATAATGTTGATACACGTTAAATTAGCGGAAAAGTGGCCTCGCCAAGAATCGAACTTGGATCTGGAGCTTCGGAAACTCTTATACTATCCATTGTACTACGAGGCCAATCTATGTATGATGTAAAATGTAAGACGTATGATGTCAGGACATTTTGAACCTTTGAACTTCTTAAACCTTTTGACCTTTTTTATTTTCCAAAATTCTGAATATTCGTGCCGAATATTTTTACCGCAATGGCCAGCAATATTACGCCAAAGAATTTTCTTACCACCATTAATCCGTTCGGGCCGAGCGCTTTTTCTATCCACTTCAATGAACGGAGCACCAGGAAAATGATGATCAGGTTCACCAGTATCCCGATCAGGATATTGCCGTCATAAAAATTCGCTTTCAGCGACATGATGGTGGTGAGCGTACCCGATCCCGCTATCAATGGAAACGCTATCGGCACCACGCTTCCCCCTACTTTTCCACTTTTGTCGGCCTGGAAAAATTCGATCCCCAATACCATTTCAAGTCCGAGGATGAAGATCACGATACTGCCTGCTACCGCGAAGGATTTTACATCCAGCCCGAGCAACCCGAGAAATTGTTCCCCGAAAAATAAAAAAGCGATCATCAACGCTCCGGATGCCAGCGTGGCCTGCCCGCTTTTGATATGCCCCCCCATTTTTGCTTTCAGCGAAATCAATACCGGTGCCGATCCCAACATATCTATGATGGCGAAAAGCGTAAACGATACCGTGATGATCTCTTTGATTGCCAACCGGTGGAAGTCAAACATCCCTTTGAATTTTTGCAAAGATAACAACCCTGCGCCGATGTATCGACATGGGAACAGATTATTTTACCGTAAAACCAAACCTTGCACCAACTGTGAATGTGGAAGGCGCCGATGGGTTGAAGAACCTGTTACCGGCGGCATTCAGGTCGTTGCCCAGGCTGTAAGGCGTATTGAAAGAATGCTCGTAAGCTGCATAAATATCAGCGGATGCTTTTTGCCGAAAGTTTATTTTGTACCCGGCTTTCGCGATGAAAAGGTTGTAAGAAGTGGCGAAAAAAGTATTGGCATCATTCACCGGGAGCCTGGCCGTATAATTATAAGTAAGGTTCAGATAAATACCCGGAGCAGTACTGATATCCGCCGCACCAATCAATACATCCGGTGGCGTACCGGTGAGCCGGTTGCCGTCGTATGTATTTACCCCCTGCTGGTATTGGCCGAAGCGGGCATGGATATAAGTGTAATTCACCCGCAGTTTCAATTGCCTTACAAAATCAACCTGGTTGTTTACGGGCAGGTAAATCAACCCAACTTCAACGCCGGCCTGCCTGGTTTTACCGGCATTCACATAATAATCCGCTCCGCCGGAATCCCTGCGGCTCACAATGGTATTACGCAATTGAAAAAGATAGATGCTGCCATCCAGCCAAAGCTTGTTGGGTAAAATAATGGTGCGTATACCTGTTTCATAATGGAATGCGCTTTCTGCTTTGAGGCCTGTATTGAATATTCCGTCGCTGGCATGCACTTCATCGATGGAAGGCGGCGAATATCCTTTGCTCACATTGGCATACAGATAGGATTGGCCAAGCTTCAGCGACGCTGCTATCCGTGGTACAAATTGCGGGGTGAAATCACTGCTTCTTTTTTGTGCTTCGCTCAAACGCCGGAAACCGTAATGAAAATTATTGTAACTAACGCCGGCGGTTACACTAAAGTTTCTTACCGGTGAATATTCCGATTGCAGAAAGATATTGAACTGTCTTGATTGTATTTTATCATGATACTGCAAAGTATCTTTTATTCCGGATCGGTTGCCGTGCACACTGGTATTGACAAAACCCGATTGGTATTCGCCGCCAAATGTATGGGCCAGGGTTTTCCCTTTATATTTAGAAACAGTGCGCCCGCCGATACCACGTTCGTATTTGTCTTCATAATTTCGGATAGTTGGATTTTTAAAATCCGTATAGGAGCCGTAAAGTGCGGAGGTGTGGCTCCACCTGCCATATTCATACTCGTGCGAAATACCCGCATAGATCGTTTTCAGATAAATCGCCGCTTTCTGTGTTACTGCACCAGGGAAGGCGCCGGCTGCAGGCCTTGCCTGCCTGGGGTTTGCGCTTAATTCAGCAATAGTCAGGCCTCCTGGTGTCTGGTAAAAAAGATCACTGTAAAAAACATTCGCGTGGATACGCTGCCGCGAATTGATGCGATAACTACCGGTGTAATTGGCCACATCACGGCGCATATTTGTCTGTACGCGGTAGCCATCGCTTTGCTGGTGTTGAAAAGAAAGCGAAGTTGCATTTGTACCCGATTGCGTGTAGGCGGCACCGGTAGAGAACATTCCGTAGCTACCTGCAGCAGCATTCACCGAGATCGTTTTTTCGCGGGTTACCGGAAGCGAAGTACCCAGTAACACTACACCTCCCGTTCCCGATCCGTACATACTTCCCGAAGGGCCTTTGATGATCTCGATCCTGCCGATATTCTCCTGCGAAAGCTGGTTGAAGTATGTGTTGCCGCTTGCATCGGTAAATGGAATTCCATTCCAGTACACTTTTACATTTCGCACCCCAAATGTGGAACGCAGGAGGTTTCCGCGTATGCTCAGCCGGTAACTGCCAGGGCTGCGCTCATCCATTTTTACCCCGGGAACTGTATTGATCGCCGCTACAAAACTTTGCCCGCCATATCGATTGAGCAACGTCTTGCCGAGCACACTAACGGCAGCAGGTACACGATTTAAAGTTGTGTTGTTTTCAAAAGCTGTAACGATCGTTTCGTCCAGGAATTCGTTATTGCGGTATAATTTTATAATATTACCAAATGCCTGGCCGGCACTTGTTGTAGAAGAAAGAAAGCCTACATGGCTGAATGAAAGATCGGCATTGCCAATTTCCCGGGAAATAAAATAACTACCTGCAGAATCGGTTATTGTAGAGAAGATATTTTTACCGGCTGTAACCGTTACGCCCCGCAATGGTTTGCCATTTTCATCTGTCACTTTTCCTGTATGTACCATTTGTGCTTTGCACAGCAAACTGATCATACAATAAAAAAATAACAGTGTGGTTTTCCTCATGATCCTTATCAGGTATTTACCACAAGTTAAAACGAAAAGAGCTGATGTGTAGTATTTAATGAGGGCTTCCTCCAAATTTTTCCTTAAAGAGAACGGGGCGGTTATTGAGTTCGGCCATGCAATTGCTGCACAGGCAGTCTTCATATTTTTTGCTGATGAAATCGCATGCTTCTTTATTCAGCCTCACCGTATTGCACTGGCAGTTGGCCACATCCCCTACTTTGCAGGTGAAGGCGTTCCCACACCTGGGACAGGATTTGTGCTCATGTTTACGGTTTGTTTCCATCAGATATTCAATATCCTCGTTGGTTTTTTGTGTTCGTCGATGGCAACAAATGTAAAACTACCGGTGATGGCTTTCTTCCTTTCGTTGCTGTACATTTCTTCAATATAAATTTCAACTTTCACATCAAGGCTGGTGTTGCCGATCTTAGACACTTTCCCGATCAGTTCGACGATCGTTCCGGCAGGGATCGGTTGCTTAAAATCGATCCTGTCTGAAGAAACCGTCACCACACGCTTACGGGTAAACCTTGTGGCTGTGATGAAAGCCACTTCGTCCATCAGGTGCATAGCGGTTCCGCCAAATAATGTATCGTAATGATTAGTGGTATTGGGAAACACGGCTTTGAAAATATGTGTTTCCGATAACCTGATCTGTTCTTCGAGATTCATGCAATAAAATTAAGCTGCTTTTTCAAAAGCGATGAAATTGACCAGTTTGTTTTCCGCATCAAAAACAGGAAATGCCTTGATATGGCATCCGTACGCTTCTCCATCCTTCCTGTAATTAACAATGGTAGCTTCAAAGGGTTGTTTCGCGGCAATGCTTTCGCGGATGTACTTCAGTTTTTCCTGATCGGTATCGCTGCCCTGCAACATTTTAGGGCTTTTTCCCAATAGCTCTTTGGGCGAATACCCCGTCATGTCCGCAATATTGTTGCTTGCAAAAACGATCTTTCTTTTCACATCGGTTACCACTATCACATGATCATGTGCTACCAGTTCTTCTTTGAGATCCCATTTCACCTGCCAGTTTGCTTTTCCCGAAATTGCTTTAAGCATTTCCAGGTCATCCCCTTTTTGCATAAGCTGCCGGTAGTTGGCGAGAAAGATATCCCAACTGGCGAGAGGGGCCGAAAAAGAAACAGGTTTTATTTTTGTCATCACTTGATTATTTAAAAAAAGCAGCGCACCAGAACTGATGCGCCACTTATCGGTACAAAACTATCGTTTAAAAAGCACTTTATTCGGACTAACTCCGGCAGTAGTTGCAAAAGAGAATTTCTTTTTACCGTCTTTATCAAAACATGTAACAGAACCTGCGGATGAAAAGTTCTTAGCATCAGTTATATATACATCGCCATTTTGCTCATCTACGTTCAATCCATAAGGGTTGTCAATTACCGTTCCATCGGTAACAAACTCATTTCTTACAACGGTTTTAGAAATAGTGTTGTAGACTTTTGCTGTTCCGGCACCACCGTAGTTATTGTAGAAATAAGCCAGGTCATTCGATATTCTGAGGAAAGCATACGAATATGCCGCCCCCATCTCTGATGCCACCGTATTGGTAGAGCTATTGATAACACTAACGCTGGCAGGAATGGTGGTGAAGTTTCCATAACCACTTACATAAAGATCTCCGGCAGAATTAGCTTCAATCCTTTGTGGGTTCCTGGTTCCGATGGTGATCTTTTTTATTTCTGCATTGGTATTCAGGTCAATCACAGACACGGTAGAATCCGGCACAAGATTGTAACCGCCAGAGTTTGCCACATACAGGTTGTTCCCCACAACGGCCATGCCTTCGGGATTTGCACCAACGTTTATAGAACCCGATATGGTGAGAGAAGTAGTATCGATGATACTTACCTTGTTGTCGTTAGTTGAAGTAACATATACTTTTCCTTTTGCGCCCAAAGCATAACGCGGGTTTTGTTTTCCGGCCCCGGTGCCAAAAGTGATACGTTTTAAGAAAACTCCTGTAGAGGCATTCAACACTACTACTTCGCTCGAAAAATTCATCACGATATACATCTTGCTGCCATAAAAGACCGCATCGTTTCCTGTGTCTCCAAGACCGGTTTGCCCGGGATTCTGCTGAACAAAATAATCGCCTGTATACAACACGGGGTTAAAAGTATAAAATCCCAGTTTTGAATTTCCTGCCCCGATATTTCCCTCGCTTAATACATAAACCCCGGTCGCCGGTGAAAGCACCGGAGGTGTAGGCGCTACATCATCTTTACTACATGCGCTGAAGATCACGATTGCCGGTAACAGCCACTTAATTAAGTTCCTTTTCATTGTTGCTTTTTTATTGATTAAAAAATTTATACAGGTTAAAATTCCGCTACCAGGCCTGCCCGGTAATTGATCCCCGGCATAGGATAGAGTTTTATGATTTCGTATTGTTTGTTAAAAATATTATTCACCTCCGCGAACAAACGGCATTTTAAATTTTTACCACCGGTGAAATTGTACCCCATCATTACATCCTGGGTGGCCCATTCCTTTACAAGGTTTTCCGGCAGCTGATCCCCGAGGCGATAGCGGTAACCCGATAACAAAACATTATATGCCATCATGAGTTTTTTGCGGGCAATACTGATATGCATACTTCCCGAATGCTCCGGGGTGTAGGGTAGCTGCTTTTTATACAAGGCTGAATTTTTATCCGATACATCCAATGCCTGTTGATAGGTATACGACAGGCGGGCAGAAATATTGATGTTGTTGAATGATGCCGGGTAAAATTGCAAGGCGGCATCCAATCCTTTTATCTGCACCTTGCCGAGGTTCAGCATCGTCCATTGAAAAAGGTTTTGCCGTGGCACAGCGAGTATCTTATCCTTTACCGTATTGTAATAAGCATCCAGTGTGAATACGGAAGATTGCAAAAAGCCTCTTCCATTTACTTTGTATGTGATGCCGGCATTGTACTGCTTTGCATATTCCGGCCGCAATGAAGTATTGCCGATAAATGTGTAATACAGGTCATTAAAAGTAGGCGCCCTGAAAATGTTTTTATAGAAAAATCGCAGCCGTAACGGGGAATTGGCAGAGGGCTGATAATTGACGGCTATCCCGGGTGAAAAAGCATCTATATCTTTTCCATCAGTTCCGTATTTAACTTTATCCTTGTACCAGCTATGCAGAAGATTTGCCCCTATGGTAAGTTTATCGAGCAATAATTTTACCGCTACATCATTCAACAATATTGTTCTTTTTGGATCAGGAAAATCCAAAACAAATTCGTCGGACCTGGTAAGTTCATTAAAAGAAGCATCTCCGGAATAAGCCAGCGACAATACTTTCGATACATCATAGGAATAAGCTGCCGACAAATAATATTCCTTTTGATGAAACTTATTTTCCAGTTTGCCTTGTGTATTGGGATAGTCGGGATCGAGATAGAAACTATAGTTGCAGGCATATTTTACATTCAGCAATAATTTGCTGCGGCTGGAAAAATATTTTTGCCAGGATGATTGTATAAAAAAGTTTTCATCCTTCAGCCGTTGTCCGCTATAGGTATTATAAAGGATCACTGACCCCGGCAAGCCCCTGTCGGAATTATAATAATAAGCTTTCAGCCGGATGTTGTCATTATCGTTGAAAGCAAAAGCTGCATCATATTCCAGCCTTAATGCATCTACATCCGAATTTTGCCGTTTTACTCTTCCACCTCCGGCTTCATAGGCATTGTATGGATATTGCCCATCACTTCTCATCCACTCTGCATTAAAACTGTTGTAAAAATGCCTGTTGAAATTATACCGCAAAAGCACTGATGGATTCACCAACCCGAAGGAGCCGGCTTTCACAGAAGCCTTTACATGTAATGGTTTCAGCGAATCGTACTGCGGTATCGGCGAGCGCAATGAAAGCACTCCGGCATATGCAAATGAGCGGGCAGGGACCAGCAGATCGTTGGGCTGGCCATTGTATAGGGTGACCTGGTCAATATTATCCAGCGATAATTTACCGAGATCTATTTGTCCACCCTGTGCATCTGTCAGCATCACACCATCATACATCACACCGGTATGATTGGCGCCCAGGCTACGCAGGGAGATCGTTTTCAATCCGCCTACGCCACCATAATCTTTTACCTGCACCCCCGAAAAATATTTCACGGCATCGGCCACCGAAAAACTATTCAATGAGCCGATCTCCTTTTTGGTCAATTGCTGCACGGGCACCGGTGAACTGGTAACATCAGCATATTTGATGGCAGAAACAATCACTGCAGGCAAAGTGTCCTTTCCGGTTTGTGCAGATGCCGATACAACCAGCAATACCAATACGATACAGGTGCAGCATAGAAGCAGTTTGAAACGATATGTAGTTTGCCTGTTGAACATGGTTATTTTTC
Organism: Ferruginibacter sp. HRS2-29; assembly: GCF_024343615.1. Lineage (GTDB taxonomy): Bacteria > Bacteroidota > Bacteroidia > Chitinophagales > Chitinophagaceae > Ferruginibacter. Next base: position 14,786 of record NZ_RJUB01000010.1, on the reverse strand, counting down.
AACCACGCTTACGGGTATACAAACAGGATATAAAACAAGACTATACCCCGCCTGCCTTTCACCCGAAAGCGTAGCGATGAATAATGATACCTGGCAGGTCTTCTGACTTACTCTTTGTTCACTGCCTTCCCATCCCGCCGATATGGCGGTACAGTGGCCTGTAGAGTGAACAATCTTAACAGAGCTTACAGCTACGGGGATAGTGCCGGACTTACACCGGCTTCCCTTTTAATTTTTCGCCAACGGCGAAAAAACCTGGTTCGGGTGCAAAAGTATAGATAATGGGAGAATTCTGCGAAATAATGTTTGTGAATGCCCACAGATGTATGGCACGCAAATCACCGGAGATGATGATTACGATCCGGCAGAATTGTTTGACTCAGCCAGCGCTTCGATGGATCTTAATACCGGGATGATGGATTGGCCTTTTTCCGACAACCTATATTCGATGTGCAAAGGCTTGAGTTGAATCGTTTCTTTAAGGAGCACTCCTGCTTCTTCCAGGTCTTTGAGTGCGTTTGAAAGCGATTCTTTGTTGGAGCCAGGTAATTGTTTTAGTAAGGTATTGAACCTCAAAGGCGCATCCACGGCAAGTTTGAGGATCATTGCTTTCCATTTTCCCGAAACCAGTTTCAATGTTTCTTCGGCCGGGCAACCTTGCGTATTGGGTGGTGTTGGTGCTGCACTCATGGTTATTGCATAGTCAGTTTTTTCTGACTTATTGTTTGACTGTTAAAGAGGCTTGAACTTTGCATTGCAAAAATAGATGATAAAATGGCTATAAAAAACACCAATCCTTTGTTGTGCGACCCCCAAACCGGTGTATGTGAAATACCGGGAACCTCCAGTTATGAGTCCGTGGAAATACCTGTTGTTACTCAACAAAAACCCCTGCAGGTCATTTATTTCACCGATCCCATTTGCTCTTCGTGCTGGGGGATCGAGCCTCAGTTGCGAAAACTAAAACAGGAATATGGCGATCATTTCAACATCGAATACCGCATGGGCGGATTGCTGCCTTCATGGGATGTATACAATAGTGGCGCGATAGCAAAACCTTCTGATGTGGCGCATCACTGGGACGAAGTAAGTGCATATTTCGAAATGCCGATTGATGGAAATGTATGGCTGGAAGATCCATTGTATTCATCCTATCCTCCTTCCATCGCTTTCATTGCTGCTAAAATGCAGGATATTGCCAAAGCGGATAAATTTTTCCGGAGGATAAAAGAAATGGTCTTCCTGGAGAAAAAAAATATCACCCGTCCGGAACATCTTCGCGAAGCGGCGAAGGAAGCCGGACTGGAGCTGGATTTATTTGAAAAAGATCTTAAAGACAAAGCCAATGAATTATTTGCAGCCGATCTGGATTATGCGCATTCGTTGGGTGTACGCAGCTTTCCGACATTATTCTTTACGAACGAAGCCGGCGATCAGCGGATGCTGAAAGGAGTGAGATCATTTGACAGGTTCGAGAATATTGTACTCGATCTTTGTCCCGGTGCCGAAAAAAAGATCTTCAGCAACAGCCTGGAAGATTTCTGTTCAAACTATCCTTCGTTTACTACCAAAGAATTTGCGGTGATCACTGACCGTCCCATGGAGGAAGCCGAAAAGATTTTACACGAAGGGATTGAAAAAGATCTTGTGGAAAAAATCGCTGTGCGCAATGGCGATTTCTGGAAAAGAAAACTGATCATTTAATGAAAACAAAAAGCTGAGTAGAATTCAAATAAAAAGGACAAACCGCATGGCGATCTGTCCTTTTTTGTTACCCGACCTGGATTCGAACCAAGACAAACAGAATCAGAATCTGTTGTGCTACCGTTACACCATCGGGCAATGTATTGTGACCCCTCAGGGACTCGAACCCTGGACCTACTGATTAAGAGTCGTAGGTATTTTGTATTAATTTGGTGCAATTTGGGTTTTTTATACTTAATAACCAACTTTAATTCAAAATATTTGATCAAGTAAAATCATAAAAAAACATGATTTGCGTGCAAATTGCGTGCAAATTTTTTGTTTATTTAGTACATGAAAGGGCAACGTATGAATGGAACCAGTATCAAAATTTCACTTGATACACGTCGTCAAAAATCTGACGGCACATATCCTCTTATCTTTCGTTTGACTCATAATCGAAAAACCACATCACTGAAAACTGGCATTTCTCTAAAAAAAGAGGATTGGGATGAAAAAGGATTGGTTGTAAAAAAATCCTACAAAGGTACCGCGAATGTTACACGATTAAATAATGAAATACAGAAGAAAAAAGCTGAAGCCTTAGATAAGATTCTAAAAATTGAGGCAAAACCATCTTCCATTCCGCTGTCACTAAAAGATATTAAAACTGAAATTGATCCGGAAACAAAGAGCCTATCATTTTACGATTTTGGCGATGAATTAGTAGTGGACTTAATCAAAGCCGAACGTATTGGAACTGCCCGATCTTATCGAGGGGTATTATTTGCGTTAAAAACTTATAACAAAGGAAACCCGTTGGAAAAGAATCAGGGTGGTCGTTTTAAAAATTCGAATATTGTCAAATACTCTTCAAAGTTCAAAGATGTAACTTTTAAGGATTTGAAATTTGAAGAAATTAATTACGATTTTTTAAAATCGTTTGAGAATTATCATTTATCGTCGGGAAATGGCCTTAACGGGCTCGCAGTTTATATGCGTACTATACGATCAATTTTTAATCAGGCTATTAAAGCGAAAAAAGTGGAAAAATTATACTATCCGTTTTCTGACTACCAGATCAAAACGCAAGCAACAAAAAAGCGCGCTTTAGATCATAACTTATTCAAACGTATCATTTCATTAAAATTGCCTTCTACTCATACTTGCTTTCATTCCCGCAATTACTTCATCGCTAGTTATCTAATGTATGGGATGAATTTTACTGATATGGCTTATCTGCGAAAAGAAAATATTATTGATGGTAGAATAAACTATAAAAGAAAGAAAACAGGCAAAGTATATGATATCAAAATCACAGAAGGCCTTAATGAAATTTTGAATTACTATATTACTTTAAACAGTGAATCAAAATATGTTTTCCCCTTAATAAAGCGGCACTCTGCCACTGAAAAACAACTTGATGTATTAAATGCTCAAAAGCTTCTAAATGAAAATTTAAAGGATATTGCTAAACTTTGTGATATCGATCAAAACTTAACCGGATATGTTAGTCGCCACTCTTTCGCCACCCATGCGATGATGGGCAATGTACCAATTAATGCAATTAGTGCTATGCCAGGACATTCAAGCTTAAAGACCACTGAAATTTATTTGAAAAGTTTACCCTCAAATGTTTTGGATGATTATAATTCTCAAATTTTAAATTTAGATTCATAATCGAAAACGGAATGTATAAAGTATCAGATAATTATTATTAGTCGAAAAAAAAGCCTTATGATAGATTTACCAATCGGCGACACACGAAAGTTTAACAAAATGATGTTTCCGGAAGCAGACTTTGACGCGTCACTAACTTTCTACTATGATGAAACAAACAATATAAAAAAGTTTCATGTCAGGGAGGATGGCTTCAATGCTGCATTCACAGCAAACTTTATATTAGGGGGACTTTTATATGAAGATGAAGCACCAGATTTGCAGCCACTTATTGATGGACTGAAATTACAAAAGAATTCTGTTGAGATTAAATTTAAACATATAGCAAAGGGAGAGTTCCTTGATTGCTTGAAGTCTCAAAAATTGCAGCTTTTTTTAGACTTTATTCTTAAAAGCAAAATGTACCTACACTATTCAAGCCTTAACCTACTTTATTGGTCAATTGTTGATATCGTTGATTCTGCTATTGCGGTTTCAGAAGAGGCAAAAGCTGCCGGGCCGGTCTTTAGTAATCATCTAAAAAATGATTTATACAAATTATGCAGACTTGAAATTGATTCAGTCATTGAACTTTTTAATCTGTACAATTATCCCAATATTAAAAAAGAAAAAGTAACAAGTTTCATTGAGGATTTAACCTCCCTTTTTGAAGGATATATTGATACCCAGGAGTTTCATTTTGGATTAGAATCATTAAGGCAAATTTTAAAGCAAGCAAAAAAGAAAGAGTCACTCCCTTTTATCATGGATGAAACTGATCGTATTTTGATTGGAGATTTTTCACATTTTTACCTGAGACCAGTTTATACATTTAAAAACTCTCAGCATGTTTTTGATAAAGAAGACGATATAATTAAAATGATGGGGGAATATAGAATTTTGGACGAAAATGAGGAAGTTAAGAATTATTCTTTTGAAGATTCCAAAACGTGTCCATTAATCCAATGCTCTGATGTTCTTATGGGACTTTTGGGTAAATTTTCAGCTTACACGAACACAAAGTCTCACGAAGAGATTTTTGAAGATTTAATAGAATTGTCTGACATCCAAAAAACGAATCTTCAATTACTTATTAATTTGATTGATAAATCACATGATAGAAATATTGGATTTATCCATTCAACCGATTGTTATGAGGAATTGTCAAAAATTCCTGTGATTAGAGACTTTTTTTCAGATGAGAACAATTAGCAGTAAATATTATTAAGCCCCGAAGGTAATGAAAGATATTGGGTCAACTTTTATTCACAATACAATGAAGAATGGATAAAAATGAAATTTTAGAAGCACTCTCTCGATCAGGATATTTGTTCGAATCGGAAACGGCAAAAAATTTACAACAGATGGGCTTTTTTGTCGAAACAAACCAATCTATCAAAGATCCTATTACCAATAAAAGTAGAGAGATTGATCTACTCGCTGAGTACTACAGAAGATATACAAAGAAGAATAAGCGGTGTTCAGCCAAAATCAAGTTTGTCTTTGAGATAAAAAATAACGTTCTTCCTTTGGTCTTGTTAACAGAGTATCAGTATACGCCAAATTCAGACTTTGATGAAATGTTCAAAATTGTACAGACGAAGCCTAAAGGTGTCGACTATGAAGGCGCTTCTGATTTTCAAGAGCAGCTTTTTCCATCAGGCGAAGAACGAAAGTTGTTTACACAATATTGTAGTTTTCAAAAAAAGAAACAAAATGAAGAGTTGATGGCTATACATCCTGAAGAATTGCATAGCGGCTTATCTAAAATAACACAGTATGCCGAGGAAGAATTTTTTGAATGGAATAGCCGGGAAATGTCTGAAGAGGAAAGTTATTACAGAAATTTTATTTACATCCCAGTTGTTTTAATAACTAATGACCTGTTTGAATTGACAATTGAAGACGATAATAGTACAACATTACGAAACACTACACTATCAAGACTGGTTTACAATTATCATTTTCGTGAAGAACCTAAATCTGCTATAGTATATATCGTGACGAAAGCAGGATTAGATTTTTTTCTAGACGATATGATCAAAATTGAAGAAAGTATTTTGAAAAGTATGGTGAAGCAAAGAATTGATTTATGAATCATCGTTGCACAGTAATAGATAAATAATATTGGTTTCAATCAACCTCTCGATTCTTTTGGATCAGCCGAATGCGGATAAGTTCTTTGTTCTCGGATTTCGACTTTTCATTATTACCAACAGTTCAAAATGGAAAACTTAAAATCTAAATTCAGAAAATTATCAATATACCAATGAAGCTGATAGAAATTTTAAACAATCGGGAACTCAGCCCGGCAATTTGGGGTATGATTTTCATAGGTTGGATTTTTACTCTAAAAGGCACACGGCAAAGTTTTTTAGGCCTCTTAAAATTGCTCTTTTCAAAAAAGATTTTGGTCGTACATCTCTGCCTCCTCCTATATTCTGCTATCGTTATTTTATTACTATATAAGTTTAAACTGTGGGATTTTTCACAGATTAAAAATTCTGTTGTTTGGATAATTTTTTCCGCATTCCCTTCCTTATTTAAATCTCAGAATGTGTACAGCCAACCGGGATATTTTAAAAAGGAAGTAAAAGAAATATTCGGAAGAACTGCGATTGTCGAATTCTTTGTCAATGTGTATTCTTTCCATTTCGCAATTGAGTTGTTTTTAGTCCCTTTTCTTTTTTTAATAGCAGGTGTTTTTGCTTATGCAAAAACCGATAAAAAATATAAACTTGCGGAAAAACTTTTAGAGTCGGTCTTGTTTCTGATTGGGTTGGCTTTGATTCTTTACGCGATTTTTCAACTTGTTTTTCACTTTAGCTCCTTCGCGACGTTTTCCAATTTGCAAGATTTCGTTGTCCCCGCATTATTTACACTTTTTTTTATTCCTTGCCTTTATTTTTTCTCCGTTATAATGGCTTATGAGTCTAAATTTATTCATCTGGATTTCATTATTCAAAATAATGACGTCAGGAAATTTGCTAAAGTGCAGGCTCTAAAGAGATTCAAGCTTAATGCGCAAGATCTGACACGATGGTCAGGGTTTCTTTCACGTCAACAGCGGTCAACTAAAGAAGAAATTTTACAGTCCTTTGAAGAATTTGCTATGATGAAAGCCCTCGAAGCAAACCCTAAAATTATCAAAAAGGAAGAAGGTTGGTCTCCTTATTCAGCGAAAGATTTTTTACTTTCTGAAGGACTTGTCACAAAATACTATGAGCGAATTTTTGAAGATGAATGGTCTGCTTCAACCTATCACGTTGCGGTGGATAAAGAGCCGATGTCAAATACAATAAGTTATTTCGTTAAAGGTGATATGATTAAGGCAACTGAACTAAAACTAATGTTAAATGTTACTAACCCGAAACAAAAAAGTTCAGCAAATAAAAAACTGCTATCATGCGTTAATTTACTTTTCGAAAAGGCTGTAGGCAAACCTATGCCGGAAAAGATTTTTAATGCTATAAAGCAGGAGCGGAATATTCAAATGCCCTTGGATTATCTTGAACTCAACCTAAAAAAGGAAAATTGGCAGAATCATCCCGATAAGGCTTACAGCATATCCTTTACCATGAGAATAAAAGAGACCATCACCTTTAATGAACAAAAAGAACTATAATCATCGATCACAATCAAAAAATATACATATGATTCTGCCAGAGCATACTCAACTAGGCACTGATTATATCGGCCATAAAGTTTTTAAAGAACTTCAATATTATATTGAATACTACAATTCTTTGGCGTTTGGCGTTGCAAATTATTTAAATTCAGGAACACCTGGATTGATTAATCTCGACACTCACATCATGTCTTCAATTGAAGGAACTTTAGATTCAATAGAAATGATTCTGCATGCGGGGCGCATTAATGATAGTTACGCATTGATTAGAAAGTTGCATGATTCGATTATTATTAATGCATATGAGATTTCTTATCTGGATAAGGAATTGGATGTTGAAATTCGTGTTGCTGAAAAAATCGACAGATGGGTTACCGGAACTGAAGGTCTTCCAACCTATAAGGAGATGAAAAAATATCTTGAAAGTTTTGATCGGCTGAATGAATTAGAGACTTTGTTGAAAAAAGATGATCGTTATAAGAAAATAAGAACCATATGTAATAATCACATGCATTACAACCTGTTTCAGTATGTCATGATCAACGACAATCAGATTTACACAAGCAGAATTCCTTTTTTAGATCAGTTGTCAGAGAATTTAAAAGACCTATTTGTTCTTCACTTTGCTTACCTTTTTATTCTAAGACCGCATTATATGTCTTCCGATGATTATTTGGATCATCTTGAAGCGGATATGCAACCTGAAGAGGGATCACAATATTGGGTGGCTCCATTTATTCAAGATGCTTTTAAAACTGTTATTAAGCCCTCCAGGACTGACATTGCCGTATTAATACAATCTTCCAGCGAAATGAAGTTAGAATAGGTTTGGCGAATGTGCCATAGTCGGCGTTGAAAAACCTAACCAGTTAAAAACAGTCAACAGTAATCATCAATCGAATCGCCACCTGTCCATTCAAGCCCTTGGGCAAGACAATATACTTTTTCAGCACCTTCCACTGAAAAAAATGCTCCAAGGCTTTCGTGGACGAACTTATTATCTTCAAAAGTAATTGTCGCGACCGCCCAACGCTTAATACTGTTTACGCCTTCACCATTTTCAGTCAGAACATGTAGTGATTTATTACCATTTGCCAGCACTTTTTTGAAAACTAATGACCGGTATATTTCATTTTGGCAAAAGACTAGTTGTTCTTGTAACTGGTCAAAATAAGATTGCAGAGGCTCGCCTGTAAAATTCTGAGGACAGCAAGGAAATTCTGAAGGTGTTGTCCAATTGCGTTGCACGGCATTTGAAGTTTTTGATAGTGTCAACTCTGAGACTTCTGGCTGGTAGTAATGACGGTTGAAAAGCCAAAGCCCTAATGCTCCCCCTGTTGGATATTTATCACTTTTACACCAGGCTAAAAGTCGTTCATAACTTAGCCGAGCTTCAATAGCACTAACATTACACATCCAGGCAAAGTTTGGGTCATGAAACTTATCCCGGAATTGTGCCGGGTTCGCAAGAAATGCTTCCACGCTACCACAAATGATCTCAATACGCCTTGCGGTAATTGGATTCAGTAAGATATTTTCTAATCGTGTTACCCACCGAAGGTTTTCAGGTCTATTGTTTTGCTTGTTAGTATCAATATGATCGACAACATGTTCACCTGATGGTGGATCTCCATGAAATGCGGTAGCAACGATGCGGTGAACCCGGACTGAAGCAATTTCTAAATAGCCCGTTTTAATATTAAGCTTACCCAATGTCCATTTATTATCTGTTGGACGTGGACGCCTATTTAGTAGCGGGTGACGAAGGATGGAACCATCGTCACGCACGGAATATACTTCGTCTTTATATGAACATTTGATTTCCTTCACGAGAAACAGATTCTTAAAGAGCCTAGTAAAACATCCAGAATAGTTTATACAGTTTGCGATTTTGTAGAGTTCTTAATCCCTGCAACGATAAAAATATACTAAGGAAAAGTTTCCAGCTTAATAAAATCGGTACTAAAGTGTTCCATTAGCGTTTCAGTGAATCGACCAATATAAAGAGCCTGTGTATAGTGGTCGGGTATAACTTCATCTGGTAATGCAATTATCCTTAGAAAAAGACGACTCGGGTTTGTGTTAATGGTAGGTTTGAGAGCAGCTTTGCGATACCATTGCTGGCTACTTGTTACGTGTGTTAATGCTTCTTTACCATCTCCATCACGAACAATTTCCCAAGTGCGTACAATGTTGTCTCTAATTTTGGCTTTTATTTTATTCCATAAATCGAGAGGGCTAATATCCGGCGTTGTGTTGATTTCTATTCTCATAGCGAATAAATAAATGTTGCTTTTAAGTTCGGTATAAACATCTCAATATGAGCTGGTCAACTTTTAGCTATCATAGTACTTTTATTTTTATTGCTTCACAATATTTACATTTTTCACGTAGAAAGGTACCCATTCGGTAATTACGTTTCCTACTCCGCACCTATTAAATTTTGCAGCATGAAAAGTTGCCCTAACCTTATAATTCCCTACTCGCTTGAAGTACACATAATCTAAATTTAAAGAAATTTCGCTTGAATGATTTGGTTGTAATAATGTGTATCCGAAATCAACAAAACCATCGATGCTCCATTTAGTCTTATGTTGAGTTACAGCTTCAATTTTACCGTTGTTTACATACACAATTTCGTAAGAAACATCTGAGGAATCATCATCACTCATAATCAAATATCTCTCGGGAATAATGATAGGCAATTTATCGTTGTTGAACAATTTTAGAGATATAGATAAGTCCTTCTCTTGTGAAATTGTATCATGGATTTTACTTACTTCTAATTTTAGGGAACTATTCTGCGCAGCAGCAGAAAAACTCATTGAAATAAAAAAAATGAATAACAGTTTCATGATTAGTGTTTAAAAAAGTTTACGAAAAAAACCATTTGCATATATTGTTTTGCCCATTTAGTCTGATCAGTTGGTGTCATTAGCTGATAAGATGGCTTTGTTTGCCCTAAAACAGTGGCATAATTTAAAAAGATACCCCATTGATACGTCATGTAAGATAATGAAGCTTGGCCAACACGCTCAAAATTATCGGTGAACATTCTATAGTAGGCTTCCATTTCCCGGGCAGCTCTTGCTGCTACGTTGTCACCGGGAGGGGAGAAACCAGGCAAGCCCAAATTTTGAGAGTTGTGGATTTGAATCTCATGATATACCAATCTTATTATATCATTGAATGTCGGATTAAATGAACCAAATTTATTAGAATATTTAGTTCCATTTGCAAAAGCATCTAACATCTGTCTTTCAAATGTGCTATAGAATTGACCATCTTCATCTTTTTCTGTTGAAGACCAGGTGCCTTGTGTGTTTGTACCAATTCTGTATAAATTGGGATTAACTTTGAAAATTTCAGTGTAGTAATTTCTAATGGCTATGACAGCACTAATATAATTTCCATTCTTAATGCTTTGCTTTACTATTGATTCAATTCCATTTTGAAAGCCCTTCCTGACATCACCTTCATATACACCTCCAAAATTTTTCAAAGCCGCTTCAAAAGAATTTGCCCATCCAGCTTGACTACCCCATAATCCATTGGCCGTCATATATGCTGCTCCTGCTCCAAATGCTTGCCCTTCAGAACCAAAGACCATGAGTGTACCTCCTCTCCAACTACCTCCATAATTACTATTCAACAAAACATTTAGGATGTCGTTGAAACTTACCGAAACCGCACCTGAAGGGTCGTTAAATAGCAGGGGATTATTATTCGCATATTGGTAACAATTGATAGACGCTGTTTTTTCTGCAAGCATATCAATACCGGTAAACCTGCCGATTTGTGGATCATACTTCCGGTAAAATGTGTTATAATAATTGAGCCCATCCTCATCTTCTAACTCACTGCCCGAATTATATTTATAATTCGTAGGCTTTTTCATCAGAGCTTTATCACTTAAGCCTGCCATATCTAATCCGAAAGGATAATATGCTTGTTCCTGAACTAATGCACCTGTTGTATGCTTAATTGTGATATCATCAAAATATACGTCTTGCGGGCTTTCATTACTCACATATACATATAAATACCCACTCTTGTTCATTGTCTGCAATCCAGGAACAAGCGCCTGCTTGCTACTTCCAGATAAGACCTGCATAACCCCTGAATTACTGGAAACAAAATTGAACTGGTTATCAAATAGAATCCAATTTAAGTATGCTTTAGGTCTTGAGTTATCATAAGATCTGCTATTCAAAAAATTAGTTACATTAGGGCTCAATGCAGAGTTTACGGTTGCACTATTACCCGGCAATAATTTACCACCACTATTAGTGATCACACCTCCTGTAAGAGACGTAAGAATATCAGATAACAGATTCACACCTGATGGATTTTGGGTAGGCGTATTATAAAACGCATAACTGCTAATTTGAACTTTATCTCCCACCATAACTTTCAAAACAATACCGGGACCAGTTTTATTTCCGGAGGAATTAATTTTTACTATCCGATGATTACTGGTATCCGTATCAAAGCCGCTTACTTTATTTATTACAGTATTTACTGGAGTATACTCATTAGTAAATAAGGCGTCCTCCATTGTTTGGTTTGCCAATTCCATAGTGGCTTTATAAGTACTTGTGTCGCGACCTTCTGTAACGATTGAGCGAACATTTCCCATGTGATCACTTATAAAATAGTCATACTCATATGCGTAATACAGTGCTCCTGTTATACTATTTCTTTTTTGCGCGTACCTAATACGGCCACCTTCAATCATCGCATATTGCAGTGTATCATTATAATAAACAAAATCACCAAGATACTGGTAGTTTTTTACTACTTTACCGGAAGCTGTATATGTATTAACCTTCTTTCCTAACATTGCTCCTCCTGCATCATAATAATAATAGGTCGTGGCCTTTCCAGCTATAACGATGCTATCAGCCTTATCCAAATTATTAAAAACTGCACCGGGATTATTAGACGTAGTATGCATCCTCCGGTTGTAATCACGGTTAATATTACCATTGGCATCATAAGTATAATCGTCGCCTGTGTTGCTGCTATCTTTAAAGTCGCCAAGATTTCCTCCAGCAGTCGCATAATCACTAACTTTTTGTAGTTGATTACTGTTGGTGAAATAGGTGTATTTTAAACTATCGATCAAAGCGGAGGTGCCTATTTGTAAGCCACGCTGACTCATAGTGAGGATATTACCATTGGCATCATAGCTTAAATTACTTACAGAAAAATCAGCCTTGTCATTTGTCCAGCTAGAACTGCCGGAGTTTTGCTGACTGTAATTCGCGCCGGTTAATCTATTAAGGTTATCGTAGGCAAACCCAAAAGCACGTACATTGCTGTCCCCTGTTGCCCGCCATTTAATGCCAGCTTTGTTTCCGTTTAATTGACTATTGCTAAACCCATAATCGTAAGAAACGACTTCGCCAAAAAATGCGGATTGGCTAGTATTATTCACATGGTCTTTGTTAATACTCGTCACCCAACCCCGGATATTATAAGTGAAATTTTGTGTTTCGATTCCGTTTCCAATAACTTTTGCCTGCAACTGACCTTGTTCGTCGTAATTTTTCTGAAGGATAGTTTTATCTCCCAATCCATCAAAGTTTTTACTAACACTTTTGGTTCTTCCAATGTGATCGTAAGAATACTTAGTCAGTATAGTATGTGTTTGTGCAAGCGTTCCACTTTTTTGATGCGCCTGATGTTCTACGAGCGTTCTCCCTACGAAATCGTATTGTGTAGTATTGACATCCGTTCCACCGCTGTAGTTAGTTTGCTTTTTTTGAATTATATGACCATTCGCATCGTATAAATACAAATCAAATAAATAATTACTGGTATTAATTATTATTTTTTTCATTCCTGTCAGCATTCCTCTAATACGACCACCGGTGACAATTTGTTGCGCAAACTTAGGCGATGAATTGTAGGTCGTAATGAAATTACTGCCAGTTATATTCGACGTTTCAAGGGTATTGTTTAGTGAAGTGCCGGATGGGTAGATCCAGCTATAATCATCGTAATAAGATTGGCTCCGTATAGTATATGTTCCGGTTAGTACTGGATAAGCAGTGCTTCGCGCTGCTTGTGACAGGATTGTATCTTTTGATAATACTGACGTAATAACTCCGGCCGAACTAGGTCGTCCTTGTAAATCATAAATTACAAATGCCCACTGATTTGTGGATCTTAAAAGAGAGTCTTGAGACATCACTTCTCTGTCATATAAATCATAAGCTGTATAAGATTTTCCTTTTCCTGGGATACGTTTCATAGTACAACGTCCCTTATCATCGTAAAAATAGCTATAGCAAAGACTTGTATTGATTGAAGGTGTGGTACTAAAATTCCAGTTTGTTGAAACGCTATTCAACGCATCAGTTGCTTTGGGAGGAATTACCATTCGTAGCTTCCCTATTTCATCATAAACGTAATAAGTACAAAGCCATCCAACATGAGCTGTTCCAGGACTAGAGGCCAGTTGTGTTTTGGATAATATGATTTGACCTCTTTCATTAATATATTTGACAGCTTTAATTCCTCGTTCGTCGGTCATCTCTTCTACTTGTAATATTCCGGCAGAATAAAAAGCACTCTTAACTGGAACATCATCTTCTGTGTTTATTGATATCACCCATTGCACTACACTATCTGCAATAGTATTTGCTCTGTGGCCAAAAGTAATGCCAATACCGGCACCTCCCCAACTGTTTCCTTGTGGTAAGTTTTTAACTGTAATGCCTAAAGGTGAACCATCATATAAGGTTTGGTTATAAAATATTTGTTCATTACTAAAAATACCTTTGTAAAAGGTTGAATCTTGTTGAAAAGGATTGGTTTTAAAAACACCGTCATTGGATGTTGAAGCAAATGGAAGATACTCTATTGAGGTCTTACCGAACTCATCATAAAAAGTTGTGGTTACATTATCTTTTTTATTGGGAGATGTTTGCTTAGCAACAGTTTGAATATTTCTTCCGTAACTATCTGCAAAACTAATTGTTGTTAAAACGCTATCTACAGACGTAGTTATTTTAATTAGAGAAGAATCTTGTATAGGTACCTGTGGCACAAAAGTCCTTAGATAATTATCCGTAGGAGAACCGGCAAAAGCCGGTGGTAATTTTTTTGCAGTCGCGGAAGCTGGTGCCGTTACTCCAGATGGAAGGTTTTGTGCATATATGCTAAAGGAAGCTACTGATAGAATTCCACAAACAATTAATTTCTTAAGCATAGAATATATTTATTAATATTTGCTGTTAATTTTTTATTGCTGTTAGTAAAACCTCGTCTAATGGTTTTACCTGATTTGAAAATATTCCGATTATCTGCCCACTTCCATTTATCAGGTATTTAGAGAAATCACCCTGCACATTACTATCTGTCATTCCATTTTTATTCTTATGGGTTATCCATTGATATAACGGAGAACAACCTATTGTATCTCTTACAATTTGTTTTTTGGCGATTAGATAATGCACATCATATCGCTCTTCCAATAAGGATTTTATTTCGTTTTCCTCTAACGGCTCATTAGCAAAATCATTTGAAGGAACAGCGATAATAATCAGCTGATTTTTGTACAATTGATATAGCTCTTCTAATTGTCTAAACTGTGAGGAATCAGCGCTATTTGAAGCTGTATTTACTATCAAAATTTTTTTTCCTGCAAAGTCTTCAAAATTTACAGTTTCATTATCGATATTATTTATAGATAACTCATGAAAAGGAATGTATGTACCAAGTAATAACAAAAGAAAAATAATAGCTTTCATATTTTATATTTATTGTATTTCGCAAATTGTCGTCAACATACAAGAGTTAGTATTAA